>JAFLKM010000092.1 GCA_019163335.1 Desulfobulbaceae bacterium | reverse complement strand
AATAAATGACGATGCCCGCTTGCATCACATGGAATTTGCAACGCCGATTTCATCGCATAAAAATCAAACGCAGTATCAAAGATTGTGGCCTCACGACAAAGTTTTGCTGGAGAATGACAATCCGAATTTGATATCAGTGAGTAACGATCAAGGGCCGATATGAGCCGGTTCATTTCAGGATTGGAAGACAAGCCTGTCTCCAGTGCAAAGATATGAGGAGAGAGATCGCCAAAGCACTCTTCAACAGAATCAAATCCAGATTTTGAACCGAACATTGAAAACCAAGGCGTCCAGATATGGGCCGGAACAAGAAAACCACCAGGTGCTTTTTCAAGAACTATCTCCAGCAGGTCTCGTGAATCAAGCCTGAGCATCGGCCTTCCATCTGCGGCAAGATTTCCAATGACCGCCAAAGTCTCATTGATCCGTTCGGCTGAAGCAAAATCAGGAACAAATACAAGGTGATGAACCTTCCTGACCCGACCATGACGTTTATAAATGCAACAAATCTCAGCGCTGAGGACAAAACGTGGAGAGGGGAAATCATAAGAAAGGGGAAAGGGCAAATCAGGTGTAACCGTATTTCTTAACTGAAAGAATCCAGGTTCTGCAGGAACCAACGCCTCTTTCAGCATCCTAAACCATAAAGGATGGGTGAAATCTCCAGTCCCAACGACATGGGCCCCTTTTATCTGCGCCCAAGCAGCAAGGGAACGCAGATGCGAATGCTTGCTGGTTGCTCGTGAATAGAGCGAATGAACATGCAGGTCTGCTATAAAACGCATCATTGACTCTTCAGCAGCCCTTATTCTACCTGCTGCGTAGGCGTTTCAATCCTGCTTAAATATTAGAAAAACATCACATCACTAAGGGTCATGCTGTGACAAGCTGATTCCGGCAATGGAGTTCCATCGTCTTCAGCAGCTCAACAATCCCCTGTTCATCAGCTATCAATATCTCGGGATATTTACGGATGAGCTTTTCACTCATCTCCTTGCAAAGACATCGAGAGAGATCAAGGGCAATCACCGTCCCCTTGGACTTTTGAACTGCATCCATCCCTTTGACACCTTCATTATCTGACCCGGAAAGAAGTATTCCGGCCACCCGATCTTTCAAAAGTGATGCAGATGACATCAAGACCGTGTTAATCGCCCCCTGCTTCATAAAGGTTGGGTCACTTGTCACCCGAAGGGCATAATGGCCACTATGAGAAGACAATGTTACCCTTTGCGCACCAGAAAAAATATAACAGGAGCCGCCCTCCATGGTCAACCCGTCTTGACCTCGCACAACTTTTATGGCACTGATTGAGCCAAGATACTCCGCAAAAGAAGAGACTTTATCCGGTTCATCATGGATAACTACTATTATGGCTGCCCCCATATCAGAGCAAAGAGAAGGGATAATTTGCAAAAGATTAACATACCCACCCTCTCCCGCACCCATCACAATCAGACAGGATAATCGACGAAAACGCGCATTACTATTTATTTTCAAGGTGTCGCCACAGTTGTGACATCGAAAAATCTCACCCATTTCATACTGCCGTGTATCCACCACGTTTCTGGCGCCACAATCTTCACAAAAAACGAGCTGCTCGGTTTCAGAAATTTCACATTGTCCGATTGCTGACTGCATTGGATCAATGGCTTTTACAGTAATCGTAGCTGCCTGCATTACTTTTTTGATAATCAAGTCATTGTCGGCAGCCATATCGCTGCCTTTGAAAAAAGATGCCTTGGCAACGAAATCGATGGCCCCATATTTAAGGGCATCAAAAGATCGGGGGGTCCCCTTCTGACTCAAACTGGAGAACATG
This sequence comes from Desulfobulbaceae bacterium, assembly GCA_019163335.1. GTDB lineage: Bacteria > Desulfobacterota > Desulfobulbia > Desulfobulbales > Desulfocapsaceae > UBA2270. The sequence goes on along the minus strand of JAFLKM010000092.1, from coordinate 21 downwards.
ATGGTTGGCGTCGGGGTATGG
>JAFLKM010000088.1 GCA_019163335.1 Desulfobulbaceae bacterium | reverse complement strand
TCCCCAGCATGCCATGTTATACCCCCGGTGTCAAGTGTGGATCAAGATCAGCCTTGATAAGGAGGGGTTAGGGGTGGTTGAGTAGTTGATAATATAGGCAATGTGACAAAGTAGAAATAGGTAGTCGATTTGTAGCTTTAATTAAAAAACTGGCACTTTCGCTCGAAATTTCGAGTTTAAAAAAAATATCTAGTTTTGACTAATAAAGCAATATTTTTATCGTATTCTTCAGCGTTTATCGATGGAGTGGACAGGCAGAGGATCGAAAAACCGGCTATTTCGGAGATATTTTAGGGCAAGCAGTTTGATTTATAATTGGAATCTTCTGGATGTGCGATCGTCTTGAAGTCCTATGGCTGGATTCCTGTGAAAAAAAAATTGTCATGAGACCATGGCAATGACTATACTCTGAAGAAATTGTCATTACACAATGGCGGCAATCGATTATTGGCCGATGAAAAAATTCTTTCGTGGAACCAGTTCCACCAAAAGATTGACACCCGCTTGTAAAATATCTCCAATATGGCCTTGTAAAAGGCACTCCCTGAAAACCGGCAGAACAACAATTGTAAAATTATGAACCAGATTGTGATTGAGGATTTACGTAGTGAGAGGGTCTCGCTCAGGCAATGGAATGTCAAGACCGGCCAGCACTGGTGCCTGATCGGGACAACCGGGTCCGGGAAGAGTCATCTGGCCCGTCTGTTAGAGAAACCTGAAGAGGTGCCATGTACCTTTCAGCGGTTCCATCGTCCTGACTCCTGTCTCTGCGTGGGGCTGGAGGCCCAGCAGGCCCAGTTGGAAGCGGAGCTCTATGACGATGACACAGATGTCCTCGGCCGGATTGATTACGGGCACAGCGGGCTGGAACTGTTGCAGCAGTCCGGCGCAGACGGTGGTGCGATCCAGGAGCTTGTTGGCCGGTTCAAGATTGAAAACCTTCTGGGAAAGGGATTCCGGATGCTTTCATCGGGAGAGACCAGAAAGCTGCTTATTGCTCGCGCCCTCCTCGGAAAACCCGACTTACTGATCCTGGACGAGCCTTTTGAAGGCCTCGATGCCGCCTCCATGCAATTACTGGGGAGTTTTTTGGCTGACCTGAAGGATCAGCAGCCCCTGCTTATGCTTGTCAGCCAGTTGCAGGATATCCAGGATTGGCAGACCCATATCGGGGTGCTGCACAAAGGACGCCTCCTGGCGCAGGGCAGAAAAGAACAGGTTCTGCAGGACGATGCCATCCGCGCCCTGTTCCACTTCGATTCTGAGAGCTTGCCGGAGCTGCCTCCGCCCCTGAATGCACCTGCCACCTTTGATCCACTTGTGCTCCTGGACAACAGCCGGGTCGTGTATGATAATGTCATTCAGTTCCAGAATGTGAATTGGGTCGTTCGGCCTGGCGAGCATACGATCATCTCCGGGCCAAACGGTGCCGGGAAATCCACGCTGCTGCAACTGATCTCCGGGGATCATCCCCAGTGTTTCCATAATGGCATGACGGTTTTTGGATATGTCCGGGGCAGCGGCGAAAGCATCTGGGACATCAAGAAACATCTTGGGCTTGTCTCCGGTGCATTGCATCAGGACTATCGAGTGCCGGGAAATGCCCTGGCCGTTGTTGTTTCCGGGCTCCATGACAGCATTGGCTTGTATGGACCTGTCTCCGAAAGGGAGAAGCAGCTTGCCCACCAGTGGCTTGTGTTTCTCGGGCTGGAAGAGAAGGCGCAAACCACATTCAGGGACTTGTCCTGGGGGGAGCAACGCCTGGTGTTGATCGCCCGGGCCCTGATCAAACAGCCGCCCCTGCTGCTTCTCGACGAAACGACCCTGGCCCTGGATGACCAGAATCGTTTTATGATCCTCGCCTGTCTGGAACGCATCGCCGGCCTTGGCATCTCGACGATGATCTTTGTCAGTCATCGGCAGGATGAACATCTGGAGCTGTTCAAACATCATCTGCTTTTTGAACCGGACGGGAATGCCGCCCTGTTCACCGTCACCAGTCATTGATCGTCCTGGTGGTGTATAATGGAAACGACTCATTCAGTTCGCTGGCGCGGCCTGTATCAGCATCTTCTCAAGGGGGGAAATCATGAAAGCAACCGAGATCACTGAGGGAATTTACCGGCTGGGAATCAATCTGGAAAGTGACCAGCTGTTTGAGGGAATGTGGCCGATGCCAAACGGTATTTCCATCAATTCCTACGTCATTCGCGGAGATAAAACGGCCATCATTGACCTGACCGAGGACGTCGATGACAAACCCCTGGAGTTTG
>JAFLKM010000075.1 GCA_019163335.1 Desulfobulbaceae bacterium | reverse complement strand
CGGAGAAAGTCGTCCAGACCAATGAAAACGGAACTGGCGGCGGTACAATCACCACCAAAGATCAATACATCCCCACCGTCAAAGTTATTGATATGAGTACAGCTGAACTGATCACCGTTCAGTAACTCTACCCATTTACAATCGCACAACTCAATCCCTACGGGAGAAACCTCCCTACAAGGGATTTCTCCCGTTATAACCCATAACTTAAAGGAGAAATCAAAATGATAATAGAACCGACTATAAATGTCTCGCAGCTCCAGGGGATTGTAAAGGAAAGAAATGAATACAGACGCTTGCTCGATGAGTGTTTGTATATCCTGAACTCCATGCCCAACAAAAAAGTTGGCACCATGAAAACATACGATCTGGCTTCAAAGATTGATGACGTATTCAGGAGGTTCCAATAATGGAGACGCCAAATTATCTCACCATAAAATGTGTTGGGTTCGTCTGCTATTCCAACGCCCTGATAGTGAGAAGGTCAGACCGAGGATACCAAGGCTGTTTGTTAAGCCTTATCGGTTCGCCATCTCATGTAAAGGCCATGTCTGCGCTCATTTATGGCGGAGAGGCTGTTTGCAGGGTGTCAGATAAAAATGACGATTCATCCGACCTGCATTTTTCAGGTTCAATCCGCTCCTGCCGAACCCGCAAAATCGGGGAGGCAGTAAACAAGGTGCTGGTTGCAACAGGATTCAACAACTCATCTAATCATGCGGCTGTCTTTGGCCCTGATCTGCTTACCGTGCAGGAACGAGCCTTCCGCCGTGTTGATAAAGCAACCACCATACCACTCAAACCACAATGGCAAGGATGGCTCTGGGAGAAAATGATATACCCTGAAAAACTTTACAGCTTTGGCGACGAGGATTTTCAGGAAGCATATCTTGTAAATATCCCATGCGATGAGACCTTAGAGTCGCATGTGCTGGCAGCAATCAAGGCAGGCGAGATACAGTAGCCAAACCAAATTGACAACCTAACCCAAACAGGGGGAGAATATTCCCCTCAAGGGGCCATATTCTCCTTTGTTCAACCTTCATCATAAAAGGAGAGTCATGGAAGCTATCACCGATATTATCGAACCAGATGACGACCAAAAAACCGTCAAGCTGGCCGAGTTTCTTGACGAGTGGGGCGATATACTCAAAGCCGAAGTCATCAAGAACATGAACCCCGTCTATTCCCCGAAAGCGGAAGACGATTGGGATCTACAGGCCAGAGAAAAATTACAGCAGTTACTGCGAAAACCGTTTGAATCTCAAACCAGAAAAGGCATCTTGCCTGTGGCCCGTTCCTTTTTCAAGGAGGATCACAAGGCAGCTTTTATGGTAGGTGAGATGGGGACGGGCAAGACCTTTATGGGATTAGCTGTAGCTCATCTTATCCCGAAAAAGAGCAAACGAATCCTTATCCAATGTCCTGGCCACCTGGTCAAGAAATGGATACGGGAGGCTCAGGATACTATCCCGAATTGTCATTGCATCAATCTGAATGGAAAAAGCCTTGATCTGCTCATAGCCAATAAGCTCCAGTTGACCAAACCGGTTGGCACGGAGATTTGGGTGATGGGAAAAGAGCGGGCGAAACTGCATTTTCAGCGTATCCCCCAAATGATTACTGTCTGCGGGAAACCATGCTGTCCAGAATGCGGATACCAGATAACATCTGACAACCAGGAAACCTGCGGACACTGCAAGGCCCCGATGTGGATGGCAGACAGAACCAAGGTCCGTCGTTACGCCAAGGCCGAGTTCATCAAGCGGTTTTTCCCCAAGAACTTCTTTGATCTTCTCATTCTGGACGAGGTGCATGAACTCAAGGGCGGCGGTACTGCCCAGGGTCAAGCCATGTCCTGTCTTATCGCCCGTTCCAACAAGGTGCTTGCTCTTACCGGCACTTTAATGGGTGGATACAGCTCAAATCTGTTTTACTTGCTCTGGCGGATGTTTTCTCGTCAGATGAAGGCTGGACGTTTTGAGTTTGGAAGGTCTATGCAGTTTGCGGAACGCTACGGTGTAGTGCAGAGAACCTACGATACCAAAGATATTGAAGCAAGCCTCAACCAAGCCAGTATTGGCCGAAAGCTCGGGAAGTCTCGGGTCAAGGAAGCACCGGGGATATCACCCCTGTTGTTGCCTGATCTGCTTCTAGAGCATTCGACCTTTGTCCGTCTGGCCGATGTGAGTGATGCACTCCCTGAATACGAAGAAATCATTGTTCCGGTTAAAATGGAACACGAGCAGAGGGAAGCATACGAGCAGCTTGCCAAGGATTTAACCGATGCGACATTTCAGGCATTGGCCCGAGGCGATATGCGGCTTTTAGGAAAGATGCTTCAATCCCTTCTGGCGTATCCTGATGGATGCAGACGTGAGGAAATTGTCACTCTCGAAATAGCAGGTACAGAGGAAACAGTGGGCTATGCCCCTGCCCTTGAGATTGACCTGCTGCCCAAAGAAGAAAAGCTGCTGGAAATTATCACGGCTGAAAAGAAAAAGGGAAGAAAGGTAGCTGTTTTCCTGGAACACACCGGAACACGGGATTTACTCTCAACATTAGAGGAGAAACTTCATAAGCACGACATGAATCCTCTGATTTTGCGCAGTACAGATGTTGCCCCTGAACATCGGGAAGACTATCTCAAGAAGCAGATTCAAACAGGGCTCTATGACTGCCTGATCTGTAATCCCAACCTGGTGAAAACCGGACTCGATCTTTTAGAGTTTCCCACCATCATCTTTTTTCAATGCGG
>JAFLKM010000073.1 GCA_019163335.1 Desulfobulbaceae bacterium | reverse complement strand
GTTTTTCACGCGCCGCTTCACAGGCCCGGTAGCCGATGGCCAGGCCCGGACAGGAATGGCCGTGGAACTCAACACATCGTTCCCAGTCGTTTTTAGCTGCAATCGTTGTCGTGGTCATGGTCATACACATGATAAATGTTCTCCTTCTGTTGAGGGACCGTCTCGAATGAACCCTTACCTTCAATCCACTTCGTTACAGCCCGATATGCTGTTTATGATCCTGTCCGGTCAAAGTAATTTTTGACAGAACAGCTTCCCAAATCAATAGGTAAATTTAATGATGGAACCAACCATAATCCCGGGCATGGGGTAGCCGAACTGCTCTTCATATTCTTCGTCAAACAGATTATCGGCGTATAATCCCAACTCGCAATGCTTATTGATTGGAATCTTCAGGTCAAGGCCGGCGGTGACAAAGGAGTCGATGTCCATCTTTTTTGATCGCTGGGTGGTGGCCAAACCCGTCCCGGTGGTATACAGATAGATCATTTCACTCTCACCGGCATAGCGCACAGTAACGCTCAAAACGGCCTGTTGGGGCAGCTTGAAATCCAGCCCGGCCGTGGCCTTCCAGTCGGGCAGGTTGTCGATCTTGTCGCTGAGACTGTCAAAGGCAAAGGGGCTGTCACCTTTTTCGGTGTGCTGATAGGTAAGGGTTGCCCTTCCGGCCAGCCAGTCGGTGAAGACATGACGCTGATCGAGAGAAACACCCTGGAGAATGGCCTCGTCTAAATTATAAGTGCCGCGAACCGTGGGGTTATATCCGCCCCGGAACATGATGTAATCCTCAATCTGATAATAGTACCCGGACACCTTAATGCTGTCCTTCTTGGAAAAATCATGCTTGACCATAAGCTCTGCGGCATTGTTTGTTTCCGGCTTGAGATCCGATGTGCCTCTGGTCAGCCCGCCATTCCCCCACCAGTATGTCTCCGGCAGACCCGGCGTCCGCAGGGCCTGGTAGAGAGAGGCGGTGATGGTGTCAGCGCCCGTTAGGGCATAGGTGCCGGTGAGCCGGGGGGTAACGGCCTCGTCCTGCAGTTCTGGACTGGTTCCGCCATTAATGCTTTCATTGGTGTAGGTGTCATAGCGGACGCCGGGGGTCAGGGTAAAACGATCACTGACGGCCCAGGTATCCTGCAGAAAATAGCCCCAGCTGACGCCTTCCTGGGATGGCTCCGAGCCGGTGTAGGACCGGCCGTTATAGACGGTGTCAATCATGTGCAGAATCGTGTCTCCGTAAGCAAGAACCTTATAATCGATACCCGCTTCAATCTCATGGGCCTCCAGGGAGTGGGTGACAACAACGTTGCTTCCCCAGGAACGATCGGACTGGACGGTCCGGTCCAGGACTAACCTGCCATCGGAGTAGCTTGGGACGATGAGGGACGAGGAGTAGTTGCGCTCATCGCGGTCTTCATGGTTTTGATAGACCTTGAACTCGACCAGGGTATCGCCGAAGGGCTGGCTATACCCCATATCCAGATAATATTTTTCCTTGTCCCATTGTCCTCCCGGGCCGGGGTCAAAGGCCCGGCCGGAATAGGGGTTGAAGGTTTCACCAAAAGACAGGGGATAATCGCTGTTTTTGGTGCGGTTGAAATTGGGGCTGTCCGGGTCAGCAGAAAGACGGTTGTCCCGCATAAAGCCGCGAATGGCATTGGCATATTGCATCCCAAGACTCAGTTCACCGGCAGCGGGCATGTCGATATAGATATTTCCTGCGACGTTTTTTCCTTCAAAGTCGTTGTTCCACAGAAACTCATCCGCCTTCTCGAAGCTGCCGGCCAGGGAGTAGCCCACATGTCCGATTTTATTGGAATGGGTCAGGCGGTAATTCTGGAGCAAATCAATATCCCCGGTGGCAAGGTTGGCGCTCAGGGTGGCGGTGGGCTCGGTGGTAGGGCGTTTGGTCACCACATTTATCACCCCGCCCAAGGCGTTGTTGCCGTATCTGGCCGAACTGCCCCCTTTGATCACCTCGATCTTTTCAATATTATCCAGGGGAATGGTTCCCCAGTCAATGTAATGACCGCCCACCACTCCGGCCGCGTTCACCGGCCGGTCGTTGATGTTGAGCATAATGCGGTTCGCCGACAGGCCGCGGATGGCCACAATATCGGCAGTATCACCCACTGCGGCGCGGCGTTTTATGTCAATATCCGCCTCCTGCTTAAGCACATCGGGCAGGATGATGTTGCGCCCCCGGTCGATGGTCGAGGATTCAACCACCGCCGTGTTCTGGTCTTCCAGCAGAGTATCGGTGACCAGAATCTCATCCAGGGTGAGATGATCCTGGGATGCCGCCTGGGCGGTGGATGCGGCTGCCAACGACAGACAGCAGGCAAGCATCAGCTGATTATTTGGGATTTTTTTCATGGAGCACTCCTTGATGACGGCTTTGTCTTGTTCTTGCTGCGTTCAGGGAATGGGCTTGCCATGGCAAAAAAAAAGCCACGGAGACCTTTGTTCCTCTAGGGAATACAAAAGCCTTCATGGCTTACTTAAATAACTCGCTGATACTATCAGGAAATCGGTGTTACAAACCTCAAACCTGTTTACTTCCTTCGACGTCTCTGATTACTTCTGTAATCACAATGACGAAAAACTTCTAACTCCGATGTAAGGTACCAAACCGCCGGTCTGCACAACAAAACTGTGTGTCTTGTGCCTTTGTGGGTTAAGGGAAAAACCTGGAGCGCTGCCTATTCTTCAAAGATAATCCGGTGATCCACCAGATTCATCAGCTTGATGCGGGCAT
>JAFLKM010000056.1 GCA_019163335.1 Desulfobulbaceae bacterium | reverse complement strand
AAGAGGGGGTTGGGGGAGTTAAGATACCACCGCGCCTGGAATTCTGGGGACATGAACCACCCAGAATTCCAGCAAAACAAGAAAAAAGTCCGTCCTCTTTTACACATGTATAAACGAGGTGAAAAATGAACACAAAAGAACTCATTGATGAGGCTGTTTTGCTGCCAGTGGAAGAGCGAGCGTTGGTCGTTGATTCATTACTCCGAAGTCTCAATCAGCCGGAATCAGAAATTGACAAAAACTGGGCTTCTGTTGCGAAGAGACGTCTTGCTGAAATGAAATCTGGCGCTGTGGAGGCTGTACCGGGACAAAAAGTGTTTGAGGATATCTGGAAAAGGTTTGAGCAATGAGCGTTTTGTTCCATCCAGAAGCAGTGGAGGAATTCAACGAAGCGATAGAATATTATGAGGATATTGAATCAGGGCTTGGTTTTGATTTTGCCATAGAGATTTACTCAGCAGTTCAGCGGGCTGTCGAATTTCCTAAGGCGTGGGTGATAATCGATGGTGAAATCAGGCGGACATTGGTAAGGCGATTCCCATTTGGAGTGTTGTACTCTGAAGAACACGAACAAATATTTGTCGTTGCCATTATGAATTTTCATCGCAACCCAGATTATTGGAAACATAGAAAATAGTCGGACTAAGAGGCCGCTGTTCCCCAGATCAAAGCCCCCTCTTGATGTTAAGAGGGGGTTGGGGGAGTTAAGCTACCACTGCGTGGAATTCTGGGTACACGGAATTCTGGGTACACGATACCGAATTAAAAAGACAATTCGGGTCATGTCCCCAGAATTCCGACTACCACCGTACTTGGCACTAACCATCCAGCCCCTGCGGTAACCCCTCCTGCGCCTCTCCTTAACCTAAGGGATGGCGCAGGACTGAGGTCGTTGTTGAGTTGAGGGATTGGAATTGCGGGAGCGAGCGCCGCGTTGGAATGGCTGCTTGAAACAGCCCGTCACGAACATCTCTTAACGATAATTTAATTTGACATTATCTTCATTTAAGCAAATAATAATTATCGTTATGAACAAAAGAACCCTTACAATCTATCCATCTTCGGCAAAAGAACTCGCCGCACTTGGGCAACGTCTCAAGGATGCCCGTTTGCGGCGCCATTTTTCCATGGAGACGGTTTGCGCCAGGGCGGACATATCGCGTCCAACGCTCTACAAGGTAGAAAAAGGCGATCCGTCTGTGGCCATGGGCATTTATGTACAGGTGCTGCGGGTCTTGGGACTGGTGGAAGATCTGGGGATGGTTGCCAAGGAGGATGCCTTGGGGCGGCGTCTTCAGGATGAGGCTCTGCCCCACCGAAAAAGGGCCCCCAAGAAGACGCAACCCGTTGACGGTTTGGATGGCTAAAGCACAAGGCGAGCAGGTCTGGGTCTGGCTTGACGATCCGTCATTCGGCCCATTGCATCGGATAGGCTCTTTGTCGCGTGGCGAACGGGGAAGCGTTCGCTTTGCCTATGACCCGAGCTGGTTGAAGAAGGCGCATGCTTTCCCCCTTGATCCTGAGCTGGATCTGACTGCCGGGGACTTTTTCCCTGGGAATTCCAACTTCGGAGTGTTCATGGATTCCTGTCCCGACCAATGGGGTCAGGTGTTGATGCAACGCAGAGAGGCGGTCGAGGCCCGGGAGCAGGGGCGCACGCCGAGAACTCTGGGAGCATGGGAGTTCCTGCTGGGGGTACAGGACTGTACCCGCATGGGGGCCATCCGGTTCAGTTGGCCAAACGAAGCTGTCTTTCTTGCCGATGAAGCGCTTTCAGCGCCGCCGATTGCCCGTATTGCCGAACTTCAGGCAGTTGCCTTTGAGCTGTCCAGGAAGAAACAGGATGATCTTGACAAAATAAAGGAGTGGCTGCGGGTTCTGGTCGCGCCAGGCTCGTCCCTTGGCGGTGCACGGCCGAAAGCCAATCTGGTGGATGAGGATGGCAGTCTCTGGATTGCCAAGTTCCCCTCATCGGACGATGTTTACGATGTCGCAAGCTGGGAAATGCTGCTGCAGGACCTAGCCAAAGATTGTGGGATAACGGTGCCGACTTCCCGCCTCATACAGATCGGCAGCGGCTATCACACGTTCATGGCGAAACGGTTTGACCGGGCAGGCGACACCAGGCGTTTCTTTGCATCAGCCATGACCATGACCGGACATCGGGACAGCGATGACGCCAGCTATCTGGAACTGGCTGAATTCATCGCGACCTGGGGCGAAGTCGATCATATAGTCCGCGACCTTGAAGAACTGTTTACCAGGGTTGTTTTCAATGTTGCCACTGCCAATCGGGACGATCACCTGCGCAATCACGGTTTCATCAGGACTCCAGCCGGCTGGCGCCTTGCCCCGGCCTTTGACATGAATCCGTCTTTCAAGAAGAATGATCACGCCCTGGCTCTGGATCTTTATACCCGGCAGCCGGATATGGCGGTGGTACTGGAAACTGCGGAATACTATCGTCTCGGCCAGGATCAGGCAAAAGAGATTGTCGGCCGGGTGAGCAAAGTGGTGAGCGGCTGGCAAGCCCGTGCCAAGAAGCTCGGATTGTCAGCGCAAGAAATTACCGAAGCTGAGCATCTTTTCCGCTTCATTTATTAGTGCCTTACAGGTTTTTTCTTGTTTTTTTACAAGAAAAAACCTGCAAGGCACTTATCCCGTTCATCGGGGCTAGTGCCTTGCAGGTTGTGTTCAGGACATAATCTGGAATTCTGGGTACACGATACCGAATTAAAAAGACAATTCGGTTCATGTCCCCA
>JAFLKM010000095.1 GCA_019163335.1 Desulfobulbaceae bacterium | reverse complement strand
CATTTCTTTCAAGGATGGGGAAGGACGCTGGCTGCTGGCCAACAAGGCCGATCTGGCCCTGTTTCACCTTGAGGATGTGGACTACCGGGGGAAAAAAAGTTCTGATCTGGCAGCCTGTAGCCCGTTCTATCATGATGCCATCATGGCCCGTGAAATATCAGATGAACAGGCATGGAGCTATGGCCGTATGCTCACCACTGAGGAGATTATCCATACTCCCGACCAAGATGAAAGGGTTCTTGAGGTCATTAAGGCTCCTCTCTTTCATCCTGACGGAAGACGGAAAGCCCTCGTCATCATTGGCCGTGATATTACCGCCCGAATGAAAAATGAAGACAAGCTACGTAAACTTTCCATGGCTGTGGAACAGTGCCCTGTTACCATTATCATCTTTGACACCCAAGGAAATATCGAATTCGTGAATCCTGAGTTTACCTACCAGACCGGCTATACCCTTGACGAGGCCATCGGCCATAGCCCACAATCCCTGCTAATGACGGAAGACACTCCTCCCGGAATCATCACCGAACTCTGGCAAGCCATAGGCGCGGGCAAGATATGGGAAGGTGATTTTTATAACACCAAGAAAAATGGTACGAAGTTCATCGAACATGTCATCATCTCGCCCATCCGCAGCGACAGAGGTAAAATCACCCAGTACATGTCTATTAATGAGGATATTACGGCCAAGAAACAGTCGGATGAAATTATCTGGCGGCAGGCCAACTTCGACCACCTGACCAATCTGCCCAACCGCAGACTGTTCCTCTACCGTTTACAGAAGAGTATTCTCTACACCGGCAGAGAAGGTTCTTCTCTGGTCTTGATGTTCCTTGACTTGGACCGTTTCAAGGAGGTTAACGATACGCTGGGCCATGACTATGGCGACATTCTCCTCATCGAGGCAGCACGGCGTATCGTTGAGTGTGTACGTGATACTGATACCGTTTCCAGATTTGGCGGCGATGAATTTGTTTTGATGCTCACCCGCCTCAATGTTAATGCCGGAATCGAAAAGATAACTAAAAAAATCCTCAGCGCCCTGAGTGAACCATTTCATCTCGAAAATGAAACAGCCTCGGTAACCGCCAGCATCGGAATCACCATCTGTCCGCAAGACGGAACCGATATCAGTACCCTGTTGAAAAACGCTGACCGGGCCATGTATCTGGCCAAGGGATCCGGTCGTAACTGCTGGCGCTCATTTACCGATCTTCCTTAGTGCCTTATGGCCAGAATCGAATTTTGTCTCATGCACCATGAATGAAATCAAGCTAAAGAGGTGAATCATGTGGAAATCTAAAGATGTCTATTATCTGTCAGGAAGCACCGGTATCCTGGCTGAAGATCTGGGCAAGGCACTCCTCTGTCAGTTTCCTGAGATCAGCTTCAATGAGGAGAAAATTCCATTCATCCGAACTGAAAAGGATGCCTGGGAGGCCCGTGAACTCATACTAAAACAATCCTCCGGACGACACCCCCTTGTCTTTTCCACCATCATGAGTCCTGAATTGATCGAGATTCTCGATGCACCAGAGATTGAGCTTTTTAATATTTGCGAAAACTATCTCGGGCGCCTGGCACAACTTCTTGAAGCCGAACCGCTCCGGGAATCTGGTTTTTCCAGGCATCTTGATGATACGCATATGGCCAAACGCGTTTCTGCTATCCAGTATTGCATCAACCATGATGACGGCTCCGCCACCAAGGATTATGATGAAGCAGAAGTCATCCTGCTTGGAGTTTCACGTTCCGGCAAAACTCCAATTTCTGTCTATCTTGCAACCCAGTTGGGGATCAAGGCCGCCAATTACCCCCTCGTCTGTGACGACTTGAATACCTTCAGCCTTCCCTCGGATATTATCCGAAATAAGAAAAGGGTCATCGGGCTCTCCACCACCCCGGAGATTCTCCATCATATCCGGGAGAAGCGCTATAAGGGAAGCTCATACGCAAAACATGCGACCTGCGTCAATGAGCTCAGTCAGGCCCATCAGATCTTTCTGAACTATGGGATTCCGGTCATTATGTCAGATGGTCGTTCCATCGAGGAGACCGCCACCCAGGTCGCCCAAGAACTGTCCATCCGCAAAAAGACCAATGTACATGCAAAATTAAAAAAATAATCGATACCATTTAAGGGACCATTGATAAAACCGGGGTTATTCCAACTTATTCGACCCTGGACTCTACTCTTGGAGATTATCACTGTTCTGCTGATTCTGGAGGCGCACCTGAGTCGCATGCTCTGATGTCTTGACCTTCAGGTATTCAGTCTTTTTCTGATCGAAAAGTTGTGTTTTGAATCGGGTGGTTAAATCGTACCACCGATTGATGCGTTGACTAAAACGGAGTTCTTCTGAAGAACGTGACGTATCCATAAAAGACTGAATCGCAAAATAGTAACGGATAGCACTGCGTTCTATCGCACCACGAGGGCCGCCGATATACCGGGGGGCATCCTTCCCGTCTGTTCCGATCACCGTGAACCCCACCTTCTCTCGACCGATTGTTGCAAAATAGATCCTGGCCGCAAGTCGCAGCGACGCACTGTCGCTATAACTATAACTGACATGGACAAATGTCCGTTCCTCATCAATGGGGATGGCCTCAAACCGCATTTTATGGTCCATGGTACCAAAAGGACCTTTGGCGGCAGCAAGAACAATGTCTTGATATCCCGGCTGTTGATCAACATTACGATAACGGCAGATAACCTGGTGCGTGTCCTCAAGTGATTGATTGATCTTGCGCCCGATATAAAAGGTCAGGAGCCATATTGACTCCTCTTCTTTGTAAGTACAGGCCTTCACATTTGGGTGCAGGGAGACTATATCGCACCAGTTTGATGGAACATTGA
>JAFLKM010000021.1 GCA_019163335.1 Desulfobulbaceae bacterium | reverse complement strand
ACTGCACGGGTGACTGTGTGGGAGAGTAGGACACCGCCGAATTTTTTATCCCAAATGCCCTGATCAGCCAAGCTGACCAGGGCTTTTGCTTTTTACAACACTACATCCATATACGCACATCCTCACACCTCATACAGCACAGACAGGAACACGAACATACAGGAACTAAACTGTACCTCCCTTCACTTGGTCTAAAAAGGAATTCTTTTTCTTTCTCTGCCAAATGCCCAATCTATTCTAAAAACTTCCTCACTTTAGCTCTCAATATCATTTCTGTAATTTTTCTTTTCATTTTTTCTGTAAGCACCTGCTTCTTGACAGATTGTTACTATCCGTATTATTGATGTTGATTCTCGATGTTTTTTAATGTCTCTAATGCTGATTTTCCAGTTAGTAATGCTTTATAAACGATCCTTATGATACAAATTAATCAAGCAATAGTTGGCCGTCTTTATGTCGTTGCGACACCCATCGGGAATCTTGAAGATATTACTCTTCGGGCTCTCCGTACCCTTAAAGAGGTTGATTTAATTGCTGCTGAAGATACCCGGCATACCCGCCAATTGTTGAATCACTTTGAAATCCATACGCCACTTATCAGCTATTATCGTGAAAAAGAGGCTGAGCGTTCAGATGAACTGGTACAGAAAATGCTAACAGGTGTGACCATAGCCTTGGTGAGTGATGCCGGTACTCCTGGAATATCTGACCCTGGGGCTATACTAGTCCAGAAAGCCAGGGGAGCCGGGATTGTTATTGTTCCTGTTCCTGGACCTTCTGCGTTAACTGCTGCCCTTTCTGCTGCCGGGATTGCTGAGAGTGCGTTTCTTTTTTTAGGATTTGCTCCCCCTAAAAAAGGACAACGACAAAAGTTTCTCAGCACCTTTGTAGAGTCTCCCTGGTCCCTTGTTTTGTATGAATCACCCCATCGAATTCAGGGCCTGCTTATGGATGTGCTGGAAATTCTGGGCGATCGACAGGCATTCTGGGGCAGGGAGTTGACCAAACTCTATGAAGACCTCCAGGCTGGAACTATTTCTCAGTTATTGGAACGTGCCTCTTCTCAACGAAATCGGGGAGAATTTGTTCTGATTATTGGCCCTGGTGTCAGCCGGCAAGTTACGGGTGATGACCTGGAGGAGACGCTTCTCTGGTATCAGAAAAATACTGAATTTTCTTTAAAGGATGTGAGTCAGCGTGTTGCCAAGGATTTAGGCCTTTCACGCTCCGATGTCTATCAAAAAGCCCTGCAAGTCTGGGCTGCGAGTAAAGATAACTCATGAATATGATTCGTACCTGTGTCACTCCTGACAAGTTTTTTTTGTATGGCCTTCATAAGCCAGCGTATACGGTTAGTAACCTCAGAGCTGGAAAAAATGTCGAGCGACTTGGGACAATTGACGGCGAATCTGTCATGGAGAACCATGTGAATTTCCCCGATGGTTCTCTAAACATAGGCAAGGCTGACTGGATTTTTGAAATTCCTAATCCTTTTCCCTTTAAGGGAACGACCTTTATCGATCAGGAATGGGCGGAGGCCAGTGCGAGGGATTATCGTCGGATACGACTTCCTGATTATGAGCCGACATCCATGTCTGAATCGCTGAGAAAAGCTGGTGTCTCTGCATCTTTTTTTAGTCAGCTTCCTTCTGCAGTACTCCTTTCTTTGGCAACCTGTTCCACCGACCCTCAGGATCTTATCCAGCTTGCTGAGATGAGTTGTGCGATTGAGAAAAACGAGGCGGGGCTACCGCTTGGCCTGCAATACCGTAAGAAAAAAAATGGTCGAATCAGGCCTGTTTTTCAAAATCATGCCTTGTTTGAAGCTGTGGCTAATAACGTATATCTGCCCGACATCTATAAAAGAGTCATGGTACTCAGGCCAGGAGCCCAAGGTGGGAGTGAGATTGTGGGGGAATGGAGCAACGGTCATAAGAGCCACGTCTTTGAGTATCTACGGCGAAACTCCTATATCCCTGGAGGTCATTATGCGGCTAATATGGCTGATGATACTGTGCGCTATTCTATAAATAATCTTTCAATAGACGATATCCTGGGTTTGCGCCATCTTTACTATCAGCGGACTTTTATCCGTCTGGCTGAACAGTTGGGTATAGATCTGCCCGAAAAACAGGAGACAGTATTGCCTGATGAACTCGAGAGAATTCGGCTAAAAATCCTGCAGGCCATGACTGCTCAGGATAAGACATCTCCTGCAACCCTCTGGGGCTGGAATTTCGGGTTTGATTACGCCCCGACCGGGTATCGTCTGCATGCCTCCCATCAGCAGATCCATCAGCAGTACGCGATGATCCCTGAGAACGTTACCGCTTATGGCGGAGATCCAGAGAATCCCTGCGGTGAGATCCCGGCCTTTGGCTGTGGCGACATGGTTGCCGAGGTGATGCGTCACTATCGTACCCAGACTGGTTCTGATTTTTTCGATGATTATATCACCTGCATTCATAACAACAGGCGGATGGATGGGCGAGGCGATCGGGAAAGCAGTCTGGTGGTGTGGGAGGATGAGCATGCCATGCTTTTTGTGCCTAAGGCCCAGACTTCCCAGTGGGAATTGCAGTTGATGGCCAAGAAGGACGAGCGCGGAAATGTGGTCGGCAATATTGTTGAAGCAGATCCTGCAACACGCGCCTCATTTGACAGGGGAATTCTGCTGGCGCAAAAGTCTCTGGCTGGATTGAGGGCGAGAATGGTGACGTCCATTGAGTACCCCAAGCGTATCGGTAGAAAAGGAGAGCCGGGACAACATCTGCTTTATGCCTTTCTTCCTCGACTCCCCCAATCCCCCGGTGCATTCAGTGAAGCCCAGCTTCGATTCATCAACGGTCACTATCCGGAGGATTTTGCCGCTGTTTGCAGACAGCAGCTACTGGAGATTGATTGATCCTCTGGTTTTGTTCTAGGGGGTTCATGGTTTCATGTATAGAAATTGACCCTTTCGTTGTAGTACGTCACTTGATACCCTTAATCCAGCATTTAAGGTCGGCTATAAAATGGTCGG
>JAFLKM010000085.1 GCA_019163335.1 Desulfobulbaceae bacterium | reverse complement strand
CAGAAAAAGGAGACCGTATGAAAATCAGCAGGAGAAGATTCCTGTCCATGTCCGGAGCAATAGGATCAGGTGTTGCCCTGTCCTCGCTCGGGCTGGATCTCACCGCTCTGAAGGCGCATGCCGCAGGGCTCAACAAGACGGATCAAGTCCGCATGGCCAAACAGTCGACGACGATCTGCTGTTACTGTTCGGTGGGCTGCAGCCTGATCTGCAGCACCGACAAGATGACCGGCAAAATTTTCAACATTGAAGGTGATCCGGATCATCCGATCAACGAGGGATCCCTTTGCGCCAAAGGAGCCGGTCTTTTTGGCATGACCGAGGTCAACCAGCACCGTCTGCGCAAGGTCCTCTACCGAGCCCCGAAAAGCAATAAATGGGAAGAAAAAGACTGGGACTGGAGCCTCAAGCGCATCGCCCGGCTGATCAAGGACACCCGCGATGCTGATTTTGTCACCCACAACGAAAAGGGCGAGCTGGTCAATCGCGTCGAGAGCATCGCCCACTACGGGACTTCAAACATCAACAACGAGGAATGCTGGACCTTAAGTGTCGCCTGCCGTGCCATGGGCCTTATCAACATCGATCACCAGGCCCGCGTCTGACACAGCCCTTCCGTTGCGGCTCTGGGAGAGTCGTTTGGTCGTGGTTCGATGACAAATCATTATATTGACCTGAAAAACAGTGACTGCATTCTTATCATGGGAAGCAATGCCGCTGAAAATCACCCCATCGCCTTCAAGTGGATTCTCCGCGCGAAGGACCGAGGTGCCAAAATCATCCATGTGGATCCCCGCTATACCCGTACCTCTGCTCGCTGCGATATTCATGTACCTCTGCGTTCCGGTACCGATATCGCCTTCTTGGGCGGTATGATCAAGCACATTATCGACAACAACATGATTCAGGAAGAGTATGTGAAGTATTACACCAATGCCTCGCAGATCGTTAATCCTGATTACAGCTTTAAGGATGGTCTTTTCTCCGGATATGATGCCGCGAAACGCGGCTATAAAAAAGATACCTGGACCACGATGAAAGACGAGGCAGGGATTCCCATCCGTGACTACACCCTTCAGGACCCCCAGTGCGTTTATCAGATGCTGAAAAAGCATTATGATCGCTACACCCTGGATATGGTCTCGTCGATCACCGGCGTCTCCAAAGAAGATCTGCTCCTGGTCTATAACGAGTACGGCGCCACCGGTGCCAAAGACAAGGCCGGAACGGAATGTTATGCCCTCGGCTGGACCCATCATACCGTGGGAAGCCAGAACATTCGCGCCATGTCGATCATCCAGCTGCTCCTTGGCAACATGGGCGTCTGCGGCGGCGGGATCAACGCCCTGCGCGGCGAACCCAATGTCCAGGGATCAACCGATCATGCCATTCTGTACAACATCCTGCCCGGGTATCTGAAGATGCCATCAGGACCTGTGGATACCTTGGCCAAGTATATTGAAAAATATACCCCCAAGTCTACCGATCCTCAGTCAGTAAACTGGTACTCAAATTACCCCAAATACACTGTTAGTTTTCTGAAAGCAATCTGGGGAGACAAGGCTACAGCCGAGAATGAATTCGGCTATTCCTGGCTGCCAAAGATAGACGATGGCAAACATTACTCCATTCTCCACACCTACGATGCGATGTATGCCGGTAAGATTAAGGGTTTCTTTGCCTATGGCTCCAACGTTGCAGTCAGTTCACCAAACACCACCAAGGTGCGCCGGGGTCTGGAAAAACTTAAATGGATGGTCAACGTCAATATCTTCGATAACGAGACGGCCTCCTTCTGGAAGGCTCCAGGCGTTGATTCAAGCGCCATCGATACCGAGGTCTTCCTCCTGCCGGCTGCCGCCAGTATGGAAAAAGAAGGCAGCCAGAGCAACTCCGGACGTTTGGTACAGTGGCGCTACAAGGCTGCCAATCCGCCAGGAGATGCATTGGCCGATGGTGATATCACCATGAAAATCATGGACACCCTTCGCGAACTCTACAAGAAGGAAGGCGGCGCATTTCCGGAACAGATCCTTAATCTCAAATGGGATTATCGGGATGCCTCCGGGAAGTTTGATGCGCTGAAGGTCTCCAAACAGATCAATGGCCACTATACGAAAGACCTGACCATCACGGATCCGGTAACCGGTGCCAAGGAAGAAAATAAGAAGGGGGAAACTGTTCCATCGTTTGTTAAACTGATGGCCGACGGTTCCACCTCCAGCGGCAACTGGGTTATGGCCGGCAGTTTTGACCAGAAGGGCCTGAACAAAATGGCGAAGCGTGGCAAGGAAGATCCGACAGGACTTGGACTCTTTGCCGAATGGGCTTATGCCTGGCCGCTCAACCGGCGCATTATTTACAACCGCGCCTCCTGTGATCTCGAAGGCAAGCCCTACAATCCAAAGATGAAGCTCCTGGAATGGGTGGGAGACAAATGGGTTGGCGATGTTCCCGATGGTCCCGCGCCGCCAATGGCCAATAAAGAAAAGGGAAAAATGCCCTTTATCATGAAGGCTGATGGCGTCGGAGCTATATTTGGACCAGGCATGGTCGAAGGCCCCTTCCCGGAACACTATGAACCTCTGGAAGGACCTCTCGCCAAAAATCTGATCTCAGGTCAGTTGCTGAATCCCGCCGTCATAGCCTTCAAAAGTGATCTTGACAAGGTAGCCAATGCCGACAGCAAGTATCCTATAGTCTGTACAACTTACTCCTGCACCGAACACTGGTGTTCCGGATTCACCCGCTGGCAGCCGTGGCTTCTTGAGATGATGCCTGAAGCCTATCTCGAAATTGGCGACAAGCTGGCAGCAAGCCTGGGAATCAAAAACGGTGACCCGATCAAGGTGACCTCCATCCGTGGTGAAGTCAAATGTGTTGCCATGGTTACCAAACGGTTAGTACCATTCCAAATCGACGGCAAAACCGTCCATGAGGTAGGTATGCCGTTCAACTATGGCTGGCGCTTCCCGGAAGACGCTACTGATGCATCGGCCAATTATCTGACGCCTTCCATCGGCTGCCCGAATACTTTCTGTCCCGAGTATAAGGCATTCATGGTTAACGTCAGTAAGGCTTAAGGGGGAGAGAGAATATGAAAAAGGAACTCGTAAAATTAATCGATCTGTCCCGCTGTACCGCTT
>JAFLKM010000044.1 GCA_019163335.1 Desulfobulbaceae bacterium | reverse complement strand
AATTGGAATCGGTGCCGGTAAAGAGATCATTTTCGAAATAAATATTCGCAGCCCAGGGCAGACTCGGCTCCTCCGCAGCCTGCAAGGGGCTTGCCGCGAAAAGCGAGAAGAGCCATGGAAACAGGATAAGAAGAGAGACCTGGCCACCTGAAAAAAATGCACAACGAAACATCTGATAAAAAGTCATATTCTACTTCCTCACTGGTACAGGCTGCATCGAATCATCCACCGCCACAAAGGTAAAGCCCCCCTCAATCGCCTTTTCCCGTGAATCATCATACATCCGCTCAAGATACACGCTCACCCGCACCTGAAGGCTGGTGTTCCCTACTTTCACCACCCGTCCAACCAGCTCGACAAAGGTTCCGGCGGGGATCGGGTGTTTGAAGTCAATGCGATCCGAACAGACCGTCACCATCTTCTGACGGCTGAACCGGGTTGCGGTAATAAAGGCCGCCTCATCCATCCATTGCAGTGCCGTCCCGCCAAACAGAGTGGCATAATGATTGGTGGTATTGGGGAACACCGCCTTGGTGATCCTGGTTTCTGAAGCCTGCATTTTTTCTTCTATGGACATACCAACCTCTTTTAAAATAAAAATACTGTTCCTCCGCTTTCAAGCCGCAAAGGCGGGAAGCACGAGGAAGGAACCCTGAAATGCTGAATGCTCTTTCAGGATCTATATGGAATCAAGCAAAGAGACAGCACTGCCGTTTTTTCCTGAAAAGACAGCGCAAAAAGTAGGGAAGAATAATACTAACGGATCACTGAGAAGTTCGACAGACTCCTAGCGCGCCTCGGAAAACATCAGCTCTCTTTGTTGCGCTCCCTGCTGATAATATTAAAAGTTTCTTCGTAGATGTTTTTTCTGGGGCCTATCGCTATGATTTCAAGTGTTTGGGGGAATGCAGCAGGTATCCGGTAAATAATCCGATATTTTTTTATGCGATAACTCCTCAGGCCGTCAAGTTCTTCCTTCAGGGCCTTGCCGCCGTTTGGGTTTTGCGTCAGCAGGCGCAACGCATTTCTGATATCCGCCTTGATCTGCGGATGCAGGTTGCGGATAAGCGAAACAAGGCCATCAGGTACTTTGAGAAGGTACTCTTGCGTCATGCCGGCGTATCAAAAAGCTCTTCAAGGGTGTACAACGACACCTTGTCTTTTTTCAGCGCGCTCAGCCCTTTTTTAATCTCTTGCATAAGATCTGCGTCACAACGGATGTGGATGGTTTCGCGCCAGCTAGCAAATTCGTCGGGGCTGACCAGAACGGCAACAGGTGTTCCGTTTTTGGTGATAATGATTTCTTCGTGGGTGGTAAACACAGAATCCGCCAGCGCGCTTAACTTCATTTTTGCCTCGGAAACAGACAAGGTAGTCATACTTTGACCTCAATTAAGGTTGATCTGAATTTTGGTTTATCCTAATTAGTTTCTAAAAGGTTGTCAAGTGGATGGAAATTCACTGGTGGAAAACAATTTTCAGGAGAGAGAAATGCGACTTGAGAACAGGGGAGATCCAACGTGATAATGTTTGCCGGAAATAAATCCGTCGCCTCCTTACCGCTTATTCGCAAGAGTTGCATATACTGCCACAGGAACACCGTTAAGACATTTATCCCCCTTGGCGGGGTTAGTTGGATTTACATGGTAAAAATGTCGTACCCGCCTATCTTCCTGTTAAATATGCACAAGAGTATGAATATCAACCAAGCGGGTACTCATAGAAGACATCGCAATTTTCAAGTCGAAGTCTGCCTGTAAGTTCATCCAGTATTGCGGTGACTGATCGAAGGCGTGTCCAAACAACAATGCCAATTCTGCCGTCACCGGGCGCGTTCCCTTGACGATATGTGATATCCGCATGGGAGAAACACCAATTGCCCTGGCAAATTCTGCCTGCGAAAGATGCAGCTCCTCCAGGATTTCAACCAGATATTCACCAGGATGGATCGAGGGCAATCCGTTACAAGTCATGCGAAGTCCTCCTTAATGGTAGTCAACAATTTCAACATCAAAAGCATGCCCTCCTTCGAACCGAAAACAAACCCGCCACTGTCCGTTAATACGGATGCTCCATTTGTCATTCTTGTCACCCGTGAGTTTTTCTAAATGATTGGATGGTGGTAGGCGTAAATCCTCAATCTTCGTGGCGGCATGTACTTGATTCAAGCGCATTGCAGTTCCCTTCAATATTTCACTCGGCAATCGTCGTGATTTTCCGGTTGCAAAGAAATTTTCAGTTTCACATGTAGCAACAGTTTGAATCATGCGACAAAGAGCAAACTTTTTGTTTACAGGAGTCAAGATAGATCTGACAACACCATTTCAAGATTAGAGGCTACTTACCCCCTCCTTGGAAAGTGCACTCTGACCCCATATTTACGACAGCATATTGGAGATAGAGATAAAAACGATAGCGATCAGCATCGCTGAAAAAAACGGGCTAACCAGCATTACCACGGAGAATCACATGATAAACCGCTCCGGGAAAATGAATTCGAGGTTTACGTGCCATGAAGAAATCTTATTTGAGGAATATC
Organism: Desulfobulbaceae bacterium; assembly: GCA_019163335.1. GTDB lineage: Bacteria > Desulfobacterota > Desulfobulbia > Desulfobulbales > Desulfocapsaceae > UBA2270. The sequence continues at coordinate 680 of JAFLKM010000044.1, read as the reverse complement.
TAAAAGTTAAGCCTGCCCCCCTGACTCCTACAAGAAAGTATAAACAATGTTGACACACAATTAATTTATGTTTAACATCGTGTGAAAAATGTTGTTTTAACCCTAATAAAGAGGAGCAACCATGCAAATGACTATAAAAAAATGGGGCAACAGCCTGGCGACGAGGATTCCTAAGGCAATTGCAGAGTCAGCCAATTTGCATTTTGATCAGTTGGTTGATATCGAAGAGGTCAATGGCAAAATTGTAATCACTCCGATTTCCGTAACTAAGGAATATAAGCTTGATGACCTTCTCAGCCAATGCAAGCCTGAATCTATGAAACTGGACAAAGAGGATCAGGAATGGCTTGGCGATAGACCTGTAGGAGTGGAGATCTGGTAATGGCCAAGAAAAATTACATCCCGGCACGAGGTGATATTGTTTGGACCAATTTTGATCCAGCAGCAGGTCATGAACAAATGGGTAAAAGACCTGCCATTATCCTTTCTCCAGAATCGTTTAATAAAAAGATATTACTAGCAATGGCTGCCCCCATCACAAGCAGAGTTAGGGGGCACGGTTTTGAAGTGCCCATAGATGTAAAGAGAATTACAGGCGTAGTGCTTTGCCAGCAGGTAAAAATGATCGATTTTAATGAAAGAGGCTTGCAGTTTATTGAGAAAGCGCCGGAAGCGGTCAC
>JAFLKM010000059.1 GCA_019163335.1 Desulfobulbaceae bacterium | reverse complement strand
AGACCAATGACACCATATTCAATAACTGATTTCAACCAATCCATCGCTTTTCATTCCTCTTTCTTGTCTGCGCCGGGCTCCGGCCCTGCACACTATTTGTGCTCATGCAGGTCCTGGCCGTAATTCTTGTGATGATGGGGAAACGGCACCACCACCGGTACCCCGTTGATTGTATGGATGGCCGCCTCAATGTGAAACACGGCGTGCATGGTCTCCGGGGTGACAACCTCCTGCCCGCCATCGGCATGGATACGGCCCTGCCTGAGCAAGGCAAAACGGTCGGAAAAGCGCAGGGCCATGCTCAGATCATGGATGACCACGACCACCACCAGCTTCAGTTCCCGGGCGAGCCGCCGGAGAAGGGCCATGGTCTCCATCTGGTTTCTGATATCGAGGTGGCTGATGGGCTCATCTAAAAGCAGGATGCGCGGTTCCTGGGCAAGGGCCCGGGCGATGACCACCTTCTGCAGTTCGCCGCCGGAAAGCTCGGTGGTGGAGCGCAGGGCATAGTCCTCCAGCTCAAGCTGGACAAGGATATCCTCCACCACCTGCAGGTCATGCTGTGAGGCCCGCCAGACGATATGGGGTTTGCGGCCCAGCAGGACGGTGTCAAAGACGGTGGCCGCCACGCCATTGGATTTTTGGGGCATATAGCCGATTCTTCTCGCGATTTGATCACCGGACAGGGAGGCCAGCAGCTGTCCGTCCACATGAATGGTGCCGCTGCGGGGCTTCAGGAGTCCGGCCATGGCCTTGAGCAGGGTGGACTTGCCGGAACCGTTGACCCCGAGAATCGAGGTCACCTCGCCGGGCGCAAAACTCAAACTCACATCCTGCAGAACTTCCCGGTCGCCGTAGGCAAAGGAGAGGTGATCGACTTTGAGCATGGCTATCTCCCTTGACCTTTGATGAGCAGATAGAGGAACAGCGGCGCTCCCAGAAAGGAGGTGATAATCCCCACCGGCAGGATGATGGGCGGCATCAGCATGCGGGCAGCGATGTCGGAGAGCAGCAGCAGTAATGCCCCAAGGATGGCCGAGCAGGGGATGAGAAAACGGTGATCGGAACCCACCAGAAAGCGGGCCATATGGGGGGCAATCAGGCCGATGAACCCAATGATTCCGAGGAAGGCGGTGATCACCGCGACGCTCAGAGCACTGAGCACCATGCCGATGATGCGCAGTCGTTTGACCCGCACACCCAGGCTCTGGGCCACCTCGTCCCCCCACTGCAGGGCGTTGAAGCGCCAGCGCACCGCCACAAAATAGACAAAGGCAAAGAGAAAGGCGACGAGCATGATCGCGTTTTCGCGCCAGCCGGCCTTGCCCAGATCACCGAAGGTCCAGAAGACCGTGGCCGCCACCTGCATGTCGCTGGCGAAATACTGCAGGAACATGGTGGCGGCGCTGAAAAAAGCGCTGAGGGCAACCCCGGCCAAAATAACCGCCTCTGGACTAATCCGGCGCAGCAGGGCCACTCCGAGGATAAAACACACCGACAGCATGGCCCCGGCAAAGGCCGACAGCACCACCAGATCCGGGGAGCCCAGGGTCACGGCCTCGCTGCCGGCAAGGTTCAAGGTGCCGGCACCGAGGACGATAATCGCAAAGGCCGCGCCAAATCCGGCGCCCTGAGAGATACCGATGGTAAAGGGTGAGGCCAGGGGATTTTTAAGAATATTCTGCATGACCGCGCCTGCCACAGCAAGGCCGGCCCCGGCAATGAGCGAGGCAACCATCCGTGGCAGGCGGATATTCCAGATCACATGTCCATACTGGCTCTGGGTCTTGTCGATCAGGTTGTGAACGATGTCACTAATGCTGAGGGGGAGTGAACCCACGGTCATGGAAAAGATCGCGGCAGTGGCAAGCATAAGCAGCAAGACCACGCCCACCATCCATTTGAGACCGACAGCCTTTTGATATTGGGCCAGGATATCCATATCAGTGGATGCTGACTCCGGTTTTGTCGAAGACGACCTGACCGTAACCGTAGCGCGCCTGCTGCAGATGGCCATAGGCCTTGACACCATCAAAAAACTCAAAGACGGCATCGGCTTTTGTCCCCGGATCAATATCGGCAAAGGCCGAAGGGGTAAGGATCTTGCCCAGGAAATAGGCGTTGGCCAGGGCGGTCTCAATGTTGGTATGGTAATAATTATACGGCGGCATCACCCACACCCGGCCGGCTTTGACGGCCGTAAGCATCTCGTAGAAGGCAGGATTCTTCTGATAATCCTCCCTGACCTTGTCCATTCCACCGGCATCGAGCACAATGATATCGGGATTCCAGAGCAGGAGTTTTTCCTGATCGATAAAGACATGCCCGGGCTGGGTGATGGCATCGGCGACATTGTGGCCGTTGATCCAGGTCAGCGGCGCATAGCTTGCCTCGGTGCTGGTGATCCCATGCTTTCCCCGGTAGCCGATGGCCCCGACGTAGACCGTGGGCCGACCGCCCTGGCCGATGCTGCGCTGCCGCAAATCCTGTTCCAGGCCATCAATAAAGCCCACCAGAGCAGCTGCTCGCTCCGCTCGACCTAAAACGCGGCCCAGCAGGGTGAGCGATTCCTTGGTTTTTTTCAGATCCAGACTGGTCATGGCCGCGCTGTTAAGGAAAAACACCGGGATTCCGGTCTTCTCCTGGATGGTGTCGACCTGGGATCTGTCCAGGCCCACGGCCACAATAAGATCTGGATGCACCGCGATAATCTGCTCAAAATCCGGCAGCTTGCCGCCGGGGCCGCCTTCACCGATGACCGGCAGATTCTTCACCTTCTCTGCCACTGCCAGGCCATAGATACGGCCAGCCTCCAGCGGTTTTTTCTCCAGATCCTCGACCCCCGCAACCAGATCCACCGCCTGCAGATAGGTGACAAAACGCAGGGCGCCGCCCAAAGGAACAATCCGCTTCACCACCGCCGGCAGGGTCACGCTCCGCCCAGCCTCGTCGGTGATGACGACGCGCTCGCCCTGCTCTGCGGCCCAGGCCGGAAAAAGCCCCATGGCCAGAGAAATCACAAAGAAAAGACAGATCGCCTGAGAATAGTGTTTTACACCTGCCATCAAAGAACTCCTTGTTCAAGGGACATCATCAAAATGTTGAAGACCTTTTCGCCAAGTTTCTGCTTCTCGGACACGCCTACCAGCCTCGGTTATAGCCCGCATGGCAATCCAGGCAAACGGTCTCACCCTCTTCAAAGCGACCGGTATTCTCGGCCATGCCCTCACCGCATTTGGCACACATCAAACGATTGAACAGTCGGGCCTGTGAGGGCGGCTCGTAGCCAGGTTCCTTGAAATCAAAAAGCTCGTCCAGCGGCGCGCTGAGGATGCTCTGCTGCCAGGCCAGGCGGTCCATATCTTTTGGGAAAGGCGCTTTAAAGACGGTTCGCAGTTTGCCCCCGGTCTTCCGGCAGAAAAAACTGAAGGCCATCTTGCCGACGGGTCGTAAAATAAGATTTCCTTTGCCCATGGTACAGCCGGTGAGCAGCTGCACCGCGTCCACCCCGCAGGCGTCATTTTCGGTGACGCAAACCAGTTCCTCGTCTTTTGAAAAATGCAGATGCAGTTTTTCACGCGCCGCTTCACAGGCCCGGTAGCCGATGGCCAGGCCCGGACAGGA
>JAFLKM010000076.1 GCA_019163335.1 Desulfobulbaceae bacterium | reverse complement strand
GAAAAAAGCAACACCAGACAACCCTTACCCACTCAATATAGCGAGGAGCCATATTTAAATTAGTCTGACCTCTTGGCGCTCAAATGCTCGAGAGAATGTAGACTTGTAGAGAAAAGGCTAAAAAAACGGCTAAAGGCCGAAGGATATTCTCCTTCGGCCTTTAGCCGTTCCTGTTTTTGCTCTTTGGATCTCTTCTCTACATGCCGACCAGCGGCAGATACTGGGGACTCCAGCGCATCTTGCTGATCAGCTGTTTCATACGCACCTCGTCCTGATTGTGCTGAAAGGTGGAATAGACACAAGGTCGATCCACCCCTTCCTTCACCGCCGCCATGGCAACAGCCAGGGCGACTTTCGCACTCACCGCCTTCAAGGTCGTGACGGCAGGCACCAGCAATCCCTGCTCCCGTTCCGTCCGAGTGACACATTCAGAAACCGCATGGGCCGCCGCAGTAAGAAAACTCGGCCGCACTTCACGGGCTCCGGAGGCCAGCACCCCTAAGCCCACACCGGGAAAGACAAAGACATTATTGCACTGACTGATGCGCTGCTCCTGCCCGTTCACCATGACTGGCGCAAAAGGACTGCCTGTGGCAACCAGGGCCTTGCCGTCTGTCCAGGCATATATGTCAGCCGGGACCGCCTCGGCCATGACGGTGGGATTGGAAAGCGGCATGATCACCGGCCGCTCAGTATTCGCCGCCATCTGTCGCACCACATCTTCGGTAAAACAGCCTCCCTGTCCAGAGGTCCCAATGAGCACGGTCACCCCGGCCTGCTTGATGACCTTGGCCAGGGCATGATTCTTTTTATCCTGGAGCCAGGACAGAACGTTTTTATCCTTGGCGAATTTCTGTTTGTAAGGCTCAATGTCCCGATCAATGGTGACCACCCCGCGAGAATCCAGGGTAAAAATCCTGGCCCTGGCCGAGGCTACATCCATCCCCTCATCGAGAAGGGCCGTCTCAATCTGTTCTGCTACTCCGATTCCGCCCGCTCCGGCCCCGTGGATAAGAAAAACCTGCTCCGACAGTTTGGCCTTCTTGATCTTCATGGCAGTCAGAATGGCTGACAGGGTAATGGCCCCGGTGCCCTGGATATCGTCATTAAAGGAGATCAGGTCATGGAGATAGGTGTCGCGGATGGCAAAAGCATTCTGCTTGGAAAAATCCTCCCACTGGCACAAGGCGTTGGGAAAGACATTACGGAAGGCCCTGGCAAAGCGGCGGATGAAATCCAGATACTCTTCGCCCTTGAGACGATGGTGCCGCCATCCCAGATAATCGTTGTCGTTGAGCAGGGTCTCATTGTCGGTGCCGACATCAAGGGAGATGGGCAGACAATGCCAGGGCGCAATTCCTGCCCCTTGGGTATAGAGCATCAATTTGCCCAGACAGATGGCGATGCCGCCCGCCCCCTGGTCGCCAATCCCGAGAATCCCCTGGTTGTCCGTCACCACGGCCACCCGGATATCGCGATGGAGATAGCGCCTGAGCACATCCTCGGCCCGGTCGATGTTATCCGGATAGAAATGAAGGCCGTTGGCCTGTCGGAACATGGAAGAATACTGCTGGACCGCCAGTCCCACCGTCGGAGTGTAAATGATCCCCATCAACCGTTCGATATCGCTCTTGATCAGGGCATGGGCCAGGGTCACATTGCGGTCAAAGAGGGAGCGAATATAGGTAAACTTTTCAATGGGGTCAGTCTTGCCATTGACCTTGGCCATGGAATTTTCCACCTGATGTTCCAGGGTCCGCACGGTGGGCGGAAGCGCCGCCTCAAGTCCCAGGCGTGTGCGCTCGACCTTGGTAAAGGCCGTTCCTTTATTGACAAAAGGAATGGAAGCTACGACCGCGCCGCTGGTATAGACAAGGATTTCCCGGGTATTTCCATATTCGTCATACTTAAATCCGTAGTGATTTTCCGACATACACATTCTCCTTTCAGTGTTTTACGAACTTGTGAAAAAACTTCGTTCCCTGACCACAACTTTTTTTTATTCTGAACTCAAAAAAACACGTTTGTCAACTCTGCTCTTGCTCAAGAGGCCTCATTCCTATTCGTCCAAAGCCATAGGTTCTACAAATTCAACAGCTATCGCTACAAGGCATTACGGGTACCATGACCGCGCATTCAATTCGCGAGTCCTGCATGATAAAGAGTTCGACCATCAAACCTGCGGCTCCTGCCACATATCTTTCGTAAAGCGAACACTGCGGTTGCGGCCGTCTTCCTTGGCACGATAGAGTGCCACATCGGCAAACTTGATACAACTCCAGAGTGTGTCGGTATCTGCTGGGAATTCGCTCACCCCGAGACTGATGGTCTTTTGAATCACAGCGTCCGGCAACTTGATCTTGAGCTTCTGAATGTTATCACGGATCTTCTCGGCAATCCTGCTGCTCTCCCCCTCAGCCACATCGAGCAGCACTGCGAGGAACTCCTCGCCGCCGAAACGGATGACGATATCCGACTCACGAATGCTCTGACGGATGATTTTCGAAGTCTCTTTCAGCACGATATCGCCGGCATCATGCCCGTAACTATCGTTTACCTGCTTGAAGTAGTCGAGATCACACATGATAAGGCCGATCGCCTTGCCTCTGCGCAGGACGCCGGCGACGATTTTTTCGGTATACTCCTGAAGGTATCGCCGGTTATTTAAGCCGGTCAAGGCATCGACCAAGGCTGAATCCTTGAGCGACCCCATCAGTCGTTTCGTTTCGATGACGGCCAGCGACTCCTGGAGGTACTGCTCTGCCTTATAAACCGTTGTTTCCATCGCCTTGAGGCCGGACGGAGTGTCTGGTGTGTCGAAGATGCATTGGACAATGGCAACCGGTGCGCCACCGACCACGATTGGCAGGCAATAGTGAACCGTCCCTTCCTGGCCGATATATTGCCTGCAGATCCTCGGAAACATGGTAGAGGTGATTGCGTGGCCGGTCCGCTTGGACTTACAGAGATCATTGTCGTCGAGAATTGCGTGATTACAAAGCATCTCCACCTGATCGAAACTGCTCGGGTAGATCAGCAACATGGCATTTTTGGTATTTATCACCTGATAGATGAAACACCGATCAATACCCAGTTGTTGAGTGAAGACCTCACCTAGTCGTCGATAGACCTCCTCCAGATTTTCATCCTCTTCGATGACCTTCTTGAACACCGAAAGGCTGTGGATTGAGGTCATGAGGCTGTTAAATTCCTTCGACAGCATGCCAATTTCGTCACTCGAGGTTATGGCGATGCGTTTGGTCAAAACAGTCTGCCCCTCCCCCGCAGCAATATCATGGAAATTGTTGATCAATGATTGGAGAGATTTACTTATTCCCAAGATAATGTACATGCTGAGCAGGGTCAAGCTGACGAAAATCATCCCCACGGCCAGGAGCATTAAATAAGATCTGTACTCAGTGATATTTTTCAGATCATCCCGCAGACTGATAAGATAACTTTCCGACTTATCAGTATAAATACCAGTCCCAATCCAGTATGTTGTCCCAGGAATAAGGGTCGCGTAACCGATTTTCGGCGAATGTCCATTTCCCGGTTTGGGCCAAAGATATTCGAGAAAACCCCCGCCTTTTTTTGCCAGTTGAAAAAGTTCTTCAACAACGACAACCCCGTTGG
>JAFLKM010000087.1 GCA_019163335.1 Desulfobulbaceae bacterium | reverse complement strand
AGGTGCATAAACTTGCGATCCAGATGGAGGAAAGGAAAGGTTCCATCCAGGGGCAGGGCCGGTGCCAGCTTGACCACTCCGGTGATCATCAGCGGCGCCACCTCTCCGGCGGCCCGGGCCATGGCAAGAATAAAACCGGTCAAAATCCCGGGCGAAGCCATGGGCAGGAGAATCCTGGTCAGGGTCTGAAACTTGGTGGCGGCAAGGGCCTGAGACCCTTCTCGAATCCCCGGCGGGATGGCGCCCAGAGCCTCTTCCGTGGCCACAATCACCACGGGCACGGTGAGCAGCGCAAGGGTCAGACTGGCCCACAGGATGCCGCCGGTGCCGAAGGTGGGGGTGGGCAGCTTTTCCGCAAAAAAGAGCGAATCGATCTGGCCGCCAATACCATAGACAAAAAAGCCAAGGCCAAAGATCCCGTAGACAATGGACGGAATTCCGGCCAGATTATTGACCGCAATGCGCACCATTTTCACCAGATAGCCATCTTTGGCATACTCGCGCAGATAGATGCCGGCAATGACGCCCAGGGGAAACGAGAAGATGCTCATCAGAAAAATCAGCATGATCGTTCCGAAGATCGCCGGAAACAGGCCGCCCTCGGTGTTAGACTCGCGCGGTTCAGCAAAGAGCAGTTCGTTGATGCGGGTCCCGTAATAACTCAGCTTCTTGAACCAGGACATGGCGTTGGGCTGATAACAGCGGACGATATCCGCCAGGGCGATACTTTTTTCCTGGCCGTTGGCATCGGTGAAAACGGCCTCATTGGCCGCGACGATGGCCCGTTTAGTCCCGAGCATGGTCACCAGCCGGTCAAACTCGGCCCTGATCTTCAACACATCGTCCTGCAAGGCCAGAGCCGCAGGGGTATTCTCTTCCTTGTTGTAGCGCAGACGGGCCAGCTTGTTGTTCTTCTGCTCCATCGTGGCATTGATGGCGGCAATCTGCCGGTCGATCTTGTCCACCTCGCCGCGTTGCGGCTCGATAAGCTCCATGGCCGCCTGCAAATTCCCTCTGTCACCTTCCGTCAGCACCAGACCGGGAGTTTTCAGCTCCTTGAGGAAGCCGTAAAAATTTCCATGCTCTTGTCGCTCAAGGACATAGGCCGCCGGCGGCATGGTGAATTCTTTCACATCATGGGTGTCCAGCCATTTGAAATCAAGGCCGTACATATCGCGGTTGCCGATCTTGAATTGCTGCCGGCCCTTGCCGGTGGTCGGGTTGTTTTCTTTCTGAATCACCTCTCCCAGGAGATGACGACCATCATTGAGGGTGGCCAGGGTTACCGTCTTTGGCCAGAAAACCAGCACCCCGTTGGAGATCACCACATAGAGGAGCATGAAGGTCAGGGACAGAACAAGGGAAAGCGCAAGGCCAGTGCCCCACACATACGGTTCTCCCTGCCGCCAGAATTTTATATTCGCCATTGTGTATCCATTATACAAACAGGTGTTTTAGGGCTGAAGACCGCCCTAATATCTTCCATATTTCTTCCTCAGTCGTTCGCGGATCACCTCGGCGCCGGTATTGAGGATAAAGGTCAGGGCAAAGAGGAGGGTGGCACAGAGAAACAGAACCCGGTACAGGGTTCCGTTCAAAGGCGCCTCCGGAATCTCCACGGCGATATTTGCCGACAGGGTACGCATGCCGTTAAAGATCGACCAGTCCATGATCGGGGTATTGCCGGTGGCCATCAGGACAATCATGGTCTCGCCCACTGCCCGCCCGAAGCCGATCATGATCGCGGCAAAGATGCCGGGGCTGGCCGACGGCAGCACCACCCGCCAGATCGTCTGCCAGCGGCTTGCGCCCAAGGCCAGAGAGGCGCCGGTCAGACTGTTGGGAATATTGGAGATGGCATCTTCGGTGATGGAAAAAATGATCGGAATCACTGCAATACCAAGACCAAAGGCAATAATGATACTGTTGCGCTGATCGTAGCGAATGCCTAAGTCATCGTAGAGCCACTGGAGAAAATTGCCGCCAAAGAACATCCCTTCCACGACCGGAGAAAGCCAGCCGGAAAACCACACCGACAACAGCGCCACCGGTATCAGGAGCAGGAACTCATAGCCGCTGCATCGGTTCTTCAGGGTCGGGGTTTTGTAGAAAGGCTGCATAATCATCATCATGCCGGCCAGCAGCAAGGGCATCAGCATGGTGAAGAGGATAAGGGCAAGGATATTTCGTTCAATCAACGGACCGAGCCACAGGGCGATGAGAAATCCGATAACAACAGACGGTACCGAGGCCATGATCTCAATCATCGGCTTAATGCTTTTCTTGAAGGCATAGGTCGTGAACTGACTGGTGTAGACCGCGCCGAAGATGGACAGGGGAATGGCGAAAATCATCGCGTACAAAGTTCCCTTGATGGTGCCGAAGAGCAGCGGCACGAGGCTGAATTTCGCCTCGAAATCATCGTTGCCGGAAGAGGACTGCCAGACATACTCGGGCTGGTTGTAGCTTTCGTACCAGACCTTGCCGAACAGGGTCTTCAGGCTCACCTCCGGATGGGGATTGTCGATGTTCCAGACCACCAGATTTTTCTTCCGGTCAACACCGATAAGGCTGGTGTCGTTGCCGGCAATGGCAAACAGGGCAAGATCGTGCTCGATCTCAAGCAGATGATTCTCGCTGGTCATGTGATCGAAATGAACCACGCCCGAGGCCCCGACACTGACGAGGGTCTTGGTGCGGCGCGAGGCGACGATGTGCGAGACAGCACTTTTATGGCCGGTAAGCTGGTGAATCTTGCGCAGTTTCTGGGTCTTGGCTGCCCCTTCGCCGCTCCATACCGGGCTCCAGGTGGCAAGTCCGCCGGACGCATCTCCCACCGCCACCGAAACATCGCCAAAGACCATGGTCATGGCGGTAATGGCCTGATTGCCGGGACTGGCCACCACATTATCGGTGAGTCGGGCCTCGCCGTTCTCGCTGATATCCCAACGCAGCACGCTGCCACTGTCGGTGCCGGCAAACAGGGTGTGGCCCTTTTCATCCACTGTAAAGGTCTTGATCCGGCCGGGAATCTCATCTTTGATGGCAAAGGCAAAGGACTCTTTTTTCTCGTTGCCGAGGAAGTCCACCGTCACTGACTGCTGGGTCACCTGAAAACTGTTGTCCTCCACCAGGACAACCTTGGTCAGTCGTCCATCATCGGACTGGCGGACATTGACCGCGACAATCTTTGTTCCTTGCGCCTCAGGGGCAAAGCCGCCAAGGGTGATAATCTCGGGCTTGATCGTTCGCACTCCCTGCTGGTCAAAGAGAAAACGGAAGCTGACCTCGGTCATGGTGATGCTGTTATCCGCCCACAACATGGTGTACTGGTTGTTCCGGTGCAGTTCGATGGACTTGAGCGCCACGTCCTTGTCCGGGCCACCGTCAAGGCGCAGCATCGGCACCCCGTCAGCCAGATGATAGAAGGTGAAGACCCCCTGATCATCGAGGACGTAGCCGGTTTCCCGATACTCATCCACGCCCATGGCAAGCACCGACTCCGGGCCGGCAGCAAGGGTAAACTGATGGAGGACGCTTGATTTGGCAGGCTGGAAAAGCGGCACCGCCACCCGGACAATGAGGACCAGAATGGCAATGACGCAGACAATTACCAGCAACCCGCCCAGGGTAATGACCCGGGTGGCTATCCGATCCTGACGACGAACCTTTTGAATGAACTGCCTGTCAAGTTTCTGCATGGGTTTTTTAGGCCACAGGATAAAACCAGCGACCGCACGCGGCAAAGTCCGCCGCATAAAAGAGAGACAACCGACCCCGCCCCCTGCCAATCAGGGAGAACGAGGATAAACTGAAGGGGACAGAATTTCGGCCCCTGGCAAACCAGAACTAAAGGGGACTGATTTTTTTTCGCGGCTGTTTGCGAAAATTATTCTGTCCCCAATGCTCGAAGACACGTTTTAACCTTAATCTCAGACCATCCGGTTCCCCATGCTCCGCAAGGGGAACCATCTGACAGGGCTATTGTAGGTCGGACTTCAGT
>JAFLKM010000082.1 GCA_019163335.1 Desulfobulbaceae bacterium | reverse complement strand
GCGGACGAGTTATGATCAGTGAGCCTGTAAGAAGAGCGCTCTCCTGTCCAGCATTTGTATTAGGATCGGAAGCCATAAAAGCCTGTAGTCTGAATTTAGTGCCTTACAGATTATTTCCTTGTTTTTTCCCAAGAAAATAATCTGCGAAAGGCACTTATCCTGTTCGTCGGGTTAGATATTTTCAGGCGGTTTCTGGCTACCCTTTCAGGCGCTTCATCAATTTGTCTCGAACTTCCTTTGGAACCGGACAACAAACTTTCCCGTTTGCATCCCTGTATTTATCCAACGGGAATTCCTTTATCCAGCGCTTGATCGTCTCTGTGGACGGCCCTTTCCCTCCCCCGATTTTTTTCATGATACCTTCGATCATGCTTACCTTGCCATCAGGTAGGCCCGCCCCAGCCCCTTTCATTAACTGAGCGAGCATGCCCTGAAGAGGGCTGACAGACGAAGAACCCTTAGGGGTTTCACCAGAGAGCATTTCTGCGCCAATGGAAGCGTTAGGAGGAGTTGGGGGAGTTGGGGGAGTTGGAATGAGTCTTTTTGCATTTTTCATAAATTAGCCCTCGTTTAATTTGTTGGCAGATGAAAAAAAATGATTTTTACACCGTAACCGATAGGCATGTCAAGAAATATTGATTTTTTGAAGAGTTATTTTTCACCTTAATATGGAAGCTACACAGAATGTAGATGGACACGGATTGATTGAACTGATGGCTTATGAAATTTTCTAATAAACCTTTTTATTTCTCCTCACCTTCAGCCATAATTATAGAGTTTTAAGCCTCTGCTGCTGCTACAAATGACACGCTTATTCTTCATGAAAAAAGTACGGCTTAAACTATTGTCTCAAAATTGGGGACCACTGTAGCCTGGAGGAGGTCAATTTTTAATGCCGATTGACAATAAAGTTTTAGCTGGCCATGTCGTTATCGGCCATAGATAATGCTTGCCGACACATTCTTAACATCGGCGGTACCGGTCAGCAGCATGGCCTGGAGCAGTTCACCTTTGAGCTGATTAAGGTACAGGGCAACGCCCTCTCGGCCGCCTCCGAAGGCGGCAATCACCAGTGGTCGGCCGACCAGTACGGCATCCGCACCAAGGGCGAGCAATTTTAGTACATCGGCACCGCAGCGCACACCACCGTCGGCAAAGATAATCGCCTTGCCTTTCACGCGATCAGCGATGGCAGGCAGCACATCGGCCGATCCAGGGGTGAAATCGAGCACCCGGCCGCCGTGGTTAGACACCACGATAGCCTTCGCCCCGGCTCGGACCGCCTCCTCGGCCTCGTCGGCGGTCATCACGCCTTTGACGATAAACGGCAGCGTGGTTGTGGCGATTATCTCCTGCATCTCAGCAAAGGTCTTGGGGCCAACGGGCTGCCCTTTCATCGCCATGGTCACAAGTCCTGCTCCGTCAATGTCCATGCCCGTGGCTAGAACGCCGGCCTCTTCTGCGGCTCGTAGAAGGCTGGCAATAACGTCCTGTGCTCGTGGCTTAATAATTGCGATGGAACCGCTCTTGTTTTCGGCTCCGGCCTTCAAGCCGCTGCCGAACATGCGGGGGTCGGCACCGTCGCCGGTCATGCAGAGGGTTCCGGCTTGGATCGCACCGGCCACCATCTCGGCGATAAACTCCTCTTCGGTCATTTTTCCGCCCATATTGTAAGATGAGCCTGTGATGGGGGCAATCAGGATCGGCATGGAGAGTTTCTTGCCCCACAACGTCCAGGTCATGTCCGGTTCCTTGACGTTGTGAATCGTCCGCAGATTCAATCGAACCCTGGCCAGGGCCTCCAGGTTACCCTTGAAGGAGCTGGCGGTTCCCACACCACCCATACCCGGTACCTCTCCAGCACAAGCACGTCCGTCACAGACTGGGCAGACCCGGCAAAAACCTTTGAGTTGTTCACGCGCTTGTTCCCGCACTGTCTTCATATCCATCTGAATTGCCTCCTTCCTTCTCGTTAAGTTTCTGTCACGCCAAGACATAAACGCCGGTTGTGACATTGAAGCCGACAAAATGTTTCTCGATCAATTATGATGATCTCGCAAATAATCCCAAAAAAGGCTTTTTGTCAAGATCAGTCTCCATAATTTCAACAACTTACAAAGACAATTTTGGACTTTTTCGACTTTTGCAAGATCATCAATTATATTGCTATCAAGGAAACTCTCCACCTGAACCTAAAGATCCCGGCTTTGGTTGAAGGCATCCCTACCCGGATTGTTAATCCAGGCAATGCCATCAACAAGGCTTACTGAATAACACCCCCAACCACACTTGCCACTTCCCGGGCAATCGCTAACTCTTCATTGGTTGGAATCACGAATACCTGGACGGTACTGTCCTGGCTGCTGATGCAGCGGGCTCCCAGGCAGCGCTGGCTGTTTTTGGCCGGATCAAGTCGAACCCCGAAGGCTTCCAATCCCTTGAGGGACTTGGCGCGGACGATGGCGTCATTTTCGCCGATGCCGGCAGTAAAGACAATCCCGTCGACCCGACCCAGAACAGCCATGTAGGCGCCGATGTATTTGCGGTTGCGGTAGGTCTGAACATCGAGTGCCAGAGCGGCCCGCGTATCTCCAGACTCAACCGCCTTATGGATATCGCGCATATCGTTCAAGCCGCAAAGTCCTTTCAGACCTGACTCTTTGTTGAGCACGGCATCAATGGCCTCCAGATCCCAGCCTTTGTTCTGCTGAAGAAACAGGTGCACGGCCGGATCAAGATCGCCGGAGCGGGTACCCATCACCAGCCCTTCCAGGGGAGTCATGCCGAGCGAGGTGTCAACGCTGCGGCCATTTTCAATGGCGGTCATGGAACAGCCATTGCCCAGATGGATGGTGATCAGGTTGCATTCAGTGAGCGGCTTGTTGAGAAGAAAGGCGCATTCGCCGGCTACAAAGCGATGCGAGGTGCCATGGAAGCCGTAGCGCCGCACCCGATCCTTTTCGTAAAGGCTGTAGGGCAGGGCATACATGAACGCATGGGGCGGCATGGTCTGGTGGAAAGCGGTGTCAAAAACTGCCACCTGGGGGACCTTGGGGAAAATCTCCATGGCCACCCGAATGCCATCGAGGTTGGCCGGATTATGCAGCGGAGCCAGGGGAATATTCCGCTGAATGGCGTCAATCACCTCTGGGGTAATCATGGTGGACGCACGAAAATCCTCGCCTCCGTGCACCACCCGATGACCAATGGCCATGATCTCGGAGGTGCTGCCGATGACGCCCTTGTCTTTGTCGGTCAATACCGCAATCACCAGCATCATGCCGCTTGAGTGATCCGGGATCGGCTGTTCGATAACCGACTCCCCTTTGGCTTTCGTCCCCGGAAAACAGGTATTTTTGAGGCGACCAACCTCCTCACCGATCCGTTCAACCAGACCGACGGCGAGCACGGTTTCTGTCTCCATCTCAATCACCTGATACTTGATCGAGGAACTTCCTGAATTAATGATGAGAAATTTCATGTTCCACAGTCCACTTCAATAATGATTAACGCTTTTTGGCCATCAAGGCCTGAATGGCCGTCAGAGCCACGGTATCCACGATGTCCTGCACAGTGCAACCACGCGACAGATCGTTGACCGGCTTGTTCAACCCTTGCAGCACCGGGCCCATGGCCACTGCGTTGGCGGCCTGCTGCACCGCCTTGTAAGTATTGTTGCCGGTGTTGAGATCCGGAAAGATAAAAACCGTTGCCTGGCCGGCAACTTTCGAGGTGGGCAATTTCAGCTTGCCCACCTCGGCATCAAAGGCAGCGTCATACTGCAATGGGCCTTCCAGAGGGAAATCAAGGCCACGCTCAGCCATCAGCTGTTTGGCAATGGCTGTTGCCTCCACCACCTTATCCACATCCTGACCGGAGCCGGAACCACCGGTGGAATAGCTGAGCAGGGCCACACGGGGGTCGATATTAAAAATCCTCGCCGTCTCCGCCGAACTGATGGCGATCTCCGCTAACTGCCGGGCATCGGGGTTGGGCACGATGGCGCAATCCCCAAAGACCAGCACCTTGGACTGCAGACACATGATAAACACCGAGGAGACCACCGAGACGCCGGGTTTGGTCTTGATAAACTCAAAGGCCGGCCGGATCGTCTGGGCCGTGGTGGTGATCGAGCCCGACACCATGCCGCTGGCCAGCCCCTTATGGACCATCATGGTGCCAAAATAGG
>JAFLKM010000004.1:2473-4782 GCA_019163335.1 Desulfobulbaceae bacterium | reverse complement strand
CCTGCCGACAAATTAGTCAAACTCCAATTCTCGCTGCCCGATGAGCTGCCCAATCCGATCAATCTGCTGGCAAGTCCGATCCGGGTCACCGAGGTAGAAAAAAACCGCTTTGTTGTCGCCTATTATTTTGAAGAGATCAATGATGACGACCGGGATCGAATCATCGGCCAATGCCTGATTACCCAGCGACGACAACTTCGCCTCAAAGTTCAGGTCGTGAAAGGGATCTGAGCCCGATGTCATCACTCACCGAAATTATAAAAAAAATCCAGGACAGCCAGCCGGCTGAGATCAACCTGCAACTCCTGGAAGGCGGCTCGGTGCAGCTCAAATGCGTGTACAAGGAGTCCGAAGCCCCTAATTTTTTCCTGGTTTTCCCTCCCAAACAACTTCCTGCCAACATAGACACCAGCAAAGGCTGCCTTGTGGCCATAAAAGGCCAGGAGCAGTCCATTACCTTCAAGGCCGGTATTGAAGAAATCAAGGGAGACCGCATTTTAGAGTTGTTTGCCCAGAAGACCATTGATCCCCTAACCCTGCGCACTTACTACCGCGCAGACCTGCGATCACCCATCTCTGCAAGCTATGAACCCGGCCCTGAGGAACGGGCAAAACCCTGGAATTTCAGCGGCGAGACCCTGGATCTCTCCGGCGGAGGCGTCTTGGCCATCTTTCCGAACGAATTCCCCAATAAACAACGGATCCTTGTTCACATTCCCCTCCCAAACACTGATAATAAAGAAATTCGCTGCCTGGCGCATGTGGTGCTCACGCAAAGATTGCGCAAGGAGCGTTGGAAAATTGCCTTGCAATTCGACAACCTCTCCCAGAAAGAGCGCGATTTCATCGTTTCCTGCTGCCTCAGCGAACAAAGGCGACAGCTTCGGGAAAAGGTGCAACTGTCCCAAGAAGATCTTTGACCCGACCCTCTCTCGCTTCGCCTGTGCGTAGGGTTCTTTCTGTTTTTCGACATGAATGCCGGATAAGGGTCAAGATTTTTTCATTTCCCGCCGAAAGAACACTATGGAATCAATCACCCCCATCCTCTCCTCCCCCATTCTCGGCTCCTCTACCTCCAACACAGGTGGACAACAACCAAACCCTTTCCAGATGCAGGAGGGGCAAATTGTTCATGCCCTGGTCGGAGAGACAAAAAGCCCGGATACCTTCATCCTCAACATCGGAGAAAATCGCCTCCTTGCCAAGGCCGATTCTGTCACTCTCAGCCCCGGCCAATCTCTCCAGCTTGAGGTAACCGCCACCAAGCCCCAACTCGAACTTAAGATCATCACTCCCCCCCTGCAGCAATATCTAGGAAAATCCCTGACGTTTATTGGTCAAAACCTCGACCTGAGTCCTCTCATCCAGATCCTGCAAGATTCAGCAGGCCTTGGAGGCTTGCCACTCTCTGCTGCCAGCGTCAAGACACTGGAAGACTTCTTAGCCCTCCAGCAAAGGCCTCTAGCCGGTAATGAAGGTGGAGAAGCCTTGCGCCGGATGCTTGAAGGCATAGGACTGCAAACGGAGGCGCTGTTTAACCAGGGTGTCAAAAATGAACAGACCGCTTCTCTTATCAATTCACTCAAATCCGCGTTGCTCGAAATAGTACAACAAGAACAAGGCTCAGAGGCACTCAAAGATGCCGGCAAGACCCTGCTTTCAACCATCGAAGGTTTCCAACTCAGCCAGCTTCGCCTGGATCATGATAAAACGATGATCCTTCCCCTGCCCTTTGCCTTTCTTGACCAGGGCTATCTTCTCATCGACAACAAACAGGAACAAGGCTCAGAAGGCCGGGAAGAAGCCAGGCAGATGCACTTTTCCCTGCATCTGGCTCTGACCGGACTCGGGAACCTGCATATCGATTTTCTCCAGACCGAAGGCGGATTATGGATGCGCTTTAACTGCGATTCACCGGAGAAGGCTGATTTTGTAGCACAATTCAGCGAGGAGCTTAAACAACAACTGGCAGATCTTCCCCTGCAAGGCATCTCTTTTGCTGGAACGGCAAACCCGCCCGGTGCGGACCTGATCAGAATGCTGGTGCCGGCGGGCCAATCCCTGCTGAACACCAAGGTATGATGGTGCGATATGGCTGAAATGGAGAAAATGGATAAGGCCGTAGCCATTGTTTATGATGCTGAAAACGGCCGCGCACCGAGGGTTACCGCCAGTGGCAAGGGAGAAATAGCCCGAAAGATCATCGAGACAGCCCGCGAGGCCGGGGTTTATATCCAGGAAGACCCTGACCTTGTCGAGCTGTTGGCCAAGATTCCTCTCGGCCAGGAAATCCCTGCCGAACTCTATCG
>JAFLKM010000004.1:0-2373 GCA_019163335.1 Desulfobulbaceae bacterium | reverse complement strand
AAAAGAGATCTTCAGGATCAACTTGCCGGCAAGTTTTTTAAAGGAAAGGCCATTCTTCTTTTTGGGGCACGACAGGTGGGGAAAACGACCCTGGCCCATGCAGTGTTGAAGAGCTACGAAAATCAGGTACTTCGGCTGAACGGCGATGAGAGTGATATCCGTGATCTTCTTTCAAACACCACTTCGACCCGCCTGATGTCCATTATCGGCTCTCATCGCATACTCTTTATCGATGAGGCTCAACGGATTGACAATATAGGCCTTACCCTTAAACTCATCACCGATCAAATCCAAGATGTCCAGGTTGTCGCCACCGGTTCTTCATCTTTTGATCTGGCTAACAAGGTTAATGAACCACTCACCGGCAGGAAATTTCAATATCTGCTTCACCCTTTGGCCTTTAGCGAGCTTGTGGCGCACCATGGCTTGCTTACAGAAAAACGTCTTCTTGATCACCGCCTGATTTTTGGTTCGTACCCCGAGGTTGTCACGTCAGCTGGTCAGGAAGCTGAACTGCTAAAACTTTTGGCAGAAAGCTACCTGTACAAGGATCTACTGATGCTTGAACAAGTCAAAAAGCCCGCACTGCTGGGAAAAATCGTGAAGGCACTAGCCTTACAGGTTGGTAGCGAAGTGGTCTTTACTGAGATTGGACGCCTTGTGGGTGCCGATAGCCAAACCGTGGAGAAATACATTGACCTTCTTGAGAAAGGTTTCGTTATCTTCCGCCTTCCGTCTTACAGCCGCAATGTTCGTAATGAAATCCGCAAAGGCAAGAAAGTTTATTTCTATGATAACGGTATCCGCAACGCGGTTATCAATAACTTCATGCAGATCGGTCAGCGCACGGATGTTGGAGCTTTATGGGAGAATTTTCTGGTAAGTGAGCGCCGTAAGCTTCTTGCTCATCATGGAATAAGCGCCGAAGGTTTTTTTTGGCGCACCACCCAGCAACAGGAGGTGGACTATGTTGAAGCGAATCAATCTGGTCTTTTTGCCTGGGAATTCAAATGGAATGTCAGGGCAAAGGTCCGTTTCCCGAAGACCTTCGTAGAGGCCTATCCGCAATGCAAAACCGCCGTAGTGACCCCTGACAATTTCGAGTCTTTCCTACAACTGCCCCAAGATTGATTAGCTTGATACTGTTTCGCCTCAGTCGAAAATGGAAAAGGGGGTTAAGATCAAATCTTAACCCCCTTGTTTTTTTACTTTGAGACTCCGAGAGGCTCATGATAGCAAAATCTGTTTTGAGCCAAGGACTATACCCCAAAAAAATCACCAAAAAATGATGGGTAGAGTGTGTGGTATACAAAAAAAGGGTTTCAACCTTTCGGCTGAAACCCTTTGATTTATTGGCGGAGCGGACGGGGGTCGAACCCGCGACCTCCGGCGTGACAGGCCGGCATTCTAACCAACTGAACTACCACTCCTCAAAACTCTATAACAAAGAAAGTACATGGTGGGCGGTACAGGGATCGAACCTGTGACCCTCGGCTTGTAAGGCCGATGCTCTCCCAGCTGAGCTAACCGCCCGGCACATCAATGGAGCACTTAAATAACAAAAATCTAAAAGAAGGTCAAGAAAAAAGAATCAGTGCTGACTATTATCTCCTGACAAATCTGCTGAAAATGGAGCATCACCATACACTCCCAATGATGGTATATTCTTGAACAGAGTTTCTCCTTCCGGAAGAACAATGGCGCGCTCAAGGACATCATCAGCATGTTCCATGCATTCTATTACCAAACTCTTCCGGATATTGAAAGGAACATCTTCCAGATTTCGTTCATTTTCCTTGGGAATCAGAACATGGGTGATATTGCCGCGTTTGGCAGCCAGCAGTTTTTCGGTCAATCCGCCAATGGGCAGAATCCGCCCGCGCAGGGTAATCTCGCCGGTCATGGCAATCTCATGCCGCACCGGCGCCTTGAGCAAGGCCGAAACCAAGGTTGTGGCAATGGTCACTCCAGCTGACGGCCCGTCTTTCGGTATAGCTCCTTCAGGAACATGGATATGGATATCAAGCTTCTGATAAAAATCCGTCTCCAGCCCCAGGCGCAAGGCTCGAGAACGGACATAGCTCAAGGCCGCTTGCGCAGACTCCTGCATCACATCCCCGAGTTTACCGGTTATGGTTAACTTGCCGGTGCCAGGCATCAAGGTGGCCTCGATCTGTAGCAACTCGCCGCCCACCTCAGTCCACGCCAAGCCGGTTGTGAGGCCGATCTCATCGCGTTCTTCGGCCAGTCCGAAACGATAGACTGGCGTTCCCAGAAATTTTACCACGGACTGGGCAGTAAGACGGTAATGCTTGTCTTTCAATTTTTTCTTCAACCGATCGCGGGCGATCTTGCGACAAAGCGAGGCCAGGT
>JAFLKM010000096.1 GCA_019163335.1 Desulfobulbaceae bacterium | reverse complement strand
TGGCTGGGGGACGAGGGCTCGAACCTCGATAAGCGGAGTCAGAGTCCGCTGTCTTACCATTAGACCATCCCCCAGCAGGATGCAGTGGCAATACGATGAAGTTGTTTATTTAGAAAATCCGGTCTCTCCTGTCAAGGAAAAAGAAGTCGGCAAGGGGGACAATTAAGAAATTATGACCCCTGCATAGCCCACTACCTGGCTGGTATCGCCGCTGACCGCTCCGGAATCGGTGTAGCGTACAAGCTCGGTCTTGGTTGCACCGAGTTCCATGGCAGCGATGAGGGCGATGGTCACCGGCATGATGCCGCACATGGAAATCTGGTAGTCGAGAACGGTTCGGTACAGGGTAGCCGGATCCATGCCTTCAAGTTTTTGCAGGACATAATGGTCTTTTTTGTCGGCTGCGGTGCGTGATTCGTAATGGGTCATATCGCTGGAAGCCACAATCAGGGTCTCTTTGCCAGCGTTTTTGATAACTTTGGCAAGGGCTGTCCCCACTTCCTGACAGAGGGGGTAGGAGATATGGGAGACCACCAGCGGAACGATGGAGAGGTTCTTCTGTCGCACCTGCAGGAAAGGAATCTGCACCTCAAGGGAGTGTTCGTAGCGATGGGCGGTTTCGTCCACCTTGAAGGCGTCACTCTCTTTGAGCAGGGCGGAGGCAATGTCGGTGCCGATGGGAACCACTCCCATGGGCATCTCCCACGAGATGGTGGAAAGGGCCACCGGCGCTCCCTGGCCGTGATGATTAGGGCCAATGATGATCACGGTTTCCGGCACATTTACCCTGGCGATGGTTTCCCCGGCCACGGAGCCTGAGTACATATAGCCGGCATGCGGCAGGACGACGGCACAAGCCTTTTGCGGTGCGGTGGTGGCCGGGATCATAGTTTCGACATCCCTGCGCAGAATGCGCGGATTTCCCGGATAGAAGCGGTCGGCTACGGCGGGTACACGAAAGATGCTGTGGCTCATGGGTTCACCTCCAATGCTGTTTTTAGCGTAGCTTTCAAGATAACGAACGTGTTTGATCTCTTAATGGCCCTTTATCGTCCAGCTTGTTCCCTCTGCGCCATCCTTCAGTTCAATGCCCCGTGCCAGTAGATGGTCGCGAATAGCGTCGCCGCGCGCCCAGTCTTTGGCTGTCCGGGCATCTTTGCGTTCTTGAATCAGTTGCAGAATACCCGCCTCGCTGATATCAAGGTCTTCCAACAGGGCTGTTTTTTTTTGTCGAAGATAGGTCCCCGCATCTTCCTTGAGCAGTCCCATGATCCCTGCCAGTTTTTTTATGATCGCCCCTGAACTTCTGATCAGGTCGAGATCGATCTGACTGGGCCGAGCCGGGAGGTGCTGGCAGATCTTGTTGATAACCTTGACCGCATCAAAGAGAATCGCCAGGGCCTGGGCCGTGTTGAAATCATCATCCATGACCTTTTGAAAGCGCTCTTCAATGGTCGCAAGCTTTTGACTATCCTTTGCCGAGGCCGCCACGGGGGTGTCCTTTGCAATTTCGGCAGTTTGCAGATCATCAATGGCAGCCATGCATTCGTAGAGCCGGTCGAGACCGGCGGTGGCGTCTATCATCGCAGCCTCGGAAAAGTCCAGGGGGTTGCGGTAGTGGGTGGAGAAGATGAAAAAACGCAGGACTTCCGGGTGGTACTGGGCCAGCACATCGCGGATGGTGAGGAAATTCCCCAGTGACTTGGACATCTTTTCGTCCCGGATGGTGACAAACCCATGGTGAATCCAGGTGTTGGCCAAAGGCTTGCCGCAGCACCCCTCGCTCTGCGCCACTTCATTCTCGTGGTGCGGGAAGACCAGATCCTGGCCGCCGCCATGGATGTCAAAGGAATCCCCCAGGTATTTGCGGCTCATGGCAGAGCACTCAATGTGCCATCCCGGCCGGCCTGGCCCCCAGGGGCTTTCCCAGGTCGGCTCGCCTGGTTTTGATCCCTTCCAGAGGACAAAGTCCATGGGATTGGTCTTATTCTCATTGATGGCAATGCGGGCGCCGGCCTGCATATCGCTCAGATTGCGGCCGGAGAGCTTGCCGTATTCGGGGAAGCCGGTCACCGCATAATAGACATCGGTGCCGGATTGATAAGCCAGTCCCTTGGCGATCAGTTCACCAATAAGATCAATCATCTCCTGGATATGTTCGGTGGCGCGGGGTTCGAGGGTGGGGCGATCTACGCCCAGCCTGTCCATATCCACATAAAACTCATCAATGAAGCGCTGGGCCAGGGAGCCGGCGCTGACCCCCTGTTCTGCCGCCCGGTTGATGATCTTGTCGTCAATGTCGGTAAAATTGCGGACATAGGTCACCGTGTATCCCCGGTAGCGCAGATAGCGGACGATCATGTCAAAGGCAAGGGCTGATCTGGCGTGTCCGATATGGCAGTAATCGTAGGAGGTGATGCCGCAGACATAGAGGTTGATATGGTTTTTGGTCAGTGGAGCAAGGGGTTCTTTTTTGCGGCTCAGGGTGTTGTATGTTTGTATGGGCATGGGATTATTTCTTGATCTGTGACGCTGATTCCAGTAGGAAAAGAAGCAAGTTCGTCTCGGTTGAGGAATTTTTATGATTGATATAGTTTCAATCAGCATAACCATATTGGATGGAAAAGACAAGAATGAGCAAAAAAAATGAAAGACGTCCGGCGCCTGGCCAAATGATTCGGGCCTGGCTGCATCCCCAGGTGCTGGTCATGTTCTTTCTTGGCTTTTCGGCAGGGATTCCCCTCCTCCTGATTTTTTCCACCCTCTCGGTCTGGCTGCGTGAGGCCGGCATTGACCGGGCAGCGGTGACGTTTTTCAGTTGGGCCGCCCTGGCCTATTCCTTTAAATTCATCTGGTCTCCCCTTGTTGACAGAATGCCGCTGCCCCTGCTGACACGCTGGCTTGGCAGGCGGCGCGCCTGGCTGTTTATGGCGCAGGTCTTGATTATTGCGGCCATCGTCTGGATGGCTGTAACCAATCCGGCGCTGGGCGAGAGGAGCATGGTTTTGATGGCCCTGGCCGCGGTGCTGCTGGGTTTTTCTTCGGCTACCCAGGATATCGTCATTGATGCCTATCGCATCGAATGTATCGATCTCTCCATGCAGGCGATGCTTGCCTCCAGTTATGTGGCCGGTTACCGGATCGGGATGCTGACGGCCGGGGCCGGATCCTTGTATCTGGCCTCATTTTTCGGCACCACCCGAGAGCTGTACTCTTTTGCCGCCTGGCAGAAGACGTATCTTGCCATGGCCCTGGTCATGCTGGTCGGGGTGTTGACCACCTTAAGTATTGCTGAGCCCGAAAAAAACAGTGCCGTCATCAAGGCTCGATTTGACGCGAATCATTCTTTCCGATTATTGTTGCTGTTTCTCCTGGTGGCAAGCTCGTTTGGTACGGTCTTTTTTTTCAGCGCGGGCCTGGCCGGTTCGCTGAAGGAAGGACTTTCACAAGGGGGCAGTATCCATGGTGAAATCATCGGCTTTCTGGCCGAGTCCTGCCGACTGTTTCTGGCCCTGGCAGCGGCGGCCGTGGCGGCCCGGGGCCTTGTTCTGGTGCGTCTTGTTGATCCGAAGATGGCAACTGAAACCTTTGTTGAGCCGGTACGGGATTTTTTTCAGCGATATGGGCTGAAGACCGCGATCCTGCTCTTGGTTTTGGTGGGTTTTTACCGGGTCTCCGACATTGTCCTCGGGGTGGTGTCCAATGTCTTTTATCTCGATATGGGCTTCAGCAAGAATGTGATTGCCACGGTGACCAAGACCTTTGGCCTGGGCATGACCCTGGTCGGCGGGTTCATGGGGGGGATGCTGACGGTGCGATTCGGGGTGTATGCCATCTTGTTTGCCGGCGCCCTGCTTGCCGCCGGCACCAATCTGTTGTTTATGCTGCTGGCCGGCAGCGGTGCTGATTTGAGTTTGCTGACGGTGGTCATCGGTGCCGACAGCTTTTGTGCGGGCCTTGCCAGTACCGCCTTTATCGCCTTTCTCTCCAGCCTGACCAATGTCTCCTTCACCGCTGTTCAGTATGCCCTGTTCAGCTCCCTGATGACCCTGTTTCCTAAACTTATCGGCGGCTATTCCGGCACCTTTGTCGCCTCCATCGGCTATGAGTCCTTCTTTCTGATGACCGCCCTGATGGGGATTCCAGTGCTTTTGCTGGTGTGGCTGGCCCGTGGGATTATTGCGTCGCCGGGTGAAGCTTGATGAACTCGATCAGTTTCCGGTGACCTGCCGGAAAGGCAAAATCGTCCAGTCCTGCAAAACTCACCCAGCGATATTGCTGGGCGGCAGCAAGGAGAGGAACCGGCGGTTCTGAGGAGTGGCAGGCCGCAAGGGTGCAGAGGAAACAGTGGAGAATCACCTTGTAGCGGGTGTAAAAGTGGATGGTGGTGGTTATTTTCTTGTCGACCTGCACGGTGAATCCGGTCTCTTCCAAAAACTCGCGAATAACCGCCTGTTCCGGCTGCTCTTCAGGTTTCAGTCTGCCGCCGGGAAATTCCCACAGGTCGCCCCAGACATCGTCTGCCAGCCGCTGCTGGATAAAAAACCGGCCATCCTGGTGCGGGTGCGGCAGGATGCCGGTGGCCATTTCAATGGTGAGTTGGGCATTCCCTTTTTGGAGAATGGGGCGTTCTGCGACCAGGTCATCCCGGTGGGCGATACAGAAGGAAATCAGGGGGCATTTGGAGCAGGCCGGTTTTTTTGGGGTGCAGATGAGCGCCCCCAGTTCCATCAGTCCCTGATTAAATGAACGGGCCTGCTCTTCAGGAACCAGTTCTTCCGCCTTTTGCCAGAGCAGTTTCTGGGCCTGAGACAAGGGCGTGTCGATATTAAAGAGACGGGCAAAGAGGCGGCCGATATTGGCGTCAACCAGGGGGACGGGAAGATTGTAGGCAATGGAGGCGATGGCCCCGGCGGTATAGGGGCCGATGCCGGGCAGGGCGATCAGGGATTTTAGGTCGCTGGGGATCACCCCGTCATGCTCACGGACAATGATCCGGGCGCATTTGTGGATATTCCTGGCCCGGCTGTAATAGCCAAGTCCTTCCCAGCATTTGAGGACCAGATCCTCGTCGGCCCTGGCGAGGCTGTAAATATCCGGGAACTGCTGCAGCCAGCGCTCAAAGAAGAGTGTGGCCCGTTCCATCTGGGTCTGCTGCAGCATGATCTCCGAGATCCAGATCTTATAAGGGATATAGTCCCGGCGCCAGGGCAGGGGGCGTTGTTCGGTATGGAACCAGCTGATCAGGGCCTGTTGAAAAGAGGTGGA
>JAFLKM010000084.1 GCA_019163335.1 Desulfobulbaceae bacterium | reverse complement strand
GCCGGACGCGGTGGTGGTGATGCCGGCCGTTGACCGCCGCCTGCAAGTTTGACAATAATCTGATTTGACTTCTGCAATCTGGTGACAATGGTCTTGAACAGATGCTCTGAGACCTCTGGATATTTCCGGATCACTTCCTCCAGTTTATCACCAGGAAAACGCTTCACGGTCGAACGTCCCTGGGAGATAATCGAGGCGGCCCGATGTTCTCCTGAGATTGCCGCCATCTCGCCAAAATATTCTCCCGGCTCCGTTAATTCCGCAATCTTCTTACCACCCTTAATAACTGTCAGGGACCCTCGGATTAGCTTGAAAAAATCGATATCCCGATTCCCTTCACGAATGATCATGTCACCATCTTCGTAATTTTCCTGATCGGGATTCACCAGGTATGCGGGAAGGCTTTCCTCATGGGCGACGGTACGGCGCAACACCTCATCCACACTGGTTATTCCGACCCGAACTTTTTGCAGGGCTGCTTGCCGCAAAGGGACCATTCCTGACTGAATCGCCACTTTGCGGAGGGTGTCTTCGGAGACTTCTGCGCTGATGGCCGTTGCCACCTCATCGGTGACCTCCATCAGTTCAAAAAAACCGACTCGTCCTTTATAGCCAACTCCATTGCAATCGGGGCATCCAACCGGACCATACGTGACCAGATCTGCCACTTCATCTTCGTGAAACCCAATCTTGATAAGGTCAAGCGGGTCATGCATTTCTGGCTTTTTGCATTTCTGACACAACTTTCGTCCCAGGCGCTGGGACAATACCATGGTCACGGAAGAGGCCAGCATGAAGGAGGGAATGCCAATATTGACAAGACGGGCGATGGTTGCCGCACTATCATTGGTATGGAGGGTTGAAAAAACCAGATGTCCGGTCATGGCTGCCTTGATTGCAATCTCCGCCGTGTCGATATCCCGGATCTCACCCACCATGATAATATCCGGATCCTGACGGAGGAAGGCCTTCAGGGCAGCGGCAAAGGTCATACCGACTTCCGGATTCACATGCACCTGATTGATCCCCTTGAAGTTAAACTCCACCGGATCTTCAGCCGTAAGAATTTTGATATCCTCTTTATTCAGTGAGTTCAGCGCTGAGTACAAGGTGACTGTTTTACCGGAACCAGTGGGTCCGGTTACCAGTAAAAGCCCTTGCGGACGATGCAGACAGCGCTTCAACATCTCAAAGGTTTCAACCTCAAAGCCAAGCTTGGTCAGATCAACATTCAAAGAGTTTTTATCAAGGATACGCATGACCACCGATTCACCAAAAAGAGTGGGCAAGGTAGAAACGCGGAAATCGACGGAACGGTTATGCCCCATTCGCATCTTGATCCGGCCATCCTGGGGAATTCGACGCTCGGTGATATTGAGATTGGCCAGAATTTTTACCCGGGCAACCAGGGCATTTTTAATCGTTAAGGGCAGATTCATGGACTTGAACAGGGCACCATCCTTACGATAACGAACCTGCATGTTTTTTTCATACGGCTCCAGATGGATATCAGAGGCGCCATCCTGAACTGCCTTCACCATGATCCCGTTTACCAGCTTGATGATTGGGGCGTCATTGGCGGCAAACTGCTCGGCACCTTCCTTGTCATCTGCTGCTTCAATTTCAAACCCATCCGCTGCCTCAGCCACGATGGAGCCGAAGTTGTCAATCTCGGTGACTGACATCTCCTCTTCGGCCTTCTCAGCCTGACCGCTGCGCAGTGCGTCAACTTCAGCGGCATCTATGCCATAGTACTTTTGATAGGCCGCGATAATATCATCTTCTGTGGAAACACAGACCGATAATTCACGGCCAACGAGTTCCTGCAACTTGGCAACCGCCTCGGTATCCGTGGGTTCCGCCATGGTGACCTGCAAGGAGGTCCCGATACTCCGCAGGGGAAACGCCATGAATTTCTTGGCCGTTTCATAGGCCATAAGTTTTATGGCATCTTTTGCGGGCGGCTCCTTGGCAATGACCACCGAAGAAATATTATACTGCCGATTGAGCAGGTTGCTGATCGTATCTTTGTCGATATATTCGGACTGAATCAGGATCGTCCCAATACGTCCGCCATTCTTTTTCTGCTGCTGCTTGGCTGTCTCGAGTTGGGTCGGAGTGATATAGCCCGCTTTGCAGAGAAGCTCACCGATCTTGTATTTGCCAGCCCCGGATTGATCCTTGACGGTACCCCGCAGGCCGGTTTTTTTGGGTGACATCTTATTGTCAGGTAACACTGCCATTGAACTCACAGAGAAAAATTTATGGGAATAACAGGCCGAAGATAAAACATTAACAAGACTTGAAACTGAATGAAGATACCTCTTTTTCTCCTAAAAAACAAACGGGTTAAAAAGAAAAAATCTTTTTAACCCGTTATAATGGACTGATTTGAAAATTAGCTGTCAAGAGTTGCTGTTCTTGCAAAGCCGTTAAGCTAAGTGATTTGCTTGCCAACAACCAACCGTTGTGACGAGACGGAGCCTCTGGAAAAAATAATAAAAACATTAAAAACAAATAGTTAAGAAATAATCAAGATCGTCGGCGCATGTTTTTTGGCCAAACGCTGCATCCGGGAAACAGCGGTACAGATTGCTGTTTCCCGGATGCAGCATAAGAGTCCGTAAGTAAAAAGAGCAAGAAAAGCTTTGCTCTTTTTACAACTGTCTCTAAAATACCCCCTTCACTTTCCCGGTTTCTACGTCAACATCGATACGGCGATAGGCTGGATCGGATGCTGTCCCCGGCATCAGGCTAATGGCTCCGGCTACCGGAACCACGAAACCAGCACCCTTGTAGGTAAGAATATCCCGAATTGGGAGAGTCCAACCTTTGGGCACTCCTTTAAGTTTTGGATCATGTGACAGGGAGAGATGGGACTTGACCATGCAGGTTCCCATCTCTTTCATGTCAGGATCATCGGCGAGACGTTTCAGCTTGGCTTGGGCCTCAGGGGTGTAGGAGACACCATCGGCGCCGTAGACTTCACGCGCGATCAGATCAATGCGTTTTTCCAGAGGGTCAGACAGATCATAGAGGAACTTGAAATCATTTGGTTCTTCACAGGCATCGACTACGGCATCGGCAAATTCCAGGGCTCCTTCACCACCATGCTCCCAATGACGGGAAAGGGCCACACGGGCGCCGGCAGCCTCACAGATTCGACGTACCGCCTTGATCTCGTTATCAGTATCAGCATAAAAAGCGTTGATGCAGACCACGGGATTAATGCCAGCTTTCTTAACCGTTTCGATATGATGGAGAAGGTTTTTACACCCCTCCTCCACCCAGCCGACGTTCTCTTTACCGTACTCAGCCGGCATCGGCTTGCCGGGAACCGGAATGGGAGCGCCACCATGACATTTTAATGCCCTGATAGTTGCGACAACCACAGCACAGTTGGGTTTGTTGCCGGAAAAACGGCATTTAAGATTCCAGAACTTCTCAAAACCGATATCAGCGCCGAATCCGGACTCGGTGACATTGTAATCGGCAATCTTCAAACCTAGGCGATCTGCAATGACCGAGGACTGGCCAATGGCGATGTTGGCAAATGGCCCGGCATGCACAAGAACCGGCTGACCTTCCAGGGTCTGCAGCAGATTCGGGTTCAAGGCCTGCACCATCCAGGCGGTCATGGCGCCGTCCACTTCAAGATCGGCGGTGGTTACCGGCCTGTCCTGACGATCATAGGCGACCACGATCTTGCCCATTCGACGTCGCATATCAGCAAGGTCATTGGAGACCGAGAGAATTGCCATGATCTCGGATGATACGGCAATGGCAAAGGAAGACTGCATGGTGTAGCCATCCATCTTGCCACCGATACCGATGGTGATATTGCGCAGTGCCTGGGCACAAAAATCGATGATCCAATTAAATTCCACCTTTTTGGGGTGGATGTCGAGCCGGCGCAGATTGCGTTTAGCAAGCTGTTCATCGGTGTAATTAGCCTCATGCTGCATGCGTGAGGTCAGTGCCACCATCCCAAGATTGTGCGCATTCATGATGGCGTTGATATCGCCGGTCAGGCCAAGGGAAAACTCGGTCAGGGGAATGCACTGGGCTAAGCCCCCACCAGCGGCAGAGCCTTTGATATTCATGGTCGGGCCACCGGACGGTTGCCTGATGGCACCAATAACACTCTTGTTCCGCTTGCCAAGGCCCTGTACCAGACCCATACAGCAGGTTGATTTCCCTTCGCCAAGAGGTGTGGGAGTGATGGCTGTCACATCTATATACTTCCCATCAGGTTTACTGCCCAGGCGGTTCATGATCTTCTTGAAATCAAGCTTACCAATGTAATGTCCGTGCGGGAGGATCTCCTCTTTTGCAAGGCCAAGTTTTTCACCCAGCTCATACACGGTTTTCATCCGGCATTCGGCTTCATGGGCAATTTCCCAATCGGCATGTTTGGTTGGATCGAGTGCCATGCTCTACTCCTTTCAAGGCAAAGGGTTAAAAATCATACTATCAAAGGAAACAAGGCTATTGACATGACTCGCCCCTTGACACATTAAGATTCACCATAATTGATAATTCATATAACTAATTGTTAAGGAAGTGTCAATATGGGAGCGACTACCAAAATTAACACTACGACTCGTATACCTTATTGCAGTTTCATTAATTCCAGTAGCACTGCCATCATATTGTAACTTTCAATCAAGTAAGCAATTGAATGTGCATAATAAAAAAAAGCCCCTTGTCCGAAAATTCCATGACAAAGGGCTTAAAAAAGACGCATGCTTCTATTAATCAGACGAATATTTGTGGATACCTTTTCTTCATTTCAACCTCCAGGGGAATCATAACCTCCCGCATGGAAGGTTCGGCGGCAGAAGTGGTCCGCAATCTGAAGATATGCCGCCATTCAGCAAGGTTACAGTAGACAATAATCTCTGTTTTGCAGGAATTGGGCAAGACGGTTCGTGCCGCTTGGGGTGTGGATGTTTCCAGAAGCTGCAGATATAAAGCCTCGGTCTCTTCCATGGCCTCTTTCCACAGTTTATATTCAGGGGAATCAGGGGCGAAAAACATGGGCCGGATAAAGGTCACCTGGTTGCCGAATTTGTCCTGACTATATCGACAATAGCGCTGACTCTCCTGCAAAAAAGAACAGGGGCGATGCCGGACAATCTCATGGGTCACAGCCCGATTGACGATAAATTTTACCCCTAAAAACCGATGGCGGAGCAGCAAATCCGTAGGAAGATGCTCTACTTCTTCCAAAGAAATCTTTTCAACAATAATGGCCGGGGGAGTTGATCTTTTCACAGGTTTCCAAACATTCTCAAAAAGATAGGGATGTCTGGAACCAAGGAAATCCACCATGGCGGAAACCACTTCTAATTCTGGAAAAGAACTGTACA
>JAFLKM010000102.1 GCA_019163335.1 Desulfobulbaceae bacterium | reverse complement strand
CCGTTCCTGAGTTGATGCGACTGCTGATCGATATCCATCGGTTTGAGTGGGAGCATGCCTGGGACATTACCTCGGCCACCTTTGCCTATACCAACCACACCCTGCTGCCCGAGGCCATGGAGAAATGGCCGGTGGAACTGCTGGGCGAGCTGCTGCCCCGGCACTTGGAAATCATCCTTGAAATCAACCGTCGCTTTCTTGACCAGGTGCGGCTCCAGTTTCCAGGCAATGAGGCAATAGTCCGCAGCCTGTCGATCATCGATGAATCCGGCGGGCGCTCCATTCGCATGGCCAACCTCGCCTGCATCGGCAGCCACCGGATCAACGGGGTGGCAGAACTGCACACCCGTCTGCTCAAGGAGCATACCCTGGCCGATATGCACCGCCTCTGGCCGGATAAACTGGTGAATATTACCAACGGGGTCACGCCCAGGCGCTGGCTGGTCCTCAGCAATCCAGGCCTGAGTGCGTTGATCAGCGATGCCATCGGTGAGGGCTGGATTACCAACCTGAACCGATTACGCGATCTGGAAGCACTGGCTGACGACCCGGGATTTCGGGAAAAATGGCGGCAGGTCAAGCTGGCCAACAAGCGCAATATCTGTGATCTCTACTCCCTTGACGCCTGCCTGCCCCTTAACCCCGAGGCGATGTTTGATGTCCAGGTCAAACGGATCCACGAGTACAAGCGACAGCATCTCAATCTGCTCCATATCATCACCCTCTATCACCGGCTGAAAAACAATCCGGGGCTCGATATCCCGCCGCGCGTTTTCCTGTTCGGCGGCAAGGCTGCTCCCGGCTATTTCATGGCCAAGCTGATCATCAAGCTGATCAACGCCGTGGCCGAGGTGATCAACAACGACTCCGATGTCAACAGCCGTATCCAGGTCTATTATGTTCCCAATTTCAATGTCCAGATTGGCCATGTCATCTACCCCATGGCCGATCTCAGCGAACAGATTTCCCTGGCCGGCAAGGAGGCCTCCGGGACCGGCAATATGAAATTTTCGATGAACGGTGCCCTTACCATCGGCACCCTGGACGGCGCCAACGTCGAGATCCGCGAGCAGGTCGGCGCCGAAAATTTCTTCCTCTTCGGCATGCAGGTCGAGGAGGTGCAGGCGCTCTCGGCCACCGGTTACCGTCCCCGAACGATCTACGAAAACAATGAGCAGCTGCGGGCGGCTGTGGATCTGATTGGCAGCGGCCATTTTTCCCATGGCGACCGTGAGCTGTTCCGGCCCCTGATTGATTCTCTGCTCTCGCACGATCCCTTTATGGTGTTTGCCGATTATCAGGCCTATATCGATTGCCAGCAAGGGGTGGGGGAAATCTTTCGTGACCAGGAACAGTGGAGTCGAATGGCCATCCTCAATGTCAGCCGCATGGGCAAATTTTCCTCTGACCGTTCCATTGCCGAATATTGCAAAAAGATCTGGCAGGTCGAGAGTTCACCGGTAACCCTCCGATGGACAAAGCTGCCTAAGGAGGGAATTGTTTTCCCCAAGGTCAAATCTGCCTCTCGAGTCTGAGCTTTCGACTCTTGCATCACCCATAATTCAATACCCCTTCTTGAGAAAAGCCAATGCGACAAACAAAGCCAGTCACCCGAAACCGGAACCTCATGTCCTGGCTCACCCGTTTCCTTCCCGGGCTGTCGACCTTTCTACACTATCAACGGGGCGATTTCCGTTTTGACTGCGTCGCCGGTCTTTCGGTGGCCGCTGTTGCCCTGCCGGTGGGCATTGCCTATGCCGCAATAGCCGGGGTTCCAGCGGTTTACGGGATCTACTCAGCATGTATACCCCTTCTGATCTACGCCTTTTTTGGTTCGTCACGCCAGCTTATTGTCGGTCCGGACGCCGCCACCTGCCTGATGGTCGCCTCTGCCCTTGCACCCCTTGCCGGCGGCAATCCCCAGCGCTACATGGAACTGATGATTTCCATTACCCTGATTACCGGTATATTCAACATCATTTTTGGCCTTTGCCGTTTTGGCTTTATGGCCAACTTCCTCTCCCATCCCATTCTTGTCGGCTATCTCAATGGTATCGCCCTGATCGTTCTGGCAGGTCAACTGCCGAAACTGTTTGGCTACAAGGCTGAGGCCGGAGATTTCTTTGGAAAACTGCTCGAATTCTCGCAAAAAATAGAAGGCAGGCACCTCCCCACCCTGATCCTCGGCATCGTCGCCCTTCTCATCCTGTTTGCCTTGAAACGATGGGCCTCCCAGTTACCGGCAGCCCTGATAGTTGCTGCCCTGAGCATCATCGCGGTGGAGGTGCTGCATCTGCAAGCTTGTGGTGTGGCAGTCCTTGGTCCGGTCCCGAGCGGGTTGCCGACCTTGCAAGTGCCGTCCTTTGATCCGGAACGATTTAAAATTCTTGTCCAGCACGCCGCAAGCATCGCCTTGATCAGTTTTACCAGCGGTGTCTTGACCGCCAAAAGCTTTGCCCGACGCAACCGCTATGATATTGATGCCAACCAGGAAATGATTGCCTTCGGGGCCTGCGATATCGTCTCTGGACTGATGCAGGGATTTCCGGTCACCGGCGCCGATTCGCGAACCGCAGTCAACAGTGCCATGGGCGGCAGAACCCAGCTTGCGGGGATCGTCGCCGCCGGGGCGATGATTCTCTTTCTCCTCTTTTTTACCTCCCCTCTGGCCTCTCTCCCGAATGCGGCCCTGGCAGCCATTATCATCGTTTCCAGCATCGGCCTCTTTGATTTTCCCTCGGTGCGGGAACTCTACTCCGCCAGTCGCCGGGAACTGACCTTCTCGCTGGTGACCACAGCGGGCGTACTTTATTTTGATGTGCTTCCCGCCGTCTTTCTTGCCATCCTGTTGACCTTGCTGTGGCTGCTGCTGGCCTCCTCCCGTCCACACGACGCGGTTCTCGGGCGTGTCCCCGGTATCAGCGGCTACCATAATATCGAGGATTTTCCGGATGCAGTTACCTTCCCCGGACTCCTGCTCTATCGGTTTGACAGCAGTATCCTTTTTTTCAATGTTGAATATTTCAAAAATCGCATCCTCAAAGAGATCGCCAAATCGCCCGTCCCTCTGGAGTGGGTGGTGGTCGATGCCGCCCCCATCAATGCCGTTGATATTACCGCCCTGCATCAACTCAAGGATTTAATCGAAGATCTTAACGGGCGCGGGATCACTCTTCGTTTCGCCCGGGTCAAACAATCGCTGTGGATTTTTTTCAAAGCTTCCTGGATTGCCAGTCATCCGCAACTCAAGAAGCGAGTCCGCTATAACACCCTGACCTCCGCGGTTGAGGCCTTCAAGCAAAGAGAAAAGGAAGATAAAAGTAGCGATACCCCGGAGCAGGAGACCGGCCCGGGGCTGGCAACCTGACACGATTCAGCAGGGCAGCATCTCCATCATGGGCAAGGAGGGCAGAACATGACCGGACAAGACGAAAGAACAGGAGGCAGAGGCTGGATCGGCAAACTCTGGCGACAGCTCCAGGGTTCTTCCACTGAAAATGACCACGTCACTCTGGCAACCGAGCATATCGTGGAGATAGCCGATCCGGTTATCCGCCAGGCCAGACGCTACCGACAGGTTCTGCATGACCCCGTTGCCGGGGCCATGGCCCATTTCCAGTCCCTGATCGAAAGCATCCCCGGCCCGGTCATCCTTCATCGCAATCGCTATTACGACGACCCCCTGGTTAAGGCACTGTTTGCCTCGCCCGACGAACTTGACGAAGTGCTCCGGCTCAGCCCGGAGGTCAATGCCCTGCGGCAGCAGGGACAAACAGGCGAGGTGGTGGCCATGATGACCATGGTGCAGAATGAACGGACCATTTTCGGCAGCAAGCAGGAGGGAGAGATGCTCCTGCGCGAGGTTCAGATGCAGGCGGTGAGTTTTTCCAATCACAGGGTTGTGGCGCCCGCAGGCGATCTGCAGGTGACTAAAACCGGGATCGTCAATCGTGGCCTCGAGGTGCTGGCCAGCGTCGCCATGGAGAAAATTACCACACTACGGGCAAGAAAGGCCAAACTGACCGGAAAAAGAGAATACCTCAAGGGGATGGCGAAAATTTACAGCGGCAAATCCTACCGGCAGGAGATGTTTGCGCCGCCTGACATCAAGGACCGGGAAGAGTTGCGCAAGATCGAGCAACTCCTGGGCGAGGTCAATCGTGAGTTCGAAGAGTTGCAGGCTCAGATCGCCCTGCCCGAGCAGTCTCTTGGCTATCTTGAGGAAATCATGCGGGAGCCCGAAAAGATGCTGTTCGCCCACACTCAACGACTCCGGCTTAACTGGATGGGCGTCCGGGTGGACAATGAACCGGATAGCAAAGGCAACGACATCGAGCTTGCCGAGTTTTGCCTGCAGGAAGAGTTACGCCGTTCAGCGGTGCTGGTGAGCTTTTCTCTGGAGGCAATACCTGCCCCATAGCAAGGCCACTTTGACCAATGGTGACTCTTCCCCGGCATGTTCATTGAACAGCCGCCGCAAGGGAGCTTGTAATGGCAATTCTCCCTGAGGGAAAGCAGGGAAACAGCTCCAGGTAAAGAGTTCAAGTTGGAGCCTTGGAGATCATGCGATTCAGACCGCTGGATGATCAACAGAAATAGTTAAGCAATCATTAGTGAAATAAACACACATTTTTTCCACTTATCAAGGAGGCAACCCATGAAAGCCCGGCCCATTCTTTTTATCCTGACGATTTTTATCCTGCTGACTGGAACCCGGCTCGCCTTTTCAGACCCCTTGCCTGCCGATGATCCCGGCTGGCCGAGAGTTCTGACGAAGAACGGCAAGGAGCTGACCATTTATCAACCCCAGGTCGATTCCTGGCCGGACTTCAAGAATATCCATGTTCGGTTTGCCATTGCGGTCAAAGACACGAAATCCAAAAAAGAAACCTTCGGCGTGGCCGAGATCGACGCCGAAACCGTCGTCGACCAGACCACCCGGGTAGTGGCGGTGCTTCCCAAAACTCGCGAACTGCGCTTCCCCAATACCACAGATACGGAAGCTGCCGCTCTGCGGAAAGTGGTTGACGAGTTGAAGCCCTTCGGGCAGGCAATGACCGTTTCGCTGGACCGGGTCCTCGCCTATCTCGATCCGGCACAACAGAAGCTCCAGCCTGCGGTTCCCCTGAACCTGGACCCGCCGAAGATCTTTTACAGTAAAAAACCTGCCATTCTGGTGATGATTGCAGGGGAACCGCAGCTTCAGGCCGTGGTCAAGGACAAGAGCGAGCTGATGTTTGTGGCCAACACCAACTGGGACATCTTCTACGAACCCGGCGACAAGCGCTACTACCTCCTCAATCAGGAGAGCTGGCTGACCAGCACCGATCTCATCAATGGCCCCTGGACTCCGGCCGGCCCCCTGCCCAAAGGACTCTCTTCCCTGCCGGCGGATGACAACTGGGCTGAGGTGCGCAAAAATGTTCCCGGCAAGCCTGAGAAAAATCCACCGATTGTCCTGGTCAGCAA
>JAFLKM010000103.1 GCA_019163335.1 Desulfobulbaceae bacterium | reverse complement strand
TACTGGAAGCGGCATAAGGTGCCGTAAAGAAATGAGCTTAAGGGACTGCTCATTTCTAACGGCACCTAATCATCGCTGCGCTTTGCTACGCCGCGTTTTGAATGTTCCAGGAAGTGAAGAAGATTCACCACCTCTGGACAATCGGTAAATTCCTGCCGCACCTGGGCAAAGGCATCGGCCTGGAGCAGATCAGGAGAGCGAAAAAGGATCCGAA
This sequence comes from Desulfobulbaceae bacterium, assembly GCA_019163335.1. Lineage (GTDB taxonomy): Bacteria > Desulfobacterota > Desulfobulbia > Desulfobulbales > Desulfocapsaceae > UBA2270. The sequence goes on along the minus strand of JAFLKM010000103.1, from coordinate 5,760 downwards.
AGGCCTGGTCAAGCTTGCTGATGGTTTCTTTGCTGAAACCATGCCGTTTGAGCCCGACCTTGTTGATTCCCGAAACCCGCATCCGATCCCTTGTACCAGTGACAATCATATATGGGGCAACATCAAGGCCAATTCCTGACATCCCGCCAACATACGCATGCGTCCCGATACGACAGAACTGATGGACACCCACCAGGCCACTGATAGTGGCGTAGGAATCCACCTCCACATGACCGGCAAGGGTGGCCACATTGGCCATGATCACGTGACAGCCGATATGACAGTCATGGCCGATATGGCAATAGGCCATAAACAGATTATTATCCCCAATGACCGTCTTGCCCCCGCCCTTCACCGTTCCACGATGGATGGAGGTATATTCGCGAATATGATTATGATCCCCGATTACCAGTTGCGTGGGCTCACCGGCATAACCAAGATCCTGGGGAGGAGTGCCGATGGAGGTAAAAGAACCAATCACATTGCCAGCACCGATGGTTGTGTGGCCCACAACAACCGCATGCGGCTCAATACGGGTTCCTGCTCCAATCCGAACTCCTTCCTCAATGACAGAATAGGCCCCCACATACACGGTGGAATCAAGTTCTGCCTTGGTATCAATAACTGCTGTTGGATGTATGGACATAATCTTCTCTATTTATAATAAAAATTGAACCAGGCAGAATCGTTAATCGATTTCAGTACCGATAAACAAGGGCGGTTGCTCCCACTCGAGGAACAACCGCCCTGATCATCCAGATCGTATGAAACGCTCTTAAACCATTTGCTATTTATCACCAAAAAAATTCGTCAAATCATTCATGACCTGACTTCCGCGTCGTCTGTGCCTGTTCTCCCATTTTGGGCCAGCACAGACAGAATCAAACTCTGTTGCCAGCACAAGACTCTCCCCATCTCAGCAAAAAGGATCTTTTCCTTCCCTTCCCCTGTCGGGGTTTTTCCCTGAAACACCAACTCAAGAGACTCACCAAGGGATTGCAGCAAAGCCAACGTTTCAGAATCCGCACCAACACGATCAATATACTGACACACGGTGACCAAAAGTTGTAGGAAACTCATCTTAACATACTGGGTCTGCCATATCTGGATCAGCGTGTTTGCCTCATCTAAAAATGCCGGCAATTCCGTATAATATTTCTTTTCAAGCATGGCGGCAAGACATTCCCGAAGCCTTGCCAGGAATTCCTGCTCTACAACCGACAGGCCCCCTGCCCCCATAATCCCAGGAAAAGCGGGAAGTTCGTCAACCTCGACATCATCGGCCACAGGCTCAAAAACAACTCCTCGCTCTTCACCCCGGACATCAGCCGAGAATTGATCGCCAGTCTCTTCTACAATAAAGCCAGCAACTCTGGGCGTTACCCCCTGAACTTCTGTGAGCAATCCTGCATCGACCCGGTCCTGAGTTTCCAGCCCGAGCGGCTCTACTGTTGCCAATAAAGTTGAGGCACCCGGTTGCTCAATCGCTGCAGGTTGAAGGCCTTCCACGGCTGTTAGAGCTGGGGGCAAAGTATCCTCGCCATCATCAATCTGAGCGGGGACTCCTTGCGACGACTCTTCAATTTCCGCACCAAAAAAAGAATCCAGCCGATCTTCAAGATCAAAATCATCCTCATAGACATCGGCGGTTAGCTCTGTTTCTCGAAAACCATACCCTTCATCACTGAACATCAAGGCAGGAGCGACCCAGCCTTGCTCTCTAGGAAGGGGCGCCTCTCCTGACTCATCATCAGCTTCAGTCTCCACATCAACACCGGGGATAACGGGTGCGGCCACGGAAGAATCTGTAACCGTAGCTGCTTCACCAAAGAACTGGTCGCCCCCTGCAGACTCACCACCAGCCTCAGCCAGGGCCGGAGCCAACTGCCCGCCTTCAAACAGAAGGGCCTTTTCACCGGAGTCATCATCAGCCTCCGTCTCAACATCAACCCCTTCCAAGGCGATGTCAGATGCCACAGCCCTCTGCCCAAATTGTTCCACAGCTCGATCATCACCAAAGAGGTCATCCAACCGGGAAGCAACCTCGCCCCCCTCCTGCATCGTCTCAGGTGGGACAGCCAGTACCGCTGCCACCGGCTCGGCAGCTAACTCATCTTCACCAAAGAAACTGGCCACGCGCTGATCGATATCACTTTGGACCACCTCGGCATCCACATCAAATCCATGCACATCCTCAGGCATGTCAGCAAAGGCAGGGGTAATAACGCCACCCCCTTCATACTCCTCTTCTTCTTCATCCACATGCACTTCTCTTCCGGAAGCAGAGGGGATTATTGAGTCTTCAGCCGAAACCACTACTTCCGAGGCAACTACCGCAATCACTGCCTTAAAGGCATTAAATTTACTCACCTCTGCAAGCAGGATTTCCTTTTCTTTAGCACTGGACAGATCTTCAACACAGATTTTCTCCAATCCCTCAAAGAAAGAATGGAGCAACTTGAAGGCATCAGGATGGGCCTTGTCTTTTGTCGAACGAATATAACTGCCAAGGGCACCGATACCCTGCAGAAATATTAATTTAGCCCTGCTCTCAGCAAATTCTTTTTCCAACCTGGCCACTTCTTCACCAAGATGAACCAGCTCTTTATCACTGATCTCCCAGTCTATGCCGAGCACTATTGCTTTTAATGGAGTGAGAACATTTTTCGTCTCTGGAATGGGCGCGACAGGGACTGATTGCTTCTCTTGAGGAGCGGAGGGAACGATCTGCAGTTTAAATTGCTCAAACTTCTTCACATCTTGGAGCAACAACTGTTTTTTCGTCTCTTCACTCATCGAGACAGAAGAAACTATTTTTTCCAGATCGTAATAAAAGGCAAGAAGCAGTTTAATCGCATTGGGATGGGCGTTCGCTTTTTCAGCACAGATGTATTTGCCGATCTTCTCCAGAGCCTGAATATACACCAGATTAATCTTGTTACCGGCCCAGACATCTTTCAAATCCTGCAATTCATCATTTAACTGATGCAGAATATCATCGGTTATCTCCCAATCTATCGACAATATAATTGTCTTCAGCTTGGCAATCGGCGCATCGTCATCTCCGAGAGGTTCAAACAAATCAACAAATTCGGTTGAAAACGACTCACTATACTCATCTGCGCCAACGGTCAGATCATCGTCATATAGACGTCCAGTATGCTGTGCCACTCTACATTCTCTCTAAAGTAGTTTTTTCTGAATTGAGACAACAGTTGAAGAGATGATCTTCTTCAACGTTGCGGCAACATTATATCCTGTAATGGCGCTTGCCTCGAAATAAGGCACCTGCAATCGGCTGTTCAAATCCTGTTGTAGAACAGAGATTGGCAGTACCGGAATTCCATGTTCCTTCAAATCCACTTTATTGTATTGCATCACCAACGGAATCTTGAAGATAGATTCCTTGTAGGATTGGAGATTCTCATGCAACTGATTCAATGAACGAATATTTTTCTCGCGCTGCTTTTCCATGGCATCGGCGACAAAAACAATCCCATCAACTCCCTTGAGCACTAACTTTCTGGTTGCGTTATACTTTACCTGACCAGGAACAGTATACAACTGTATCTTAATATCATACCCTTTAATCTGGCCCATATTGAAGGGAAGAAAATCGAAAAAGAGGGTCCGGTCGCCATGGGTCTTCAGGCTTACCATTTCAGACTGGATTTGGTCCCTGAATTTGCGATTGATATATTCAAGATTTGTGGTTTTCCCACAACGACCAGGGCCGTAATAAACAATTTTGACCTGGACTACCTTGTCTTTTAAGTTGATAAAACTCAACCTGTCACCCCCAAACTATTTTTTCTGCTAAAATACAAGGCCATTGAATGCTCTTTGATCACGGACGTAACCCTGTCAATCCCTTAAACCTGGCTAGTATTATTCCTGTCGTGCCCAAACCTTGCGAATCTGGTCTATGGCCTCAACCACATTCAATCTGAGAAAACCCAGAGAAATGTCTTTTCCAAACATGGAGATCAAGAGAAGTTCATCGTCGATTTTACTGAAATGGATATTCGAATCTTGTCCCTTATGAAACAACAGAGAGAATTCAGTCTCACCGACTAATTTGGCCATGGCATCGACCGTCGCAAAGTTTCCTGCAGCTAAGGCGGCAAACGAATAAATATCGTATTTATTCTTCCCATTATCTTTGACGGTAATGATATTTCCGGCCATATCAATAATGATAGCGCAATCAACCCCGAGCTTTACCAGCTTCTGGAATAAAATATCCTCAATCAGCTCAAGTTGCTCCTGACTCACAATGCCATAATTCATACTTTACCTCTGTATTCTTAATTGAAGCCCGCTGGAATCGGAACCTGCTTTTTCTTCAATCCACCACATGACAAGAGGGGAATTGTTTTTACGAAACAGCTACTAGTGCGCAACCCACTGCCGGTTTTAAGGTTGTCTGAAGCATTGACTATCCCTTGACAACGCTGTAAGTCAACCCTGCTACTTTCGTACTTTATTCAAAAGATGAAACAACGCAATTCATCTGTCGGTATCAACAATTCGAGACCAAATAATTCCCTGCGTTGAGTATCACCCGTTTTTTTGTCTATACATGACAGTTTTTTTGAGATAAAGCTCTTTTTTTATTTATTATCAAAAGCGCTTCTTCTAACCCCGGTGGATGGCACTAAGGATAAAAAAGGACAGTTCGCAACATTAAACCCCTTGTTCATCAAAGTCAGCGAAGGACAGGATGATATTCTGTGGTTCAAATCTCCTCCCACACAATAACCAGCAATGGGCAGCAGCTGATTATCCCCTTTCCTCAGACCTTCTAGGAAAAAACCACCCGAAACAGTCAGAGATCTTACACAATATTAGAAGCATAGCCCAGAATAAAAGAAATATGCAATATATTCTCTCTTAATTTTCCAACATTGCAACAAAAAATGGCCTCTGACAACGAAGGCATCAAGGAAATTCATTTGAAAAAGCAACCGCCCCCCCCCCCACAGCTCACTGAAGACGCCTTTCTCATCGACAGCCACTGTCATCTCGACATGGACGACTATGCTGACGATCTGGAGTTAATCCTTGAACGAGCCCGTCAAAACCACATTCGCACGATCATCAGCATCGGTATTGACGAAAAAAGTTCCAGACAGGCCATTGCCCTTGCCAGAAAATATCCCATGATCAAGGCCACAGTGGGTATCCATCCGCACGATGTCACCAATATTCAGAAAAACTCTTTGGACATTCTTGCAGGTCTTGTCGAAACCAATCGCGACCAGGTAGTCGGCTATGGAGAAATCGGGCTGGATTATGTCAAAAACTATGCTCCGCCTGATCTTCAACGCCACTGGTTTCGTGCACAATTGATCCTTGCTAAAAAGTTGGGATTGCCCGTTATCATCCACGACCGTGAGGCCCATGCTGACACCTTGGGCATCCTTCGTGAAGAAGCACCATTCGAGCACGGAGGGGTCATGCATTGTTTTTCCGGTGACCTGGCCTTCGCCCGACAGGTTCTTGAGCTGGGTTTTTATCTCTCGATCCCCGGGGTTGTTACCTTCAAAAACGCTGCCGATTTGCAGGAAACAGCACGGCTTGCTCCCCTGAGTTCCCTGCTCCTTGAAACCGACGGCCCTTTTCTGTCTCCTGTACCCCGCCGCGGCAAGCGGAACGAGCCGGCATTTCTTCTCTATACTGCCCGGATGATCGCTGAACTCCGGGGCATCTCCATCAATGAAGTTGCACGACAGACCAGTGCCAACGCCATAAACCTCT
>JAFLKM010000013.1 GCA_019163335.1 Desulfobulbaceae bacterium | reverse complement strand
ACTCCTAGAAAAAAGAACGTTAAGGCGAAACCATCCGAGCAAAATCAGGTGCCGCAGGAGATAGCCCAGGCGACTGAATCCGGGCAGAGTTTGCCGACACCTGCTCCTGCCCCAGGCTTCCCCATTGTTGGGATTGGCGCCTCGGCCGGTGGGTTGGAGGCATTTCAGGCCTTTTTCTCCGCCATGCCTGCCGACAGTGAACCCCGCATGGCCTTTGTTCTTGTCCAGCATTTATCACCTGGGCATAAGAGTCTGCTGGTGGAGCTGGTGAAACGGTACACCACGATGCCGGTCTTTGAGGTGGAGGATGGGATGGTCCCCCAGCCTGGTTGTGTCTATATTATCCCGCCCAATCGGGACATGGCCTTTTTGAACGGGGGCCTGCAGCTCCTGGAACCGGTATTGCCGCGCGGTCAGCATCTGCCCATTGATTATTTCTTCCGTTCCCTGGCCCAGGATCAGCATGAACGGGCGATCTGCATAGTCCTCTCCGGCACCGGCAGGGACGGCACCCTGGGGGTTCGGGCGGTGAAGGGCGAGGGTGGAATGGTTATGGCCCAGAGTCCGGAAAACGCCGAGTTTGACGGGATGCCGTTAAGCGTTATTGATACCGGCATGGTGGATTATGTCCTGCCGGTGGGCGAGATGCCGGCCAAGCTGATGGGCTATGTGAGGCATGTCTTTGGGAAGAACGTCCGGCACCATGTTCTGCCGCCCTGCAAATCTGAAGATCTGTTAAAAAAGATCTTTATCCTCATCCGCGACCAGACCGGGCATGACTTTTCCCTGTATAAGCATAACACCATCAGCCGTCGCCTGGAGCGGCGCATGGCCTTGCACCAGATTGCCGAGCTTGCTGATTATGTCCGTTTCCTCCAGCAGACTCCGGCGGAGGTCCAGGCGCTTTTTCAGGAGATGCTGATCGGGGTCACCAGTTTTTTTCGAGATACGGAGGCCTTTACTGCCCTTCAAGCGCTGATTATTCCTAAGTTGTTAGCCGAAAAACCTTCCGGTTCAACCATTCGTGTCTGGACTTGCGGCTGTTCCACTGGTGAGGAGGCCTTTTCCCTGGCGATTCTCCTGCAGGAGGCGATGGAGGCCCGCAAGCAGTATTGCAAGGTGCAGTTGTTTGCCACCGATATTGACGCCCGGGCCATCAACGTGGCCCGCAGTGGTGTTTATCCAGCCAGCATTGCCGTGGATGTTTCTGGGGAACGGCTGTCGCGTTTTTTTACTCTGCAAGGAGACGGCACAACCTACCGGGTTACAAAACCGATCAGGGATATGGTGATCTTTTCCGAACATGACGTGATAAAGGATCCTCCCTTTACTAAGCTGGATTTGATTACCTGCCGAAATCTCCTGATTTATATGGGACTGGAACTGCAGAAAAAGTTGATTCCAGTGTTTCATTATGCATTGAGAACAGGCGGCATGTTGTTTCTCGGGAGCTCTGAAACCGTGGGTGAGTTTGAAGAGATCTTTTCGCCCTTGAACCGTCAGTTGAAACTCTATCTTCGCAGAGAGGATCTCCAGAATACCCATCGACCAGTCCTTAAGCATTTTTTTACACCGCAGTATGCGAGGGGCGGCAGTGGCGAGAAAAGGAGCCTGCGGTCGACTCTGAATGCCTCGGAAGAAAAGAAGATCCCTTTGCGCGAGTTGACCGAAAAAGTACTGCTGCAGCATTTCGCGGCGGTGGGTGTGCTGGTCAGTGAACATGGCGAGATCTTTTACCTCCATGGTCGAACCGGCCGCTATCTTGAGCCGACTCCCGGCGAGGCCAGCCTGAATATCCTGAAGATGGCCAGGGAAGGGTTGCAGCACGATCTGGTGATCGCCCTGTACAAGGCCGTAACTGAAAAAAAGCCGGTCTTTCATCCTGATCTGCAGGTGAAAACCAACGGCAGTTTCTCCTGTGTCAACCTGACCGTTCTGCCGGTGCTGCCGGCCTCTCTCGGCCAGTCTGGCCATGTCCCTGAGCTCAGTGGACAGGCCTGGTATCTGGTGATCCTTGAGGAGTTACCGCCTGAAAAACAGAATCAGCCGGCAACTCCGGACTCTGGTGGGCCAACCACAAACTCCGGGCAGGGATGTCCTTATACGGAGAACGACGCCATAGCCTTGCGGGAGGAATTGCGGATCAAGGAAGAGTATCTGCAACGCAACATTGAGGAGCTGGATACCTCCAACGAAGAGATGCAGTCCATCAACGAGGAACTGCAATCCACCAACGAAGAGCTCGAGACCTCCCAGGAAGAGCTGCAATCGGTCAATGAGGAACTGGCCACGGTCAATGCCGAGCTCCAGGCCAAGGTGGTAGATCTCTCCCGTGCCAATAATGACATGAACAACCTGCTGGCCGGCACGGATCTGGGGATGATCTTTGTCGATCATCATTTGTGTGTGCAGCGCTTTACTCCGGCGGTCACCAGGATAATTAACCTGATCCCCACGGATGTCGGGCGGCCGGTGGCCCATATCGTCTCCAATCTTGTCAACTATGATTCTCTGGTGACGGATGTGCAGGCTGTGCTTGACACGTTGATCCCCAAGGAGATTGAGGTGCGTATCGACTCCGGCGAGTGGTTTCTCCTGCGTATCCGCCCGTATCGTACCCTGGATAATGTGATTGAGGGGGCGGTTGTCACCTTTATCGATTTTACCGAGAGAAAATGCGCCCGGGAAAATTCCCAACGCCTGGCCGGTATCGTCGAAAACGCGCAGGACGCCATACTGCTACACGATCTGGATGGGCGAATCCTCGCCTGGAATCCGGCGGCGGAGAGGATGTACGGCTGGACTGAGGCCGAGGCTCTAGCCATGCACGTCACTGATCTGCTTCCGGTGGAGAAACGGGAAGAGCATATGGCCAGGATTCAACGCTTGATTCAAGCTAAGACATTGGAACCCTGCCGCAGTGAACGGATCGGTAAAAATGGCGAGCGTTTTGAAGTATGGCTGACTGTCACGCCCATGGTGGATAAAAACGGAATGGTCTATGGCGTTGCGACCTTGGCTCGAAAAATTATGGATGGAGAACAGGTCTAGGCGGGATGTCAGGTTGAAGGAGCGGGGGTGGTTTTCTGAGCTCCATGGAAACCGGGTGATGGGGCGGCTTTGGGTGACTTTTTTGGCAGCGACCCTCCATGGGAAAATTTCCCAAGTTTTTTTAGACCCTCACCCTTGAAAAATTGTAAATGTGAGATGATAATAAAAAGAATAAGATACAGTTTTGCTCCCTGGTTCTAGTTAGCAGGGAAGGGGTGAATATGTTGGCTTTTCACTCTGTTGCTTTTCCCGCGCAGGTGGGAATTCACAACACACTGAATTTACGAAACTGGATTCCCGATAATAGCACTCGGGAATGACGGCGTGGTTATTTTGCAGGTAAGCGAGTGTGCGAGACTCCAAGAGCCTGGCATATGGAATAAAATGAGTATGGAAGGGGGATGAGTATGACGCTTACACTGGAAGAATCAGGGAAACAATTGCGCAGGCTGGCAGAAGAAAAACTCCGGCAGACCGAGGGCGCGTCCCAGGAACAGCTCACCCATGAGGAAGTTCAAGCGTTGCTCCATGAGCTTCGGGTTCATCAGATTGAGCTGGAGATGCAGAATGATGAATTGCGTCGCACCCAGCATCGACTGGAGGTATCCCAGGCCCGCTACTTTGACCTCTACAACCTGGCTCCAGTGGGATACATGACCTTGAGTGAGGCGGGGGTTATTGAAGAGGCCAATCTCACCGCTGCCAATCTGCTGGGGGTGACCAGAGGCGATCTGGTGAACCGCCCGTTTTCTCACTTTATCTCCTCTGAGGATCAGGATCTCTACTATCTTCATTGTCGCAAGCTTATGGAGATGAACGCTGCCCACAAGTGTGAAGTGCGAATGGTGCGTGCGGATGGCACATTGTTCTGGGCATTGTTGCAGGGGACTCCTTCCGAGGAAGGTGATACCGGCATCGCATACCGTCTGGTGCTCCATGACTGCACCAGCCGTAAGCAAGCGGAGCTCGAGGTGGTGACGGTGAAGGATCAATGGGAAAAAACCTTCAATGCCATTGATGATGTCATTACCATCCATGACCGGAATATGCGCATCCTTCGCGCCAACAAGGCCGCAGGGCAGCTTTTGGGGCTGGATCCCGCCGAGCTTGCCGGGAAATACTGCTATCAGCTGTTCCATAACGGAGAGCGGCCCTGTCCCGGTTGTCCCGAGGTTCTTGCCCGGCTGACTGAGACGCCGTACCGGGCAAACATCCTCCATGAGAAGCTGGGCAAAACCTATACCGTGGCCGCCTATCCTTTGATCGAGTCCCATGGGGAGAGCGATTACGTCTGTATCGCCAAGGACATCACCGAGTCGCTGCAGATGGAGATGCGCCTCAGGCAAATGCATAAGCTGGAGGCCGTGGGGATCCTGGCCGGCGGCATTGCCCATGATTTCAATAACATTCTCTTTCCCATTCTTGGCTACGCCGAACTGGCTGAACTCAGACTACCCCCGGAAGACACGGTGACGACCTCGTATCTCCAGAAGATTGTTCAGGGCGCACTCCGTGCCAAGGAGATGACCGGCCAGATTCTGGCCTTCAGTTGCCAGGTTCCCGTCAGGAAGTATCCCTTCCATCCGCATCTGGTGGTGCAGGAAGCGATTTCCCTGCTGCGGGTTTCTCTGCCGTCGAATATCGAACTGGTTGCCGAGATTTCCTCAGAATGCGGCAACATAGTGGCTGACCCAACTCAATATTACCAGATCGTTATGAATTTGTGCACCAACGCCTTTCATGCCATGGAGGTGAAAGGCGGGGTCTTGCGAGTGAGTTTAAAAGAGGTGACGATCGGCAAAGATGACAGCCGGGTGCTTGAGTCCGGATTCTTCCCGGATGATTATATTGACCTTGAAGTCAGTGATACCGGATGCGGTATGGAGCCGGGGGTTGTGGACAAGATCTTTGATATGTATTTCACAACCAAGGTCATTGGAAAGGGAAGCGGTATGGGGCTCTCGGTGGTTCATGGGATTGTCAAAAGCTGCCAGGGGCAGATCACGGTGCACAGCGAGTATGGCAAAGGGACAAGCATTCATGTCTATCTTCCGAAAGTCGCCGAAGGCTCGGCCGAGGTGGAGACGGTCGCGCCCATTTTGACACCTTCCGGCACTGAACGAATAGTGGTGGTGGATGATGAAAAGATGATCACCAGTCTGTTCCAGGCGATTTTTAAAAGATTTGGCTATGAGGGGTTTGTTTTTAACAGCAGCCTGGATGCCTTGGAGTTTATGAGTCAGAACCCGGATGCCTTTGATATGCTGATTACCGATATGACCATGCCCCAGATGAACGGCCTGGATCTGAGTCGGAAAGCACTCGATCTGCGGCCCGATCTGCCGATTATCCTCTGCACCGGCTACAGCGAACTGGCAAACGAAGACAAGGCCCGGGAGGCCGGCATCAAGACCTTTATGATGAAACCCTTTGCCCTCGATGACCTGCTCTCGGCAATCCGCAAGGCGCTTGAGACAAAGAAGGCGGAAAAGGGGTGAAAGTAAAATCGTAACTCCCCCCTCTGAATCTCATGAGGGGGGCCAGGCCGGAGGGATTGAGAAGCCTTTTAAGAATCCTGTCCTTGATCCCGGAATCCAATATCCGCAATATCGCTTCCTCCGCCCCCTCCATAGAAACCTTTAGCCTGTTTTTCCGGTTCTGTTATTCTAATTCCATTTCCAGGCAACAATATATCTTCCGTTTGTGGTGAGAATATATCTTCCATTCGTGGTGAGCTTGTCGAACCATGAACAGAAGGTATAGCCAACACCGGCTTCCATTCATCCTTCGACAAGCTCAGGACGAATGGAAGCCGGTGTTGGAAAAAATCCCCAACCCCTTAACCCCACCAACTACCTCCGTCCTGCTCCTCCCCTTAGGTTAAGGGGAGGCCGGGAGGGGTTACCGCAGGGCCTGGATGTTTTGTGCTTAACAGATTATTCTCTATTTTTAGCTATTTACCACAAAG
>JAFLKM010000037.1 GCA_019163335.1 Desulfobulbaceae bacterium | reverse complement strand
TTAATTTACGGCAAGTTATATGGTGCTCTGTTCCAAACGTTGGGACACTAGTGATGTACACTATGAGAAAAGCGAGTCGCCATGAGGCAGTACAACAAGTAAGGCGAGGAGAGACGCAGCGCATTTGACGAAGTGAACGCTTGATTTAGAGATGGAATTACTCGATGGTAAGCGGCAAGGTAACGGTGGCCACGGTGCCGCTGATGGGCCCTGGCTGGAGGGAAAACGTTCCCTGGTGTTCGGTGACGATTTTTTTGACCAGGGTCAGGCCCATGCCGGTGCCATAGACCTTGGTGGTGAAGAACGGGTCTGCTGCCCTTGCGATATTGGCGTTGACGATCCCGGTACCGCTGTCGGCAATGATAATGGAGATACTGGTCGGATCTTGATTGACATCAATATGGAGAAGGCCGCCATTGGGCATGGCTTCTATGGCATTGCGGATCAGGTGCAGGAACATCTGGCTGATCTTGCGGCCGTCGATGAAAAGAGAGGGACCCGGGTCTGTTAAATTGAGCTGATAACGGACGCCCTGGTTTTTCATGGTGCCGTAGAGGAGCATCACACTCTTGCGAATCAGTGGATACAGGGGTTGCAAGGATTTCTGGGGCTCGTTTTCCTGGACAAAGTTGAAAAGATCTTCGAGGGTGGTTTCAATTTTGGCGGCATCGTGCGCCATCATGTCAAGAAATTTGAGAATGACCGGATCCTTGACTTTTTTGGTAAGCAATCGGGCGGTACCGCCGATGGAGGTGATGGGATTGCGGATGGCATGTACCAATTGTGCCGCCATATGGCCCATGGCGGCGTAACGCTCGGCTTCTACCAGCCGGTCCTTATTGTTCTCCAACTCCTGGCTGACGGCTTCCAGCTCCTGCATCTTGTGGAGCATATTGGTGTAGAGGTAGCTGTGTTCAATGGCCAGACTTGCCTGGCTGGCAAAGAGCTCCAGATTGCTGATATCTTCTGCCGTGATCGGGTTATGGGTGACAAAGTTATCGGCGATGAGAACCCCAAGGGATTGGCTGGGCGAAAAGAGCGGGACCACGATAAAGGTATCTTCCTGTAACAGTTCGATGAGCTGGTGACTGACCGGGCAGCCGTCGGCATGGCCGCGTTCAATCAAGATGCTTTTTCGCTGAATGCAGGCGTTGATAAGAATGTGCTCTTCAGAACCAGCCGGAATCGATAATCCTCTGATAATGCGGTTGACTTCCTGGTTTGAATCCGCCAGAGATTCTTTGAAATTCTTGATGATATCAGTTAGATGTAGGTCTTTGATCTTGATCTCTTCCCAGACCCGGCCGGCCTCTTCCCGGGAAGAAGGGCCGACGGCCAGCCGTCCCTGCAGAGTCCGATGATTTTCATCAAAGAGGGCAAGAAAGGCCCGGTTGAACTGCAGTCCCTCACCGGCGGTGATCCCCACCAGAATAGCCTGGAGCACATCATCGAGTTCGACGGTGCTCAGGTAGGCGGTGTTCAGCTTCAGGTTCAGCTGGTGGAGAAATTGGGTGCGGTATGTGGTGATCTCCAGCTTCTGCTGATAGAGCCGGTTTTCGATGACGAGTCGTCGCTTTTCCAGGGTGGAGGTGATGGAATGGCTTAAGTCCGCAAGACTCATGGGCTTGGTCAGGTAGTCATCGGCTCCCAGTCGCAGGCAGTACAGGGCAGTGCGCAGATCGGTGGTGCCGGTGATCATGATGATGGCCAGATCGGGGTACTGGCTGATCAGTTCGGGCAGGATGTCCGAGCCTTTGCGGTCGGGGAGTTCGATGTCCAGCAGGGCCAGGGCAACAGCTCTGGTTTGCAGCAGGTCGAGAAATGCTCCGGCAGTGGCGGCATGGAGGACGGTAAAGCCCTGTCCGCTCAGAAAGTCCTGGAATAGATTAAAGATATCCTGGGAATCGTCAACCACAACGATTACTTCATCAGGACGGATAAGCGGGGATAGTGGCATGGGGCTCTTTATTCAGGGCTGAAGATTGATTGCCATGGGAAGAATGCCGGCTTCACCATTTTTAGTACCTTACAGCTCATTTTCTTGTTTTTTACAAGAAAATGAGCTGTAAGGTACTTATCCCGTTTATCGGGGTTTAATGTATTGAATTCTTATTTTTTAAGACTCTACAGCCTTGGTTGAAAAATAAAAGGAAAAATCGTATAACCCTCGATGAAGAGTGGCTGGAACCTGTCGTTGTGATCATCCCTTGTGCAAACCTTGATCCTCTGATGCCCAAACTGAACAGAAAATGAGGACGGAATGACCGAAGTCAGTGACACCGAGTTGAAGAAGGTGATTGGCGATTTTCTCGATATGGGGCTGGTTGAGAATATTGTCGCCATGTTCCGGCGGGATCCGCGATATTACCCCTGGACTGGCGAGATCCTCAATGATTCTCGTTTTCAGGTCCGGCTTGGGGTTTCTGTGCTCTTTGAGGAATTAAGGCGTCTCCAGCCGGATCTGGTCGATCTGGCCACACCCTCACTGCTGGCCCTGCTGGATGCAGTTCCTGTGCTGCCGACCCATGTGCGGGGCGAGGCGGTCAGCGTTCTGGCCATAATCGGCAGTGATACCGCCATGGAGGGAGTCCGGGCCATGGCCCTTGATCCTGACCCGCTGGTGGTGGAAATTGCCATGGATATCCTGGGAGAAGGCCTGTGAGGAGAATTTTTGCCGAGGCCGGCTTGCTGGCCCATCATCTGCGCGGCTTTGAGCCCCGTTCCGGGCAGCTGCAGATGGCTGAAGCGGTGCAGCAGGTTCTTACTGTGGAGGAGAGGCCGGAGGGGGAAGAACAGCGCGCCCGGGTGCTGGTGGTGGAGGCCGAAACCGGGATCGGCAAGACCCTGGCCTATCTCATCCCGGCGCTGCTTTCCGGCCAGCGCCTGGTGGTTTCAACCGCCACGATCAACCTCCAGGATCAGATTCTGAACAAGGAAATCCCCCTGATTGAAAGCATCCTGGGGAAACCGGCAGCAGCCCTGTGTGTCAAGGGGCGGCAGAATTATCTTTGTCTCTACCGCTGGCAGCAGTATCGCAGTTCACCCCAGCTGTCGCTGGTGGAAGATCGCGATATCGAAGAGATTGAACAATGGCTGGGCAAAACCAGGACCGGGGATCGTGCTGAACTCTCCTGGATGCCCGAAGGCTCTCTGCTCTGGCCAAAGATTTCAGCCCAGTCCAGCCAGTGTCTGGGCAGTGAATGTCCGGAGGCCGGCCCCTGTTTTGTCAACCAGCTGCGCAAACAGGCGGGATCAGCTCGTTTGCTGATCGTCAATCACCATCTCTTTTTTTCCGATCTGGCCCTGCGGCAGGCTGGTTTTGCCGAGATCCTGCCCCGCTATCAGGGGGTCATCTTTGATGAGGCCCATCACCTCGAAGGGGTGGCCACCCAGTTTTTCGGCAGGACCTTCAGCCAGTATCAGCTCCTGGATCTGATCACCGATATCGAGCGGCAGGCGGTGGCTGATCTGGCGGTTAAGAGTCAGGATAAGCTTGTCCCTTTTGCCCGGGGCCTTGCGCCGCGCATGGAACGATTTGTTGGCCTCTTTCCCGTCCAGCGGGGGCGTTATCCCCTGGCCGAGGTGATTGCCAGGCATGATTCCTGGTCAGAGGAGGTGGAGGGGCTGGCCGTAGGCCTTGACCAGTTGGCCCTTCAGTTGGCCACCCATGCCACGGCAGGCGAGGTGTGGAATATCCTTGGCGCACGGGCCAGCGAGCTTGCCGCCAACCTGCGGCATATCTGTCTTCCCCAGGAGAAGGGCAGCGGCCAGTTTGTCCATTGGTTTGAACGCCGCGAGCGGACACTGAATCTGTCGGTGACTCCGGTTCAGATTGCCGCCGACCTGGAGCGTACCCTCTACTCCTCGGTGCAGAGCTGTGTCATGACCTCGGCCACCCTCTCTGCCGGCGGCGACTTTACCTATTTCAAGGAGCGGTTGGGATTGACAGCGGCCACCGAGACCCTGCAGCTGTCTTCCCCCTTTGACTATGCGAAGCGCACCCTGCTCTATGTGCCGGAACATGGTTTCCCGGAACCCGCCGATCCCGCCTACAATGACATGATGTGCCGCCGGGTCCTGGAGCTCCTGGAGATCAGTGAAGGGCGGGCCCTGGTTCTTTTCACCAGCTTCAAGGCCATGGAGATGACTGCCGGATTCCTTGAGACCTCCAGTCTCTCCCATCCAATTCTGGTGCAGGGGCGGGCCTCGCGTCAGGCCTTGCTGGAACGCTTCAGGAAGACCACGGCCTCGGTGCTGCTGGCGGTGGCAAGCTTCTGGGAAGGGGTGGACGTGCCGGGAGATTCCCTGAGCTGCGTGATTATTGATAAGCTGCCCTTTGAGGTGCCCAGCGATCCGGTGCTGCAGGCCCGGATTCAGGCGATCAGCGAGGCCGGCGGCAAGCCTTTTTTTGACTTCCAGGTGCCCCGCGCCATTCTCACCCTGCGTCAGGGGGTGGGACGGCTCATGCGGGCGTCCACCGATTGCGGGGTGATTGCGATTATGGATGTCCGCCTGTTCAGTAAGGGCTATGGCCGGACGTTCCGGGCCAGCCTGCCGCCCTCACCTGTTGCGCGGAACCTGACCGAGGTGCGGGATTTTTTCAGACAGAGCTGCGGAGCAGATGAGAGATGAAACACAGGAAGGCTGGTTTCTGCCATCCTTCACCATACCGCCGATTTATTTCATAATTTCCTTTAAACAGAGTCAGCAAACATGAGTGTAGACTTAAAAACCGCCATTGCTTCGGATGTGGCAAGAATTGAACAGGCCATGCTGGATGATCTGGCCCTGTCCGCCACTGATACGGCACCCCTGCTGGCAGAGATCCTGCGCTATGGCCTGTTGCATGGCGGCAAGCGGATTCGACCTTTGCTAATGGTGGTCTGTTATCGGATCTGCGGGGGTGGAGCGGACAAAGGGGGGAATGAGGCCGGTGTCGATATTCATCGGCTGGCCATCGCCTTTGAATATCTCCATGGTGCAACCCTGTTCCATGACGATGTGATCGACAAGGGGCTCATCCGTCGGGGCAGGCCGTCAGTGCATGTGGCCTATGGGGAGACAGCGGCCATCCTGGCGGGAGATTTCCTCCATGCCCGGGCCATGTTGTTGATTGGTCGCGGCGGCGGCATCCCGGCTTTGGATATTTTCTGCCAGGCCACGACTGCCCTGGTTGATGGCGAGTTTATGCAGCTTCACAATGCCCGCAATTATAATCTGGTCGAAGAGGATTACTTCAAGGTGATCATGGATAAGACCGCCCGGTTGATTGGGGCGGCATGCCAGATCGGGGCCTTGATAGCGGGTGCCGGGGCCGCTGAACAGGAGGCTTTGCGGGAGTATGGCCTTTGTCTGGGATGCGCCTTTCAGATTATTGATGATCTCCTTGATTATCAGGGCGATGAGGCGGCTACCGGCAAGGCCGTGGGCAATGATTTCTGTGAAGGGAAGATGACCTTGCCCTTGATTATCGCCATTGCTCGTGCCGAAGAGCAGGATCGGCAGCGCCTGTTGGAGATGCTGGCACACCCTGAGGAACGAAAAGACCGGGTGGCAGAGGCTCGCGCCCTGATTGCCCGCTACGATGGTTTTACCCTGGCCCGTCAGAAGGCGGAAGGGATGATTGCAGACGGCCTGGCCCGGTTGCACTCCGTTGCACAGGGTGAAGTTTGGCCGGAAAGGGCGGTGCTGGAGGCCCTGGCCGCGTATGTCTTGAGCCGTAATAAATAAAGTGGGAGTGCAGTGTACCCAACCGGCCAGTATGGATACATGAAAGTCACAAATCAACCTATTCGTCCAGCACCCCAATCACCCTGCTAAGGAACGATATGTTAAGCCGACTTACAGTACGAGGAAAGATGTATCTGATTATTGCGATGACCTTGTTCATGTTCATTGTCAATGCTCAGTTTGCCTGGATGAATATCAACAGGATTAAAGAAATCGGCCTCGGGAAAATCGCGGATGTCATCGCTGATTCTCAAAGAAAACAACTCAAAACCTCGGTTGACACCCTGGCCGTGGTACTCGCCACGGCGCTCAAGCCGGTGACTTCTCCCCACGATCAAGAACAGTTGCTGTGGGATATGGTGAAGGATATCCGTTTTGAAGAGGACCGTTCCGGCTATTATTTTGTTTTTAAGGATACCGTCAATATCGTCACCGGCTCCAACCCCGAACAGCGGGGCCAAGAGCTCGGCCAGTTAAAAGACCCCAACGGGGTTGTCGTTGTTGAAGAACTTTTTCAACTGGCAAAAAAAGGCGGGGG
>JAFLKM010000091.1 GCA_019163335.1 Desulfobulbaceae bacterium | reverse complement strand
CGACGCCGGACTTGCCATGTTGCCCCTGCTGTCGGGTTAAAACCCGACCTACCCCTATTGTGCTGAATAGTTATGATGAATTAAATATTTCCCATCAATGCACGGTTCCCATTGCATTATGATCGACCTGAATTGCGACAGTCTTTCAGATAAAAACAAAGGATAAACGATGAATAAGAAATTAATACTGGTTGCGATCGTGCTGCTGGCCGGAATCACTGGTTGGCTGCTGCACCACTTCAGCGACCGGGAGGTGATCAAGCGGAAATTCAACTCCGTTGCGGTGGGACTCTCTAAACAAGGCGAAGAGACCCCGGTGGCGCTCGCCCTGAAGATGCGGCCGGTGAAGGATTTCATCGCCCCTTCCTGCCGGGTGATCGTACCGGAGACAAACTATCAGGAGGCTCTTGAGCCGGAGCTTATCATCCGCTACCTCATGCTATACCGCTCCCGCCAGAGCAGCCTGCAAATCGCCCTGGACGAAATCCTGGTCGATATTCCAGGGAAGGGGTTGGCCGAGGTCAGCGCCCTGGTTCATATCACCGCCAACCCTGATCAGCCTGACTTTTTTGACGAAGTCCATCCGCTGACATTTTCCCTGCACAAAGAAGAAAAGAAATGGCTGCTGCACAAGACCACCCTTCCCGGTGCCCTGGTCCACGGACATTAAAACGATGACGGCCCCCTGCATCAGCCATTACGATGTTGGCTTTACCCCGCAGTCCCGCAGGGAAAGGGCAATCCTTTTCCTCTGCCTGTCCACTTCAAGGACCCGGGCCATGACCTGCTGGCCCACCTTGACCACCTCGGCGGGGTCCTTCACGTAACGATCCGCAAGCTGGCTAATATGCACAAGCCCGTCCTGATGCGCCCCGATATCGACAAAGGCGCCGAAACGGGTGACATTGGTGACGATGCCCGGCAATCTCATCTCGACAATCAGGTCATCTATGCTGTTCACCTCTTTGGCAAAGGCAAAAACAGTAAACTCCCGGCGCGGATCTCGACCCGGCTTGGCAAGTTCTGCGAGAATATCCTGCAGGGTCGGTAATCCAAGGGATTCCGCGACATATTTCTTGAGCTCGATTTTGTCCCTCAGTTCCTGGCTGCTGATCAGCTCCCTCACCGTACAGCCGAGGTCGGACGCCATCTTTGTCACCGTGGCATAGCGCTCCGGATGGACAGCCGAATCATCCAGGGGGTTTTCCGCCCCGTGAATCCGCAGGAATCCGGCACACTGCTCAAAGGCCTTGGCCCCAAGACGGGGCACCTTCATCAGCTCTTTACGGCCGGCAAAGACGCCATGCTCGTCTCGATAGGCCACGATATTGGCACCGAGCACCGACCCTAAGCCCGAGACATAGGCCAGCAGTTCGGGGGAGGCGCTGTTCACCTCCACCCCGACGCTGTTGACACAGCTCACCACCACATCCTCCAGCCTTTTTTTCAGTTCTGCCTGATTGACATCGTGCTGGTACTGACCAACCCCGATGGATTTTGGATCAAGCTTGACCAGTTCTGCGAGCGGGTCCTGCAAACGCCGCCCAATGGAGACTGCACCGCGCACCGTAATATCATGGTCGGGGAACTCGCGACGGGCAACCTCCGAGGCTGAATAAATCGAGGCACCGCTTTCATTGACCAGGGTGATCAGGATATTGTCGTCCAGATCCAGACCGCGCACAAATTCCTCCGTTTCCCGGCTGGCCGTGCCGTTGCCGATGGCAATGGCCTGGATTTGATACAACCGGCAGAGATCGTTCACTTTTTTTGCCGCAGCCAGTTGCTGGCTGCCGCCGTGGGTGGGATAGATGGTGGCAAAATCAACGAGCTTTCCCTGACTGTCCAGACAGACCAGTTTAGCGCCGGTGCGGAACCCGGGATCGAGTGCCAGGACTCGTTTCTGGCCGAGGGCCGGGGCCAGCAGCAACTGTCGAAGATTCTCGCCAAAGACCTGAATGGCCTCACGATCAGCCCGTTCCTTGAGACTGGCACGCAACTCATTTTCAAGGGACGGCGCCAGCAATCGTTTATAACTGTCAACCACGGCCAGGGCCACCTGCTCCCGGAATTTCCCTTGGGTCAGAAAGCGCTGGTGGAGAATGTCCAGAGAGCGCTCCTCATCCGGCCTGATTGAGAGCCGCAAAACCTTCTCCGCCTCGCCCCGAAACATAGCCAGTACCCGGTGCCCCGGGGCCTTTCGGGCATCTTCCTGCCAGTCAAAATAATCGCGAAATTTGGCTCCAGCCTCCTCATTCTTTTTCACCACCAGCGAATAAATGATTGCCTTGTCGGCAAAGATCTGGCGCAAACGGGCCCGCATCGGGGCATCCTCGCTGACCCATTCGGCGAGAATATCCCTTGCCCCGGCCAGCGCCTCGTCAGCAGAGCTCACCCCTTTCTCGGAATCAAGAAAGGCCGCGACCTCAAGGCCCTGATCACGACCGGAAAAAATGGCCCGGGCCAGCGGTTCCAGCCCCTTTTCCATGGCCATCATGGCACGGGTCTTTCGTTTCAGCCGGTAAGGCAGATAGAGATCTTCCAGGGTGGCAAGATCGGATGCACCCTGCAGCCCGGCCTGCAGCTCAGGGCTCAGGAGATCCCTGGTGGCAAGGGATTCGATGATTGCCTGGCGCCGCTTATCCAGTTCAGCAAGGCTTGCAAGTTGATCCCGAATGGAGGCAACCTGGACTTCATCAAGGGAGCCGGTCAGCTCTTTTCGATATCTGGAGATAAAGGGAACGGTTGCCCCTTCTGCCAGCAGAAGGGCTGCGGCCGCCACCTGAGCTGTAGTTATCTGCAGCTCACCGGAGATTTTTTTAAAATAGATTTGATTCTGATCCATGGGAAAGAAATAAGAAATCCTGCATTAACCGGTACCAACTCTTCACTTCTTGTGGCATTCAGGTTGCTCCCGAAGAGCAAAACGGGACAGCAACAAGGTTCGGTCTGAATGCACATTGCATGAAAGAGACAATACCAGGGGGGTAGACCTCAGTGATTAGTTGCGGCCCGACTGTTCACTAAAGCGACTGAACCATATTGGCCCAGCCGATGCAACGGCTTCGGAACGACATCAGCCCAAAGCTTTTTTCAGGGGACAGCTTTCAGCGATGTCCCACCCCTGACGATAGGACTGCAGGAGCGATACGGACTGTGCAGCAAGCTGACCGCGAATCTCCCGTCGTTTGCCCTTGATCCGGGCAATGCTCATGACATCGTAGGCCGTTGTCTGATGGCGCATCCAGGCAATAACCGCGGCCTCTGCGCGCTGTGCCAGGGGAATCCGGCTGGTTCTTGCCACCGTCCCGCTCCCCACAGGAGTTGCATGGGCAGTCACTTTCTCGGCAAGGAGACTGGCTTCTACCTGATATCGTGAGTGAAAACCGAGAAAGCTGACAACCTCCTCAAGAAACTGCTGAACATAGGTCTTTTGCCTGGCCTCCCGCCTGTCAAGCTCCTTCTCCCGTCTGCGATCATACTCAGGACTTGACCTTTTGGCCTCAACCTCGTTTTGCGAAGCGAGAATATGAATGGCGCTGGCCCATATGCCTCTGGAAATCTCTCGAAGTCCCCGGCGCTCTCGAACAACCCAGGTCACGCCGCGTGCCTTTACCCCCTTTGTTATGGCGGCATCTCCTGCAGGAAGAAAGGCCCAATCCTCAGGCGGAACAAGGGGAGTACCGGTGTCCGACAGAACTGTCCCCGCTGTGCGACTGGGTGAAACAATACGATGCGTGTGCGCCATGATGAAAATCCAGAAGCTCTTTTTTGAGGTTAAAGAAGGGATTGCCTGAACGGTGATATGGGCAATCAACCCCCTGCACGTTTTACCCTGTAGCCAAGACTGACCAATTCCTGTTCCAGCATGTCGCGCTGATCCCCCTGAATCTCGACGATTCCATCCTTCACGCTGCCGCCGCACCCACACTTCTGCTTAAGGACTTTCGCCAATTTTTGCAGTTCCTCACCATCGAGAGGAAGTCCGCTTATCAAGGTAACCCCTTTGCCGTTTCGCCCCTTGGTCTGACGCATCAGGCGGACAAAGCCGACACCATGGTCGTTATGGGGCGACAATGTTTTTTTCCGGCAACGGCACTGCCCAGCCGGTTCGTTGCAATCGGGACAAAGCTTGCCGGACTCGGTGGAATAGACTCTGCCGACCCCTTTATTCGCTATCTTCATGGCCATGGATACAATTCAGGAATGGTTTTAGGGAGACGATTCAGGACAACCGATAGATGACCGCAGTGAGGAGGGCCCAGAACAGGATCAGAAATGTGACGAGGGCACAGGCAGCGCCCAGCATCCGGTGGCTGATTAACTCGCGCCGTTTGTCCTGATACCCCAGAGCCAGCGCGCAGACGATGCCCGCCGCCATTCCGCCGCCATGGGCCCAGTTATTGATACCCGGCACCAGCAGACCAAAGACGAAAATACTCAGGGCCCAGCCGCCTACCTGCTGGTACACCTGCCGGCCATAGCTGCCGCCCCGGCTTTTCCCGTAATAGAGAGCCGCACCGATCAGGGCACAGACCGCTGCCGAGGCTCCGATGGTAAAAGGCACTCCGGCGAGCACGGAGAGCAAAAAACCGCCGATGCCGCCAAAGGTATAGATGGTGAACATCCTGGCAAGGCCATACTCCTGGATAATCAGCGGGCCGATTTGCCGCAGGGCGATCAGGTTGAAGATGAGATGCAGCAGGCTGCCGTGCAGATAACTGGCGGAAACCAGCGACCACCAGCGGTGCAGGGTTGCAATGGGCATGGTGCCGGTTGCACCGAGCAGCAGAAGGCTGCGGTTATCCGGAGACAGAAACCCAAAAGGATTCATCTCCACCCCCATGCCGCCGGGGCTTAAGATCAGCGAGAGGACAAAAAAGGCGATATTAACACCGCTCAAGCCCTTGAGGAATAAATCAGGATCTTTGAACAGACGAAATAAGCCGTTGTTTTTCCACCAGGAAGCAGGAGATTGGAGTCCGCAATAAGGGCAGACGGATTCATTCCGGCTGATAAGGCCACGGCAGTTCGGGCAAAGCTGGGAGTTTTTTTGAGGGGTAATCATAGGAAGATGTGATGAATTAAAGGCGACGACTTAGGAGCCGTTACGAAATATCCTGACCATTTATATTGATTTCGTAACAGTTGCTTATGCCGCTCCAGTCATTTTATTGGTCATGCTATTTTTTACAGCGGCTTAGGATAAGGGTATTATTGACGAGCCCAGCTAACCATAGCTGGGCTGAAAAATCCAGAAAACAGATCTTACTTCCACCGAATGGAATGCCCTCTTGTGTGAAATTTTCCAAGAGCGGATACCATGGTGGCCTTGCTTACTTTGCAAAATCCGCCTTTATCTGTCGCGCCAGAGCCACGGCCTGGGCCTCTGCCCGGGCCAGAATTGCATCATCCGGGCGCCCCTGCCATTCCACCGGTTCAACAAAAGTCCACTTCATCTTTTCAGTGAGCACATCAAGCTCCCGCTGTGCTCCCCCTGACCAGCCAAATGAGCCGAAACGAAGTACTTTTTTATTCCACACCTTTTTCCGGCCAAACATATCCAAGGCCCAGGCCATGGGCGGAAACATCCGATACTCATAGGTGGGCATACCGAGGATAAGACCGGCTGACCTCCAGACGGAGGCAAGGATAAAACTCACATGTTCATCAGGGACCCGGTGCAGATGCACGGGCAGCCCTTCAGAACGAACGCCCTTTACCATGGCACTGACAACCTTCTGCGTATTCCCGTACATGCTCGACCAGAGGATAGTCACCTCGGGTTCAGCCGGCCCGGTCATATAGCGGGCAAAACGGGAATAGACCTCAATAATTTCAGCAGGATTTTCCCGCCAGACTATCCCGTGCGACGGGGCAACCATCTTAATTTCAAGATCTTGTACCAATTCAATGGCCTTGGCAACAAACATCGAAAGACCGCCGATGATATTGGCATAATAGCGCAGGGTCTCCCGCATGAAGAAGTCGTGCTGTTCCGAAGACAGTTGGTCATCAAAAACGGTATCGGTTATGGCGCCGTAGGAGCCGAAGGCATCACAGGTAAAGAGAATCCCGGAGGACTTCTCAAAGGTGAACATGGTCTCCGGCCAATGCAGGTTGGGAGTTTCATAGAAGGTCAAGAGCTTTCCTTTCCCCAGATCCAGTGTGTCTCCGGTTTTAACAATGTGCACATTGCGGTCAATTCCACAGAACGCCTTGAGAACGGCGGCCCCTTTTTCGGTGATATACAGCTGCAGATTCGGGTTCTTTGCATAAAAAGCAGGCAGCCAGCTGGTGTGATCAGGCTCCATGTGATTGATAATCAAATAATCCACATCTTTGGCCTGTAAAGAAATGGAGGCAAGCTCCCGCTCAAACTCCAGGGGTTTGTCATCGACGTCCTCGGTCAGGTCAATGATGGCCGTTTT
>JAFLKM010000022.1 GCA_019163335.1 Desulfobulbaceae bacterium | reverse complement strand
AGCGGCTGGCCTTGGATCGTCAATAGTATTTCTTTGAATGCAACTTAGAATTAGCTGAGTCCGCAGTCGCTTCCCCATTCCACAGCGGTCGAGAAAGCAATCCACATGTTGAAAAATTCTGCATCGAAATCAAACCAAGAGCCTGTTGTGAATGATCAAAACATCTATCCCAATTTTGAGTCCCTTGGTGATCAAAAAGTGTTGATGCCGCACCGCTCGCCAGCGAAAAATCCAGCTTTGCGAGCGGTGTAAACGCATTTCCATCGTTTTCCTTAGCCGACTTCAACCCTACCACCTGCAACCATGGCCTTTCCTTGTGAAACAATTCAAAATGTTCTTTCCACTTCATAAGATACTTCAGTGCGGCATCCGGTAGCCGTTTCGGCACTTCACACCACTCGTCATAATCTTTCGGGCCATCAAGAGCAGCATGGGAAACACAAAGAAACAGCCGCATCAATGCAACTCGCTCATGTGGCCGCACCGCCAGATCAACGAACTTCTCTCCCTCTGTCAACACAGAACAGAGACTCGCCAATTTTCTTTCACCCGCTACAGTTACAACGGGTATCCACGGGTCAAAGCCAACATTCATACATCCTCCTCTTCTGATATTTTTTCGATAGAAAGACCTAGCTCATCGGAATAACTAAGCCGAACTCCACTCTTCAACCCCTTCACGTCAACGGTTTCGTTATCCGTAACAATTCCAACGCTCTGTTCCCCGTAAAGATAAGCGGAGAACTTCGGACATGTTTCAACACGATCGAACAAATGACGTGGAACTCTGACCAGGTTCCTGTGAATGGCCTGCGCTATAACCAGCCGATAATCGTCACCTCCGAGTTGACCTCTATACCCATCTACAAAAACGCCCTCGTTATTCGAGATAGATTTGCAAAGCACTAGTGCAATTGTTGGCATCTCATTAAGGCGGGTCTGTACGCCTTCTTCATCATTGAGAGCCACCTGCCAGATGTTGCTGCTCATCAGCGCCATCTGACGATACGTCAGAATTTTTCCGTAAGTCTCTTCATAAAGCTTCTGCCAGGATTCTGGCTCACAATCACGATCTTTGTATGTTGCTTCAATGAGTGAACGAATCTGCTCCGGGATGTTTACAGCCTGCTGTTTTCGCCAAACCTCCATGGTTCGCAGTAGAATGAACGGATCATAAACAAATGCTTTGCCCCCCAACTCTTTCTTGATCTCCTGGGGAGTTATGGCTCGAAAATCCTCAAGAGACTTTGCTTCTTCGATGATACAGATTTGTGCAACATCCACAGGACGTTGCCTCCGTTTATGCCGCCAGAGCCGTCCAATGCGTTGCAGCAACATATCGGTGGGAGCCAATTCGCTTACCAGGAGATCAGCATCGAGATCGACGCTTTGCTCGACAACCTGAGTGGAAACGAGGATTGAACCGCATCGAGTTGCTCCATCCTTCCCAAACCGCCCCATCCATTCGGTTTCGAGTTTCTCTCGCTGCCAGAAAGGGAACCGGGAGTGGAGAAGACCAACGGGAAAATCCAATTCCTTGAAGCGACGATACTGTTTCTGTGCAGCGCTCACGGTATTGCAAATCCAGAGAACTGCTCCACCATTACGAGCAAGCTTTATCGCTTCTTCAGCAGCATATTCCGCAGAGATAAACTCAACCTTGACGTTTCGCGACTTAGGGGGTGTTGCCGCCACCGGTTCAAGCGGTTGCCCTTCGTTGCGACCGCTGATTAGTGGATAAGGACGTTCACCCTCATCCGCCAAATCTTCCGAACAAGAGACCATCTGCCCACGCCGCTTTCCCGTAAGGGTTGCTGATAAGACAATCACCGTGCAACCCAGACCTTCAAGGGTCGTGATGAGTTTGTCTATCAGCGTTCCTGTGTAAAGGTCGTAGGAGTGAATCTCATCGAGAATTACAACCTTGCCTGCCAGGGCAAAATGTCGGACAAAGAAATGCTTCGCCGCTACAACACCAAGCAGAGCCTGATCAACAGTGCCTACTCCAAATGGTGCAATGAGTGCCCGTTTTGCTGATGAAAACCAATCTCGCCCGGTTCGGGCATCATCGTTTGCTGATCCGTGGGTAACAGTCGCTGTTGGTGAAAGTTCAGGAGCCGTTTGCATAAGCCAGGAATTGGAATGGATGAGCCGACTTGCCGGTGCATCGGGGGCAATCCGTTGCATAAATTCGTTCATACGCAGATGAATCCGATTGCTTGTCGCCTGGGTGGGAAGTGCAAAGTAGATACCGTTCGCTTTACCGGCAACCATCAGTTGATAGGCGGCTCCAAGCGCCGCCTCGGTCTTTCCCATTCCCATCGGTGCTTCGATGACATAGACCCCAGGGCCGGTAATGGTAGCAATGGCCTTTTCCTGCATATCGTTGGGAGGGAACTCAAAGAGAGCTTCAAAAGAAAGATTTTTATTGATGACCGGCGCAATCAGCCCGATTGTATCGAGCGCTTCACGAGCGAGGAAGGCCACTTCTTCCCCCACCGTCCGACGTTCAGGAGAGAAGAACCGCTCATCGGAACCAAT
The DNA here is from genome assembly GCA_019163335.1 of Desulfobulbaceae bacterium. Taxonomy (GTDB): domain Bacteria; phylum Desulfobacterota; class Desulfobulbia; order Desulfobulbales; family Desulfocapsaceae; genus UBA2270. The sequence goes on along the minus strand of JAFLKM010000022.1, from coordinate 3,958 downwards.
CCAATCAGCAACGGAGGTGAGTCCGGCGAGCCACCACAGTGCTGGTGAATCGTCAGACAGTGAGAAAGAAATATTGCTACATGTAAAACGATTTAAGACCTCTTGTGCATTTGTCATGCGCTCTGCATCCCAATCAACTTTACTGGCAGCCTCAGAAATCAACTTTGCCGGGCGGTACCCTCGATCATTAGGCGGGTTCAGACGACCATGATGTGCACCAAGTACGGCTGACGAAAACTTGGCTGTCTTCCGATCAATACCAGCCTCGACTAAAAATGCCTGAATCGCAGCATGGGACACCTTACCGTGATCCGTCTCCATTTCCGTATCCCAACATCCGTTACGAGCAATAGTTTCCAAACTGTTCTCTCTCAACCATGCTTTACACTTTCGCTGAAAACCAGGGGAAATCTTTCCAAGATCGTGAAGGGCGGCAAGAACGCCAACCACCGATGACTGCAAATGAAACCGGTCAATGAGATCCGGCAGGGTTTCAGCAATACAACGTGCTAAACAACCAACAATCATCATGTGATCGCAGACGGAAATTCCAGGATTCCCATCTGCTGTGGTTTTTGCCCAAAAATAACTCATGCTTTCTCCCCTTGGTTTCATTCAGGTACCATTCCGTGGATTCACAAAAAAGTATCGTCAACTCTTAAGATTGAAGAAAATCTCTGCCGGAGCAAGTATTACGTACCGACAGAATATGGCCCACTGCCGCCACATCCAAACAGTGTTATGACAAACATGTTAGTCAAAATTTTCGCTATCATACCCCACGGGTGGATCAATCCATGATCCGCAAGAAATATTATTTCATTTTTTTAATTTTTATTCTTCATACTGCTTCAAGGCCGCCTTCAGCCTCTTTCTGACCTCGCAGCGCAGTTCATCTGGGGCGACAACCTCCACATCCGGGCCGTAGCGCAGGATGTCGAGCACCAGCTCGCGGGAATCTCCATAGGGAAGACAGAGTTGATAGGAGCCGTCCGAAAGCCATGTTCCCTGCTGATCAGGGTGCCACTGTTCGGCAGCAATCCAGCGGGCGCGCTGGGGCGTAAAGCGCAGGACAGCCTTTCTGGTGGCCGGGCCGGAAAAAATTCCGAAGGCACCGGCATAATGGTCATCGAGCTCTTCGTCGGCAATCTCCAGCGCTGTTTCATCGAGCAACACGATCTCACTGACCCGATCAAGGGCAAAGGTGCGGAAGGCCCCGGCCTGATGGCACCAGGTGTCGAGATACCAGTTTTCCCGGTAATAGATGAGCCGTTGCGGGGAGACCACCCGGCTGGAGGAACTATCTGCGGCGCGGTTTTGATAGCGTAGATCGAGTTTGCGGCGCTGCAGGGTGGCTGAGGCAGCGAGGTGAAATTTGTCGGGCAGGCAGGTGCGCGCGCCCACACTGAAAAAGCGGAATCGGCGAAACACCTCGCCCGTGGACATCTTCCGGCCCTCCAGGATCGACTCGATCCGCTGGCGAAAGGGAGAGAACTCCTGCCTGAGCAGGCCCGGCTGCATCCGGTTGAGCAGTTCATGGAGGGTCAAAAGAGCGTGCAGCTCGGAGACGCTGAACCAGAGGCCCGGCAATTCATGCTGCTCTTCGCCGGCCCGATCAAGAATATAGCCCTTATACTTTCGGTCGTAGCGGACCGGCGCCCCGAGTTCATCGCGCATTTTCCTCATCGCACGCTTGACTGTCGGCCAGGAGCATTCCATCTGCGCCTCAAGATCAACCGCCGAAACCGGATAACGATGGGCTTGAAAAATGGCTCGCAACTCGTAGATGCGATCAAAGGTATTCATGTTTTCCTTCTGAAAAGAAAAAACCGAAAGGGGAAGGACTTATGCCCATAGCACCGCAGAAAGCTGCAAGTTTTATGCAAGGACACAAAAAGGAGGAGGGACACCAACGGTATACGCGAAGGAAGGAGCAGAGGCAAGGAACAAGTGCAGAAAATAAAAAAGGGGCATTCAGAATGAATCTGAATGCCCCTTTTAAAATTGTCCAGCAGATTTACAACGAACCCCGATAAACGGGATCAGTGTCTTTCGCAGATTATTTTATACCGAAAAAACAATCTGCAAGGTACTAATTATATGGCGTCCCCAACCGGAGTCGAACCGGTGTTACCGGCGTGAAAGGCCGGTGTCCTGGGCCTCTAGACGATGGGGACCAGTATAAAAATGGTGGGTCGTGCGCGACTTGAACGCGCGACTCTCTGATTAAAAGTCAGATACTCTACCAACTGAGTTAACGACCCGTAAAGCAAAGGCTTATACAAAGTCATCGCTTGTCTGTCAATAGAAAAACGCAACCTTGAATGCATTTATCATTGAGCACGATGCAAGTCAAGGGAATTCCTTGCAATCAGGATTGGGTCCATGCCGGCGGCACCAGATTCTCCCGCAGCATAATAATGGGAACCGCGCTGATCGACGATTTTTGATGTGACCATAGAAAGTGAATGATGTATATTAAACAGCATTTTCGCCATGCTCTGCATGGTATTTTGTTATTAATCAATCAGTTATCTTCTTCAAACAGATCTTTTACAGATTTCAGGGCAGGAGTAGTCTATGGGGTTTCTCAACGGTTCGGCAAGTTTTGTCCGTTTCAGCGTCGAAGGTGATCTTCCGGAAAATTTCTGGGATTTCGCCGCTGAACGGATCCAGGCCTTTTCTTTTAAGGATATTGATGACACCTACGATGAATTTTCCGTAGGCTGGGTCTCGGTGCAGAACATGTTTGACGCCGATTTCAACTTCGCCTCCTATGCCAGCGGCGATTATGTTACCCTGTCCCTGCGCATTGATGAGCGCAAGGTGGCCCCGGCCATCCTCAAAAAATTCAGCCAGAAAGAAGAGGAGCGGATCAAGAAGGAAAAGCAGATTCCCAAGATCGGCCGCACCTTGAAGGTCGAGATCAGGGAGCGGATCAACAGCGAACTGATGAAGAAAGCGGCACCCGTTCCGGCAGTGTATGACCTGTGCTGGAACCTGTCGGAATCGACCCTGCTTTTTTTCAGCACCAACAAAAAAGCCCATGCCCTGCTGGAAGATCTGTTCAAAGAGACCTTCGGCCTGCTTATTGTCCAACAGATCCCCTATTACATGGCGGGACACCTGCTCGATGACGATGATTGTCAACGTCTGGCGACCATAACCCCTGACATCTTCGTATAAGAGCCCTGTCAGAAGCCGTTCCCTACAACCTTCAGCCTCGCCAACCATCATCGGCGCTGGTGACTATAGAGTGATTACCTTATGGATTTAGTTGATCTTATTGCGGAAAAACGATTTATCGGCCAGGAGTTTCTGACCTGGTTGTGGTGGAAGAGCGAAGAGCGGGGCGGCAGTGTCGAACTAACCGGCTCGCAAAATTTTTCCGGCGACATCACCGTTGTCTTTGAAAAGCACCTGCTTCTCGAATACGGCGAGGGAGAGTCCAGCGAAAAATGTATCTGCAGCGGCCTGCAAAGCGAACTCAAAGAAGGCCGCACCGGCCTGATCATGGGCAAAAAGCTGGAGCAGGCCCGTATCCAGCTGGTGCATAGTGATTATGAGTGGAATTTCACCATGGCCGCCGCCATCATGGAGTTTCGCAATGTCAAGCTGCCCAAGACCGGCGCCGCCCAGGATGGCGGAGACAGCCCGGAAGAGGAAGAGGGCCGGATTCTCGAACGCATCTTCCTCTTTGAAGAGCTGGTCCGGCTGGTGCAGGCCCTTTTCCGCATGTTCCTTGAGGTTCGCGTCGACCAGAGCTGGAGGGATGAGCTGGTCAAGATTCGCAAGTGGGTGCACGCCAAGGGCATGATCGCAGAAGAGAGAATGTAGCCCCGATGAACGGGATAAGTGACGTCCAGATTATTTTCTTGTAAAAAAATAATCTGGACGTCACTAATTCTAAGTTGCAATCAAAACAATACCAATATATAATATTGCCATGTTCTCACAC
>JAFLKM010000050.1 GCA_019163335.1 Desulfobulbaceae bacterium | reverse complement strand
CCTTAAAAGCCATCAAAGCATCTCTTCTATAAATTCTTTGCGCCACCCAAAAGACAATCTCTTGGGATATATTTGTTGTGTTTGATTCCTGGATCGGATTAAGGCTCGCAGTTCAGCGGTATTCCCAATCAGTGCGGGATCAATGCCAAGGACATCACTTTTCAGGGTGACGTACTCTTGTATCTTTTTTAGTTGTTCCTGTTCCTGTTTGTTCAGTTTTGTTTTCTGTAGTGACGGAGGGCAGTCCTGATCGGGACAATGTCGCCCAATATACATTAGGGTGAGGAGATGTTGACCATATTGTTCCACAACATTATTAGTAATTTCTTCACACTGACGTAACTTGGCGGTATCTTCAATTTGTTTTGTGGCCAAGCACAGAAGCGTCTGATCGCTCAAGATATGTCCTCGTGGACGGTTACGTTTACGAGCTTCTCCTTCACGCCAACTGGCGATTTCCCTGAGGACAGCGAGGGCTTGTCGATTCAGATTGCCGGCTCCTTTAATCTTTTGATAGCGGGTAGTATCGGCAGGGGGTTGATATAACTCCGGTTCGTTATATCGTTCCAACTCTCCTTCAAGCCAGCCCATGATAGTGGGGTTGAGAATTCGGGTGAGGAGTAGAACTCGTATGGCTCTCAGATAACGTACATCATCAAGGGCGTATTCGATCTGTTTTGGATTGAGTGGTCTCCTGAGCCAATTCGTTCTGGTTTCGGTTTTAGGCAGGTCGATATCGAGCAGATCGTTGATTAAGTTGGCAAGGGAGATTGTGGATGAGAGACCGGCGAAACCAGCGGCCAGTCTGGTGTCAAAGATCCTCTTCGGGAGAACACCGGTGGCCTGATAGAGAATGGTAAGATCCTGAGGGGCGTCGTGAAATATTTTGACAACTGCCGGATCTCCGAGTAACTCTCCCAAGGGAGAAAGGTCGGTCAGTGACACTGGATCGATGAGAAAGCATTCTTCATTGGAGAGTGCCAGTTGGATGAGTCCTAACTTAGGGTAGTAGGTTCGTTCCCAGACAAATTCTGTGTCGAGGGCAACGGCATCATTGGATCGGGCTCGCTCGATGAGCTCTTGTAAGGCTTTCTGGGTTGTGATCATTGTTGACGGCTGGCTTGGAATAAGTTTAGAATTCTATAATTTAGCTTTTGTGCTCAAATCGTATTTATGCACAAAGACATAAACATTGATTTAAAACAAGTTAAATCCTTTTTTTCATTGTGATATAGCAACCAACGACAATGTTTTATTATATCTTAAAACGTATAGGGCTGATGATTCCGACATTGTTCGGGGTAATGCTCATTACCTTTACTGTGACTCAGTTTGTCCCTGGCGGTCCTGTTGAGCGGCTTGTAGCCCAGATTGAAGGACATGGCAAGGATGGTGGTGAGGTTAGTGGTGCAGCCTCATCCATGTATCGAGGCGATTCCGGGCTTGATCAGGAAAAGGTGGCCCGGCTGAAGAAGCTCTATGGCTTTGACAGGCCTCCCTTTGAGCGATTTTTTAAGATGATGAAGGATTATCTGGTTTTTGATTTTGGCTCATCCTACTATTATCATACCAGTGTGGCCCAGCTGGTGATTTCCAGGATGCCGGTGTCCATGTCCCTGGGGTTTTGGAGCTTTCTCATTGTATATGGAGTGTGCATCCCGCTCGGGATCGCCAAGGCGGTTCGTGATGGTTCCCGCTTTGATATCTTCACCTCATCCCTTATTCTGATTGGGTATGCCATCCCCGGTTTTGTGCTGGCCATTGCCCTGATTGTCCTCTTTGGCGGCGGCAGCTTCTGGAGTGTGTTTCCCCTTCGGGGACTGGTCTCAGATAACTGGGCACAACTCAGTCTTGTTGGGAAATTGACTGATTATCTCTGGCATATGGTGCTGCCGATCACTGCCAGTGCGGTTGGCAGTCTGGCTGTGATGACCATGCTTACTAAAAACTCCTTTCTTGAAGAGATCCGTAAGCAGTATGTGCTCACCGCTAGAGCCAAAGGTCTGAGTGAACAGCAGGTGTTGTATAAGCATGTTTTCAGAAATGCGATTATTCCGATTATCACCGGTTTTCCAGGGTATTTTATTGCCGCATTTTTCACTGGCAGTCTTCTTATCGAGACTATTTTTTCCCTCGACGGGATGGGCCTGCTTGCCTATCAATCCGTGTTGAACCGTGATTATCCGGTGGTGCTGGGAACGCTTTATTTTTTCACCATAGTCGGCCTTGTATCCCGGCTGTTATCGGATCTCAGCTATCTTTTCGTTGATCCCAGGATCAGTTTTGAAAGTGTTGAATAGCGAGCCAGTGCAAGAGATAGTGCCCTGTTCCAGGCGCACTTTGCGAGAAACAGCACCTAGTTATCGCCGCTGGCGGAGGTTCAAGCGAAACAGACGCGGCTATTGGAGCCTGCTGCTTTTCGGTCTTTTTTTTATCCTCAGCCTTGGCGCTGAACTGTTCAGCAATGACGTGCCGGTTTTGATTTATTACCAAGGGGGCTATTATTTCCCCATGGTTCAAGAGTATCCGGAGACAGCTTTTGGTGGAGACTTTGAGACGGAGGCGGATTATAAAGATCCCTATATCCTGCAACGAATCACAACTAATGGGAATCGTGCTTTTTTCCCCTTCAACAGGCATAGCTTCAATACCATAAATCTGGCCATAGACGGGCCTGTGCCGTCGGCACCTACCAGGGAAAATCTCCTTGGAACCGATGATCGGGGGCGTGATGTTTTTGCCCGGTTACTCTATGGATTTCGTTTGAGCGTGCTCTTTGGTTTTGCCCTGACCTTTGTGGGCACCTGTGTGGGCATTGTCAGCGGGGCCATTCAGGGATTTTTCGGCGGCAGAACTGATCTTTTTTTCCAGCGTTTTATCGAGGTCTGGAGTGCCATGCCGGAGCTCTATCTGCTGATCATCTTTGCCTCTATTTTTAAACCCAGTGTTCTTCTTCTGCTGATTCTGCTTTCACTCTTCAGCTGGATGGGACTGTCCGACTATGTCCGTGCCGAATTCTTAAAGGGACGGAATATGGAATATGTCAAGGCGGCAAGGGCCCTTGGCGTTTCCAATGTCACCATCATGGTTCGCCATCTCCTGCCCAACGGCATGACGCCGGTCATCACCTTTCTTCCGTTTCGGATGTCAGCCTCGATCCTTGCCCTCACCAGTCTTGATTTCCTTGGTCTTGGCGTTCCGCCTGCCACTCCCAGCCTTGGCGAACTCCTGGCCCAGGGGAAGGCCAATATTGATGCCTGGTGGCTTTCTCTTTCTACCTTTAGTGTCCTGGTTGGGACCTTGGTTCTGCTCATTTTTATTGGTGAAGCCTTACGGGAGGCCTTTGATCCTAGAAAAATTTGATCAGTGAGGGTTGGGAAAAAACAATTTATTCCTTGATGTCACAAGCCCATAACCTGGAAAGGTTGTTGGGCTTTTTGTTATTTTGAGGAGATAACAGGTATCTCCCCGATGGCAGGGAGATGGAGATGTTTTTTCAGCATCAGCCAGAGGGACAGCGATAAAGTTCCGGAGGCGATGGCAAGGCAACCGATAAAGAAGATTTTGTCCGTCCAGTCCAGCGAAACAGCAACCATGGACAAGGCTCCAAACAGAAAGTAGGAAAATACCATCACCGAAGAGGCAGTTCCAGCATCTCTTTTGACCTGATCAAGGACCAGGTTGTTGGAAGGCGGCCGGCTTAATCCTATGGAAAACGTGATCAGGCCCATGGGAAGAGTGAAACGTAAAGGCCCATTGATGAAGGGAAAGAGGATTCCGATCCCGCCAATGATGATCCCTGCATAGCCGTAGCTGATCATCGAGAAGGTCCCTATCTTTTTACCAAAGCGGAGGCAACTCAACGACCCGGCCATAAAGCACAGGGCGTTGACCCCGAAAAGGAACGAAAAGCTTATTCCAGGAAGTTGAAATCCAACGATATAGATGCTGGCCGAGCCGGCAATAAATGCAAAAAGGGGGAGGCCGACTATGGCATTGCAGAGGACAAGCCCTGTCAGATTGCGGTTGCGCAGCACTCGTTGATAGCTTTGGAGCAGAGCGGTCAGGGAGTTTCCCGTGCTGCCGGCATGGGTCTCAGGTGTCTTGAAGACGCCGGCCAGGGCAATTAGTCCCATAATAGCCTGAGTGGCAAAGATCCAGTTCCATGCCAGGAATTTCAGCAGCAGACTGCCGATCATGGGAGAGATCATGGGCGCCAGAGCCATGATCACCGAGATCTGACTGAGAACCCGCTCGCGTTGGCCGCTCGGTAGCCGGTCTCGAGCCATGGCCAGAGAAATGGCCGAGGCCGCTCCTGCGCCCATGCCTTGTATTATTCTGGCGCCAATGAGCATCCAGATATTGACGCTGAATGCGCAGAGCAGACTCGCTGCGATGAACAGCAGCAGACCGCTTATCAGGGGCGGTTTACGGCCAAAACGGTCGGAGAGTGGACCATACACCAGCATCGAACAGCAATAGGTGATGAAAAAGAAGACAAGTGTCAGGTTGATGATGAACAGGGGGAGCTGCCAGGTCTTCTCAAGATACGGAATCGCCGGCAGGTACATATCCGTTGATAAAGGCGGAAAGGCGGAGAGCAACGCCAGGAGGAGGACAAAACGAATCACGTGCCTGTCCTAGAGGGAAAGAGGATCATATTCAGGGCTGGCATGGTGGCTGGTTTAAAGGGTCTGGTTGTTGGATATCGTTGTTGCTCAGATGCTTACCCGATACGGGAAGCTTCCTGGACAATGGCCAGCATGTCACGAACGGCCCTGTCAAGCCCGGTGAAGGCAGCACGGGCAACGATGGCATGTCCGATGGAAAGCTCTTCAATGGTATCCAGGGCGGCGATCCGGGCGGTGGTCTGGTAGTTCAGGCCATGTCCGGCGAACACCCGCAGTCCGACCTGATACGCCTCTTCCGCCATGGCGGAGATGGTCTGAAACTCCTGCTCACGGGCCTTTTCGTGGCTGGCGTCGCAATAGCGGCCGGTATGGATTTCCACAAAGGTGGCCCCGATCTCATGGGCGGCCTTGATCTGTTTTAACTCGGCATCGATAAAAAGAGAGACCGGAATGCCCGCCTTTCTCATTTTTTCGATGGCCTTGGCCAGCATTTTTTTCTGGGCGGCGACATCAAGGCCGCCTTCAGTGGTCAGCTCCTGCCGTTTTTCCGGAACCAGGGTGACCATATCCGGCCTGATACCAAGGGCGATGTCGATGATCTCCTTGTTGGCCCCCATTTCCAGGTTGAGTCTGGTCTTGACCGTTTCCCGGAGCAGGCGTACATCTCGATCCTGGATGTGCCGACGGTCTTCCCGTAGATGGACGACAATCCCGGCGGCCCCGGCCATCTCGCAAATGGCGGCGGCGGCAACCGGGTCCGGCTCGACGCCCCCCCGGGCCTGACGAATGGTGGCAATGTGGTCAACATTAATGGCGAGCTGAGTCATGGTGGTGCTCCTCGAGTGGTGTAATTTGTTGAGTAGTTCTTGCTCTTTGTCCAGCATGTGGATGGCGTCTGCCTCTGAGAGCTCATGGTCGTAACCGAGCAGATGGAGGAGGCCGTGAGTGATAAGCCAGGTGAGTCGGTCATGCAGGGACTGGTGAAATTCGTTGGCCTCGCGCAGGGCGGTGTCCACTGAGATGACGATATCGCCCAACTCTTTGATCGGAATCTGAGCAAGCTGTAAATTGGCGCCATGATTCTCTGTCCCTTCATCGGCACTCTCCGACATGGGGAAGGAGAGGACATTGGTCGGCCCGCTTTTGTGTCGGTAATGTTCATTCAGCCAGCTCATTTCAGCATCATTCACTAGACGAATGCTGAGCTCATGCCCGGAAACCCGGCATTCGCGAAGAAGGGCGCTGGCTCGCCGTTGAAGAAGGCGACTGTTTATCCGGCAGTTCGGGCAGTCGGCATGGAAGGAGAGGGTGACGGGCATGGACGTTTTTACTTACTGCACAAAGAAATGGCTATGAGGTTTAAATCGTTTTGCCGGCAGAAACGGGCCGATGTTTGACCGGGACGTCATCCCCGTCCTGTTTAGCTTCATAGGCGGTGATGATTTTCTGAACCAGAGGATGTCGGACAACATCGGCCTGGGTAAAGGGGCAGAAGGCTATACCATCAAGGGCCTGGAGGATATTTCTCGCCTCAAGGAGTCCTGACATCCTGGGAATGGGCAGATCCACCTGGGTGATGTCCCCGGTGATAACGGCCTGCGAGTCAAAGCCAATGCGGGTCAGAAACATTTTCATCTGTTCGCGGGTCGTATTCTGGGCTTCATCGAGAATAATAAAAGCGTTGCTTAAGGTCCGGCCGCGCATGAAGGCCAGGGGGGCTATCTCGATGATTCCCTGTTCGATGAGGGCTGCGCTTTTTTCCGGGCCAAGCATATCACTTAAGGCGTCGTAGAGGGGGCGAAGATAGGGGTTAACCTTCTGGGCCAGATCGCCTGGCAGGAAGCCAAGTTTCTCTCCGGCCTCGACCGCTGGTCTTGTCAGGATAATGGAGCGGACCTTGTTGTTGGTCAGGGCGGAAACTGCCATGGCCACCGCAAGATAGGTCTTGCCGGTTCCGGCCGGGCCGATACCGAAGGCGATGTCATTGTTGCGAATAGCGTCGATATAGTTTTTCTGGTTGCTGGTTTTGGGCGATATGATCCGGTTCTGGGTGGTGATAAAGACCTTATCAAGAAAGATCTTGTCCAGTCTTGCCTGAGGGTTGGACTCCAGCACTCGCAGGCCAAAGGCAAAGTCTGAAGAAAAGAGTTTTAACCCTTTGCGGATCAGTCCGTAAAACTGTTCCAGCAATTCTGC
>JAFLKM010000068.1 GCA_019163335.1 Desulfobulbaceae bacterium | reverse complement strand
AAAAGAGTTTTAACCCTTTGCGGATCAGTCCGTAAAACTGTTCCAGCAATTCTGCTGCCAACTCCACTTCATGTCCGAGTCCGGAAATGTGCACTCCGTTGCCCCGGGCATGAATCGTAACCCCGCAACATTGTTCAAGGGTTTGCAGATTCTTGTTAAGATCACCGAACAGGATGGCAGTCAGGTCATTGTCGGCAAAATCAAGATCTCGATTAGCCGGTTTCAGAGCTGCAGATTCCTTATTGTTTTTTTTCAGATTTCCCAAGGATTGTGTCTATTTTTTGTTGGAAGGCTTCAAGGGTACGCTCGCGCATGGGATGGCCATTGACAAAGAGAGATGGTGTTCCCGTTACCCCGGCTTTCTGAGCATCGACCATATCCTGGTCTAGTTTCTGTCTGATTTTGGGCGAGGCCATGTCGCTTTTGAATTGATCAATTTTCAGCCCAAGTTTGACGGCAATATTGTCAATGGCATTGGTGTCAATGGCCGGCAAGGCAAAAAGGGCGTCATGGAACTCCCAAAATTTACCCTGTTCGCCGGCAGCAAGAGCCGCGCGAGCCGCAGGATCGGCAAATTGATGCATCGCCAGTGGTAGATTTTTAAAGACAATCTTGACGGTATCAGGATTTTTTTCGAGGACCTTTGCAAGCACAGGCGCTACCTTGCTGCAGAAAGGGCATTCAAAATCGGTAAAAAGAACAATGGTGATCGGGGCTGTGGCCAGCCCGAGAAAGGGCGAACCGACGGTATTGATGTCGACAATGAAGTCAATGGCCAGATCAGAAAAGGATTTGGTTTCCTGGTTGATCAGGAAGAGCCTTTCTCCCCGAGCTGCAATATCAATGGCTGATACGCCTTTATCCACCGGGATAGTGCCCGTCAGAACTCCCTGATTATCATAAACGAGGACATTGTGCTGGTCAGTGAGGATAAAGACCCGCTTTCCGTCCAGTGAATAGACGAGATCCATAGGCTTGGCCGGAAGATTCCAGGTTTTTTCTACGTTCCAGTTAATTTTGGAAGGGGTGGTCGGTTGATTTGCGGCCAGAACCTGCCCACTCAATAAAGAGGCCAGGAGGAGGGTTCCGCCAAATAGTGTATGTTTATATTGCATCAATTATCTCCAGGGTTGGGTGGGGTTGTGGAAGCGATTGGAGCGGCTCCCCTTTGCCTGCTAGGTTCTAATCTCACCGAGCAATAATAGTCGCTGTCATAGGGTTTGGCAAGATATGAATCTGATAGAAGAACGAGGCTGCCTTGAAGATTGTCTGATCCTTCTGGAACAGATTTGGATACTATTGAGCCTTTCGGAGTTTCGCACCATCGTTAACCTGCAAAAGGAGGATTCATGCTCTCGAATGTTCACGAGCCCTTATTACCGCGAAAGCGGGAATCTAAAACACAGTGAATGCTCGAGACTGGATTCCCGAAAAAAGCACTCGGAAACGACGGTGTGACTTTTTTCCCAAGAATTACCTGTGGAGTAAAAAAGTGAACTACTATAAAATTAAGAATCAGCTCGGTTGTTATCTCAAAAAACAACTTTAAAATAAGTTGTTTTTGAGATTGCTCTGGTTCTGTCAGGGGAGCTGAAAGCTTTTTTTAATCGCTGATTGACAAGATCGATATCAGGATTGTTTGGCAGTTGAACGGTCAATTGGCTCGTTACTGGTTGAATCTTGCTTGACTGCCAGAAAGATGTGAATTATTAAATAGTAGTTAAAAAGAAAACTCAGAAAGAGAGCAATCAGTAATTCTGATTGTAATATCTGTTGTAAGCCGACATCCTCGGCATTTGCTTCAGGTTTTTTTTTAATTTTCATCGCGAGGGTGGCGGAATTGGTAGACGCACTGGTCTTAGGAACCAGCGCCTTGTGCATGGGGGTTCGAGTCCCCCCTCTCGCACCATCTTTACAGTATGTTGTCGCAGCGTGTTAAATGACTAAGGAATGATATAGGAATAATCTCTATTGAAAGGATATGAGCGATGGATGTTGTTGTTGAAAAACTAACCGAACTTACCAGGAAGATTACCATTACTCTGCCGGCTGTGGACGTGCAGAAAGAGTTGAAGACAGCCTATGACAAGGTACAGCAGGACGTAAAGTTGAAAGGCTTTCGACGCGGCAAGGTGCCTCGTTCTGTTGTCTTGAAGAATTTTCAGCAGCAGGTTGAAGGAGAAGTTGCCGAAAAACTGGTTCAGGATACCTACTTTGCGGCGATTGAGCAGGAAAAGATTGATCCGGTGGTTCATCCCGAGATCAGTGAGCCCCGCTTTAAGGAAGACGGGACCTTCACCTATGTTGCCATGATCGATACCAAACCTGAGTTTGAGTTGCAGTCATATAAAGGACTTGAAGTGGAAAAACCGGTGGTAGCGGTGAGTGATGAAGAGATTGTCTCAGAGTTGGAGTCACTGCGGGTGGAAATGGCGCCTCTTCGCTCTGTTGTGGATCGTCCGGTGGCAAAAGGTGATATAGCCGTGGTGGATTTCCAGGGCTATCATAATGATAAGCCCATGAAAGAGGTTAAAAACGAGAACTTTTCCATAGATGTTGGCTCTGGACGGATCAGTCCGGAATTTGAGGAAAAGCTTGTAGGCATGCAGCTCGGCGAAGAAGCCAGCCACGAGGTAGATTTTCCTGCCAAATATCCTAATCCTGTGCTTGCCGGAAAGAAAGTGATCTTCAAGGTCAAAGTACAGGATGTGAAGGAGCGTGTGCTTCCTGAGATTGATGACGAATTTGCCAAAGATGTGGGAAGTGAATATGCAAATCTTGCTGAGTTGAAAACAGCTATCCATGATCGTCTCCTGAAAGCTAAGGAAGACAAGGCACATGGTGACTTGACCGACCGGATCATGCACAAGCTCCTTGAAATCCATACCTTCCCTGTGCCCATTCGACTGGTCCGCTATGAAGTGGAAGAGATGATCAAGGCAACGGTGAAGTCTTTGGAAAAGAATGGTCTGGATCTTGAGTCTGCCGGTATTAATCGCGAAGAGTTAGCCGAGCGCAGCCGGGCAACCGCCGAAAAACGGGTGCGTGGGGACTTCATCCTCAAGAAGATTGCCGAGGTTGAGGCCATTAAGGTCAACGAAGAGGACATGGACCGTGGTTTCAAGCGCATTGGCGATCAATACAACATGCCTGTCGCCCAGGTGAAGCAGTATTTCGGCGGCAGCCGTGATGATCTTTTGCCTTTTGTCAACGAACTGCTGAATGAAAAGATTTTGGCCTTTCTGCGGGCTGAGGCAACTATGATCGATGCCCTTGTTGCTGAGACGACCACCTCAGAGGACGTTGAAGCCTGATCTTTAGTGCCTTACAGATTATTTTCTTGTTTTTTCACAAGAAAATAATCTGCGAAAGGCACTTATCCCGTTCATCGGGGCTGGAAAGATTTTGTCCGTAAGCAATATTGCTTTAGCTCGTTTCTAACGAGTATGTCATTGCTTCCGGTGTGTTGAACAAAAGAAATTAAGTAATAGACAATACTTTCGACTGCAGATGGCGACAATGATGGCTGGCCGTTGCAGTCGAACTGTTTTTAGCTTCAAGGAGAGTCTCACATGAATCTGGTTCCTATGGTAGTTGAACAAAGTCCACGGGGTGAGCGCGCCTTTGATATTTATTCACGTCTGCTCCGGGAGAGAATTATTTTTCTGGGTACATCCGTGGGTGATGAAGTGGCCAGTTCCATTATCGCCCAACTTCTCTTCCTGGAAGCAGATGATTCAGAGAAAGATATTACTTTTTATATCAACTCCCCAGGTGGATCGGTAACAGCCGGCATGGCCATTTATGATACCATGCAGTACGTGAAATGCGATGTCTCAACCCTTTGCATGGGGCAGGCAGCATCCATGGGTGCGTTGCTTCTTGCCGCTGGGGCCAAGGGAAAGCGCTATTCCCTGCCCAATTCGCGGATTATGATCCATCAACCCATGGGCGGGTTCCAGGGCCAGGCCACAGAGATTGACATTCACGCAAGAGAGATTCTGCGTATGCGCGATGACTTGAATCGGATTCTGGCTCATCATACCGGACATCCGATTAAAAAGATTAAACTCGATACGGACCGTGATAATTTCATGAGCCCCGTCGAGGCCAAGCAGTATGGTCTCATTGATGAAGTCTTACTGAAACGAAAAGTAGCGGATGAGGAGGAGAAAGATGGCCAATAAGAAGAGCAAGGAATTCCTCTCCAGTTGTTCCTTTTGTGGGAAAAGTCAGGAGGAAGTGGCCAAGTTGATTGCCGGTCCTGATGTCCATATCTGTGATGAGTGCATTGCCCTGTGTAACGACATTATCCGTGATGAAGAGAAGAACGCAGATGCCCAGAGTGATGGATTGAACTCGGCTTCCCTCAAGCCGATGGAAATCAATGATCATCTTAACGAGTACGTCATTGGTCAGGAATTTGCCAAAAAGGTTCTCGCCGTTGCTGTCCATAATCATTACAAACGGATAGATGCACCGTCTGATGATGGGCAGGTGGAATTACAGAAGTCCAATATTATTCTGATTGGGCCCACGGGCAGTGGAAAGACACTGGTCGCTCAGACCCTGGCTCGCATCCTGAACGTCCCTTTTTGCATGGCCGATGCCACGACCTTAACTGAGGCCGGGTATGTGGGCGATGATGTTGAGAACATCCTGGTCAATCTTCTGCAGGCGGCTGATTATGATATCCGGCGTGCTGAAAGAGGAATTATTTATATCGATGAGATTGATAAAATCGCCAGGAAGTCGGACAGCCCTTCCCTGACTCGCGATGTTTCCGGAGAGGGGGTGCAACAGGCCCTGCTGAAGATCATTGAAGGGACGATTGCCTCCATCCCCCCCAAAGGGGGCAGGAAACATCCGCAACAGGAACTTGTGAAGATTGACACCACCAATATTCTTTTTATCTGTGGTGGCGCTTTTGTCGGTCTGGACAAGGTGGTGAAGCGGCGGGGTGGTAAGAAGTCCATTGGCTTTGGGGCCAAAGTGACGGTTGAAGATAAAAAAAATATTGGCGAGTTACTGGCCAGTGTCCAGCCTGAAGATCTTTTAAAGTTTGGCTTGATACCAGAACTTGTCGGCCGCCTACCGGTCATAGCTACCATGGAAGAGCTGCTGGAGGCGGATCTTATCCGTATCCTGCGTGAGCCAAAAAATGCCCTGATCAAGCAGTATCAGCGACTTTTTGAACTGGAAGGGATCAAACTCTCTTTTACGGAAGGGGCGTTGACGGCCATTGCCCGCAAGGCATTGGAACGTAAATCAGGGGCCAGAGGGTTGCGGTCGGTGTTGGAGGCAGCCATGCTTGATGTCATGTATGAACTGCCTTCCCGCGAGAATGTTGAGGAGTGTGTGATCAGCGAACAGGTCATCAATGACGGTGAATATCCGGTGATTCTGTATGGTAATGCTGGTGAAAAAAAGGTGCAGAACGCCTGATCGGCGCGAAGTTCACAACTGTTTGAACATTTACATCTTATAACCCTCCGGCATGCCCGGTTCAGGAAGAACTATGGAAGAAAAAGAGACCAGATTGTACCCGCTCATGCCCTTGCGTGATATCGTTATCTTCCCCCATATGGTAGCACCATTGGTGGTGGGAAGATCCCGGTCTATACAGGCGATGGAAGATGCCATGGAAAAGAGAACCGAAATCTTTCTGGTAACGCAGAAGGAGTCAAAGGTTGACGATCCAACCGAGGAAGAAATACACACAGTTGGCACTCTGGCGGTTGTGATGCAGTTGTTGCGCCTGCCGGACGGCACGATCAAGGCTTTGGTAGAGGGAAAAAAACGAGCCCGGATTGTCTCTTTTGTTCCCAGTGAGACCTTTATGCAAGTAGAGGTGGAGGAGATACTGGAGGCAGAAGAAACCGATGGCAAGGTGCTCGCCTACGAACGGGAGTTGCGAAGAATTTTTGATGAATTTTGTGAAGTTACCAAGAAACTCCCCAAAGAAGTTGTGAAGTCGGTTAACAATATCGAAAATTCCAGCAAGCTTGTGGACGTTATCTCCGCCCATCTGCCCTTGAAGACCGAGGAGAAACAGGAAGTCCTTGAATGCGATGTGCTGGCCTTGAGGATGGAGAAAGTTGTCGAGTTTATCAGTCGGGAGATTGAGATCTTTGAGCTGGAAAAAGATATTAATGAAAAGGTAAAAAAACGCATGGGCAAGATCCAGCGGAATTATTACCTTGGCGAGAAGGCGCGGGTCATTCAGCGGGAGATGGGACAGAATGATGACGGGCTTGATGAGATAGCAGAGCTTGAAGAGATTGTTAAAAAGAAGAATTTGCCGGTGGCAGCTCGCGAGAAAGTGACAAAAGAGTTGAAAAAACTCAGGAATATGCCACCGATGTCAGCTGAGACGACCGTCGTTAGAAACTATATTGATTGTATCGTCAGTCTGCCCTGGAAAAAGAAAAGCAAGGCGGTCATTGACATCAATAAGGCCGAGGTGATCCTTAACGAGGATCACTATGGGCTGTCCAAGCCGAAAGAGCGTATCCTTGAGTATCTAGCGGTTCAGGCCCAAGTGAAGAAGATTAAAGGGCCGATTCTTTGTCTGGTTGGGCCTCCCGGGGTTGGCAAGACATCCATCTGCAAATCCATTGCCCGGGCCATGAACCGCAAATTTGTCCGTCTTTCCTTAGGGGGAGTCCGTGACGAGGCCGAGATTCGCGGTCATCGACGGACGTATATCGGTGCTATGCCGGGCAAGATCATCCAGTCCATGCAAAAGGCGGATGTGGTAAATCCGGTATTCTGTCTGGATGAGGTGGACAAGATGAGTACCGATTTTCGCGGTGATCCATCTTCCGCGCTCCTTGAAGTCCTTGATCCGGAGCAGAATAACGCCTTCAATGATCATTACCTGGATCTTGATTACGATCTTTCCGAGGTCTTTTTTATCACCACCGCCAATAATTTGCATGGCATTCCCCTGCCATTGCAGGACCGGATGGAGATTATCCGTCTGAACGGCTATACGGAAGGGGAAAAACAGAAAATTGCTGAAGGCTATCTGATTCCCAAACAGCTTGAGGCCAACGGGTTTCAGCCTGATGATATTCAGATAAGCGATGGTGGTATTTTGGAGGTGATTCGAAAGTATACCAAAGAAGCCGGCGTTAGGAGCCTGGAGCGGAACCTGGCCTCGCTTTGTCGCAAGATCGCCCGCGATCGGTTGAAGAAAAAATTGAA
>JAFLKM010000048.1 GCA_019163335.1 Desulfobulbaceae bacterium | reverse complement strand
CTGGATGTTTTGTGCTTAACAGATTATTCTCTATTTTTAGCTATTTACCACAAAGTGGTAGGTCGGGTTTCAACCCGACGCAGGGCTTGCTATGAGCTCCTGCCTTCGGGCTAAAGCCCGACCTACCCCAGCCTGCCTCCGTCGCCATTCCCCTGTCTTCGGGGCAAAGCACCGGAAAACTACCAGCTGTTGCGGGCAATAACCTCGCCCTGTTTGGACAGGGTGATTTGCTCCACCGGGACAGTTTTTTTCGCCAGCTCCATGGCTTCTTTGATGATGCCGATCATCGCAGAACAGCAGGGGACTTCCATGATCAGGATGGTCAGGCTTTTGAGATTACAGGTCGTGATGATTTCGGCAAAGCGCTGGACATAGCTCTTGGCGTCGTCAAATTTGGGACAACCCATCATCACCACCTTGCCGGTAAGGAAATCTGAGTGAAAATTGGGGGCGGAGACAGCGGCACAGTCGGCGGCCACCAGCAGATCGGCATTTTGCAGGAATGGCGCCGATGGTGGGACCAGGCGGATCTGCACCGGCCAGTGGCTGAGAGCAGAAGTGGTGGCGCCTGTTGAGGTTGGTGTATTGGCCGACTGACAGGTGCTTAAGGGGATAAAGGTCTGGAGCTGGGCCGATGGACAGCCGGACGGTCTGGTGCTTGTCTGGGGCGCGGCCTTCTGCTTGGCCTGATTTTTCTGGCTGGCAAGAAATTCGTGTACCGCCTCTTCACTGAAATCCTCGGCCTCTCGTTCAATGATCCGCAACGCGCCGGTGGGGCAGGCACCCAGGCAGGCACCCAGTCCGTCGCAGAGGTTGTCGGAGACCAGTCGGGCCTTGCCGTCAATGATCCGTAATGAGCCTTCCGCGCAGTCCGTCACACATTGTCCACATCCGTTGCATAGCTCTTCGTTGATCTCGATAATCTTGCGTAATATTTTCATGGTGTCGCCTTTTTTGGAAAAAACGGATTGATGGTTGGATTTCTTTGTTGCATCTGGTCCCCATTATAACAGGAAATCTCGCCTTTCCCTTGACTTGGGTCAATCTTGTTGAATAAAACAACAACTTTTCACCATTCAATCGAAGGCTGAGCTTTAATCCAAAAACTGGGGTGCGCCACGCCCTTCGTCGGGTTGAAACCCGACCTACACTAAAATCTGCTGTTTTGCAGTGTGTTTTTTGCTGGAGGCTCAGAGAGGTTCGGTAATCGACGAGCTGGATCTCAGATTTCAGGGTTGTTCAACAGGGGGGGGAAGGACGGAAAGGGAACGAATATTTTTCGTGAGAGATAACGAGGCGACTTATAGAGAAGAGTCTTCTGCACGGGCCATTGCCCGGGCAGAAGATGTGCGCTTAAAAATTTGGAAAATTTTATGGACGAGTATGGCTATTCGCCCGCTTTTCCCAGTATCCTCGTGGCTTCCTGTCTTCCCATGGCCGTCTGGCATGGGCTTGCCTGGTTTGTTGATGACATATTCAGGGCCAACTCCCCAAGGAGACAGGCATCGTGAAAGATAGCGGCCGACGTTGTTTCTTCATCATTTTGAGCTGGCTTGCGGGCGAGCAGTCTGGTCACTTCCCTGATCATGTCGTCTGCGGCGTTAAGTTCATTGAGTAAGATCAGAGGGGTCTCCGACTCGGAAAGCATGGCGGCAGCGACTACGGCCGCCATATTGCCACCCTCTTCCCGGCAGAGTTGTTCGGCAAACTCCGCCCTTCTGCTCACCAGGAGATATTTTTGTTCCGAATCGAGAAGTTGTTTGCGAACTGCGATGGCCAGCTTTTCCTTAAACAGATCAGCGGCTTCTGGTCGCAGCCCGGCGGGAAGCGCGCCCATGCACTGTTCGGCATAGGGGCAGTAAGAGGCGCAGCCAAAATCGATCTTCGGGTTTAAGACCCGGTGTCCGCATTGTTTGCAAAGGCGCTGGCTGTCGTCCTTGAAAAATTCGAGCATGGTCCCGCAATGGGGGCAGGGGATTTCAAAGACGGCCTCGCCGCTCCAGTAGCGGTTATCTTGTCCAGGACATTGCATAGAGGTTGCTCCTGAAGTTCCTTAGAATGAGGCATTTTGCAAAATAGCCATATCGTCATTCCCGAGTGCTTTTATCGGGAATCCAGTTTTGTCAATTCAGTGTGTTATGGATTCCCGCCTGCGCGGGAATGACGGATCATGGGCATGAATCCTCATTTTGCAGGTAAGCATGGGCCGAGACTCCAAGAGGCTCGGATAAGACCCCTTTTTTGAGGGCGTCAATGCCGATACGCTCCATAAATCTTGCGGTACGAGATTTAAACTTGGCATTTTCCTGATAAAAGCGCAGGCATTTCTCCACCAGTTCGACAACCTGATCATCACTCAATCCCTCGGCCACGATCTCGCCCAGGCGCGGATTGCCGCCGCCATTTCCGCCAAAGACCAGCGTCCAGCCTTTTTTGGTGGCAAAGATGCCGACGTCACGGACGTAAGGCTCGGTACAGGACATCCGGCAGCCGGAGACGCCGATCTTGATCTTTCCCGGCAGGGGCTCTGAGAAGGAGAGTTGTTCGAGGCGGCGGCCCAGGGCCAGGGAATCGCTGGTGCCGTATTTGCACCACTGTGATCCGGGACAGGCCTGGACATAATGGACGCCGTTCACTGGTACCGGCCGGGTCAGAGGTTTCAACTCGGCCTTCAGCCGTGCCTGTTCTTCTTCGTCCATGCCCAAAAGCCCCAGGCGTTGGGCCGAGGTGATCTTGGTCATGGGGACATTGTATTTATTGATGACGGCCACAACCTCCGCCAGCTCTTTTGGGGAAAACAGGCCCATATTCAGGCCGGGGACGATACTGAAGGTTTTTTGATTGCTGGTCATTTTCTCAGGTTTGTTAATATTTTTGTTTTGAGCAGTCCTTAAAACCAGAAGTCGGGATACCTTCGGTTTTTGGGAATATTGTTTACCAGAAGGGCCACGATCAACATGATCAAGGCCCCGGCGCCCACAGGTATCAGGGCGTAAAGGAATCCAAGATTATGGATCCGCTCACTGCCCATGACGGCAATCAGTGCGGTGGCTCCACCCGGCGGATGCAGGGTCTTTGTGGCAAGCATGGCCGCAATGGCCGTGGCCACAGCAACAGATGAGGCAAGCCACATATGCGGCGTCCCCAACACTATGGCGCAGGCCGCACCAATGATATTGTCGGAATCGACAAAGGGATTTGCGATTCCAGATCCCAGAAGTTTATAACAGGCAACGCCGATAATTGCCGAGATAATATGGCCGCCGATAAGATTTCGAGGCTGAGCCAGGGGGCTTTTGATGGCACCATAGATCAGTACTGCCGAGGCGCCGAAAGAACCGACCAGCATTTCCAGGTCGGTATTGGTGAGGCATAGATTGAAATGAAGATACGAGAGTGAGGAGATGCCCAGGAACGCGCCAATCCAGGACCACCAGATCTCGGAAAGATTAACGCCTGGTGGGCTTTTGGCACCGCCTGTCATTTTGCTGAAATACCTGTCGCTTGGTTGCTTGTTTGTATTCATGACGCAGGGATCGGGGTGTCGGGCTGGCCTGATTTTCAAAAAAAAAACAGGGCACGCGGATCAAAGCCGTGCCCTGCATGAAAAAAAATTACTTCTTAGCCAAGGATGGCCTTCAGGTCAGCCTCGGGGGTGGTGACCGGTTTGATGTTGAAGTTTTCCACCAATACATTCAGCACATTGGGGGTGATGAAGGCCGGCAGCGAGGGTCCAAGATGGATGTTCTTGATCCCCAGGCTGAGCAGGGTCAGGAGGATGACCACCGCTTTCTGCTCGTACCAGGAAAGGATCATGGACAGGGGCAGGTCATTAACCCCGCACTCAAAGGCACCGGCCAGGGCCACCGCAATCTGGATGGCGGAATAGGCGTCATTGCACTGACCGACATCAAGGAGGCGGGGGATGCCGCCGATATCACCAAGCTGCTTATCGAAGAAACGGAACTTGCCGCAGGCCAGCGTCAGGATCATGCAGTCAGAAGGAATCTGCTCGACGATCTCGGTGTAGTAGTTCCGTCCGGGCTTGGCGCCATCACAGCCGCCAACGAGGAAGAAGTGGCGAATGGCTTTGGACTTGACCGCCGCAATCACCTTGTCGGCAACTCCCAATACGGTATTGCGACCAAAGCCAACGAGAACCGAACCTTTTTCCAGGGTGTCGGTAAAGCCGGGCTGGGCCAGGGCCCGATTGATCAACGCAGAGAAGTCTTTTGTCTGTCCGTCTGCTTCGATATGAGCAATCCCGGGCCAACCGACGAGACCGGTGGTGAAAACGTTGTCCTTGTAGGAATCTCTGGGGTTCTGGATGCAGTTGGTGGTAAAAAGGATGGACCCTGGAAACTCGGGCATTTCCTTATGCTGATTCTGCCAGGCGGTGCCGAAATGGCCATAGAAATGGCTGTATTTCTTCAGCTCGGGATAGCCGTGGCAGGGCAGCATTTCACCATGGGTGTAGATGTTGATGCCCTTGTCTTTGGTTTGCTCCAGGAGCATGGCCAGATCCTTGAGATCATGACCGGTGACCAGGATACACTTGCCGGGGATGTGGCCCAGCGGTACAGAAGTAGGCACTGGATGGCCGTAGGTGCCAGTGTTGCCGGCATCGAGCAGCTCCATTGCCTTGAGGTTGACCTCGCCGCATTTCAGGGCCAGGGCCACCAGTTCATTCAGTCCCTGTTCGGTGGGAAGCGTGGCCATGGCCTCATGGATGAAGGCATAGACGGCATCATCTTCCTTGCCAAGAATAGCTGCATGGTCGGCATAGGCGGCAAGACCGCGCAGGCCGTACATGGTGATTTGTTTCAGGGATTGGAGGTCAGGATTGGCGTCCATGGTGTTGATGAACTGCAGGGCGGCACCTTGTTCTTCCAGGCCGGTAAGGGTAGCGGCTGGGGAAAAGGTGGCGGCGGCGAGGGCGAAATCGGTCTTGCCGCCGGCAGCCTTCACTTTGGCCTTGAGGCCTTCTCGAAGGGTAACGGTTTTGCTGATCAGGGCTTGAAAGCGAGCCGGGTCAAAGTCAACATTGGTCAGGCAGGAAAAAATTGCCTCACAGGTAAAACGATCAACCGCGTTGTCCACCACACCAACCTTGCGGCCGGCGTCAGCCACAAGGCACAAGCCCTCGACGGCATGGGTGAGAAGGTCTTCCAGTCCGGCCACGGCCTCGGTTTTTCCACAGACTCCCATGGTGGTGCAGGCGATTCCTTTAGCGGTTTGTTCACATTGATTACAGTACATGGTTTTTCTCCTTGGTTGGGGTGAGTGAAATGGCTTCTGATACATTGTACTTCTTTTCTTTGGAGCATGGAAATGTTGCATTCTTTTCGAATTATTGATCATCTATACTTACTACTCTATCGTATCTGGGAAGATGTTTCCTTGACCTAGGTCAAGGAGTGATTTTTTTTTACAGGAGGGGAAAATGTTGATTGATTTGTTACGAAAAAGAAGAAGTGTTCGCAGGTTTGAGGAACGACCGGTGGAAGAAGAAAAGATTGATGTTCTTATTGAGTCTGTACTCCGCTCGCCGTCTTCGCGCGGGTTGAACCCTTGGGAATTTGTGGTGGTCAGGGACAAGGAGATGCTGACCCGGCTTGCCCAGGCCAAGCCGCATGGAGCAGCGTTTATCAAAAACGCGCCGCTGGCCTTTGTGGTCTGCGCCGATCCGGCCAGATGTGATGTGTGGGTGGAGGACTGCTCCATTGCCGCCATTCTACTCCATCTGGCGGCCACTGATCTTGGCCTGGGAAGCTGCTGGGTGCAAATCCGCCTGCGCGAGCATGGGGACGGGCGGATGGCGCAGGACTATGTGGCGGAATTGCTCGGATTAAAGGCGGGAATGGTGGTGGAGGCGATCATTGCCATCGGCTACCCGGTGGATGAGCTGCCGGGGCATCCCCGAGCCTCACTTCTGGACGAGAGGATCAGTTTTGAGCGGTATGGAGAGGGAAAGCTGGGAAATTAAAACGCTGGGGTTGTGTCCCGGTGACAATGTCAGCCGCAGCAAGGTGCTGAATGGCAGGAACAAGAAGATTGCCATTATGTGGCCGCAACTCCCCGGATAGTGGCCTGTGGTGAGAGTATAGCGACATCGCGCATTCCAAAACCATGATTGAGTGAACTCGTGGTCAGTAGATCCTTCCTTGTCTTTTGTTTTAATTTACGGCAAGTTACATGATACTCTGTTCCAAACGTTGGGACACGTATCTACGCAGAACGGTGAAATAACCTGCCGGCCGACACCCTACCCAACTTTTAAGAACGCGGCTATTTCCGGACAGGTTTATTCAAATGTTGAAAACCACGCCCTATGGGCGTGGTCAGAGTTCAACGGCTTTGCCAGTTGAACAGCCAAGTGTAATGGCTTCTCAAAAATCAAGTTCAATAATCTCTACCCTAATGATGCCAGAATATTGAGTTGGAGAAAATCGGATTTCTTGCAAGACCGTCAAAGCTGCCATTTAGGAATAGGAAAATTTGAAGCAAGGTCTAAAAATTGAGAGATTGGCTTTTCTTTATACAGTATGAACGGCCAGTTTCTTCAATCGCTAGTAAACAAATGCCCTCTGGGCTTAACTCAATACCACCCCCTCAGGGGGTGGATCCTTTATTGACTTGTTGATCTTCTTACGGTGCGAATATTTCAGCTAGAATTGACAATACGCTTGATTGTGTTTCTTGGCTGATTACTCCGATCTTTTGAACCAGCCGCGATTTATCGACAGTTCTGATTTGGTCGAGAACCACCTGGCCATGCTTTCGTTTGAAAGTACAATTTACCCTCGTAGGGTAGTCTTTACCCTTGGTGGTCATGGGCGCCACGATAACCGTAGCTATGTAAAGGTTCATTTCGTCTGGTGAAATAACGAGGCATGGTCGAGTTTTCCGGATTTCACTCCCCATCGTTGGATCAAGACTGACCAAATAAACCTCAAAACGTTTGACTACCATTGCCATTCGTTTTCGTCCCATGTGGTTTGATTGGCAAGTTCACCGTCTAGAAGGGTGTCGTCTCCTGCTGAAGCCATGCATTGGAACTTTTCCTCCCATCCTTGGCGGGGATGTGACGCTGAACGAATAATCAACATCTTGTTTTTGACTTCAAGCTCAACATCTGACCCTAAGTGGCACTGCTCAATAACAACTTTCGGTATTCTGATACCCTGTGAATTTCCGATACGAACGATACTTGTACGCATAAGCCCTCCCTTGTTAGAATAGATACATTGTAATTACTTGGAAGGAATGTTTCAAGAGATTTCTGACTCTAGCGTGGATGCCAATGTCGCGTGGCCAACGCCGCAAATCAGTCGCGCGGTTTTTTGCGTCGGCTGCATTTGCCTTGTTATTCTAAGTTGCATTCAAAGAAATACTATTGACGATCCAAGGCCAGCCGCTCA
>JAFLKM010000072.1 GCA_019163335.1 Desulfobulbaceae bacterium | reverse complement strand
AACGATCCGACTTTAGTCAGCCTCAAAAAAATCTTCTTTAGCGGCACCACATTTAGGACAGACCCAGTTTTCCGGAACGTCTTCCCACGGGGTACCAGCCTCCACTCCATGCTCAAAATCTCCTTCTTCAGGATCATAAATATAGCCGCAAGGGCATTCCCATTTCTGCATGACACGCCTCCTTTTGAAAATAGTTGAATAAATCCAAGCTTGCTTAATACTTACAACATCTTGACCACGACATGTCAAGAAGATGGCAGCTCAACAAATGATCCCGTCAGCTCTTCAAAGATATTGAAAAGCTGGCTTTTGTATCCCATGGCCATGGCAAGATTTAAAGCGCCATGGATGAGAATGTCAACCATCCTTTGTGCAAAATCACCCATTTTTCTACTTGTTCGATTTCTTTTCCATTACAGCCTGGGACCAGGACAGGGCGGCCATGGCCTGGGGAAAACCTATGGTTGTAATCAGAAGCAGCAGGGTGTGAGAGATCTCTTCGGGACTTGCTCCCACCTCCAATGCCCTGCGGGTATGGGAACATACCGATCCTTCCGACTGCATCGTGGCTGCAGCCGCTAACTGAACCAGATGAGTGGTCTTCTCGTCGAGGGGGCCGGCTGTGCGCAGAGTTGTGCCGAGAGCTGCAGCGGCACTCATAACCTCCGGAAACTGTTTGCTCACTATCTTGTAAAACGACGGATTTTTTTTCTCAGACATTGGATGTCTCCTTATACGAGGTTTTGTAAGGTGGATAGCCTGAAAGGATTTTCAGCCCCCCACCATACTTACAATGGCACTTCCTGGATTTTCCTGAACTGCCTTGCTTGATGTTAATCATCCTCAAGGAAAACCAAAAGGGAAAGGGATCAGGTTATTCTATATCACCAGCAAGAAGATTCATAATCAGCCTGATCATCAGCTCCTTCTGCCGTGGGTCGCTTTCGGCAATCAACAAGGCCAGGGCCACAAGGGCGTTGTCGTTGATGCCGGATTGATCGAGCAGGTCGTTTTCTTTGAGGAACAGCAGAAAGAGGAAAGCGCCGATCCGCTTGTTACCGTCGCTGAAGGGGTGATCCTTGATGACAAAGTACAAAAGGTGCGCCGCCTTTTCTTCCACACTGCCGTAGAGTTCCCGGCCGCCGAAGGTCTGATCGAGGTTGCCGAGGATGCCCTGAAGATGGTGCTCCCGCTCCTGGCCGAACAGCCCTGAGGCCTCGCCCCGCGCCAGGAGATCATCCTTGAGGGCCTTGATGGATTCGCCGGTCCGGCCATAATCGAGGGATTGCTTGGGTGGATGGCTCTTCTTCGGCAGCTCCAACCGATCTTCATCGTAGCGCAGGAGCAGGGCCCAGGTTCGGGCATACCGGCCCACCACCTCCAGCACCGCCTTGCCTTCATCCGTTACCAGTTCGTGCCGTTGCAGAGTCCGGGACAGCAGAGCCACCGCCTGTTCCATGTCGGCGAGGCCCTTTTCCGCCAGCCGCTTATGGTTGAGGCTATAGCCATTGAGCAGATGATCTTTCAGGACTGAGGTCGCCCAGATGCGGAACTGAGTGCCGCGTTGCGACTTAACCCGGTAGCCGACGGAGATGATGACATCGAGGTTGTAAAAATTTGTCTCATAGGCCTTACCGTCGCCGGCAGTTGTCCGGGATTTCCGGACAACTGCGTTTTCAACAAGCTCACCTTCTTTAAAGACGTTGCGGATATGTTCGGAAATAGTCCTTTTATCCCGAACAAACAGCGCCGTCATTTGCGCCTGAGTAAGCCAGACCGTGTCTTCAGTCAGGTGCACGTCCAGCTGGGCCTGACCATCATTTGACCGGTAAATAATCACTTCCCCCTGCTCGTTCTTCATGCTGCGCCTCGATATCGAAGGTTCACAAACATCACCACAACACAATCACCTTTTTCCCATCCTGCATGGCGGCGCGAATCTTTTCCATATGACGCAGGGCGGCAATTTCCCGTTCAATATCGCCCGGACGGGCAGACAGCTTTTCCGCAAGCTCGGCCTGGCTCAATCCTCCTGATTTCTGTATCAAATCAAGGATCTTCTGCTGAAGGCTGCCGCCATGTTCGGTGGTATCGCCAAGGTCTTTAAAAAAGGATGCGCTGCGCACGGCCCAGGGATCGCACGTCCGCGCCGGGGAGAGCGCATCCATATAGCAGTCTTCGCACAGCAACTGTCCGTGAAAGTCTCTCTCCTCGCCCTCTTCAATCTCTGCCCGACAATTTTCTTTTTGACACAACATGACCAACTCCGTTTCCTGAAAATTTAAACTATCCAACCCGCTTATAAGCTCGATTTACGGGCTGAATATCCTTTTATTTCTGTTTCTTCGTCTGCTTCGTAGCAGAATGACCAGCGTTCCCGGAAGGTTTGCCCTTCTTGCGCTTTTCGGCATAGGCCGTCACATTCAGATCCGACTCTTTCTTCAGCTTCACATAATTCCCATAGTGTTCCGATGGAAGGTCCCCGCCTGCTATTGCCGGCAAAACGGCACAGCCAGGTTCATTGGTATGGCTGCAATTGCTGAAGCGGCAACTCAAGGCTAATTCACGGATATCATCAAAGCATTCGCCTATTCCTTCAGTCGCACCAAAAAGACCGAACTCCCGCATTCCCGGCGTATCGACAAACATGGCGCCCTGCTCAAGAACGATAAGCTGACGACGGACCGTGGTGTGTCGGCCTTCTCCGGAATCACTAACTGTCCCTGTTTTCAAGGTATCCTGGCCGGTGAGCCGGTTGATCAGCGTTGACTTGCCAACCCCTGATGATCCAAGAAGGCAGTATGTTTTCCCGGGGCCCATCAGCTCTATGACCTGGTCGAGACCGGCCCCGGTAACATTGCTGAGGGCAATGATCCTGGTACTGATCCCTGCACCGCGAATGGCTGCAATCAATTGTTCCAAGTCCTCGGCACTGACCAGATCGGTCTTGGTCAGAACGAGCACTGATGCAACATGACCTTCACCGGCCATCACCAGATAGCGCTCCAGCCGGGCCACATTAAAATCGTAATGGCACGACTGAACGATAAAGGCGACATCAATATTGGCCGCGATCATCTGCATCTCAACGTTCTTGCCGGCAGACTTCCGGTGGAGATACGATCTTCGGGGCAGCACCGCATGGATGGTCGCGGAATTTTCAGAGTCGTAATTGACGCAAACCCAGTCTCCGACGCAGGGCATATCCATGGTCGAGTCGGTGGAGTTGAGGAATCGGCCTGTGGTCCTGGCCGGAACTTCCCCCTCTTCATTCCGAACCACATACCAGCCGCGATCTACCGCCGTTACCCGGGCAATTCGCTGTCCGGGCTGACAGAGTTCATCGGCCTGGTTTTGAAACCACAGGTCCAATCCAAGTTCGCTTAAATCCATGGAAGTAATCTTCATCTTTCGCTCTTAATTCGCATCATTCGGTACTTCGCTCCTCGCCCCGGGCAGGACAATTTTCACCTTTTCAACCAGATACTCCGGAGAGTAGCTCTCTTTGGATTGGCGCAGGCCGGGAATCCCGAGATCCTGTTCCCGGTTGATGTGCGTGAAGTCGGCAAGATTGTTCTCGGCAAACCATTGGTTGATCAGCTGCCCCAAGCCCTGAAACTGCGGCATGGCCTTCTCAAAATGGCACACTGCGGTGCTGGGATTGAGCGCCTCACCGATGGTAAAGGCCTCGATGGTTCCATCAATGCGGATGGCGCCGCCGGTCAGACCAAATTCGTGATAGCAGCGCAGAGTCTCCTCTATTGCCTGATATTCGCCGCACAGTCCCGGCTCGGCCTTGCAGTCCCGGGCGTCACACCATCGATCCTGCATGGCCAGACACTCGGAAAGTATCTCCGGAGTGATCCGTTCATACCGGCAGG
The DNA here is from genome assembly GCA_019163335.1 of Desulfobulbaceae bacterium. Classification (GTDB taxonomy): domain Bacteria; phylum Desulfobacterota; class Desulfobulbia; order Desulfobulbales; family Desulfocapsaceae; genus UBA2270. The sequence goes on along the minus strand of JAFLKM010000072.1, from coordinate 3,620 downwards.
GATAGGCGGCCAGGCACTGATGGATGTGATTTCTCTTTTTGGTAAAATTCCGGCCGGCAAGGCCTGCCAGATCTTCACGGCGATAGACATAGTCGGCATTGTCGCGATCCTCCACAACCCTTGCCCCGGGCAGCAGCTGAAGTTCCTCGATGCTCGCCTTGGGAAACCGCTCCGCTCCGGTTATCTCGCCGGCGTATTGACCTAAGACATCAACCAGCGACACCGACCCGAGGGGCTTGCCAAGGATAACCCGTCCCGCCCGGGTCTCGGCAAAAATGATCAGCGAGTCCTTGAAGATATCTATCAGGATTGGCCGGGTTCGGCGCCAGGCATAGAGATTGGTGAAGGTCAGCTCCGAGGTCTGGGGCGGAAATCGTCGAAGGTAGTCGTTCACCAGAAGGCGGTCATTGAGGGAAAGGGGGTGCAGGGTCATGGGCTTCCTATGGAGGTGAGGCAGACGAAAGGGAAAGATTGCAGGACTTCAAAATTCATCCGTTCATCTAACCATATTCACGATGGCATTCAAAGAGATATGAAGAACGGACGGTATCCACAGAATAATTTGCATCCCTGCTCCAGGCTTTCTATAATAACAGATTCAAGGAACCTTACCCATTCACAGGAGAACAGATGAAAAAGATATCCGGCATACTCGTTGATCCAGTTGCCCGCCGGCAATTCCCAGGAACGCTGATCATTGAACAGGGGCGTATTGCGGACATTCAACCTGACGCCAGTGTCAAAGGCCCCTTTATTCTGCCGGGGTTCATCGATTCCCATATCCACATCGAAAGCTCCATGCTCACTCCGGCCGCCTTTGCCAAAAAGGCGGTAACCCACGGCACCGTCGCCGTGGTGGCTGATCCGCACGAAATCGCCAATGTGCTGGGAGTGACCGGCATAGACTATATGATCGCAAGCGGCCGGAAAACGCCGCTGAAGTTTTATTTCGGGGCCCCCTCCTGCGTGCCGGCCACCGACTTTGAAAGCGCCGGGGCCAGACTGACCGCCGTTGATGTGGAAGCACTGCTGAAGCGAGACGACATCTTTTTCCTGGCCGAGATGATGAATTTCCCGGGTGTCATCGGCCAGGATTCTGAGGTCATGGCCAAGCTTAGAGCCGCCGCAAAGATTGGAAAAAGGGTGGACGGCCATGCTCCCGGACTGCGCGGACCGAACCTTGCCGCCTATATCGGGGCAGGTATCAGCACCGACCATGAATCACTCAACCTGGAAGAGTGCGCCGAAAAGTTGGCGCTCGGCATGAAAATCCAGTTACGCCAGGGCTCCAGTGCCCGCAATCTCGACGACCTGCATTCCCTTATCACGAGCCACAGCAGCCAGTGTATGCTCTGTACCGATGATCTGAAAACGGCTGATCTGGCTCGCGGTCACATCAACCTGCTGGTTCAGAAATGCCTCCATCTGGGCCACGATCTCTTTGATATCCTCCAATGCGCCTGCGTCAACCCGGTTCGCCATTACGGCCTTGACGTCGGGCTCCTGCAACTCCACGACCCGGCCGACTTCATTGTGCTGGACGACCTTGATCGCATGGAGGTTAACAGCACCTGGATTAACGGAGAGCAGGTCAGCACCAAAGGACAGGCCCTCTTTCAGGCTACGCCGGAGCTCCCGATCAACCACTTTAACGCCGCAAGGCTCAGCACCGAACAACTCCAGGTACGGTCGCGCGGTACTCAGATCAAGGTGATCGAGATCACCGACGGCCAGATCATCACCGGCGCTGGCCGCCATCAAGTGCCCGCAAACAGCAGCCTGGTCGAGGCAGATCCGCAGGCAGACCTGCTGAAGATCCTTGTCCACAACCGCTATCGACCGGCACCACCTGCCATCGGCTTTGTGCGCGGCTTTGGCCTGAAACAGGGAGCCATGGCCTCCTCCATTGCGCACGACTCGCACAATATCATTGCGGTGGGCGCAAGCGACATCGATTTGGCCCGGGCCGTCAATCTGCTCTGCGAGAGCGGCGGCGGCATCTGTTTTGTGAATGGCAATGATGAAAGGACAATGGATCTGCCGGTAGCCGGACTTATGGGCCTTGACAGCTGCGAGTCAATGGCCGCGAGCTGCCAAGCCATTGAAAGGCTGGTCAGTGATAATGGATGCCCGTTGCAGACACCGTTTATGACCATGTCCTTCCTGGCCCTGCCCGTTATTCCCGCCCTGAAAATCACCGACCGGGGCCTCTTTGACGGGGAGCGCTTTGCCCTCACCGATCTCTTTGTCTGAGTCCTGCCAGTCAGGAAGGCACTTTATGCCTGCAAAAATCCACCCAACTCCTGCCGAGGACATTCTAAACAAAGATATGCCAATAAAAAATTTCTTGCATTATTCCCTAAAACCTTTGCATAATGATACTTATTCCTGACATGCACGGAAGGTGGATACTTCGTTGGCAATATTAAGTAGTGTTGGATAACCTTCGCTGCCTGTTGCGAATAAGCTCTTTGTAAAAAAACCGCTCGTAAACTTCGCTCCGGAGAAGGTTCATGGCTGGCAACAAGAAATATAAAGTAACCGCTGATTTAAAAAGAAACAGGCTTATTATCACGATCCCCTCCACTGCAACGCAAGATGATGTGCAAAAGATCTACACCGATATCCGGTTTTGTGTCGCGGACCTGAAACCCTGTTTTGATATCATCACCGATTATTCACACTGTATCTTTGCCCACCTGAGTGCCATTCCAACCATGCGACAAATCATGGATTATCTTGTCAGCAAACAGCCTGGAAATGTTATCCGGGTAATGGGGGAAACAGGCCTGCTTTCCACCCAACTCCTCCGATTTACCGACAGATTTCAAAGCTACACACCGGTTTACGTCAGCACTCATGAAGAGGCCGAAGCACACCTGACAGATTTGATAAAACGCAATGGCCTTCGATTCCAGATCCGTGGGCATCAGGTTGAATACACCATCGATCAGGAAACAGGAAATGGAGAACTCGTTGACATCTCCATAAGCGGATGCAAGGTGCAAGGCCTGACCCGAGTCATCACCTCGGAGATGGAAAGTACGATAATCATTCCGGTGAGTCAGGACTATGATCTCCCGGCATCCTTTACCTTGGCGGCAAAGATTGTTCGAGCCCAGGAGGATATGTTCGCCGCCGAATTCCTTCAGCTTGATGACGAACAGAAAGCACAGCTGCACAAGTGGTTTGCCTATGAAGTGGGAAAAGACAAGTCCCAGGAAGAAAGATAACAGCCACAAGCAGTGAAAAACCGCACCACCATTCCTCATCCCCCGAAAAGGGGCTCCTCCCATTCACGACGACGGTTAAACGTCTGACATCTCCGACCTTTTTAACCCCTGCCAGCTAGTTTCCCTGCGAAAATTGGTCTTTTCTGGTTTCTGAAGCGGCTTTCGCATGAAATACTTGCATAAATTCTAAAAAAAATAGCATATGTGCGTACTATTCACCTCGTGCACAGGATGAATAGATCAGAAGTGCTATTTCATCCTCTCTGCTATGAGTAACACTCCTTTTGGTCTTTAATCGATGTACGAGAAATTGAGCAATTAAAAAAAAACCTGCTCAACCAATGTCATCCTTGGTTGTTTTCAGACTTTTTTAAACCGACTCACACA
>JAFLKM010000043.1:5477-7756 GCA_019163335.1 Desulfobulbaceae bacterium | reverse complement strand
CCTTAAAAAGATTAAAAAAAGGGGCAAGACTTCCCTGTCAGGGGTTGTTTGCCCCTGGTGGGTTGGATACAATTTATTCGACTTCGCTCTCTTCAGTAATCAGAGCTGTGCCTGCGATATAGTCATCGAGCATGCCGCCAGAAACGTGGAGAATTCTTGTGGCATCGGGATTTAAACGATGAGGTTTAAACTTCCCTTCCTCGTCAATCCACATGATACGGCCATTATTCAGGGGAATTGCCTGAACCATTGAACATTCCAGCAAATAATACATCGTTTTCAACTCAAGATGCTGGTTTTTGCTCAACTGTAATTCAGTAATGTTTCCGTTTGGGTAGATAACTATTGCCATGATCTTACCTCCTTAAAAAGAATAGAAAAGGGGCAAGACTCCCACAGGGGAAGGTCTGCCCCTGGTGGATGAACTGCTGGGTTTGAGCTATCTGTTCAGTTTAAAATGGAACCTCCATATCAGGCGATGGTGGGTTATCACCATTATTGCATGGAACCGCCGAAGATGAGTCGGTTTCCTTGTCAGCATTCTTGCCACCAAGCATTTCCATGTTTTTTGCTATAAGTTCAGTGGTGTAACGGGTAACACCGTTCTCTTCCCACTTTCTGGTTTGCATCTTGCCCTCAATATAGACTTTCGAGCCTTTCTTGAGGTGATCTCCGCAGATTTCGGCAAGCCCTTTCCATGCAACAATCCGGTGCCAGTCAGTATGTTCCTGCTGTACCTCTTCCGCGTCTTTCCACCTTTCGGTGGTAGCAACAGAAAAAGTTGCTACAGCAGTACCTTTCTGGGTGTAACGAATTTCTGGGTCATTGCCTAAATTGCCGATTACCATTGCTTTATTCATGGTTTTTCTCCTAAAAAGATTGAAAATGTTCAGGAAAATACATATCCCCACAATGGGAATTATGCTTCCCTGAGTGGGTTACGCTGATTTTTTGGTTTTTGGTGTCGTCTTGGGGGTTTTAATATCCAGGAAGGAATACGAGCTTGATTCCTGAAAATCCTGCATCGTATGACCCATTTCCGATAGAAATGCTGTTAAGCGTCCGGTATCAGTATGTTGCCGTGAGCGAACTGCTTTAGAAAGGATAGTGCTGTTGACTTTGATCGAATGTCCGGCCTGATTCACGATTGATAGTAAACTGGCCTTCATGGGTTCAATCTGTTTATCCAATGCCTTGCCCTGCTCCAGCAAAGATCGTAATTCGGTCACAAAATCTTCCAGATCAGGAACCTCTTCGGCTGCAAATCGTGGACAAGTGGTCAAATTATTACAATATCCGCATAGTGGGCTGGGTTCGGTTGATGGATTCTTGGAGTGGCCGAGCATCATGAACTGATAGTCTGTCCAGATGGATGTCGCCCTGTCCTTCAATCCTTTGTACAAAATCTCATCGGGCTTATAGCCATTGAAAAAGCCAATATCACCGCTTCCTAAATCAATGGCCAGAACTGCACCTTTAATCTCGTGATCGGGATATTTTTCCGCCAATGCTCCCATCTGCATATATAATTGGGATTCCCAGGAGCTATGAGGCCCGTCAGGAATGCCGCTAACCGATTTGATTTCGAGTACGGCTTTGAGTTTCGGTGTATTGAAAACAAAATCAATGTGGCACCTGATGGGAGTATTACCGCTGGCAATAGCCTCAACCTGTCGGTCGAAATTATCATATCCGGCGGCACTCATTGCGTTTGCGACAATATCCTCGGCCATGTGTCCTCTTTGGAAGCGGAGCAATGTGGCAAGGTCATGTTCAACGGGATGTAATCGGTCAAGAATTACCTTTCGTGGGCAGCATCCAATATCCGATGCACCAAGGTAATTACTCCGATCTCCCAGGGTGGTCAGAGTGTGTTGTTTTGCGAATTTTTGCAAACCGGTGAGCAGGGTGTGTTTGATGTCCATGATGTTCCTCCATAAAAGTGAATAATTTGAGGGAGAACACACGGATTTCCCTTGAGGGAAGTGTGTGTCTCCCTCGTTGGGTTACAAAACAGTTTTGGGCAAGAATTAATGGGTCAGTTCTTTGTACCAGTTTTTCTGATCCTTATTCCATTTGAAGCCTACCGCTTTTAACAACTCCTTCTTGTCATAGACTTTGCCTGTAGCCACCACAAAGCTGTCATGATGTTGGTATGTGATACCGTCAATCATGGGCAGGTTGCTGGGTGTCGCAGGTGGAGTCTTGTCGGTCTGGGGAGCGGTTGGAGTCTGTGGAACAGGTTGGGGAATAGGTAATGATTGTTGCTGGGGTGGTGG
>JAFLKM010000043.1:3715-5377 GCA_019163335.1 Desulfobulbaceae bacterium | reverse complement strand
TTCGTTGATCTTTACGGTGAGCGCTGACATGGTTGTTCTCCTTTAATCTAGATGATTGTGGGAGAGGACAACTATGTCCCTGGAGGGAGAGTTGTTCTTCTCCCGTTTAGGGTTGCTACACATTGGATGTTACTTGGTGGCGTTTATATAAATGCTCAATAACAAAAGAAATCAGACTGCTTTATCCAGAACAAAAAAGAGGTTCGCATTTGCGATTAAACTTTTCTTGCATGGGATTTGGCCGGACGGATTTATTTCGGATTGAACAGGGAGACAGAGGAGACAAATCTCAAAGAAAAGACGGATTTATCTTGGGGGGAAAAAAGGGGGTTTGACAAAGATTCAAGGATAAAAAATGAATTTAGTCAGAGGGTGCCATATCCAAAGTCATTTACAAAAAGAAGTTAGCATTTGCTATTAAACGATTCTGTAAAACTCTCTATGGCGGGTGTAAAGCAGTCACTGGGTCATCCATCGTAATATATTTATCAGATAAATATACCATGGAGCCTCAGTTATGTTCCCGGAGGGATTAGTTATTCAAAATGAATAAATGGAAGTTATGCTGGAAATAAATCTCTTTTTTTAAAAAAAATCAAGAATAAAAAAGGACGGCCACCTTCCGACGGGCTCTTTTGATTAGCCCATTCTCGTTGGCCGTTGATCTTCATTGATGCTTTTCATTTTTTTTTAGAAAAATACGATTTTTTCATCAAAAAACCTTACATGGCCGGAAAGAGATAATAGGAGGGAAATTTTAAGAAAATTATAAAAACAATTTAATAAGGAAAGACATGGAACAGGTAACAGCATTTAAGACCAGTGATGGCGCCCTTTTTTCGACACCCAATGAATGTCAATTACATGAAATCTCTCTTGTATGGCGGAGTCATATAAATGAATTTTTAGAATCAGAGATAAATCCATACCCAGCAAAGGGACATGCGCCAGCATATAGAAAGGTAATCATCGCTTGGGAGCAGTTTAAAACAATCATAATGAACAACAGCGATGCAGACCCATTATAATGAGATCATCAATTCCTTTGTCGATAAATACGGCTTGAACCGAGATCAGGTGGTGGCTGAAATTGAGAAGGTCTTTTCGACAATGCTCTCCCTGTGGTACGGAACCAATACTGTTGTCTTGTTTGGCTTAGATCACCTGCAAGCCATACGCTATACCAATGGCGTTGGTGTTACCTGTCAAGATCAGCTTGAACTTGTCTCCATGAATGGCTGGAACACCATTCGCAGGATGATCAACAAGAATCTCAGCCGGGCAGCTTGTCTGCACGAAGTGAACCATTATAAACGCCATGAGCATGAAATGCGTTGGGGTGAGATCATCCGCAAGAATAAGGATGGCTTGCTGGTGGAATTGGAACTCGAAAAAGATACCCCCGTTCTTGCCCAGTGTCCCTGGAATCGTATCGGGGTGCATGAACAGAAAGAGATTTCGGTGGGACAGAACAGGGCTTTTCATCTACGCAGGATAGAGCCTGTTCCTTTGCGTGGCATTACAAGATTTCATGTAGTGGTTGACAGGGTTTCAAAAAACCTGGTGATTGGCTTATTGCTGGACCTGCTTGGCGTTCAGGCTGATCTCCGACTTTATTGCCCCAAACGGTATGTCGGCCATAAAAGTTTTGTTGAAGCCAGC
>JAFLKM010000043.1:0-3615 GCA_019163335.1 Desulfobulbaceae bacterium | reverse complement strand
ATGGAAGGCATCATTGAGCAGGACATCCGTAAAGGATATTCTGTGGTGGCTATTGACCCCAAGGGCGATAACGATCTTTTCTCCAAGATAGTGCAGGTCGCGCTCGATACAGGCCGGGAAAAAGATTTAATACTGATTACCCCTGTTTTTCCACAATACAGCGCAACCATTGACCCCCTGTCCCACTATTACATGGTGGAGGAGCTGGTGGCTCATATCACCGCCGGAATTACTGTTGGAAGAGAGCCATTTTTCTTCTCGGTAGCCTATGAAATCAGCCTGGTAGTGGTGCAAGCTCTTATTATGCTCGCAGAGGCAAACGGTAAGAGGCCATCTTTCAATCTCAACGATATTAAAAACCAGATTGGCTACTATGAGCTGGTGAAGCTAAAGGAGAAGATCGAAAACATTGGTACTCCCCAGGCTCAACAGTTGACCTTGGATATCCAGAAAGTGATTGCCACTCAGCCGGATTACTATTCAAAGGTATCAAGTTCCCTGCGGGTGGCCTTGACCGAGCTTACCTCCGGCAATGTCGGGCTCATTATCGGCCAGGCTGATGAAAATCGTTTCATTGACCGCCTGGAAAAGAACGAGGGTATCATCATGGTGGTGCAGCTTGGCTCCCTGCTCACCAAGCGGGCAGCCTACACCGCTGGAAAAGTCATTGCTTCCATGATTCAAGCCTTTGTTGGCCGCAGGTTTTCCAGTGACAAGCAGGTCACCCCTCCACTGTCCCTGCATATTGATGAGGCCCAATCTGTTTTATATGAAGGAATTGAGGAACTCTTTGCAAAAGCTGGTGGGGCTGGGGTTTTCATCCACGGCTATTGCCAGTCGGTGAGTCAGCTTTATGCCGAGATCGGCCAGGATCGAGCCAATACAATCCTTGATAACTGCAACACCAAGGTGTTTATGCGGGTGCCGGATGCCAAAACCGCCACCTACATCTCCGATCATCTTGGAGAAAAACGGGTTTTCAGTCCAGTTATTTCCATGGGTGGCGGACTGGCTATCAGGGAGACCGAGGATGTGCGGGTCAAACACACCGAAGTGCTGAATATGGCTCCCAGACAGTTCTTTATGACCACTTACTCAGGTCTTTATCGAGGAATAACGTCTGATGTTTCCGACGCAAGGCTCAGGATAATCTTTCCTGAAATAAGGCCACAGTGGACGGCAGAGGAAACTGAAGAAGTCACATGATCAGCGGCATGATTGATATGACGGGTATGCAGGTCAATACTGTCATGGGAGCGGGGATTAGCTTTCTGTCCGGAATAATCGGCTTTATTATCTGGAGGTCAGGAAAGAAACAAAAAAAACAAGGCCAGCAGGAAATAGAAAAAATCCCGATAGAGGGGATTGCCACATGGTGGATTAAGAACAGCAAAGGTCACATGCCACCCCCCGAAGTCCCGATTGAGGTACTTGCCCCTCTCTGGCGGGAAGAGAAGGTGACAATAGCTGCCAGCGAAGAAGATCGCGAATTTCAGAACGCGCGGATTCAGGAATTTTACAAACGGCATATTCAAAGGCTTCGCCATGCCGAGCAGACCAGTCAGCATCACGCAGTATGTTCTGAACTCCTCTCGTTGCTGGACAAAGAAGGGGATTGCTCGTCAGTTGTCAATGTTGCCCAGGATATAGAAGCCTCATGGAACTCCAGCACATACACCTTGCTTGGTCAGACAAACCTGCTGGACCATTCTCTGAATGTCGCTGAAGAGGCCATGCGCCTGCTTGAAGAATCCGATGCCGGATATATCGTCCCCGATGCCCTGATTGTGACCCTGGCCCATGATATAGGCAAGCTGCCTTCGATTAAAGGCCATCTCTACTCTCTGGGTGAGCATCCGCTGGCCGCCGGCCGGGTGCTATCTGAAATTGATGCCTTCGGCCAACTTGCCCGGAAGGATGAGCTGTTACGGGCTATCAAGCTCCATCACAAAAACCCTGACAACCTGCTGGGCAAGACCTTGAAGCGGGCCGATCAGATTTCAAGGCAGAAAGAACTCGAACAGGCCCAGGAACGACTCCCACCATTAGAAGCCCCCGTAAAAGACATGGAAAAACCAATGGATTTCCTGGCAGAAGATGAAGTGGAAAAGAAGGGCGAGACGCCAAAACTGCTGAATATCTCCGAATGGTTTGATGCCAGGGCCATGTTGGAGCAGATGAAGCCTCATATTAACCAACTTGCAGGAAGACGGTTTACCGCCTTCTCTATGGCGAACGGGTATGTCTATTTTCAGCCCAAGATACTGGAGGAAATTGCGAGAAAACAGGCGGAACAGGCTGGGGTGCTGGATGTGGCAAGCATGGAGACAGTGGAAATGCGACAGGTGTTGTTATCCATCGTCCATCAACTACGCCGGAGTGATGTCATTGCCGAGGGCCTTCTGCAAACAAATTATTTTGGGGCATTTTTCACCATCACCATGAAATCAGGTGTCACCATGAAGGGCTACTACACGCCATTCCATGCCGAACCATTTGGCTCTATCGCTGCGATGGAAAAATCCAAGTCCGGCATTCTGCTCGATTTTGTTACCGTTGACTCATTGCATGAACTCCCTGAGAAAAACTCATAATGCCAAGCATCAACAGTAGTGGGATGGGTGGTTATAAAGGAGGCGGCAGCTCTGGTGGCAGCTCTTATAGCCCCAATGCCGCTGTCATCAACACAGGTGGTTCAGGTGGCAGCTCTCGCCTGCAACAAGAGACCAAAGATATTCTCGATGCGATCTCTGATATTCAACAGTTTTATGTCATTGAAAAAATGGGGCAAGAGATTCCAGGGGAATTTCTCACCCTGAAAGGCTCACTGTCCTATTTCAAAATCGGGGCCAAAAGTGGCCTAATTGAAGGGTTGATGTTGGCTTTACTTTTGCCGGTCGTCGATTTTTACTTGTTGCCATTCATCCTCAAGTCCCCTGGCCTGTTCTTACAGATCATGTTTGGGTTCATCCCGTATATGCCTGTCATCATCAACACCTTTTTATGTGCTTATGTTGGTCGCTATTATGTGGGAAATATTACCCGCAAGGCCATCAATTCCCTGTTTTCAGGAAGGATGATGGTGCTCATGGTCAAAAGTTTCATGGTTTATGTCTTTTACAAAATCCTCACTGGCCTGAGCACTCCTGAACGGATCTGGTCACTTTCACAACATGCCAATAAAAATGCCGAGGCAATTTACATCGGCTACATGACGATGTTGCCTCATATCATGCCGGTAGCAATACGCTGCTCGGTGCTTATCCTGGTGGCCGCCATCTTGCCTTATGGCTCTGTCTTTATCATTGACCAGTGGCGACGAAGTAAAATCAAGCGTAACCATGCCAGAATTTCCGGCAAATCCTAAAAAAAACTAAATCTCTAACTGGAGGGAAAAATGGAACAAGCAGAAGCAAAAGGAGAAAAGACTGTAGGGAAATCAGGAGAAAGGCCAAGAATGACCCGTGAAGAAATCATGGAAAAAAAGATCTCTATGGCAAAGGAACGGGATTGCAGAATCATGAAGATCAGCTCGCCGATGGGCAGCATCATTTTCAATGTCCTGCGGCAGTTTGACCAGGCGTATGCCAATTTCAAAGGGCAATTAGGAGAGCC
>JAFLKM010000100.1 GCA_019163335.1 Desulfobulbaceae bacterium | reverse complement strand
TTACGAATAAATAAAAACAAATCGGTCGTCATCGAAACTTATACGCAAACGTCCTTCATGATTCCGTCCATAAACCTCCCAGCCCGGTTCCCCCTTGATCTCGCATTGGAGACATTGGGGTGAATGGACTCCTTTGTCCCGATCACACCAGGAGATTAACAACGCTAAGTCGTTCTCCTCTTCAGCCAGAATCCTGGCAACGGCTTTTGCTCGTTCAAATGGTAATAGGACACCTGTAAATCGGCATTCAATCTTTTTCATTTCTTCACCATGCCCCTCTTTTAATTTTGATTAGTCTCTTCAAAGTTTTAAGAACCATTCCAATTGCAGCTCTCCTGTATTGACATCCTCTTCCATTTTTTTAAATTTCAGAGTATTGTGCCGGCGGTTTGCAGATCAACAATATCCTCCCCTTCCCCTTTTTTTGACAGGTATAATTCATGAGTGTTGATGATAAAAAGATTATTTATTCGATGATCAAGGTAAGTAAATACTACGATAGTAAACCTATTCTCAAGGACATCTCCCTCTCGTATTTTTATGGTGCCAAGATTGGTGTGCTGGGACTGAACGGTTCCGGGAAATCCACCCTCCTTCGTATTCTTGCTGGCATCGATACTGAATTTAATGGTGAAACCATTCTCTCCCCGGGACTTACCGTCGATTATCTCGAGCAGGAGCCCAGGCTTGATCCGGATAAAACCGTGCGCCAGATTGTTGAGGAAGGCGTGCAGGGAACAGTGGATCTGTTGAATGAGTTTAATGTCATCAATGAAAAATTTGCCGAGCCCATGAGTGATGATGAAATGCAGGCACTCATTGACCGCCAGGGCGAAGTTCAGGATAAGCTCGACGCCCTGAACGCCTGGGATCTGGATTCCAAACTTGAGATGGCCATGGATGCCTTGCGCTGTCCCTCTCCTGAGACCCGATGTGAGATTCTCTCCGGGGGTGAGAAACGACGGGTCGCTTTGTGTCGCATTCTCCTTAAACAGCCCGACATTCTTCTGCTGGACGAGCCCACCAACCATCTCGATGCTGAATCCGTTTCATGGCTGGAACATCATCTTCAACAATATGCCGGTACCATTATCGCCGTCACCCATGATCGGTACTTTCTCGATAATGTGGCCGGCTGGATCCTGGAGCTTGACCGGGGGGTCGGTATTCCCTGGAAGGGAAATTACTCCTCCTGGCTGGAACAGAAGGAAAAACGGCTGGCGACGGAAGAAAAGTCAGAGAATGACCGCAGGCGCACGCTGCAACGGGAACTGGAATGGATCCGGATGTCTGCAAAAGGCCGCCAGACAAAATCCAAGGCCAGGATCAATGCCTACGAACAACTGCTCAGTCAAGAAACTGAAAAGCTTGCCCAGGAACTGCAGATCTTCATCCCGCCCGGACCGCGGCTTGGCAAGGTTGTCATAGAAGCGGAACATGTCCGCAAGTCGCTTGGTGATAAACTTCTGGTGGAGGATCTCAATTTCAAACTCCCGGCTGGTGGTATCGTCGGGATCATTGGCCCCAATGGTGCTGGTAAATCGACCCTTTTCAAGATGATCACCGGCCAGGAAGCACCAGATGAAGGCACCATTCGCCTTGGAGAAACAGTCAAGCTTGCCTATGTTGATCAGAACCGTGACACCTTGAACCCTGAGCAGACTATCTGGGAGGCAGTTTCCGAGGGTCAGGAAACCGTTTGGCTGGGCACAAAGGAAATCAACTCCAGAGCGTATGTCGGCAAGTTCAACTTTTCCGGATCGGCCCAACAGAAAAAAGTGGGACTCCTTTCCGGTGGGCAGCGCAACCGGGTCCATCTTGCACGGATGCTCAAGGAGGGAGGCAATGTCCTGCTCCTTGATGAGCCCACCAATGATCTGGATATTAACACCATGCGAGCCCTGGAAGAGGCATTGGTCAACTTTGGCGGCTGCGCCGTGGTGATCAGCCATGACCGCTGGTTTCTTGACCGCATTGCCACCCATATTCTGGCTTTTGAAGGCGATTCGCAGGTGGTCTGGTTTGAGGGGAATTACTCGGATTATGAAAAAGATCGCAAGGCACGACTGGGAGCGGCCGCCGATCAACCGCACCGCATTAAATATCGCCAGATGACCAGACAGTAACGCATAGTCAGCTTTGAAAACTTTATTCTAAAATTTGCATTCAGGGTGGCATCGAAGAAGACAACCAGCCTGAATGCAAATTTGAATATATCTGTATTTTTTTAACCCCGATGAACGGGATAAGTGCCTTTCGCAGATTATTTTCTTGAAAAAAAAACAAGAAAATAATCTGTAATGCACTAAAGCTCAGCCGCCATTACCAACAAGATCTCAAGCCGAGGAAGCTTTTCCCTGGCGACAGCCACAGAACCTTCCCGGCAGTCTTTTTCGATGGCTGCGGTTATATCCCGGATTGCTTCCAGGCCAAGACTTGCCGCAGCCCCTTTAATGGAATGAGCTGGTCCCCTGGCCTCGACCGGGGCGCCCTTTTCCACTGCCTGTTTCAGAACCGCCAAGTCTGATGCCGAGGAATCCTTAAAGATGGTCAGTAGCTCCTGGAGCAGCTCTTCGTCATTATCCACCTGACCCATGGCAAATTCTTTATTCCAACATAGATCGTCCATATTTTGCCCCTTTCCTAAATTCACAGAATGCTTGTGTGGACCTATCGCTTGATTCAAGGCAGAGAAATCGATAGGTCCTTTTCTGAGTAGCTGTAATTCTCCATTCTTCAATCCGACAACGGTTGAACTCATTCCGCCAGGTGTCTGGCCGCCATCAAGGATGTAATCCACTCCATCCCCTAAAAATTTCCTTACTTCTTCAGCCGTCCGGGCTGCGGCCATTCCTGAGATATTCGCGCTGGTCGCAGTAATCGGTCCACCCCACAACCGGCAGAATTTACCGGCTACAGGATTTGATGATATTCGGATACCGATACCACCGCTGTCTCCTCCGGTAAGCATGGATGAAACCCCGACTCCAGCAGGAAAGACAAGGGTCAGCGAGCCTGGCCAGAAGGTCTTTATAAGGAGATTGTATGCACCAGGAATTGAGCTGGTCAAATCAGCCAGTTGGGCTTCATCATTGATGAGAAGCGGAAATGGCTTGTGCAAGGCTCGATGTTTTAATCTGAATAAGGCCGTCAAGGCCTGCTCGTTGAAAGGATCAACGGCCAGGCCATAAAAGGTCTCGGTGGGAAAAGCGACGATTTTCCCTTGGCTAAGAAATGACACTGCCCTTTGAAAATCTACTTCCAATGGCAAGCGTGGCAATTTGGTCAGCCTGACACTTTCTGAATCAGCCTTCAATCTTTCTGGCTTTTTCTTCAACGTCTTTGATCATCTCCTGCCTGAAGGCCTGCAATCTGGCTGAGATTCTTTTATCCTCCAAGGCAAGAATGCGCGCTGCCAGGACCGCTGCGTTTTTAGCCCCCGGCTTGCCTATCGCCATGGTCGCAACAGGGATTCCGGGGGGCATTTGTACCGTGGCCAACAAGGCATCCATTCCATGGAGAGGCGAGGCATCGAGTGGAACGCCGATAACTGGTAAATTGGTGTGGGCGGCCAGGACTCCGGCCAGATGAGCAGCCATGCCAGCCCCGGCTATAATGATTTTCAACCCCCGATTCTCGGCAGTCGCAGCCCAGGACACCGCCCGTTCCGGGGTTCTGTGTGCTGAAGCCACGGTCATTTCATAGGGGATCTGCATTTTTTTTAAAAATTCTGCGGCCTCATTCATGACCGGCAGATCAGAGTCACTGCCCATCACAATCCCCACCAGTGCTTTTACCGGTCGGGGCTCTTGAGGATTTAACGCTGCACTCTCTGCATCATGTGCCAACGGTTTCTCTGGACTACGCAAAGCCTTGGCGCCGATATCGTGCCGATAATGAACTCCCGTCCATTGGATAAGATTTACGGCCTTATACGCCTGCTCAATGGCTTTTTCCAGGGTCTTATGTACTGCTGTTACCCCTAGAACCCGGCCGCCTGCAGTGACTGTCCGTTTGTTGCTTATAGCCGTTCCGGCATGGAAGATCTGGACTCCATCAACTCGAGATGCCTCCAATAAGCCCTTGATGGCTTTGCCGGTCTCATACGGGCCGGGATATCCACCGGAAGACATCACCACACAAACCGTAGGCCGGGGATCGATCTTCATCTCAACGCTATCAAGCCGACCATCAATGACCGCCTCAAAGATGTCGACCACATCACTCTTCAAGCGCATAAGTAAAGGTTGTGCTTCGGGATCACCAAAACGGCAGTTAAATTCCAGCACCTTCACATTGCCGCCGTCAATCATCAAGCCGGCATAAAGCATTCCTTTAAATGGTCGTCCTTCCGCTGCCATCCCGGCAATTACCGGCTGCATGACTTTGTCCATAACATAATTGGCTATGGCCTCAGTCACTACCGGGGCAGGCGAATACGCACCCATTCCTCCGGTATTAGGGCCTTTATCGCCATCATACACAGCCTTATGGTCCTGGGATGTGGGCAGGGGCAGGATGGTTATGCCATCGGTAAAGGCAATATAGGAGGCCTCTTCTCCAATCAGACAATCCTCGATCACCACCTTGGTTCCGGCATCCCCGAAGGCCTTATCCTGCATGATCAGAGTAACAGCATCTTTGGCCTCTTTGAGGGTAGCAGCAACAATGACGCCCTTGCCTGCTGCGAGTCCATCTGCCTTAATGACAAGCGGAACGCCTGCCTTTTCGATGTATTTTTTTGCTTTCTTAAGATCATCAAAGACCTTGAACGGAGCTGTGGGAATGCCGTACTTTGCCATAAACTCCTTGGAAAAAACCTTGCTTCCTTCAAGGATGGCAGCACTTTTACGTGGTCCAAAGATCCGCAGACCCTCTTCTTCAAACCGGTCCACAATTCCACAAGCCAATGAAGATTCTGGGCCGACGATGGTCAGGTCGATCTTTTCATTTTTGGCGAATTGACAAAGACTGTCAATATCAGTAACTGCGATATCAACACATTCGGCCATCTTTTTTATCCCGGCATTGCCGGGAGCGCAGTAAATTTTACTGACCCTGGAGCTTTGAGATATTTTCCAGACCAGCGCATGTTCCCTCCCACCCGAACCAACAACTAATACTTTCATGCATGTACTCCCGTGAAAATTAAATTCTGTTTAACTGACCCCAATGTATCGAAGGTTGACGACAAGCAGTGCTGGATATGAATGATATTTTTTATCATAAAAGAATCAGAAAACCTCGTCTCGCCATTGACAATTTCTGCGTAATGGATAAAATCTGAATGAATAACCATTCAATGTCTATTGCTCTTTTTTTATTCTCCAACTCATCATCTTTTTAATAATACTCATGAAAGCTCAAGACAAGCACATTAAAATAATCAACGCGGCTACCAAAGTTTTTGCAAAGAAAGGATTCTTCAACGCAAGAATATCCGATATAGCCAAAGAAGCCAAGGTTGCAGATGGGACAATTTACCTTTACTTCAACAATAAGTTCGATATCCTGATTTCCGTCTTTGAAGAAGAAATCAGCGGCCTGATCGAACAGGTCACCAAATCACTCAATGTTGAGCCAGACCCGAGAAATCAACTGCGAATCTTTGCCACCAAGCATCTGACAATGATGAAAAAAAATAAAAATCTGGCGGAAGTGATCCAGATTGAATTACGGCAGAGTACAAAACTCATAAAAGACTACAGAAACAATAAGTTCAGCGAATATATTGACATTATTTCTACGATTATCAAAAACGGTCAAGAGCAGAACATCTATCGTGCGGATATTAAACCAGGAATAGCCAAGCGTGCTTTTTTCGGGGCCCTTGATGAGATTTCAAGGGTCTGGAGTCTCTCGCTTGATACGGAGTACACCGTTGAAGAGACGATCAATCAGATTATGGATATTTTTCTTACAGGTGTTCTAGTCCATACTGCCCAGACTGATAGTTGAATCAGGCCTTACAAACTCAGGGACCAGGTTGTGCAGAATCAACAGTATAGTTTCATCATCTCGTAAGATTGCAACGCGCTGCAGCTCAATCAGCTCATTTTCAAGCCAACCCCATTCCACATCACGACTGCCGGCTAAAAGAAGTTTTTCATGGCTGGTCTTTTGCAATGCCTCGCTTTCGTGCAATAGTTCCTCAAACAACTTTTCTCCAGGTCGCAGTCCAGTGTAGACAATTTTTATGTCCTTTTCTACTTTTAACCCGGAAAGCTCGATCATCTGTTTGGCAAGATCGTTAATCAATACCGGTTCCCCCATATCCATAACAAAAATTTCACCGCCATTGCCCATGGCACCAGCCTGTAAAATCAGGCTGACCGACTCAGGGATCGTCATGAAATAACGGGTAATGTCCTTATGGGTAACAGTGACCGGGCCGCCTGCTGCGATCTGTTTCTGAAATAGAGGAATCACTGAACCGGAAGATCCCAGGACATTGCCAAATCTGGTGGTTATAAATCTGGTCTTGGAACGGCTATTCAGATTCTGACAATAAATTTCCGCAACCCTCTTGGTTGTCCCCATTACATTGGCAGGATTAACGGCCTTGTCCGTTGACACCAGAACAAAACGATCAGCCCCAAACCGGTTTGCAGCATCGGCGACGATTTTGGTTCCAAAGACATTATTACAGACCCCTTCCGCAGGATTTGTCTCGAGCATCGGAACATGCTTATACGCAGCTGCGTGATAGATCACTGCCGGCTTAAAGGTGTTGAAGAGCCATTGAACCCGTTCCGGGTTTTTCACATCACCAAGAACAGCGGCAAGTTGAAGATCAGGAAACCTGTGCCGAAGTTCATGCTCAATGGCATAGAGATTAAACTCGCCATTCTCAAAAACAATAAGCTGGGCCGGTTTCTGGGCCGCAATCTGACGACATAATTCCGAACCGATGGAACCACCGCCCCCGGTAACCAGTATTACCTTACCGGCAAGGTATCCGGCAATGGCATCATGATCCAGCTCCACCACTTCTCTGCCCAGCAGATCTTCCACCGTGACTGATCGTAATTTTTCAACATCAACCTGACGCCCAGCCATTTCAAAGACGGAAGGAAGGGTCTGGCAGCGCACCCCGATTCGGTTGCACTCCGTAACCAGACGTTGTAACAAGGATTTATGGGCAGAAGGGATGGCGAGAAGAACAAGCTCAATGGACAATTCCTTGATACACTGTTCCAGCTGATCAGTCCCTCCATATACTGGAACTCCATGGATCTCACGATGAACCATGGCAGGATTGTCATCAAGAAGAGCAAGTGGATGATAAGCATCACGGTGAAGCAGATCTCTGACCAGCATCTCCCCTGCCCTGCCCGCCCCTATAATCAATGTGCGTTTTCCCTCTTGAGAAGATAAACCCAGACGATGATCTTTATACCATCTGTATATGATGCGGGAGGCAGACAAGCCGGCTACCAGCAGTAAGGGATACAACAGAAGTACTGAGCGGGGAATCCCCTGCAGACGGTGTAATAAGAAGGATATTGCTACAATTGTAAGAGTGCCAAACCCGGCTACCTTAAAAATCCGGATCAAATCAGGGATAGAGGCAAAGCGCCAAATTCCACGATAGAGACCTGAGTACCAGAAGAATACACCCTGCACAGGCATTGCAATAAGAATTAAATCATACAGAGATCGTTGGAATTCCGGGGGGATAGGGCCAAGGTTAAAACGCATCCAGTATGCCAGAATAAATGCCAGCGGCACACAAAGCAAATCATGCACAAGGGCTGACCAGCGGTTTAAAAGGATAAATTTGAGGAATTTCTTTGCCATAAA
>JAFLKM010000067.1 GCA_019163335.1 Desulfobulbaceae bacterium | reverse complement strand
GAGCATACGGCTCATATCCGTAGTGTCCGGGGTTCGATTCCCTGCATCGCCACCAATCAACAATGATTTTAAGTTTTTAGAGATCATTTTACATATAGGCCACCGATATTGTAGTTAAATATTGGTGGCTTTTTTTTATGTGCATCCGGCCATAGAGTCAAAGTGGTCCAGAGGCTGGTGCATCCAGTCATGGCGTGACATTATGCATCTACCTTCCTACCTGCAAAAAAAAAATCACTGTGGTATGTTTTTATTTCCGCATCTATTCCCACAAGAAATCCGCTATGATTTGAAGAAGCGTGAGTTTAAGCGTTCTCTCCATGCACTTCTCATGAGAAGCATAGTTTCCTTCCGGGGAATACTTTGTAATCTTGAAAGGAAGATGCTCGAAGCTAGCAAAAAAAAGCCAAGCAGGTGGATGATGGAGAAATTTCCGTGCATTACTTCTTTTTGGTTTTACAGGTTTTTGAGTTACACCCACAAGTCGTTTTAGGTTTAAGGCAGATTGAATCGCTCAATTTCTTGCCAGCCCGAAATTTGACGACTTTTTTCTCAGCGATTTTTATTTCTTTGCCAGTTTGTGGATTACGACCGGTTCGGGCCGCTCGTGTAGTCACTGAAAAAGAGCCAAAACCAATGAGCATGACAGACTCATCACTTGCCAGTGCCTTGGCAATACCATCCAAGGTAGCTTTCAGAGTTTTTCCGCTAAAGTTTTAGGAATAGCTGCTGTCTTGGCAGTGGTAGCGATGAGTTCTGACTTGTTCATGATTGTTCTCCTTCGGATGAAGTGAAAAGTGGGTTTTGGGTCATTTTTTTTCGGACTGCTATTTGGAAATATCATTTATTAAGACACTAGTACGTTCACGAAGTTCTTGCATTCAATGACGGAGGGTAATGCCTGCTTGTATTTAGAGTCTTTGTCGGATCATGGTATCATTTCAAAGTCTTGGCGTGGCGTTGAGGAGTTTTTCAGTTCAGGGTAGACCTTCTTCCCTCCGCTATAGCCATATTCTTGTTTGGGGAAGGCATCCTCTGCGTTTTTTTGTCAGGCGTTACGTATCTGGTCCAATACATTTATAAATGGTTAGGGGTGCTTCAGGTGGGCTTTTTTTCGAGCTTTTATGGAATACAGCAATGAAACTGCAATTTAGACATTTATAATACTGTCTTTATGCATGAACTAAAAAAGTTCACAGCGTAAATTAACTGTATTGTTTCTTTGTCTGCCCATTGATTATTATTGTTGTTGGAACCTCAATAATAATTGAATGGAAATTGATGAAGTATCTTGGGATTTGATATAGCTTTTTTTATAAAGAATGAATCCGCATTTCAGAAATGGAGTGGCTGGACGGGGAGTGTTTCTTGAGTTTATGGAAAATTCTTCAGTAAGTAAGGGGGATTATATTAGAGGATGTTTTGTGAGAGGGCAGGCTTTTCCCCCCGTATTAAAAGTTTCATTCTGATTTTTCGTCGCATTTATTAATGGGATTGCGAGACCATAAAGTTAAAATCAGGGATTCTGCAATCTGCGTAATCCCTGATTTATTAGCCAGAAAGTTTTGAAGGGTTCTAGATGATCAAAACGTGTGCAGATTAAATTTCGTCATCAGGGTCGAAGAGCTCCTCTTCTGTTTCTTCATCTTCCTCTTCTTCTTTTTCATCCTCTTCTGTTCCTTCAGCTATTTCCTCTTCTCCTTCCTCTTCTTCGTCGGCGTAGTCATGTTGCAACCGAACGGCTTTGGGAATCATGGATTCAGGAAGGATTATTTTTGTTATTTTGCTGATTTCTTCCTGAAGATTGGGGTCGGTTTGGCATATATCGCATTGACTGACATGGTTTTCAATAAAGCTGATCATGCGGGCAGGAGCCATGGTTTCGTTCTGAACATGAAGATACCACGTTTTTATCTGTTTGATGAGTCGTTCACATTGCATGGTGTGTGTAGTTTTGTCTCTTGAATCGTTAATCTGGGTTGAAATGACTATTGTAAGTACTGATTTTTATTTTCTAAACATCAAAGAAATATAATATAATGTTGTTTTTGTAGCGGCTATCTATTAAGATGAATTAATTTTTTTTGCGAGTAATTATGGAAGTGGGCAGGGTACTGGTGGCCCTCCCGGACTTCAAATCCGGTGTGTCGGGTTAATAGCCTGACAGGTGGGTTCGATTCCCATGCACTTCCGCCATTTCTTTTTTTGGTTAGGAATGTCTGCAATACAAAGGTTGTTATATCCGCTCTTTTGTTTTGATCAGCGGGTATCCCATTTCCTCTCTTTGAATAATATACTGTTCTGCCACTTTTCTGGCAATATTCCTGATTCTTCCTATATAGCGTGTTCTTTCAGAAACGCTTATCGCCTTGCGGGCATCGAGAAGATTAAAGGTATGTGAGCATTTCAGGCAGTAGTCATAAGCCGGAAGAATAAGCTTTTTCTCGACAAGTTTCAGTGCTTCCTGTTCGTAGATGTCAAAAAAAGAGATCAGTTTTTCCACATTGGCTTCTTCGAAATTAAAGGTGGAAAATTCAACCTCTGCCTGATGAAAGATCTCTCCGTAGGTTACAGTGTCATTCCAGGCAATGTCGTATACGCTATCAACACCTTGAAGATACATGGCAAGTCGTTCCAAGCCATAAGTGATTTCGACGGTAATTGGATGTAAATCGATGGAGCCTGCCTGCTGAAAATAGGTGAATTGGGTCACTTCCATGCCATCCAGCCAAACTTCCCAGCCTAGTCCCCAAGCCCCTAAAGTAGGAGATTCCCAGTCATCCTCCACGAATCTGATATCGTGTTCAAGGAGATTGAGTCCAAAACGTTTCAGGCTTTGCAGGTAAAGTTCCTGGACATCAATGGGAGAGGGTTTCAATATAACTTGATATTGATAATAATGTTGCAGGCGGTTTGGGTTATTGCCATAACGTCCATCGGTGGGGCGTCTTGATGGTTGAGGATATGCAGCTTTCCACGGCTCCGGCCCCAGTGAACGGAGCAAGGTGGCGGGATGAAAGGTTCCGGCACCGACTTCCATGTCATAGGGTTGTTGAAGGACGCATCCCTGATCTGCCCAGTAATGATTCAGTTCGAGGATGATATCTTGAAAATTCATTGGGGGATTCCTTGATGATCTGGAAAAGTATGAGGTAAAGAATAATTTTTTTGACCTGTCAGCAAAACGCCTTAAAATACCACAGCCTGTATGTGTGGTAAATCCTTTTCTCGCATGAGTGCTCTAAAACGGGGAACTCTTGTGAGAAATCCTTTTTATTTTTTTTACGACGGCCTCCCATGTTTCATTTCGCCTCGCTCGATCAGATTAAAGAAGTTTTACATACCGCTAAAACTATTGCGGTGGTTGGTTTTTCACCCAAAAAGAGTCGGCCCAGTTATCTGGTGGGCTGTTATTTGATTCAGGCTGGATTTCATGTTTTTCCTGTGAATCCCGGTCATAGTGAGATATGTGGCGTTCAATGCTATCCGGATCTTCGCTCAATCCCAGAACCTGTTGATGTGGTCAATATCTTCAGACGTTCGGAGGAGGTGCTGCCTGTGGTTGTAGAGGCCATTAGTATCAAGGTAAAATCAATCTGGATGCAGCAGGGGGTCGTCAATAACGAAGCGGCAGCCCTGGCCAAGCAGGCCGGACTCGTTGTTATAATGGATCGCTGTCTCAAAACAGATCATCTCCAGTTTGGTTCTGACTAGGACTGCATTGTTTTTTTCCTTTATTTTTAGGCTGATGAATTTATGGAACCACAGGTTTTAAGCATTCGCGGTGCGCGAATGCATAATTTGAAAAATATTGACGTCGATCTGCCTCGGAACAGCTTGGTGGTTTTCACTGGCCTTTCCGGTTCCGGAAAGTCTACCCTTGCCTTTGATACCCTCTACGCGGAAGGACAGCGGCGTTATGTGGAGTCTTTATCCACTTATGCGCGACAGTTCCTTGGCCAGATGGACAAACCGGATGTCGATTCACTGGAAGGACTTTCTCCGGCTGTATCCATTGAGCAGAAGACTACCAGTAAGAATCCTCGTTCAACTGTTGGGACGGTTACTGAAATCTACGATCATTTGCGTCTGCTCTTTGCCCGATGTGGTCATGCCTATTGTCCGCAATGCGGCGAAGAGATCCGTTCCCAATCCATAGAGGAGATGGTTCATAGCTTGCTGGCCCTGCCTGATGGCACTAAGGTGGTGCTGCTCGCGCCGCTTGTGATTGACAAGAAGGGCCGTCATGAACAGGTCCTGGCACGGGTCCGGAAGGAAGGCTTTGTCAGGGTCAGGATAGACGGCGATATCCTCCACGCTGATGAGGCGGAGGTGCTGGACAAGAACCGTCGTCACTCCATAGAGGTGGTGGTGGACCGTTTGGTGCTTAAATCATCAGTCTCCCGTCGTTTGACGGATTCAATAACGACGGCGGTCAGATTAACCGAAGGTTTTCTGCTGGTGAGCTTTCCAGATACCAGTCGGGAACAGTTGTTCAGTGAGCTTGCTGCGTGTCATCGGTGCGGAATTTCCATGCCGGCCCTTTCTACCCAGCTATTTTCTTTCAATAATCCACAAGGTGCCTGTGAGGAGTGCGGAGGGCTGGGGGTTAAACAGTTTTTTGATTCCGAACTACTGGTGCCGGATCCTGGCTTGAGCCTGCTGGATGGTGCCATAGCCCCATGGGGGAAACGGATTGAGAATTCATTCTCCGGTCAGGTTCTTGCGGCCTTGGCCACTCATTTCAAGTTTTCCATGGCTACGCCCTATAATAAGCTGCCGGCTGAAATTCAGAAGATCATTTTGTACGGGTCAGGGCGCGAGGAGATTTCTTTTCATTATCAGAAAGGGAAAAAAACAACGCGCTCTGAACAGAGTTTTGAGGGGGTTATTCCCCAGTTGGATCGTCGATATCACGAGACGCAATCGGCTATGGTGCGCGAGGAGCTGGTCCGATACATGAATGAACAGACCTGTCCCCGATGCCAGGGTGCCAGACTGAAGCCCGAGGCGCTGGCTGTCCGCGTTGGCGATTGGTCAATTCATTCCCTTACAACTCTTTCCATTGATACTTTGCTGCTAGATTTGCCTTTACTGCCTTTCAGTCTTCGTGAACAGCAGATTGGCCGGCCTATTCTGAAAGAGATTGTCGATCGCCTCTCTTTTTTGAAAGATGTCGGGCTTGGCTATCTTTCCCTTGATCGGCGGTCCGGAACCCTCTCAGGCGGAGAGGCACAACGGATCAGGCTTGCTTCCCAGATTGGTTCACGGTTGGCCGGAGTTCTATACATCCTCGATGAACCCAGTATTGGGCTGCATCAGCGGGATAATCACAAACTGATAAAAACCCTAGTGGAGTTACGAGATCTTGGCAATAGTGTCATTGTAGTTGAGCACGACACTGATACCATTCTTGCTGCCGATCATGTTCTTGATATGGGGCCTGGAGCCGGCGTGCATGGTGGTGAGGTGGTCTATAACGGATCGGTTCCCGGATTACTGGCGTGTCAGAATTCCCTCACTGGAGCGTATCTGTCCGGAAGAAGGGTGATCGCGCTGCCCACGAAACGTCGACCTGTTCGCAAGGGAAAACAACATGCGCTGCTACTTGAAAAGGCTTCGGTGAATAATTTGAAACAGGTTGATGTTGCATTTCCCTTGGGAGTGATGACCTGTGTGACCGGGGTGTCGGGTTCGGGTAAGAGTTCGCTGGTAATGGAGACGTTATTCCGATTGGCGAAAAAAGGACTGGAGCAGAGAGTTCCACGAGTGCAGGGTGAAGGTGCTGTTCTCTCCGGCCTGGAGCTTGTGGACAAGGTTATTGATATTGATCAGAGTCCCATTGGCCGGACACCCCGGTCGAATCCAGCGACGTATACAGGTGTGTTCACTCCTATTCGGGAGCTTTTTGCAAGGTTGCCTGAGGCGCGGGCGCGTGGATATAAAATTGGGCAGTTCAGCTTCAATATGAAGGGTGGAAGATGTGAGGCCTGCGAGGGTGAAGGAGTGAACAGGATTGCAATGCACTTTCTCCCTGATGTGTATGTGGAGTGTGATGCCTGCCATGGGAAACGGTACAATCAAGAGACGCTTCATATTCGTTACCGTGATAAAAATATTCATGACGTCCTTTCCATGACCGTGGAGGAGGCCCTGTTATTTTTTCAGAATATTCCACCGCTCAAAAATCGATTGCAAACCCTTTCCGATGTGGGTTTGGCGTATATTACCCTGGGCCAGTCTTCGGTGACCTTGTCCGGTGGGGAGGCGCAGAGGGTGAAGCTTGCGAAGGAGTTGTCCGGGCGTGCCAGCGGCAGAACCTTGTATATTCTAGATGAGCCGACAACAGGACTACATCCGGCTGATATTGAACATCTTCTGGATGTCCTTGGTCGTTTGGTGGATCATGGGAATACTGTCGTAGTGATCGAGCATAATCTGGATGTCATAAAAACTGCTGACTGGATTATCGATGTCGGGCCGGAAGGTGGCGACATGGGGGGCAGGATTGTGACGTGTGGCAGTCCCGAGGAGGTGGCAGGTGAAAAGAGTTCCCACACCGGCAGGTTTTTGGGGCAAGTGCTTGATGGAAGTAAGCTTATATGAGGAGAAGGTTAAAATGACCTCGTTGTGCAGGTTTTTCTTTGCGTCCTTTTTCTATTTGCTTTAAGGTTATTATCTGATTTTGGAATTTACAAATGCATCGAACGATGCACAATCTTTTTTATTAAAATAAGGGAATCGATGATGAGTGAAGAACAAGGAAATAACGGTGCCGGTGAAAACCCGGTTTTTCGGATGCAGAAGATGTATGTTAAGGATTTGTCCTTTGAAAATCCCAATGCCCCTGAAGTGTATCGGCTGCAGAATTCAGAGCCCAAGGTTGATGTGAATCTGAAATTGAATCACAAAAAACTGGGTGACGATCATTATGAGGTAAGTCTTCAGATTACCGCTAAAATCTTAGATAAAGGGAATGATGACAAGACCATGTTCATCCTGGAGATTGAGCATGCGGCAGCCTATTTGCTCAAGAATATCCCTGAAGAGCATATGGAAATGGTCCTCAGTGTAGATTGTCCCACCTTGCTTTTCCCGTTTACCCGTCAGATAGTCAGTCAGATTTCTGTGGATGGCGGGTTTATCCCCTTTCAGATGGAACCGATTAACTTTATGGGGCTGTATCAGAATTCCAAGCAACAGAAAGCAACTCAGCAGGAGAATTAACAGCAGGAGCCGGGATAATTAAAACCCATATTTTGCATAGGCATCGTGTAGATGTCTGTCGAAATGAAATCGGCACTTAGTTTTAGAAGCAGAAAGGCCAGAATTCCTAGTTTATGGAATTCTGGCCTTTCTGCTTTCTTGAAAGCAACAGGCGGGACTATAGCCTGATTAAAATCTTTACTGTTCGCGGATAGTGGGGTCGCTGACAGGTGGCGGTACAAATTTAACAGGTGCTACGTGAAAGACCGAAGTGATAAAGTTGTCAATAAGGGTGGTGGTTCCTTTCTCAATGGCCTGATTAAATAATGCATCATATTGATTCTCAGCCAGGACTGTTTCCGGCGAAACTTTTACATCCACACGGTTGGTCCAAATCACATTGCCAGTGGCAGTTTCCTGAACCCAGATGCGCATCTGGACCACGGCCTGATCGACTTTTCCGCTGTTTGTTGTCTGTTGCCCTAAACCCGCACCCACCGCTCCCCAAAAAATGGAATTGCTGACATACGAATCCCATGGGTTGCTTGCATTGTTCCCGATGATGGCACCCATGGTTCCTCCGACGACCATGTTATTCATATTGTCATATTGGCTGGTGTCGGCAAAACCAAAGGCTATCTGGCTGGTGGTACCGGAGACAAAGGGCAGGATGCCACGTTTCCATGGGGCCCAGGTATGTTCCTGTCTGGTTTTAAATTCAAGGATTCGACCTCTGACGACATAGTCAGCATTAAATCTACGACCTATCTTGGCAATGGTCTTTGCGGTAAGGCCATGCGTTCCTGGGCTGGCTGCTACCTGATTATCGCTCTGGGTTTGTTGATCGGCAATATAGCCCCGAATCTGATCTTTCATGACATCCGACCATTCATTATCCAGCTCATTTTTCAAGGAGATTGAGCGATTCTGGTCATAGGGAATCAGGCTGATGATGGATTGATCAATCAGATAGTCAAAGACATCTTCCTGGATGGGCAGGGCAAACCCATTAGTAACCAAGCGGTCAGTGAAAGATTCGGTAATGGCCATTTCCCGCCGATAGGCTGAAGCAAGAGAGTCTGCATAGGTATAATCGGCAAAAGGCAGGATGACGATAGTCTTCCCTTTGCCGGCGGCATTGGACCAGGGTTCTTGTGGAACCTGGAGGGTTTCAACGACG
>JAFLKM010000070.1 GCA_019163335.1 Desulfobulbaceae bacterium | reverse complement strand
GTACGTCACTTGATACCCTTAATCCAGCATTTAAGGTCGGCTATAAAATGGTCGGATGATGCCGTATTCATGCACAAGGTTTGGTGGATAATATCTGGTTACGGCTCCTTTTCGACCAATGTTTAGCAATGAGTAAGCTGTTTGCTGGTAGCAGTCTTCATCTAGTTGGCCACAATATTTACATTGACCTTGGTTTTTCCCAGCACTTTCTGCAGCCCCAGTTGTTGGGGGACGTTTAGCACCAGTGGACCGCCGATATGGGCACCCAGTGGAGCCTGCTGGTTATCGCTTTTGTCCCTGACCAGCATCAGAAAGACTCCAATATCCATGGGATCGCTTGCCTGAAGCACCTCTTGTTCATGATCATCAAGATACAACTCATAATTCAGATCATATTCCGTCGGATCAACCAGGGTGAAGGTGATCTCTGGACTGTCGCATGACTCCAGCCAATAGGCTGTCACCGCATTATCATCCTTGTGAAATATCTTGAAAGTAGTGTATTCTTCGAAGCCTGGAATACCCTGTGGAAACGTGAAGATTTTATCATTGTCTATTCGTGGTTGTCTGGTGACTGCGCTGTGCATGCTCATTTGTATCTCCTTGAGGTAATGGAAAAAGGATGTTGCTGAATCCTGCTTGCTGATTTTAATTACAGAGAGCTTGAGTTGACAAAACATCTGTCTTTTCCTTTTTCTTATCGACGGCAGCGGGAGAATCTATAGGGGACTCTTGCGAGTATTGGATTTTTTTTGAAGTATTGAAACATTTATTGAATTTTAGTGATCATTCAGGTGACATTGATGGATAGAAAGGGATTTTTTGGCAATTGGGGTGGGGCGTATATTCCGGAGGTGTTGTACCAGACCTTTCAGGAACTCAATGCGGAATTTACACGATGCAAGAACGATCCCCTGTTCTGGCAGGAGTATGTGGAGCTGATGTCAACCTATTCCTGTCGGCCCACACCGCTGACCTATGCCGATAATCTGTCCCGTCATTTTGGCGGAGCCCAGATTTATATCAAGCGGGAAGACTTGAATCATACCGGTGCCCACAAGGCGAACAACGTCATGGGGCAGGGCCTGCTGGTCAAACGGATGGGTAAGAAACGGGTTATTGCCGAGACCGGGGCCGGCCAGCATGGTTTGGCCACGGCCACTATGGCTGCCAAGTTTGGCTTTGCCTGCACCATTTATATGGGTGAAGAAGATGTCCGTCGTCAGCGTCCCAATGTTTTCTGGATGGAGAAGATGGGGGCCACTGTGGTGCCGGTGACCAATGGTTCTCGTACCCTGAAAGATGCGATCAACGAGGCCTTCCGCGACTGGGTCACCAATGTGGATGACACCCATTATGTCTTTGGCACGGTCTGCGGGCCACATCCATTCCCGGAGATGGTGGCCTGGTTTCAGTCTATTATCGGCCTAGAAGCTGCTGAGCAGATCATGAAATACCATGGCAAGATGCCGGCACGGATCTTCGCCTGTGTGGGTGGGGGGTCAAACGCCATGGGGATTTTCAAGCGTTTTATCCCGGAAGAATCAGTTGAGCTGGTAGGTGTGGAGGCAGGCGGACATGGGATCGCCACCGGTCTGCATGCGACCAGACTCAGTGGTACGGATGCTTCACCTGGAGTGGCGCAGGGGTACAAGACCATGTTTCTTCAGGATGAGGATGGGCAGATGAAGGAGACCCATTCGGTGGCCGCCGGTCTCGATTATGTGGGGGTCTCTCCGATTCTGTCCGATCTCTGGGAGAAGGGTCGGGTGCGTTTTGAGTCTGCCACTGACAGCGAGGTTATGGCAGCGCTCGATCTCACCATGAAGAAAGAAGGAATTATCCCGGCCCTGGAATCCTCCCATGCCTTTGTCCAGGCCTTTAAGGAGGCGCCGCAGCTAACGCCTGCTGATGCCATTATCATCAACATGTCGGGACGTGGCGATAAGGACATCTTCACCATTGCTCATGCCTTTAACGACCCGTCCTGGAAGGATTTTATCATCAAGCGGGGTCTGGAATACAGCCAAAATAAATAAGGAATCAGATCTGCGAGGAGCAGTATATGCAACTGGAACAACAATTACGCGATAGCCTTGAGAAGAAAGAAATTCTGCTTATGACCCATATCGTTCTCGGCTATCCCTCCTTTGAGGTAAACCGTGAGGTTATTCGCCAGATGGTGGAAAACGGAGTGGACTGCATTGAGATGCAGATTCCGTTCTCGGAACCCATGGCTGATGGCCCGGTCATTGTCAAGGCCAATCAGGAGGCCCTTGAAAATGGAACAAAGGTAACCGATTGCCTCGCCTTTGCGGCTGAGATGACCGCCAGGTATGACATCCCTTTTCTCTTTATGACCTATTATAATATTGTCTTCAAGTACGGAGAAAAATCATTTTTTGAAAAGGCCAGGGAGTGTGGAATCAAAGGGGTGATAGTCCCGGATCTGCCACCTGCTGAGGGAGAGAGCTTTCTGCGGCTGGCAGCGGAAAACGAGATTGCCTCCATCCTCATCTTTGCCCCCACCTCCACTGGTGAGCGGATGCAGGAGCTGGCTTCCCACGGCAAGGGCTTTATCTACTGTGTGGCCCGGCGGGGGGTGACTGGTGTCAAGTCGGTGATCGGTCAGGATGTTGCCGAGTATCTGCAGCGTTGCCGAAAGGCGACCTCGCTGCCGCTGGCCGTGGGGTTTGGCATACAGGATCGTGATGATGTGAAGGCCCTTGTCGGCAAGGCGGATATGGCGGTAATCGGCTCGCAGACCATTCGCCTGGTGGATGAGAAAGGAGCCGAGGCCGTAGGTCCGTTTATTGCCGGACTGCGCTGACAGCTTCAGAAATCGCTTTGATATCTCTCAGCCGGCAAGGTGTACCGGCTGGAGCAGGTGGTGCTGGCCTGCGGCGCAGTAAGTTTGGCCGCCTTGGCCATCGGAGGTTGTGGCGGCGATGTTGAGATAATAAAGCCGTTTCAGTTCCCGGCGACCGTGGGTGACTGTGTCGAGGATCAGCCCACAGGCCAGACTGAGACAGGCCAGGAGCATGATGCCGGTGGCGAGAATGGCGGTGGGGAATCGGGGAACCAGGCCGGTTTCGGCATAGGTAAGCAGTACCGGGATTGCCAGGCCGATGGACAGGGCGGCCAGCAGGCCAAAGAGGATGGTGAAAAAGACCAGCGGCCGCTCCTTTTTGAAGAGGGCGATAATGGTCAGCAGGATCCGCCAGCCATCCCGATAGGTGCTGAGCTTGCTCTCCGAACCTTCCGGTCGCGAGCCGTAAGGGGTTACCACTTCGGCAATGGGCATCTTCAGTTCCAGGGCATGGATGGTGAGCTCGGTCTCGGTCTCAAACCCTTGGGCCAGGGCGGGAAAGGATTTGACAAAGCGGCGCGACATAACCCGGTAGCCGGAAAGCATATCGGTGAGCTGGCGGCCAAAGATCAGGGACATGAAGCCGGTGAGCAGGTGGTTGCCGAACTCATGCCCTCGCCGGAAAGAGGCGTCTCCCTCATGGGCGGTCAGGCGGGTGCCCACCACCATATCCAGTTGTTCCATCAACAGTTTATCAACCATCTCCGGGGCGCTGGCGGCGTGGTAGGTGCTGTCACCGTCCACCAGGACATAGATATCGGCCTCGATATCGGAAAACATCCTCCGCATGACATTGCCCTTGCCCTGATATTTTTCACTCCGGACAATGGCATCCGCCTCTGTCGCCCTGGCGATGGTCTGATCCGCTGAATTGTTGTCGTAGACATAGATCATCGCTCCCGGCAGCGCCGCGCGGAAATCCCGCACCACCTGGGCCACGGTCTTTTCCTCATTGTAGCATGGGATCAGGACAGCGATTCTTGCTAAAAATGAAATGGGATTGGATTTGGTCATTTGGGGTTCCTCTCGTTTTTAGTTCCTTACAGATAAATGTTTTGTTTTTTTAAGAAATTTATCTGCAAGGAACTTATCCCGTTCATCGGGATTGATATAAGTATTGACTGATGTGACGGGGCAGAAATAAAAGGGGTCGGAATTCGGGCTTTCGATGTGGGGATTCATCTTCTGACATGCGTCCGGTTTGATCTGCAGATTGAAGTGATGCAGGGCGGCTTTGCTCCCTTTTTCTTCGTGGGACCGGTACATGATATAGAGAGGGCCTTGATGGCCTTCGACCAGCTGCTGCATGCGTCGGTCAAAGCCGTTGGGGGTCCCGGAGGGCCCGGTGAAATAGCTTTCGATCCTGATGAAACGCACCGGTTTCGGGAAAAACGGGATGACATAGGAAAATGGCTCCACCCCGGTCATGAGGACCATGGTATTGGTCGGGTCGTTCAGGGGCGGGGGTTGAACGCCGAAGTAGTCGGAACTCCAGGGCACCCGGCCCCAGCTTCCCGGTTTCAGGGTGACCATCCAGAGGAGCAGGCAGGCCAGGACCGCAGCCTTGCGCACCGGAATTTTGAGGGGGAAACGGTCGATGAGCAGCCAGAGCGCCAGGGGGGCCAGCATCTCCAGGGGCAAAAGGTAACGGTAGATGGCAAACATTTTCAGCCACGCCAGATAGGAGACGATCATGGCGATGAGGAGAAAAAAGCCCTTGTGCCGGGTCAGTGAGGATTGATGGCCGTGGGCGGTTTGGCGCAGGGCAAAGATGGCAGTCAGGATCAGGGCGAGGATTAGGAGCACGAAGCGCAAGTCGCGAAAAACGATCTCGCCCACCCGGTAAGGGTTGGCCAATATTAGAAAGGGGAGGAGAATAGCCTCCACCAGGCTTGGCGGAAGATAATGGGTGTCGCGGTAGTGGGCGGCAGCCCCCATGGGTGAGCGGAAAAGGTCATTGAAATATGGAAACAGTGGATTGCCATAGTGGACCCACAGCTCATGCATCCAGAATCCGCCGGTGACGGCGATCCCGATCAGAACCCCGATACCAAAACAGAAGGCCAGCATGACCCGGCGTGTCAGGGGCGTGGGCACACACAGCAAGGCCGCGCACCAGCCCACGGCAAAGATGGCGGAGGGCTGCTTGAGGCCGGCGGCCATTCCAGTGAGCAGACCGGCGACGGCAACCAGCAGCCATAGTCTGCTCATTGTCTCTTGTTGCAGACGGTCGTAATTGGCCAGCAGCAGCCACATGGCAGCAAAGAGGGGAAGGCTGATCAGATTGTCGCCAAAGGTGGTGCCGAGTTCGGCCAGGGTGCCTGCTCCCATAAGCCCGATAAAGGCGGCCACATACGAGTGCCATGGGGGGTGTTCCCGTTGTTTATCCATGACGCAGCGGGCGATACCGACCAGCAGAGGGAAGTTCAGTCCCTGGATGGCCCCGACCAGAAACCCGGTGACCATGGGCGGCAGCAGCATCACCGCTCCATAAAAGGGGATGTGCATAAGGGGGTTGTAGAAGTTGGCCACCTGGGCCGGGACCATGTCGAAGTCGATGCGGTTGTGAAGAAAGGCAAAGGGATTATAAAGATGGTAGTTGCGAAGATCCCAGTTGGCATCCTGCCCCAGAATCAGGGCCAGCAGGCCGAAAAAAAGAGGCCCCGCGAGCCAGGGAAACAGGCGGGAAAGGCGGTCGTGAGAGCTTGCTTGAATCATTATGGCGATGCCGGATACGAAATTGCGTGATAGAATGGGCTGTGAAAATGGTTCGCCCGAAAAGAGTTGAATTTTAATTTTTCATTCAGATTCTCTTATTATTTACTTCACGCCTGTTAGCGTGAGGTTTTTTTATGATTAGAAATTGATTTGGTGGATGTCAGGCTGGCGCTGGCCCAGACAGGTGCAATGAATATCAGGTGAGTGTGGCGATAATGATTGAACAAATGACGAAAGATGATCTTGGAGCGGCCGGAGTGCTGTGGAATCTTGGCGATCTGTATCAGGATGGGGATGATCCGGCCCTTGACGCCGATGCTCAGTGGTGTGTCGCAGAGGCGGCCGTTGTCCGCAGCCGGTTCCGTGGCCGGGTGGCCGTCCTTGATGCCGGTGAATTACTGGGGCTGGTGGAGCGACTGGAGTCCCTCGATGCACGGTTGAGCCGCCTGGGAACCTTTGCCTTTCTCAATTTCACCACCTGCATGGAAAACAGCGGGGCTGGAGCCCTGTTGCAGCGGATGGAAGAACTTGCCAGTCAGTGTAAAAAGGAGGTGGTCTTTTTTGAGCTGGAATGGAACGGGCTGGCCGACGACACTGCGGCCCGCCTGCTGGCGGCACCTGAGCTTGCCGGGTATCGCCATTATCTGGAGGCCCTGCGCCGCTACCTGCCGCATCAGCTCTCTGAGGTCGAGGAATCGTTGCTGCTCGAATACGCGCCGGTGGGGCGAAACGCCTGGAACACCCTGTTTGACAAGGTGATCAGCGGCCTGCGCTTTGGCGTACGGCAACGCACCGACGAAGAGGTGCTCTCCGATCTCTATGACCAGAATCGCGTGGTCAGACGGCAGGCGGCAGACGAGCTGACTGCCGGATTGGAGTCCCAGAACCATGTCCTGACCCATATCTTCAATACCCTGGCTGCCGACAAGATGATCGACGACCGGCTGCGCCGCCATGGAGGCTGGGTCCATGCCATGAATCTGGAGAATGAACTAAAGGATGCCACTGTCGAGACCCTGGTGACGGCGGTGACCGGCCGTTATGACATTGTCCAGCGCTACTACCGGGTGAAAAAGGGGCTGCTGGGGCTGGACGAACTCACCGATTATGATCGTTACGCGCCCCTGCCGGCCCTGCCGTCGCAGCGGATCGACTGGGAGACGGGCAAGGCCATGGTGCTGGACTCTTTTGCCGGGTTTTCCCCGGATCTTGCCGCCATTGCCGGGCAGTTCTTCGACAGGAACTGGATTCATGCCCCGGTGCTCCAGGGCAAGCGGGGCGGGGCATTCGCCCACCCTTGTGTCCCGGATGTCCATCCTTACGTCATGGTTAATTATACCGGCACCCTCAACGATGTCTCCACCGTGGCCCATGAATTGGGGCACGGCGTCCATCAGGTGCTGGCTGCCAGGCGCGGCCATTTTAACAGCGACACCCCCCTGGTGTTGGCCGAGACCGCCTCGGTCTTTGCCGAGATGCTGGTCTTCCGGAGTCAGCTTGCCCTGCTCACCGATGCGGCCCAGCGGCGGGCCTTTATCTGTCAGAAGCTGGAGTCGATCTTTGCCACGGTCTTCCGACAGACCGCCATGAACCGTTTTGAAAAACGGATGCACGAAGGCCGCCGCGAGCAGGGCGAGTTGAGCTGCGAGCAACTCAGCGCCTACTGGCTTGAAACCCAAAGCGAGATGTTTGGCGATTCCGTCAATCTGCGGCCGGACTACGGGATCTGGTGGTCATATATCCCCCATTTCCTCTCCACACCAGGCTATGTCTATTCCTATGCCTTTGGCGAGTTGCTGGTGCTGGCCCTCTATGGATTGTATCAGCAGCACGGCGATTCTTTTGTCACCCTCTATATCGAGCTTCTGGCCGCGGGCGGTTCAGCCTCGCCCTATGAGCTGGTGCGCCCCTTCGGCATTGATCTCGATGATTCTGCCTTCTGGTTGAAGGGCCTGGAGGTGATCGACGGGATGCTGCAACAGGTGGAAGACGATGTGGCCGGTGGAAACCAACCTCGATGATACGCACTGAAGGCGGTAGGGAGCAGACATGAACGGGCAGTCCACCATTGATCTCGCTTTTATGCGTCTCGCGCTCGAGCAGGCCCGACAGGCAGCGGAGGCAGGCGAGGTGCCGGTGGGCGCGGTGTTGGCTCAGGGCGAGATGCTGCTGGCTGCCGCCGCCAATCGGCCCATAGCCGCCAGTGACCCCACTGCTCACGCCGAGATCCTGGCCATCCGTGAGGCCGCAATCAAAACCGGCAATTACCGGCTGCCGGAAACGACCCTCTACGTCACCTTGGAACCCTGCATCATGTGCATGGGGGCCATCCTCCAAGCCCGCATCCAGCGGCTGGTCTTCGGCGCCCTCGAACCCAAAACCGGGGCGGCAGGGTCTCGCTACACCATCGGCACCGATGATCTGCTCAATCACCAACTGGAGATTACCAATGGGATTCTGGAGGCCGAATGTTCCCAGATTTTAAAGGATTTTTTCAGGAAACGCCGCGCAAGGAAGGCCTCAGAAAACGGACCTTGATGTTTCATCTTTCATTTTTTTCTTGATTGTCTCTCTCGTTTTTCCATTTGTCTCACATGTATCTCCCCCCCCCCCAGCCTAGCAATAAGATAATAGTCAATCATGGTCTGTAAGAGTACCTTTCGGGAACGAACGAGAGGAGAAGGGTGGCGCCGGATTCGCACTTGTTTTTTATTCGGAGAGTATGATATGCCAATTATAAAGGATTAAAGTGGGTTAGAGAGATGGCACATTCTTTTCGATTTTGAAGATTTGAAGTGCAACTGGTCCATGGCTGAATTCTGAGGGAGGAAAGAAAAAATGCTTATGTCACGCATAACCCATGGTTCATCTGAACAGATAATTACGGATCTCTTCGCCCTCGCCGATATTACCATCAATGGATCGCGCCCCTGGGATATCCAGGTACACAAGCAGGAGTTTTATGAGCAGATTCTTTGTGACGGGTCATTGGCTCTGGGCGAGAGTTATATGGCCGGTTGGTGGGATTGCCTTGCCATTGATCAATTTATTTTCCGTGTTTTGAGAAATGATCTGCACCATTGTTAATGGCAATGTAAAAGTGTACCAGTTTCGGCAATTGAAAAGTGTACCACC
>JAFLKM010000024.1 GCA_019163335.1 Desulfobulbaceae bacterium | reverse complement strand
TTGAGATCAAGGTCGATCGTCTGGCAGACAGACTCGAGCTTCTTCAGAGTGAAATCGACAATATCAGCAAGGATGTCTATGATGGCGACAACCGGAATCTGGAGCATATCGTACTGCGCCTCGGTTCGCTTCAGGATACCAACGATAAAATTCGACTGGGAATGCTGGACATGCAGCGACTTTTTTCATTTTTCAAACGAAGCGGCTATAATCTAAGACAAAATCTAAAAATTCTACATAGCCTCATCGAAGATATTGATTCCCTTGTTCAATACTCAACCTTTCTTTTTGACAAGAGTGATTCATTACTCAATGTAACCATTGGACTTATCAGCAGTGAACAGAACAAAATCATCAGGATTTTTTCCATTATCTCGGTGGTCTTTATGCCGCCAACCCTTGTGGCCAGCCTCTATGGAATGAACTTTGACCTTATGCCGGAACTGCACTGGCCGCACGGATATCTTTTTGCGCTCGCACTGATGCTGGTGTCTGCCATAGTGCCTTTTCTGTTATTCAGACTCAAAGGCTGGCTCTGATAAAAGCTGTTAAACTCCACAAGGAGAGTGCCATCGGTGTACCCATGAAAAAAAATGAAAAGAAAACACTGCTCGAAGCAAATAAAGAGCCCTCAAATCCCATAAGGATAGAGTTTGATCTCCAATCTCCCGAGTACTACCTCAACCGAGAATTGACCTGGCTCGAATTCAACAAGCGAATCATCAGTGAAGCCGCTGACGCACGAAACCCTTTGCTTGAACGGGTGTTTTTTCTTGCCGTGGTGCACGCTAATCTCGATGAATTTTACATGAAGCGCATCGGTGGGTTGAAGCAGCAGGTTGGCGCCAATGTCAAGCAACTGACCATTGACGGCAGGCTTCCCCAGGAGCAGATCGACGCCTGCTATCTTGTCGTGCAGGATATCGTAAAGCAATTGAGCCAGATTGAACTTGATCTGAGAACACTTCTTGCCGCTGCGAATATAAAGTTTGTCCCCTATGCCGGACTGAACCAGACCCAGAAAAAAACAGCCAACAAGTTTTTTCATGACCGGGTCTATCCCCTTCTCACACCCCAGGGTATTGATCCGGCCCATCCCTTTCCCTTTATTTCCAATCTCTCCGTCAATCTTCTGGTGGTCACCCGCTACGCCAGCAGTGACCACTGCTATTTCAACCGGATCAAAATGCCGATTAATGACAAGATGCCGCGTTTTGTCTGTGTTGACGGCCAGAAAAACAACTACATCATGCTGGAAGACCTGGTTCGGAATAATCTGGAAAAACTCTTTCCGGGGATGATTATCATCAGCTGTGAATGCTTTCGGGTAACTCGTAATGCCATTACAGAAAAGGCCTTCGAGGGAGTCAACGATCTTCTCTCGATGATTGAAAGCGCCCTTCGGGACCGGAAATTCGCTGAAATTGTCCGGCTTGAGATCTGCAGCGGAATGTCTGAAAACCATCGCGGCATGCTGGCCTCTAACTTCAACATCGACGGACAGAAAGATGTCGTAGCCGTCAATGGGATCATCGGTGGCCGCGACTTTTTCCAGATTGCCGCAATAGACCTGCCCGATCTCCATTTTCCTCCCCATCATCCTGTTGATAATGCCGATCTTTTAGATAAAAATCGCTGCATTTTCCACGTCATCCGGGCCCATGGCAATATCCTGCTCCAGCATCCCTACGAATCCTTTGACACCTCGGTTGAACGATTTCTCCACGAGGCAAGTATTGACCCAAAAGTCCTCGCTATAAAGATGACACTGTACCGAACTGCCAAGAAGTCTCGGATCATCCAATATCTGATTGACGCCGCCCAGAACGGCAAACAGGTGGCGGTGGTGGTGGAGCTGAAGGCCCGCTTTGACGAATCCGCCAACATCAAATGGGCCAGCTACCTGGAAGAGGCCGGGATTCATGTCACCTACGGAGTTGTCGACCTGAAAACCCATTCCAAGCTGATCTTTGTCATTCGAGACGATTACGATCATCTACGCCGTTATGCCCACATCGGGACCGGCAACTATCATGCGGGAACGGCTCGGATCTACAGCGATCTTGGTCTTCTTACCTGCGATCCGGAGATTGGCGAAGACCTGACTGAACTGTTCAATTATCTGACCACCGGCTGCACACCGATGCGTGATTACCACAAGTTGCTGCCCTCGCCCAAACTTCTCAAGCAGGGGCTGCTTGACCGTATTGAAAGGGAAATCTCCCAGCACAGCATCGAACATCCCGGTCATATCCAGATGAAAACCAATGCCCTGGAAGACAGCGACATCATTGCCGCCCTCTACCGGGCATCTCAGGCGGGAATCCCCATCGATCTTATTGTCCGTGATACCTGCCGTCTGCGGCCCGGAATCAAAGGTCTTTCCGAGACAATCCGGGTTGTCTCCATTGTTG
This sequence comes from Desulfobulbaceae bacterium, assembly GCA_019163335.1. GTDB lineage: Bacteria > Desulfobacterota > Desulfobulbia > Desulfobulbales > Desulfocapsaceae > UBA2270. The sequence goes on along the minus strand of JAFLKM010000024.1, from coordinate 6,407 downwards.
GCCGTTTCCTTGAACACACCCGCATTTTTTACTTCAAAAATAACGGCAAGGAAGAATATTATATCGGCTCCGCTGATTTGATGAAGCGAAATCTTGAAAGCCGGGTCGAGGTCTGCACCCCCGTCATTGTGCCCAGATTGCAGAAGCAGCTTCGTGAAATTCTTGCTCTGCAAATGATGAATACTCGCAATGCCTGGGATATGCTGCCGGACGGCACTTATATCCAACGTTGTTCCCTCGAAGAAGGCGGCGACATGTCCGTCCATGACATCCTTATCAACCGGGCAAAACAACGCCATGTTGACGGACGCCGTGCCCTGGCTGAAAAAAAGAATAAAAAAAGATAATGATCGAGGCTGTGGTCAGTGTGCAAAAACAACGTTGTTCAACTCCAATCTTCCAGGATTTTGGTTAAATATCTTTGATTTCTCCCCTCTGCCAAACTTGATCCCGATCTAATTCATGGCCTCTTCTCCATATCCAGTGCAAAGCCACGTCCTTTATGGTATACTTTCTATTTCACAAATTATTACATTTCATTTCAACAAGTTGCCTTACATGGAGGTCTCACTGTGACCCGACAAATTCTTCCCTTCTTTCTTTTCTGTGCTCTCCTGTTTGCCGGATGCGCTCCGGTCACCCAAAACCAGATGGCAGCAAAAGGCAGCACGCCATTGACCGCCAAACAAATCTTTGATGTGGTCTCTGGAAACAGCCTTTATCTTGAGTCCGTTGATTTCAACGCCAACATCTATTTTCAGCCGGACGGCTCCATCTCAGCCCGCGCTGAATCCCTCACCGCTGATGACGTAGACAAGGGTGGATGGGACATCAATGGCGCAAACCAGCTCTGTCTGAAATTCAAGGTCTGGTATTATGGCGAGATGAAATGCTATTCCGTGTATCCTGATGCCGGTAAAAATGCCTATGCCCTGTTTAACGATAAAGGGGTCCTTGCCTACAATGCCAAAGCATCCAGTGGTGACTCTGCCCACTTGTACAAATCCCCTGAACCGACCAAGAAAACAACGTATCTGCGTGAATCCCTGGCCGGTGGAAAAACCCCACCTTCTTCAACGGACTCCCCTCAACCAGTGGCAGAACCGGCCGCCAAGACCACCTATCTTCGTCAATCCCTGACTGCAGACCAACCCAATGAATTAAAGCAACAAACATCCAATACTGTCGAGTCAACTGTGATAGCTTCCCCCGGTGCCTCCGATGCCGAGATTGAACACACCGTTAAATCCATGGCCAAGAATTGCCCTGGCTGCAATCTGGAAAGAAGCGATCTCCGCCAGGCCGATCTTGTTGGCGCCAATCTCCAGGGTGCTAATTTAAAGGGAGCTGATCTGAGCCGTGCCAATCTCCGCCGTGCCAATCTCGAGGGCGTAAATCTACGGGGAGCCTCCCTGCTCAGTGCCAATCTTCCAGGGGCCAATCTAAAAAAAGCCGACCTCACCGATGCTGATTTCACTGGCGCCAACCTGATCCAAGCTGATTTCACCGGTGCTAAAACCGAGAACATGATTCTCATTAATGCCCATACTGAAGGCGCTAAAGGCCTGAAATAAGGATCTGATAATCGCCAATCTTCGTTAAATCACGTCAGTGCTCCACGACTAACCATGAAAGTTCAGCGCATCGACTTAGAACAGTTCGAGCCGCCTGCAACTTTCTCATTATTCCTTCAAGACACATCCTCTAAAAATCCCTATGAGCGCCGGTTTTGTTCATCTTCATGTGCACACCCAGTACAGTCTGCTGGATGGTGCCATCAGAATTCCTGATCTGCTCGACAAGTGTCGTGAATATGGAATGAACAGCGTTGCTGTCACCGATCATGGGGCCATGTACGGGGCTCTGGATTTCTATGTCAAGGCAAAAAAAGCGGGCATAAAGCCGATCATCGGCTGTGAATTCTACATAGCCCCCGGCCATCGTGGAGAACGAAAAAAAGGACATTTCCATCTCGTCCTTCTCGCCATGAACTTTACCGGCTATAAAAACCTTATGAAAATGGCAGGCATTGCCCAGTTTGAAGGTTTTTATCACAAGCCTCGCATTGACATGGAGACTCTGACCACCCATAACGAAGGCCTGATTGCCCTCACCGCCTGTCTCAAAGGACAGATCCCCTGGCTTGTGGGCCAAAATGACCTGGACGGGGCCAGGGAAAAGACGAAAGAATACCTCCAAATTTTTGGCGACCGACTCTACTTTGAGCTCCAGGAAAACGGCATTGCCGATCAGACCCCGATCAACGAGGGGATGAAAAAACTGGCCGCTGAATTTGGCATCAAGACCGTTGCCACCAATGACTGTCACTACCTTCTGCAAGAAGATGCCCATGCCCATGAGGTGCTCCTCTGCATCCAGACCAACAACACCCTGAACGACGCCCGCCGCTTCAAATTTTCCTCCGACGAATTCTATTTCAAGTCCCCGGAGGAGATGAAAAAAAGATTTCACCATACCCCCGAAGCCATTGCGTCAACCGTTGAAATCGCCGAACGGTGCAATCTTGAAATCGCCTTTGGTGAGTATCACTTCCCCATCTTTCCAGTTGCAGAAGGGGAAACCCTCGAATCCATGTTTGCCGGGTCCTGTCAGACCGGTCTCATGGAACGTTTTGCAGCCATGCGGACAGCGGGAACACTCACTCCGGCGGTGGAAGATCAGTACAAAAAACGACTGGCCTATGAGATTGAGGTGATTAACACCATGGGCTTCCCAGGATATTTTCTCATCGTAGCTGATTTTATCAACTGGGCGAAGAATAATGGTATTCCGGTAGGCCCGGGTCGCGGTTCAGGGGCGGGCAGTCTGGCAGCCTACTGTATGCGGATCACCAACATTGATCCGATTCCCTATGGCCTGCTCTTCGAGCGATTCCTTAATATCGAGCGCAAGTCGATGCCGGACTTTGACGTTGATTTCTGTCAGGAGCGTCGTGGGGAAGTCATCGAGTATGTTCAGGAAAAGTATGGTGGAAAATCCCATGTAGCCCAGATCCTGACCTACGGCACCATGAAGGCCCGGGCGGCCATCCGCGACGTGGGCCGGGCCATGGATCTCCCCTTGAACGAGGTGGACCGGATCGCCAAGCTGATTCCTGAAGAGCTGAAGATGACGATCAAAAAGGCCTTTGCCGATGAACCCCGTCTTCAGGATGCCGCTGACAAAGATCCGAAGATTGCTGAACTGCTGCGCGTCGCCCAGGCCCTTGAGGGATTGGCACGGCACACCTCAACCCATGCAGCAGGGGTGGTGGTGGCTCCCAGCCCGATGGTCGATTTCCTTCCCACCTGCAGGGGAAAAGAGGGCGAGACCCTGACCCAGTATGACATGAAGCATACCGAGATGACCGGGCTGATCAAGTTTGACTTTCTCGGCCTCAAGACCCTAACCGTCATCGACAAGGCTCTCAAGCATATCCTGGCTGACATTGGTACGGAACTTGACATAGACACCATCCCCACGGATGACCTCAAGACCTATGACTTGCTCTGCAAGGGCGATGCCCTGGGTGTTTTTCAGCTGGAAAGTTCGGGAATGCGCGATTTACTGGTCAAGATGGCGCCCCGGCAATTCAGCGATCTCATCGCCCTTGTAGCCCTCTATCGTCCCGGCCCCCTGGATTCAGGGATGGTCAACGATTTTGTCGAGACCAAGCATGGCCGCGCCACAGCGAACTACCCTTTACCTCAGATCAAACCTGTTCTCGAAGAGACCTATGGCGTTATCGTCTATCAGGAACAGGTTATGCAGATCGCCAATATTCTGGCGAGCTACTCCCTGGGTGATGCCGATAACCTGCGTCGGGCCATGGGCAAGAAGATCTCCGAGGTCATGGATAAGGAAAAAGTCAAGTTCATGGCCGGGGCCAAGAAGAATAACATTCCGGTAGACAAGGCTGAAGTGGTCTTTGATCTGATGGCAAAATTTGCCGGATACGGCTTCAACAAGTCACACTCAGCCGCCTATGCCCTGATCTGCTACCAGACCGCCTATCTAAAGGCCCACTATCCGGCCCAGTTCATGGCTGCCCTGCTTTCCTGCGACATGAACAATACCGACAAGATTGTTCTCTATATCAATGAGTGCAGGGAGCACAAACTTGAGGTGCTGCCGCCGGATATTAATGAATCGTTCTACGATTTCAACGTCACCGATGACCGTATCCGTTTTGGCATGGCCGCTGTCAAAAATGTCGGAGAGTCCGCCCTCGAATCGATTATTCAAGAGAGAGCAGACTCAGGCAGATACACATCTCTTGAGAATTTCTGCAACCGCATTGATTCGCGACGGGTCAATTCCCGGGTCATCGAGAGCCTGATCAAGGCCGGTGCCTTTGACTCTTTAGGCTGTAAACGTTCCCAGTTTTTCGCCATCCTGCCCCAGGCGATGGAGCAGGCCAAGGCCGCTCAGCGGGATCGGCAGAGCGGACAGATGTCACTTTTTTCACTGGCTCCCGTCACCACCACCCAGGAGTTGAATGCCATCACCCTGCCCGATATTGCTGAATGGAATGAACTGGAGCGACTGGCCTTTGAGAAGGAGACCGTTGGTTTCTACATTACCGGTCATCCCCTCGATGATGCCATTCACGAGATAAGAACTGTCGTTGACATCGAGATCGGCAAGCTCTCTCAATGGGGCGACGCCCAACCCGTCCGGGTTGGCGGCCTTATCCGCACCTGCAAGCAGTTAAAGAGCAAGAAAGGCGACCCCATGGCCTTTCTTGCCTTGGAGGACATTCTCGATTCCGTTGAGGTTGTGGTCTTTCCTGAGGTTTATGCCCGTTCCCAGCACCTGCTTTCCTCCACCGAACCTGTGATTATTCAAGGAACGGTCCAGAAGGATGAAAGGGGTGCCAAAATCATCGCTGAATCCATCGATCCATTGGCTGAAGCCCTTGAAAAATATACTGAATCAATCAATCTGAAACTCGATGCATCTACGGTAACCCGGCAACGTCTGGAGGCCCTGAAGAAAATATGCTATCAATTTCATGGCCAGTGCCCTCTGTTACTGACCATCCACTTTCCCGGACACGGCGAAGTGGACATTGAGATTCTCAAAGACCTTACCATCCGCCCCTGCCGTGAATTTTCTGAGAAGATGAATGAGACTCTCGGTTATCCGGCTCTATCTTTCAAGAAAAAGCCAATGCTTGCACAAGTCCGCAAAAAATGGGCCAAGAAGAATGATATCAGCGCCTAATCATTTCAAACAAATCTCGTCATGACAAACCCGAAATTCTGGAAAAACTGGACGATTGCCACCAGAATAGGTACGGTCATCTCCCTGGGGGTAATCACCAGCGTTGTCATTATCATCATTGGGGCGGCAACGTATCTCAAAAATGACCATATCGCTACCTTTGGCAGGCAGCAATTTACGACCCTGCAAGCCTTTTCCATGTACCTTGATGCCGATCTCACCAACAAGCTCAAGGTGATAAAAAATGTAGCGGATATAATCACCCCGCAAGTTCTCTTGGATCCATCTTCAGCGCAGCAGTTTCTCACCAATAGAACCGGAATTTACACACTCTTTGATGATGGCCTGATGATCCTTTCAGCCAAGGGCCAACTCCTGGCGGAGCTCCCTGTCATCTCACTTGAAGGAAGGGAAGAAGATTATTCGGAGGCCCCATTCTTTCAGCAAGCCAGAACGGCTGCCCGTCCGGTTATCTCCGAACCTTTTTATTCAATGAAGCCCGGCAATAGACCCGTCATCGAGTTGATGGCCCCCATTCAGGACACCCAAGGGAACATCGCCGGGTTTTTATGCGGCGGTATTACCCTGAATGGTGATAACGCGCTGGGAAATATTGCCCGCCGCCAGATCGGAGATAAAGGATATTTTTATGTTTTTTCACAGGACCGAACCATTCTGATCCATCATGATCCCTCCCGGATGCTCCAAAAAGATGTCCCCTTCGGCTCCAATCGTCTCTTTGACCAAGCACTCCAAGGTTTTAACGGCAGCGGCGAGACCATAAGTTCAAAGGGGCAACCACTCTTAGCTTCATTTCAACATCTGCAGACGGCGCCCTGGATTCTGGCTATCAATCTTCCCCGACAAGAGGTTCTGACCCCTTTTTTCGAGAACCAACGTCTTGTTATCCTGACCATTATTTTTTGTGGATTAGCCGTAATTCTCTTCAGCTGGATATCACTGTTACGTTTTTTGGCACCCCTTGAACGTTTTATAAGTCACATGAAGGAATGCGGTAACAACGCATCCCCTTTTCAGCATGATGGTGGCCCAGAACTGACCCTGCTGGCCACCATCTTCAATCAGATGCTCGAAAAAATGAAGGAAACGCAGGCTGAGCTCACAGCCAATGAAGAATTACAGCGCACCCTGCTCAACGCCTCACCCGACATCATTTCTTT
>JAFLKM010000094.1 GCA_019163335.1 Desulfobulbaceae bacterium | reverse complement strand
GAAGACACCGATTATACCTCCAAAGCCCTGCATCAGATGGGGATTACGGTTCATAAAGAGAGCGACTCTTGGAAGGTGGACGGGGGGAGCGGCAGGATCATCGCCCCGACAGAGGAGATTTATCTCGGGAATAATGGCACCGCCACCCGTTTTCTAACCTCCGTTGCGGCCCTTGGCCATGGAGTCTTTATCATTGATGGGGAAAAACGGATGCGGGAGCGTCCCATTGGCCCCTTGATGGAGGCGCTTCGGGGCTGGGGAGTGGATATCCGTTCGGTCCTGGATACGGGGTGTCCACCCCTGCACATAAACAGCCAGGGGCTTCCCGGTGGAGAGACCGTTCTGCCGGAGGGCAAGAGCAGTCAATATTTGTCCTCGCTCCTGCTGGTTGCACCGTATGCTTCCCGTCCTGCCATCCTTGAGGTGCGAGGCGAGGTGCTGTCCAAGCCCTATGTTCTCATGACCCTTTCTGTCATGGCGGACTTTGGGATTGAGGTGGACTGCAACCGGGAGTTGAACCATTTTGTGATCCCGCAGGGATGTTACCGGGCCATGGAGTATCAGATTGAGGGGGATGCCTCCAATGCCTCCTATTTTTGGGCGGCGGCGGCGATTACTGCAGGACGGGTGACGGTGAGCAACGTGCCGGTTCCGTCTCTACAGGGAGATGCCGGTCTGCTGCCGCTGCTGGCCCGGATGGGCTGCGAGATCAGCCGTGCAGGGGGCGGCATTACGGTGCAGGGGCGGCAGCATCTGGAAGGGATCACCGTTGATATGGGCGACATGCCGGATGTGGTTCCAACCCTGGCGGTGGTGGCAGCCTTTGCCCATGGGACAACGGTCATCAACAATATTGCCCACCTGCGTATCAAGGAGTGTGATCGGCTGACGGCAGTGGTCACGGAGTTGACCAGAATGGGCGCCCGGGTGGAAGAGCGACAGGACAGCATGATTATCCACGGCGATGGCGGCGCCGGTCTCCATGGTGCGGTGATCGAGACCTATCAGGATCATCGCATGGCCATGAGTTTTGCAGTGACTGGACTGAGGGTGTCCGGGGTGCAGATCAGCGACGAGGGCTGTGTCGCCAAATCATTTCCTGATTTCTGGGAGCGATTCAGCCTGCTTGCCTGATGGTGTTGCTGAAACCTTTTGCTACGCTGTCTCCCTTCTTGGCTCTATAAAACGTGGTCTGTCTCCTATTTACTCCCAGAGATTGGAAGCTACACCGAAAGCTTTTGAAGATTGAGCGTGGACGTAGTTGGGGGAACTGGTCATGTTTTTCCGATTTACATATTTTCCGGTTCGAAAAATGTGCAATTTGCAAAGGGCTGTGGGACCTTTTTCTGGGCCTTGCCAAGACCGCAAAAAGTGAGTGCTGAACCTCTTATCAGGAAGGAAACATTATGACTATTGAGTCTGGGCATAAGGATATTAGAAATCTAATAATTGGGGACAATGCCCAGTTCCATATTCCCATTTATCAGCGCACTTATACTTGGGAAGCAAAAAAAGGAGGGCAAGTTGAAAAACTGATAAATGACATTATAGAGTTCAGCCGCGAGTATAAAGAAGATGCAAAGGTTGAATACTATATCGGGAATATCATTGTAAAAAATCAGACGCGCGCCTTCCAGCCAGAAAGGGTAGTAATTGATGGGCAGCAAAGAATTACAACAACGATCCTATTACTGTGCGCCATTCGTGACGTCTACCTTAACAAAATCAAAACACCAGAAGCACTTCAGGCAGCAAAGAATATTGCGAGGGCATTATTTTCTGACAATGACGGATTGATTAAGCTGAAGCTCAATAATATGGAGCATCAAAACACCCTCAGAACGCTACTGACAGGAGCAATTGACACAATTACTGCGACCGATAAGTATACGAGGTATTGGGATAATTACCAGTATCTCTACAAGAAGTTGTCTTCGATGGAACCGGAGGGTTTCCAATATTTCGTGGATACCCTAGATAGGATCAAGGTAGTCATTATTTTTCTGGATGATGCTCAAGATGAAAACTCTGTTTTTGAGTCAATCAATTCATTAGGAAAGCCACTTTCTGGCTCTGATCTAATAAAAAACTTCCTATTTACCTTCAAAAACTATCAATGCTCACATAATGAAGAAAAGGTTTTGACGGATATTTACACTAGAAATTTTGAAAGTCTGTTTTCCGCAGAAAACGATGTTGAAACTCAGCTTGAAATCTTTTTCCGTCAGTACATCGCATTAAAAACTAGCGAGTTGGTGAATCAAGACCCGAAAGTAATATACTACTCATTCAAAAAATTAGTAGGCGACATTGGTGGATTTGAAGAATGTAAAGACCTTATAAAGGATATAACAAAGTGGGGAATTATTTTTCAGACGATTCGTGCCAATTCTAATAAGGATATTCGCCAAAACTACATAGGATATTTGAAATCTTCATTTTTGACCTATGCAACTCTGTTAATGGACATTGTTGAAAAATGTTCCCGCATAGAGAATGGTACTGTGGTGGTGAAGGACGAAGACAAGCTAATGTTAAATGAAACTCTGAGGAAGGTCGTAGCTTATGACGTTTGCAGGTTACTGGGAGGGTTCCCGGCAAAGCAAATCACAAGGTTCACTCCTACCATCCCCAAAAGGCTCAAGAGCGAAAATCCAGATTATCACCGCAACTACGCAGCAGCTTTTGAAAAGCTTGTCACTTCTGCTCCAGAAGGGTATGGGCAACCGAGTCTTAACAAGCTTAGGCGAACAGTCGTTGATATTGATTTGTATAATCGAATGAAGAAGCAGGTACTAAGGTTCTTAGTGCTTATGGAAAATGAAGGAAAAAAGGAGCTATTATCATTTGAGAAAGATCTCAAGGGCTGCGAAATTGAACACATAATGCCGCAGACCATGACACCGGAATGGCAAATTTCTAAAGAAGACCATGAACGGTATCTGCACACACTTGGCAATCTTTCTATAACGTTTAACAATCAGGGCTTAAGCAACAAATCCTTCACTGAAAAGAAGGAGATTCTGCAAAGACAATCTAGGATCAATCTAAACCAGTTACTTCTCAATTACGACACATTCGATAAATCAGCAATCTGTGACAGATCACTTAAATTGCTGAATATGTTCGCCAAAGCTTACGGGCTGGAAGATAGCCCAGATGTCGAGGTTGCCGAAGCATTAGATACTGAGGAAATAAGCATATTTGAGGCAGGTGACCCCACATCTAGGAAATTGCAGTACGCCGTTTTTTTTGATGAACGGCTTGCGATAAGAAGTGTTACCCAACTTTATGAGGCAGTGTTTAGGCGTCTGTTTAGCTTGCGTCCTGAGTTATTCTTCTCGACAGATGTTGGTGCTCAAATCAAGCTAACAGAGATCGGAATGAAAAAAATAGTTATACAACCCGTCTCTGTAGATGACGCATATGTTATTGAAGCCTGCTTAAACAGCAGGGGCAAGTTCGACAGAATCAAATGCGCCCTGTCCGTTTTTGGATTTGAAGACAAGCTAAGAATCAAATACGCTCAACAGATTAACCAGATAGACAGTGATGTGCTTCTGGCAGAGCTTGATTGAAGTGTTGTGATTCTGGTCATTACCCTTTGCACCCCAAACATAATAAGCGTCAGCACAAAAAGGGTTGAGAAGGAAGCAGATTTAACGATACCGATACATCTGCGAAAACATACCGACCCTCCTACTCAGAGAGAAAATGAATGTCACTTCCGTTATTCAAACCTCCATCCAACGGCCTTCCCCTTTCGTTCACAGGGTTAGCTTTCCAATTTAATTTCCGAGGCTAAGAATGGGTTCACTCGCGTTACGGCCTGTTCTCTTGCTGTTTGGAAAATCACGACCCAGTGCTACCACAACGCCGCGTCCTCATACTACCAGGGCGTAAGGACAACTCCCCAGACGGGACTTTAACCTGATAGATTTACTGCTGTTAACGCGAACGGACATATTTGTTTTCTTCTTAAAAAAACGGCAAAAAATGCCGCACTAGGCGCTTGAGTTGACGACGGAAAGCGGGCGGTGGTGCCTCACGGCAATGGCCTAGGCTGCGCGTCACTCCCCGTTTTTTTAATCGTAACTGCGTTGATCCATTACCCTCTCGCCGGTGTCGTACCGGCAATAATCACAAAACCCGCCTGTTCGTCCAGGCCTGCCTTGGCCTCTTCCAATTCCGTTACTTTTCCCGGCGCCTGATAGAGGGTTGAGGCGCTGATGTGCACCTGGAACCCGTGTTCGGTGAAAAGATGCAGCACCTCGTCGATGGTGTAAAACCGGGCCGATTGATAAAAAGGATGGCCGCTTTCTTTTTTCTTGAGCAGGGTGTGTCCCCAAATGCTGCCTGCCGGGACAAAGCCAATGATCAAAGGTGCCTCAGGGCGCAGGGTACGCCGGCATTCTTTGAAAAAACGGTGGGGGGATTCAAGAAAGCAGAGGGTGAACAGCAGGTAGATGGCACCCAGGGAAAATGAGGCAAAGGGAAGCTCTTCGGCGATGGCTTGGCAGGGAATGACTCCTCGTTTTTTTGCCAGGTACAGAGGGGCCAGGGCAGGGTCTATCCCAAGGGGAATCCGCAGGGCTTCAGCGAAACGTCCTGGACCGACGCCAATTTCCAGAGCAGGGCCGGAGTGGGGAAGGTGTAGCGACTGGATTGCATTTTTTTCAATATCAAAAAGCAGACTGTTCTCAAACCAGCCGTCATATTCCCCGGCCCGTTCATGGAATATCCGGGAACTTTGGCGCCACTGCGCAGTCTGCTTCTCCATTTTTTGCATCCTTCTTCACCAGAAAATAAAGTTGCCCTTCCTCCTTCATATTGCCGGCGGCGATCTCGGCATAATGACCATTGCCCAGGAAGAGATCGGCACGTCCAGTCCCCTTGATGGCGGAACCTGTATCCTGGGGGAGAACGAAACGCTGCAGAACCTCCCATTTCTCAAGCTGGCCCTTGTTGTTGAGGACAGGTTTGCGGGAGATCAGATAGGCCATAGCACCGGTGGGCAGGGTCTTTGGATCCACCGCAATGGAGCGTCCCGGGGTGAGAGGAAGCCCGATGCTGCCGGTGGGGCTGTCTTTCTTGTCGTTCCACTGAAAAAAGACAAAGCGGGGATTGTGGTGCAGGATGCGTTGCCGATCCTCGGGGTTCTCCTGGAGGAATTGGCGGATGGTGGGCATGGTTGCCTCCTGGAAGGTCATCTTTTTTTCATCCACCAGAAGCTTGCCGATGCTCTTGTATTCATGGCCATTGGTTGCCGCAAATTGAATGGCCCGCTGGCTGCCATTGGGGAAACGGATCTTGCCTGAACCCTGGACATGGAGGACAAAACAATCCACCGGGTCTTTCAGATACACCAGTTCACTGCCTGCCAGATGGTTTTCTTCTTCGATTTCGGCCCGGCTCCAGAAGGGAACTTTTTCTCCACTGCTATCCATCCGTCCTGTGGTTTTTTTCCCCGATCGTTGATCCTGATAGCTGATCAGCCCCTCAGGCTGGGCATAGAGAGGATGGATAAAGTCACCCTTTCTGGTGAGACTGCCGTCAAGCAGTGGTTCGTAATAGCCGGTGATCAGCATCTCCCCGTTCTTCGCATTATTCCTGCCGCCAGCCTGATAGAGGATGAAATTATCCCGGACGGCTTGATCAAACGCTGCCGGGCTGGGGTTTTGTTTCAGGATTGCAAGAAAGGTTTCCATGGATTCCAGAAGACAATCCCGGGAGCAGCGATTGTCTTTGACCTGCAGGGAGGCCGTGGATGGAAGGGTTCGCAGATAGTCGAGATGACGGGTTGCGGCGATGATCAGGCTCTGGTTGTCCATGTCATCGTGCAGGGGAGGAATCTGCTCTTGCGGCGGAAGCAGGAGGGCAGAGACCTGGCAGGTGCCAGTGCAGGGGATGCAGAGCAGAAGCAAAAGAAAAAACAGCACCTGCAAGGACAATAATCGACAGGGGATTACGGGCTGCAGAGTTTGCATGGCCTTATCGGGTTTTCTTGAGCGCCTCGGCCAGTTCGCAGACAGCCATGGCGTATCTGTCCGAATTGTTCCAGGCGGTGATGGCCTGAAAATTAGGGTAGGCTGCTATATAGCGCTGTCCACCACCGGTCAGGGGAGATTTTTCCAGAGCGACCACCGAGAGTTGCTTGTTGCCGGGAGGAGGGGGGAGCCTGATGCCCTGGATGGTACTGATTGTCTGCCAGTCGATTTTATTTTTAGTTCCTTTACTGCTGGCATTGATAAGTTCCTGCCCTTTGAGCTCATCGCCGATATCCACATAGAGGGGGGCGTCCAGCACCCAGTGGTAGCGGCGCAGGTAGTTGGCAATGGAGGCGAGGATGTCGCTTGTGGAGGTAAAGACGTCGCGCTTGTCATCGCCATCAAAGCTGACCGCATATTCCCGGTAACTGGAGGGGATAAATTGAGTCTGGCCAAAGGCGCCGGCATAGGAACCGGTGATTGCCAGGGTGTCCAGCTGATTTTCGCGGCTGAGAAGAAGGAAATCGACAAGCTGGTTGCGAAAGAAGGCGCTGCGCCGGGGGTAGGCATCGAAGAGGGTGTTTAATGTCTTGAAGACCCCGAATTTTCCCTTATGCTCCCCAAATCGGGACTCAATGCCCCAGATGGCGACAACGACTTCACGATTGACCCCCAGTTCCTTTTCAATGCGGTCCAGAATCTGCTTATTGTTTTGGAGCTCTTCCCGCCCCCGTGCAATGACGGCAGGGGTGATAAAGAGGGGCCAGTAGGCGTAATAGGGTTTGGCTTCCCATTGTTTGTCCATCAGTTCCAGGACTTTTTTGTCCAAGGTGACCCCGGTAAACAGCCGTTCCAGTTCAGCTTGGGTGAAGTGATGGCGATCCCGCAGTTCTTTGAACAGAATCAGGTACTTTTCCTGCTGCAAATTGATGGTCTGGCCATCGGTGACCAGATCGGCAGCCTTTGGTTTTTCATCCTTCCCGGTGCCGGCAACAACGGGCATGGTGAAAAAGACAATGCTCAAAAAAGCAGATACAATGATAATGGTGAAACGAGAGAAAAATGAAATAATGAACCTCTTGGAAGGAATGGTTGCCATGAAGATTAGTGCGTATGGCTTGGGGTAAAGGTGGCCTGAAAGGCAGCGATAAACTCCTCGAGCATGGCCGGGGGAAGGGCGTTGATCCCTGCTGCGGCTGTTCGTCCTCCTCCTGTGGGAAAGGCCAGGCACAAGGTGTCCGCATTTTTCCTGTTCTGGAGAGGTGCTCGGACGCTGATCCGCAGGGTGCCATCAGGATTGGGGGCAATCAAGGCATGGGCCGCGTCCTTTTTTTCCTGGGCCTTGAGATTGGCGAATACCCCGGATACCCGTCTGGCCCAGGGGGCATCGGGGAAGGAGTAAATTCGATTAATGTTCCCTGGATTGATGACCTGCTGGCTGAGGGCCAAATCCATATCCTGCTGGAATCCCTGGCGCAGGACAGTGAGCTCCGGGGAGGAGGCGATAAAGTCCAGGGGATTTTCATAGGGGCTGAGGGCCTTGTATAAATCCGCCGGATGAAAGTGAAGATCGGCCAGTGAAGAGCCATAGCCATTATAGTTGAGGAGCTCTCCCAGTTCCTTGAGCTGCCCCATGACCTCAGTGGAAAGTGTAAGGGGACGAGCGGTGGCGTGGGCAGCTTCATGCAGGTTGTCCCCAAAGGCCCCGACGATTGCCCATGGCAGCCATTGTCCCTGAAGCTGCGAGTTGACGATAAGGGATGTGCAGGTGTCGGGACTTGGGTTGATGTGGGTGGTGAGTGCCGGCGTCTGCGGAATTTCGCCTGCAAAATGATGATCAATGTAGAGAACCTGATTGGACTGATTCAGGATCTTCAGCAAATAGGGACGGTTGCTCGCAAGGGAGACGTCAAGGACGGTGATCGAAGCCTGTTCAATATCCTGTAATGTTGACAAAAGGGCAATATCTCGCTTGACCCCGGTGATCAGGACGGCTTCAGGGCAGGGTGTGTGCAGGCGAAGCTGGTGGAGGGCACAGATTCCGTCGGCGTCGCCATTGAAGATATCATAGTGCATGGGAGATTATTGTCCCCCGAGATTGACCCCGAGCGGGGCGCCGATATGGGCCAGATTGAAGAGGAGCATGATCCCCTGATCTCCCGGGGTATAGTTGGAGCGCAGTTCCACCGACCAGCAGGCGGGGTGATAAATCAGGGAGATCTCCTGTTCATTGGTCTCGGATTGTTCGAGGGAATGTTCGACCCGATAGCCTGCGCTGATGGTATTGATAATCTGGGTTTTAAAGGTGACGTTGATCTGATGGATTGCTTCAAGTCCAGTGTAATCATCAGAAAAGGGGCTGTTTATGTTGAAGTTGTTGGTACGGCTGTAGGGCGATCCCTGGATTTTTTCTGCCCCGCTGTAGACATAATCAAGGATGAGAGAGTCTCCGCGACTGTTGCTGTAGCGGCTTTCCAGGCTGTAGAAGGTGAAGCCTTCACCGTAAACGCCCACGTCGGTTTGATAGGAAAGGCCAAAACTGGTCACCGGAGTCCAGCCAAGTTTGAGGCTGACCGGAGTCAGTGGACGCTCAGTGTACTGGCTGCGGAGATCGTAACTCTCCCAGATCTTGAAATAGCCGTAATCCCGGCTGGATTCCTTCTTGGTGTCACGAAAAAGTTCAAAAAAGTTATCGAATCCATAGGTGATGGCATTGGCATCTTCGATCCGGTCGACCTCGTCAAAGAGGGGCAGGTCGTCCTGATTGGTCTTTGGCAGGTAATCATATTCGACATAGGGACGAAGCCGGTGATCCCAGCTGTCAATTTCACCGCCAGTGAGCGAAAAATTACGGAGCAGGGTTGTGCCGACTTCACCATGGAGATTGAAAAGGGAGCGGCTGGGGGTTTCGTCCTGGTCCCAGTTCCCGTCTCCATAGCTTTTGACCATATAGGAGGTATTGCGAACCCCAACCTCCGCCCGGGATTCAAGGTAGGGGCTGAGCGGGACAGGGGTGCTGAGACGGGGGAACATGTCGAGCCGCTGGCCGCCGACTCCGTTTTCCCGCCAGTAATTGATATAATCCGCGTCCCAGTCAAGGGAAAAGGCTGATTCGGCCACGGGAAGAGATCCGGTAAAATTCAGCCCCGGCGTCGTCCACAGGGGGGTGGGAGATGTTTTGGAGGTGCGGACGTCATTGACGGCCAGAAGGTTTGTCTGCAGCGACATGGAGTCCCAGGCCTTGAGAACCTTCATGGTGTTGAAACGCTGGTCTTCCGTCCAGGTCTGGAAATTACGGCCATAGGTTCTGAGGAAACGGTCGTTGGTCTGGGTGAAGCCGGCAAAGCCGGTATTGAATTCAGTCAGGTAATCTCGATCAGAGACGACATCAATATCGATACGGGAGTACAGGTTATTGGGAAGATCATGGTCGATCTTGCCCCGGAACCAGTACCTGTCTTC
>JAFLKM010000011.1 GCA_019163335.1 Desulfobulbaceae bacterium | reverse complement strand
CTGCCACAGGGGTTTGTTTTACCATGTTTTCCGGGATGGCCGCCGCCGAAGAAGAGAAGCCCACTGCAAACCTGACCGTAGGTGCATTCAGTCAGTACATCTGGCGTGGATTTGAATTATCCAAGGACAGCATCGTCATTCAACCGTCCATGACCGTGGCCTACAAGGGCTTTTCTGCAAATCTCTGGGGCAATCTTGATACCGATCCCTACCTGGTTGATGAAGACAATGGCTCCAACAGCTGGACTGAAACCGATATGACCCTGGCCTATGCCTGGGACATGGACCCCGTAGCCTTTTCTGTTGGCTACATCTATTACGGTCTTGATATATTGTCTGACAGCCAGGAATTTTATGTCAGCGCAAGCCTGAAGACCATTCTGAAACCAACCCTGAGCATCTACCGCGATGTCGATTCTTACCAAGGCTGGTATGTCACCCTGGGGGTCTCTCATTCCATCCCTGTTAAAGACGACATTACCCTGGATCTGGGTGCCCAAGTTGGCTACATGTCAGTGGATAATACACACACAGAAGATTCAGAAGTTTATTTTGTTTCAGATGCTCCTGATGATTCCTACAATGATTTCCATGATGGAGTGCTCTCAGTGGGTCTTACCATCCCCCTTTGCAGCTACGCAACGATCAATCCAAAACTCATGTATTCCTTTGCCCTGTCCGATGATGCTGAAGATGTTATAAGCCATAACTACGCAGCCATTGGAAGTGGCGACGAAGACTTTATCTATGGTGGAGTTTCAGTCACCATGACGTTCTAATTCTTAGTTTTTCTCGCTGATTCTTGCAGCAGAGCCCACGAAGGCAGTAACCAGTAATATCCGGTTATCAAATCGACTCTGCTGCAAAAAAAAAAGAGGTATCCATGCATCGCATGGATACCTCTTGCAGTTTCAATCCCTCTGTCCATCCTGCTTGTCATCCACCTGCATCTCTTTCTTGCCGTTCCAGTTTTCTCCAGAACCCGCCATACAGATCAAGAGCTTAACCAAACAGTCCCCCTTTACTCCAACGTTCCGAGATAATTGAAGGTTGGCAGCTTATACATACGCCCTGCCCCGCTGAGCCGGTCGGCCAGAGCCTGCATATCATTTGAACTGGTGGAGAGATGACAGAGATCCACCACCACATAGTCAAGTCCCATATCCCGCAGTTCACCTAAATAGGGCAGCAATGAAAACGGACGACAGGGCACGGTCTTAACCAGCCCGTCTTTCTTGTGCATGGTGAAGGATTCCCCCTTTGGGCTGGTCAGTACCCGATCATACTGAAAGTGCTTGGCCGCAAGGCGGGCGGTGAACAGGGCAGGTGCGCCATAGACAGTCAGCCCCTTGCGGATATGCTGTTTGTTGGCACGACTGCCTTTCAAAACATCGGCAATCAAGGTCCGATCGGCCTCGATGGAGAGTTGAGCCGCCTCTGCCCCAAGATGCGCAACCGCTGCCAGGGCCTGATTATTCATCAGGCTGATGGTATAATCACAGGAGAGATGCACTCTCGCCCCTTGAAACATCCAGGCCTGACTGATATGACCGATCTGAAAGCTCTTGAAACCGGAACGGATAAGAAGCGTGATTTGCTTTTGCACCAGGGCCAGTTCCGTCTCAAAGAGGATGGGCGGCAGGCACCAGGTAATATTACGAGTCCCAACTCCCAGAGAACGCTTAATCTGCCCAACCTGACTGACCGCTGCTTTGTCCACGGAAATCAGAAAACGATCAGGGGTAAAGGGCAGTCGATCCTGCAAGAGTTTCAGGGAGTCCGTTTTCAACCACCATTCCAGGGGCAGCTGCACTTTTGGCGGCCCGGTGGTCTTCCGTTGTGTTACGCGCGACTTACCAGCCCCCGCTCCTTTTTGAGCCAGAGGCTGCTGGCTTTCCGCCTTGCCCTCCGACGCACAAACCTCTCTGCGAACAGTGGTGATCTTTCCTCGCCGGGCGTCCTGAATCCCAGCAACAAGCTCTTTCATCCTTCGACTCTCGGGAAGGCCGAATGCCTCATCCGTCAACTGCGGACGACTGCGGACGTCCACCTTGTAGAGATCAATCATTTTCGCCCCGGCTCGGACACCTTCAACGGGCAGGCCTATCCACACAGTTTCCCCAGCCTTGCCCTGTTCCACCGGCTCTTTCCCCTTGATCATCTCTTGCAAGGTGAAGCTGTGCCGCTCACCGGTTGCTTCCAGATGCAGACGCAACCGGTCTCCCACCTCAAGCTCATCTTTCAATGTCAAGCTGCCCTGAACTCCATTTTTCCCCTGCCGGACCTCATTGAACCGACCAAGATGAAGTCCTGCATTCCCGGAATGATAAGGGGTGATCGCGGTCAATGGTTGCGGCGAAAGGAAATAGCCAGGCCCAACCTTGCGGCTCATCGCCTTCTCAACCAGTTGTCCGGCCTTTTGCAGTACAGCGGAATACCTCCTGCCCTCAACATCCTCAATCCTTCCCTCATCCCCACCCGGGACGACACGAGCACGTTCCACCTCATCCATTACCATCCGGTAGGCCTGAACCACATGGGATACATAGTGGGCCGTGCGCAGCCGCCCCTCGATCTTCAAAGAGGCAACACCGGCCTCAGCAAGCAGGGGCACGGCCTCAAGTCCGCTCAGATCATCCATGGAAAAAAGATATGCTCCCTTACCCCCTTTACTTGCACCCTTGCTGCCGAAAGACTCGCGGGGTTCTTTTTTCCCGCTCTTCACCCCGATCTTGCCTGCACTCCGGTTTTCACTCTTTCCCTCCCAATTGTACTGACGTCGGCAAGGCTGCACGCAACGGCCACGCAGACCACTCTTGCCGCCTAAAAATGAGGAAAAAAGACAGAGCCCCGAGTAGGAAAAACACATGGCGCCATGGACAAAGACCTCAATCTCCACCGTACTCTTTTTACAGATGGCGCTGATCTCCTTGATCGTCAGTTCACGGGCAAGCACCACCCGCGCAATCCCCATATCGCTGAAGGCACGCACTGCCTCGGAATTATGAGCGGCCATCAGGGTTGATGCATGGAGAGTGAGACCTGGGAAATAGTCGCGCACAAGCTTGATCACCCCGAGATCCTGGACAATCAGGGCATCCGGTCGAAGCTCTTCAAGAATAGCCAGGGTCTCTATCACCTGGGGCAGATCCTGCTCACGCACCAGACTGTTGGCGGCAAGATAGAACTTTAGGCCATGTTCCCGGCAGTAATGAATCATCGCGGCAATCTCTTCCAGACGAAGATCACGAGCGAGATTGCGGGCATTCAGTGCGGGCGCGCCGACATACACGGCATCTGCACCAGCCTGTACACCGGCCCGAAAGGACTCCATATTGCCGGCAGGGGCGAGTAATTCCATGGGATTTAACGAGGATAAAATAAAAGGCTCAATACAAAAACTCAAAAGCACAAGGCACAAAGAAAAATCGCATTACAGCAAGGGTTAAAATGCTGAAGACTGCAGTCACGCCTGCGCGCCGCAATAAAGACAGGACAGAATACTAATGAACCAGGAACCTCTGCAATAGCCTGAGGACAAGGGCATCAGTCATTTTTAAGAATGACCACCTCATCGTTGCCGCCGTGCTCCTTGAGCAGGACGCCAATGCGTTCATGGGGAAGCACCGTCGTCTGCATGCCGACATAATCGGCTTGAATGGGCAGCTCACGGCCACTGCGATCAACCAGAACCGCCAGTTGAATGGAGTGTGGACGGCCGTAATCCATGATCGCGTCCATGGCGGCGCGGATGGTGCGGCCGGTGAACAGGACATCATCCACCAGAATCAAGCGACTGCCCTCAACGATAAACGAGAGATCGGTGGTCCGCACCACCGGATTCTGCGAAATCAAGCTCCAGTCATCCCGGTAAAGGGTGATATCCAGGCTGCCGGAAGGAATCTCTACCCCGGCCTGCTCCTGAATAATTTTTCGGATTCGTGCTGCCAGATCAACGCCGCAGGTGTGAATCCCGACGATGGCAAGATCATCGACGGAATGATTCCGCTCCAGAATCTGCAGGGCTATTCTCTTCAGGGCCAGCTCCATTTCCTGAGCGGTGAGGATACTTCGTGATTCATTGCTCATACCTGCACCCGCTCCCAGAAAAAATCCGTCCCTTTATCATTGACCAGGTTCAAGGCCTCGGGAAAGGCCTCACACTCGGCGGCAAAAACCTTGGTCGCAATGGATTCCGCAGTGTCATCATAGGCCAGTTGAACACATTTCTGGACAATGATCGGCCCCTCATCATACACCTCGCTGGCAAAGTGAACGGTGCAACCGCTGACAAGACAGCCGCGGGCTTTGACCGCCCGATGCACCCGGGATCCATAAAACCCGTCTCCGCAAAATGCCGGGATCAGTGAGGGATGGATATTAATCACTTTCCGGGCCAGCTCTTGCGGAGGCTCATACAGTTTAAGAAATCCAGCCAGACAGATAATATCTATGGCAGAGTCCTGCAGGATGGCGTTAATCGACTCATTGCCAGCGGCGTAGAAAGCCGGATACCCGTATTTTTCTGCCTTGCTCAAGCCCAACGCATCCGGGACATTGGAGATAACCACTTGTATGCCGGCATGAAGGCTCCCATTTTCAATACGTTCGTGGAAATTATCCAGAGTCCTGCCGCTTCCGGATAAAAGAACCGCAATCTTCAACATTTCCTGCTCCTTACAATGACAAGGGCTTCTTCAGGCGCCGCTTGGAAATTACTTGGCCTGCGGCACCCATTTCTTTGCGGCCCCTTCTGTTGCCTTGGCCTCTTATTCGGCCATGTTATTAACAATTACAGCGGGCCAAGCCTACCGGCCGGTAAAATATGGATTACTCTCCACATCCACCCGATCAAGCCAGGCGGAGATGGCGGTGTCATACTTTGCAGTCAAGGCAAAGACCTTGGCTGCCAGGCGGAATCTGGTTATCAGCGTCGTGTTGCCCTGTTCCCGGATCTCTTTTATAACCTGAGGGTAATCAGCGGGATCAACGATGACGGTCACATCGTGAAAATTTTTGGCCGCAGCCCGCAACATGGTGGGGCCACCGATATCGATATTTTCGATGGCATCGCCAAGCAGACAGCCGGGATCCGCCACCGTCTTTTCAAAGGCGTAGAGATTGACAGCAATCAGGTCGATGGGTTTCAGGCCATGTTCCAGGCATTGTCGCTGATGTTCAGTATTCTCCCGCTGATTGAGGATACCGCCATGCACTTTGGGATGCAAGGTCTTGACCCGACCGTCCAGCATCTCCGGGAAGCCGGTGAACTCAGATACATCCTTGACCGGTATCCCGGCCTCACGTATCTTCTTGGCGGTGCCGCCGGTGGAAAGAATTTCCACTCCAAGCTCCGCAAGATCCCGGGCAAATCCTTCAATCCCTGATTTATCGGTCAAACTGATCAACGCTCGTGTAATCTTATTCATAGATTTCCTCTTCTCTCATTTTTTTATTTATTGTCAAAATCCGCATCATCTTTTCGGGTAAATGCCCTGATTTTTCGCCTGTCACGCTTGTCAGGCCTTTTGGCGGGCATGGACTGACCAGCTGCAAACATGGTCCGCATCTTGGCTGATTCCTGGCGCAAGCGTATACTCTCTTCCGACTCTTCATACAGCAGGCGCGCCTCCACTGCTGGGCGCCGGACCATGGAAAGGGCAAGAACTGTGATCGTGAACTCCTCTTCACCGCGTCTGACCCGCAGGATTTCACCAATCTGGACGATCCTTGAAGATCTGACCCGGTTGCCGTTCACCTGAACCTTTCCGCCGCTGACAGCCTGGACTGCCAAGGCTCTGGTCTTGAAAAATCGGGCCGCCCAGAGCCATTTATCAATGCGCACCTGGCTTACGACTGCTTTTTCTTCACTCATTGCTTTATCATCCGGGAACGATCCACAAAAGACAAGTCGGTTGGCCATGAAATCAGATCCAGTGCGTAGATCTTGATCTTCAGGTTCCATTAAAAAAAATAAATTTACACTGAATCCATGGGAAACGCACAAAAAAAGACAGCGGCACGCTTGAAATCCATAGAACTTCAGCATTGTCGAACACGTTAAAAAAGGGTAAACAAAAGCAATTTTTATTGCCTGTATTGTGTTGCCTGTATCCAGAGAGCAATCATCTCTCTTCTCAATTTCTCCAATCAGGAATTCCCATGCTTGTAAAAGATATCTTCGATCAACAAAAGACTACTTTCAGCTTTGAATTTTTCCCCCCCAGGCCTGGAATTGCTGAAGATGCAGCCGCCGATCGTATCCTTGCCACCATCAAAAATCTCATGCCCCTTGCCCCATCCTATGTGAGCGTCACCTATGGCGCCGGAGGCTCCTCCCGCCATCGTACCCGTGACCTTGTGGTCAGGATCAAACAGGAAACGAATATCACCGTGGTTTCCCATTTGACCTGTGTCGGCTCAAGCAAGAAGGAAATCCACGAGATCCTGGAAAGATATAAAGAAATCGGGATTCTTAACATTCTTGCCCTGCGCGGCGATCCACCCAAAGGTGTGACTGATTTTGTCCAACCGGAAAACGGCTTCAACCATGCCTTTGAACTTGTGGCCTACATCAAGAAGCATTTCCCGGAGATGTGTGTCGGTGTGGCCGGTTTCCCCGAAGGGCATCCAGCCACCCCCAATCGTCTGCTGGAGATCGACCACCTGAAGTCCAAGGTCGATGCCGGAGCTGATTATATTGTCACCCAGCTCTTCTTTGATAACCGTGTTTTTTATGACTACTGCGAACGTTGCGAACTGGCCGGCATCCGAGTGCCGAATATTGCAGGGATCATGCCGGTGACCACCCGTAAAGGATTGATCCGCACCGCCGAGCTTGCTGGAGGCACCAATATCCCGGCTCGCCTGTTAAAGGCCGTTTTTCGGGCAGAAAATGATTCCTATGTGGAAAAAGTCGGGATTCATTGGGCAACCGAGCAGATTCGCGATCTCATCGATCATGATGTACGAGGAGTTCAGTTTTTCACCCTGAACTCCTCCACCGCTACCCAGCAGATCTACGCCTCCCTGGGGGTCAGCAACTCAAGGCAGCTCAGGGAATAAGGAGATGGTTACCATCAACATCGAAGCGGTTGGCATCAAGGATATCCAGCTTCCGGTGCGCATCCGTGAAAAAAATGGCGGACTGCAGAACACCGTGGCCACGGTCAGCATGCAGGCACGTATGCCGGGAACCCATCGCGAAAGCTGCGTCAGCGTCTTTACCACCACCCTGAACCGGTACATGGACGAGATGAGCGTCTCCATCTTTTCGACCCTGCTGGAGGAGATCAGAGTGGCGCTCAATGCCGAGTCTGCCAGCATTGTCATGTCCTTTCCCTTTTTTATTGAGAAAAAAGCTCCGGTCACCGGGACCCCCAGCCTCATGGAATACAACTGCACCTTTACCGGCAGCATCAATGGAGGCGAAAAAAAAGAAGATTTTATTCTTTCGGTGCTGGTGCCCATCACCACCCTCTGCCCCTGCTCAAAAGAGATCAGTAGCGTAGGTGCCCATAATCAGCGGGCGGAAGTCAGTCTCAATGTGAAATTCAGGAAGTTTATCTGGATGGAGGATCTGATAACCATGGTCGAACAATCAGCGTCCTGCCCGGTCTACGCCCTGCTTAAACGGCCGGACGAAAAATTTGTCACCGAACAGGCCTACAATAACCCCATGTTTGTCGAAGACGTGGTGCGCAAGGTGGCAGTCGCCGCCCTCGCCCATCCTGATATCAGCTGGTTTTCCGCTGGAGTGGAGAGCTTTGAGTCCATCCATAAACACAGCGCCTATGCCTATGTGGACAGCGAAGACATCAACTGATGAAAAACCAGCAAATTTGTGCCGATGGAAATAAGCACCAGCATGGGTGACCAGACTTTCTGAAGCAACACAAACAAAAATGGGGAAGCTCTATTGCAGAGCCTCCCCATTTTTGTTCCCCAGCTCAAGCAACCGGAGATGTCCGACCACTTCGATCAAAAGGCGTAGGTAAAGGTAAACCAGACGTTATTCCCTTCGGTCTTGTTTTCGGCCATGGTTTCAAATTGAGTACGCAGCGTAAAAAACATATTCTGGTAATTATACCAGACACCTGGACCGACAGCCAGAACCGTGCTGTGCTTTCCCTCCTCTCCTGCTAACCAAGCAGCGTCAGGACCCTTAAAGCTGTCATCGGTAGTCTGTATATAGTAGTAGCCGTTCAGGCCTACCCGCCAGCTAGGATTCAAGGCATAGGAGCAGGAATAGTCAAAATGGAATTCCTGGCCCGGAGTCCGATCCACCTGCCACCCTGCCGGATTTGCATAGTTGTCCTGGGTCGTATTGAAGTCGTACATGAACTTCGCTGAAAATTCCCAGTTATTGGGCATATAGGTAATGGCGACAACCGGCTCAAAGGTCCAGAAATTGTGGCCGGTGGCAGCCAGGTTCCCGTCTTCCTGACCGGTGGGGATATACAGATCAATGGGGGAAACCGCCACATGCAGTTTTCCTTCCATCATATGGTAGGCAAGAACCATGGGGCTATAGATAAGATACGGGATCGAGCTGTCATCATAGGATCCTCCCGGGGCCTTAAAATCGAGACTGACATCAAGATACGGCACGAAAAGATGCTGACCATAGTTTCCGCCAAACAGGGTAATGTCACTCATCCACAAAAAACGGGAGACATTGGCCACGGCCGTGATTTCATCAAAGGCTCCAACATCATTGCCATTGTCATCCTTCAGGGAATCGGCGGTATAGTAATAGGAATAATTCAGGTAGTAAAACCCGGGAGGGGGAACCGCCCCGGAAAGAAAAGACTCCGCACCATTGGGGTAGCTGGCGCCGCCGCCTGCCTGAACGTCCTGACCTACACAGAGTAAACCTGCTGCTGCCAATGCCAGGGCCCCTGCCTTGAAACATTTCTTCATCCTCGTTCTCCTCTCAAACACGTCATCTTCATAATAATTAAAAGGGAAACATGCCGGTGTCAAGCATGCACCCCCTTCTGTTTCTTCCGCTTATCCAACAAGTTATCGAATTATTAATATTTAGAATGGGTGTTACAGATACTAAATTTCTTTCCATTTGTCATATCATTTTTTGACCGAACCATCTGGGTAATAAGCATGGCATACGGAGCAGTTTCAATATATGGCGGCAGCAAACCATCATTAAAAAAAATTAAGCTCTATCCTTCGAGGCATCAATCCGGCGGCTTTGCTCAAAGTTGTCAATGGCCGCCTTGACCATCCGGAACAGTTCTCGATAGTAGAGTCGGTTATGACTTTTGACATACTGGTACACGGTCTTGCGCAGGGCATCTTCGTCGAGTCCCTGATATTTAGACAGGGCCGGTCCAAAGATCTCACTCTTCCAGTCCGGCTCCCATTCCCTCTGTAGGGATCGGCAATGCTGAAAATCCGCCATGGCCTCATTGATCAGGGCGTCACGCAGATGCTCCGCCTCGTGCAGTTGCGTTTTCACCTTGAGCTGAGAACCTTTTCTATTACTCAAGAAATCATAGACGGCGTCCATATCCGACCCCTGCCGGAGCATCTTGGCCAGATGCTTTACCTGCCGTTTCCGTGCGCCCCCGTTCAAGGCTCGAATGGCCTTGATCTCCAAGCAGACAAGCTCATCGCCGGGGAATTTTTTTAGATCCTTGTCGGTGAGTTCGGTCAACTCTTGCGCCACATCCTCGATTTGCTTGAATCTTCGTTTCAGTTCAGATCTGCTTATTGTCTCATCCATAAAATATCATCCTATTACATGCCTTTATTAACTAACCCCCAATGAACGGGGATAAGTGCCTTACGTTATGTGGACCACCCTGCATATTCCTACTGCCCGAAGGTGAGTCGATGGAATCCACCCTCGGGAAAAAAGGGACGGGTGGCATCAA
>JAFLKM010000081.1 GCA_019163335.1 Desulfobulbaceae bacterium | reverse complement strand
GAGAACATGGCAATATTATATATTAGTATTGTTTTGATTGCAACTTAGAATAATATGAGTTGGATCTGTCAACTGGCAAGAGATATAGAATCCTCATATTTACCTGATCGAGAGGGTTAAATGCGCTTCAGATTCAAGGTGACAGAAAATCTTTTGCTAAGGAATAAGAAAGCAGAGCCCCCTTGCTGTTAATAAACCGTATTCCTGGAAGTAAGTTGAGTAATTAAGTATATTTACTTATTTTTTTTGCTAAACTTGAAAGCAGTTCAAAAAGAGTCCTTTCAGACCCCACAGGATATCGCAGGCAGACAATGCCTGTCTTTCCGTTGACACTGGAGAGCATGGTCAGTCCGTCATATCCCTCAAGGATAAACTTGAGAAAATGAAACCTGGACGGCGCTATGCCGAGATAGAGTTCCTTAAAACAACGCGGGCTGTCTTTCATTCTATACTGTTAAATCAGACCGAAAGAGATGAGTCTATTGTACCTATCTGTTCCTTGCGGGAAGAAAGAAGGGGGGTGACAACCTCTTGTATATATTCACTGGTTTGAGCAGCAGCCCGTCCGGTAAACTGAGTGTAATCACCAACTAACGCCTGAAGTTCATCCTCGGAAAAAGGAATACGCGAGTCGTTAGCCAGTCGATGCAACAAGTCGTTGTCTCCTCCTTCCTCTTTAACAACCTTGCCTGCTGCAAGGGAATGCTCCTTGATTACCTCATGCATCTCCTGACGACTTTCTCCTTTTTTTACAGCCTCCATAAGAATTTTCTCGGTTGACATAAAAGGAAGTTCCATGCGCAGGTGACGCTCTATCTGTTTCGGAAAAACAACCATTTGAGAGGTAATGTTAACGTAAAGTTTGAGTATGGCATCGGTTAACAAAAAGGCCTGCGGGATGTCCATGCGGCGGATGGCGGAATCATCAAGGGTGCGCTCAAACCACTGATTGGCAAAAGTGGCGGAAAAGTCAGCCGGGAGCCCCATAAGCTTGCGGGCAAGGCCGGTCATTCGTTCCGAACGCATGGGGTTTCTTTTGTAGGCCATTGCGGAGGAGCCGGTTTGATTTTTGGCAAAGGGTTCTTCTTGGACCTTGAGATTTGAAAGCAACCTTAGGTCAACTGCGAACTTATGGGCGGAAGCTCCTATTCCTGCGAGTGTTTCAGCAAGCTTCATGTCAAGTTTACGCGGATACGTTTGCCCTGTCACTGCAAAAATATTGTTAAAACCAAGTTTTTTTGCCACCAATAGATCAAGGTCTCTGACTTTCTGGTTGTCTCCTTTGAAGAGTTCAATAAAGGTGGCTTGAGTGCCAACGGTTCCTTTGGCGCCCCTGGCTTTGAGTTGCCCCAGAAATCCATCAATATATTCAAGGTCCATGATAAGATCTTGGATATACAAGGTATTTCTTTTTCCGACAGTGGTCGGCTGAGCTGGTTGATAATGGGTAAAACCAAGAGTCGGCAAGTCTTTGTTTTTTAATGAAAAATCAGCAAGGTTCTGGATAACTTGAAGCAGGGCGCTTCTTACAAGTGTAAAAGCCATTTTTTGGATTATCAGGTCGGTATTGCAAACGACAAACTGGGATGTGGCCCCCAGATGAATGATCCCTTCAGCTATTGGGCATTTTGTGCCAAACTCATAGACGTGCGCCATGACATCGTGGCGAATCTCTTTCTCCTTGGCGGCAGCAAGATCGTAGTCAATGTTGTCTACATTGGCCCGCATCTGATCGAGCATTTCCGGCTTGATAATATCTGTGAGCCCAAGTTCATACTGGGCCTCAGCCAGGGCGACCCAGCATTTCCTCCACGTGGTAAACTTGGTTTTTTCTGAAAAAAGTTCTTGCATGTCACGACTGGTATAGCGACTGACAAGTGGTTCCTGGTAAATTTCACGATTCATGGCGTGCTCCAATATACAAACAAAGGTCAGTGTTGGGTTACGGTTAGCAAGAAACAAAAGGAAGAGTTCATTTTATGCGGTGGGATAGCATGGATACCACAAAAGGCTAAAAAAGGAAAGATTTCAAGGCTTGCAAGCAGCAATCCTTGCCTTTTTAAATGACAATAAAATCGTATTTTTATAAATGTCGCATAATGTATATTATGTTTAATATTATATTAGTACGGAATATCAATAAGGTATTGAATGTTCTTCTTTTGCAATCTCCTCTCTGTTCTCCGGCTCCTCTCTCTTCTTGATCTGATATTGAATGCCGAGCACCTTTGCCTCCCATGTGAGTTTGTCGCGAAAGCGATTGGCCATAGGGCTATAGGCAATCATTGGATTGGCATCTTGCTGGAGATGTTCCAGGTGCGCTCCCATCTTGAATGCTACTCCTTTCCACTTCCTTCCATTCCTTTCAAGCGTTAATTTCAGGTGGAGGTTTTCAGCTCCCATGGTTTTGGCGTCAATCATTTTTGTTTTTTTAGCAATAAAAACCGGGCTGGAGTTTCCTGGTCCAAAGGGTTCCAGAAGTTGGAGTTGCACACCGCAATCCATGGAGACAAGCTCGTCAATTTCTGCTTCCAGATCTACTTGCAATAATCGCGTGAAGTCAGTATCATATATCTGTTTGTTGATTTCTTTATTCATTTTTTTGCAGAACATTGCAAGCTCATTCATATTGATGGTGAGCCCGGCAGCCATTGCGTGACCACCATATCGTACCAATAATTCAGAGCATTGTTCTAAGGCGGCATGCAGGTCAACACCTGGAACAGAGCGCCCTGAGCCCTTTAGTATTACTTGTCCTTCGCTATTTTTTTCTTCACTAAAAAGTATAACGGGGGTTCCAATGGCTTCAACTAGCCTTGACGCAACGATGCCTATAACGCCGCTGTGAAATTCTCCGCTTAGGATAAAGCAGCTGCTTGAAGATTCATGTTGTGAATACATGGCTAGCGCGCGCGTATAAACCTCCTGTCCAATAGATTTTCGTCTCGAGTTCAAATCCAGAAGATTTTGCGCCAGCACCATTGCTTCTCTAGTGTCTTCGCTTAGAAGGAGTTGAACCGCAAGTCCGGCGTCCGCGAGTCTTCCGGCGGCATTAATCATTGGGGCAAGCAGAAACCCAATGTCTTCTGTCCTGATGTTGCCGTTGATTTGTTTTTTGCTATCAAGTAATCCACATAGTGTGAGCATCGCCATTGTGCCCGGCCTTGCGTGTTGTTCAATTCTTCGTACACCCTCTTTTACCAGGATCCTGTTCACCCGTCCGAGTGGCACCATGTCGGCAATGGTGCCTAAGGCTACCAGGTCAAGAAGGCTGCGGACGTCTGGCTCAACCTGTTTTCCTTTAAAGAAACCAGCCTCCCGTAATGATTGTCGAATTCCACAAGCGAGATAAAACGCAACGCCAACCCCTGCAAGTTCATCGGTGGGAAATTTGCAAGATGTTTGTTTGGGGTTCAGTATCGCCTCAGCCGTGCAAAGTCCCTGGGGAGGTTCGTGATGGTCCGTAACAATGACCTGGTAACCCATATTCTGAGCTGAGAGGATCTCCTCCTGCGCAGAAATCCCGCAATCAACTGTTATCAGGAGCTTTTTCCCGGCAATTTCTGTGGTTTTTGATGAGCTTAATAGTTCAGTGTGAAGTCCGTACCCATGGTCCATTCGATTGGGAATGATATATTGCGCCTCAATGCCAAGGGCTCGGAAGAACGTCACAAGAAGCGCAGTTCCAGTGGTTCCGTCCACATCGTAATCGCCCCATATCAAGATTGGAGTTTTTGAAATCACAGCCTGACTTGCTATGTATGCAGCTTCTTTCATCCCCTTCATGTCCGAAGGGTGAGGAAGATCAACAAGCCTCGGATCAAGGAAGTCTTCAATATCTTTCCTCTTCTGATAGCCTCTTTGGGCCAGAAGTTTGACTGTGATGGCATGCAACTTCTTCTCTATTGCTATCTGCTGTAATTCAGGGCTTGGTTCAATCAGCGGCAAAACTTTCCACAGTGCAGTACAGCTTGGATTTTTTTTATCTATAATTGACATTATGTATGATCTTTAATGTTTGGATATAATGTATTTAATTGAAATCTAAGCTGATCCACTGATCAATTTTGCCGATAATTGAATCTTGATTCTGGATATCAATCCATAGCAGATCAGCAATGTTGTTAAACCAGGTGTATTGTCGTTTGGCATAATGCCTGGTGTCGCGAGCAAGGATCGTTTCCGTTTCTGCGAACTCCCAGACTTTATTGATATAATTATTCATGTGCCGGTACCCGATCGACTGCATGGATTTTAACTCAGGTTTATATCCACGATCAAGCAGGTCTCGCACCTCCTCCTCCAGGCCAGCTTGAAGCATTAATCTGGTTCGAAGGTCAATCCGTTGATAAAGAAGCTTACGGTCACAGGTCAGGCCGATCTGCAATAGATTGGAAAAGCGAGATTTTCTTTGTAGTTGATGGTCTGCGATGTGTTCCGACCAGGGTTTCCCTGTGCCTTGGTAGATCTCTAAGGCACGCAAGAGTCTGTGAGTGTCGTTAACATTAATTCTTAGTGCGGAAGAACGGTCGATAAGCGATAGTTCTTCATGTAGTTTGTTAGATCCTTCAAGGAGTAGTCGTTGTTGCAACTTGTCCCGGATTTCTAGAAAATGGCCTATTTCGGAGAAAAGACCATCAATCAGTGAGCGCAGATAGAGACCTGTTCCGCCCGTGAGTATTGGTACCTTGCCCCGTTGATGAATGTCACTGATGGCAAGAAGGGCGTCATGCACAAAACTTGCGGCGTCATATTCCGCATCCGGGTCCACGATATCAATGAGGTGATGTGGAATCCTTGCCCGTTCTTCCGGGCTGACTTTGGCGGTTCCGATATCCATGAAGCGGTAGACCTGCATGGAATCTACACTGATGATTTCTCCATTAAAACGCTCCGCGAGGAGCAAAGATAATGCTGTCTTGCCAATGGCGGTGGGCCCAACTAAAGCCAGCACAGGTTTGTCTATGGATACCGGTGAGCTCATTGGGTGCTTAAAAAGGAAAACTGAGAGGCAAACTGATTCATCCGTGATGGCCCGATTCCTGGGACCATCAGCAGATCTTGGGGTTTTGAGAAAAAACCTTTGGTGTTTCGCGTTATAATGATTCGATCGGCAAGCTCCGGACCTATCCCTGAAATTGTTGCGAGAAGTTCGGCATTGGCAAAATTAACCGGGATGGGCTGAAAAAAGAAAGGAGTCATGGCCGCAGGAAGGGGGTGGCGAGTTGCATTTGATCTGTCGATGACCTGTTGGATTGGACTTGTTTGTAGTTCGCTGCCATTCCAGAATAAGGACAGGGAGTTTTGAGATTGCAAAGAGCTTTCTTTTGAAAAAGTCGGTATCAGCAGCCAGCACCAAAAAATAATGCCCAGGAAGAGGAGCACCTCTACCCGGGCATCCGGATCATGGTCGGGTTCATTTTTACTGTGGGGTGAATGCAAGAAAGAGCTTTTACATTTTTTGTCGATGTTCATCTCGCATCAGTTTGTAATTCATGGAATCAACAAGGGCCTGCCAAGACGCCTCAATGATATTAAGGGAAACCCCCACCGTCCCCCACTGTTCATGTTGGTCGCGCGATTCGATCAATACCCGGACCTTGGCACCGGTACCATGTTCGCCGGAGAGTACCCGAACTTTGTAGTCGATCAGCTCCACCTCTTGTAAGTTGGGATAAAAATGGATCAAAGCCTTGCGCAATGCTCCATCCAGGGCGTTGACCGGCCCATTTCCCATGGCGACGGTATGCACTTCTTCTCCACCAACCTCAAGACGGATTGTGGCCTCGGTCTCGGAAGGTTGGTCCATGGCGCGTTTACTGTTGAAGGCTCGAAATCCTTTCAGTTGGAAGTAATTCCTCTGGGTGCCAAGGGCTCGGCGCATAAGGAGTTCAAAGGATGCCTCGGCCCCTTCATACTGGAAGCCCTGATTTTCAAGTTCTTTTAATTCCTTGATAATTGAAGCAATGATTGGGCTGTCATCCTCAAGATTGATTCCAAATTTCCGCGCTTTATGCAAGACATTGCTTTTCCCTGACTGGTCAGAGATGAGGATACGGCGGATATTGCCCACCTTCTCCGGCTCAATATGCTCATAGGTAAGGGGGTTTCGCTTCACCGCTGAAACATGGACGCCACCCTTGTGGGCAAAGGCGGAGCGGCCCACATAGGGTTGATATTTATTGGATGGCAGATTGGCCAGCTCATCCACCAGTCTTGAGGTTTCGGTAAGCTTGCTGACCCTTCGGATTGCCTCGCTGTCGCAGTCCATCTTCAGAGCCAGAGCGGGAATAACAGAGGTCAGATTGCAGTTACCACAGCGCTCTCCATAACCATTAATTGTCCCCTGCACTTGTCGAACCCCTAGGCTCATGGCCAGGAGTGAGTTGGCTACCGCCGTTTCTGAATCATTGTGGGCATGGATACCTAGTTGGACCTTGGCGCCTCGTTCTTGCACAAAAAACTGAACCTGTTCAATAATGGGCTGCACCTCATGGGGCAGCATGCCGCCATTGGTGTCGCACAGAATAAGGCAATCGGCACCTCCATCTATGGCCTTGCCAAGAGTTGCCAGGGCGTATTCAGAGTTTTTCTTGAAGCCGTCAAAAAAATGTTCTGCATCATAGAAAAGCTGGCTCGCGTGGGGCCGCAAATATCGCAATGACTCCTCGATGATGAGCAGATTATCGGTAAGCTCAATACGCAGGGCATCATAGACATGAATATCCCAAGATTTTCCAAAAATGGTGATGACCGGAGTTTTTGCATCGATCAAGGCCTGAAGGTTGGGGTCTTTGTCGGCGGCATTGGCGAACATCCTGGTGGAGCCGAAGGCGGACAATCGGGCGTGCTTAAGGGTTTGGCCCTGCATAGTCTTGAAAAATTCAACGGACTGGGGGTTGGAACCGGGCCATCCGCCTTCGATAAAATCAATGCCCAACTCATCGAGCTGGCGGCTGATCCGAATCTTATCGTTTACCGACAGATTGAAGTTCTCGGCCTGGGTCCCATCACGCAGGGTGGTATCATAGATCTCTACTTGTCTGGACATTGAGTTGGTTTTCGCAATAGATGTTAGTGATGTCGGGAGAGAATTTGATTCTGTTCCCATCTGATGATCATATAATTAATATTGTTAACAATATTCTCTAACTAAATATTGTAGCATATTTTAATACGGATAGAAGGGTCAGGCCAAAACCTTATACTTCTTCAGTGGGGAGATTAACTTTATCGAGTTCAAAGGCGTCATGCAGGGCCCTGATGGCAAGCTCGGTATATTTTTCCTCAATAACACAGGAGACCTTGATCTCAGAGGTCGAAATCATGGAGATGTTAATCCCTTCCTTGGCAAGGACGCTGAACATGGTGGCCGCAATGCCGGAGTGATTGCGCATTCCTACCCCGACAATGGAGATCTTGGTGATATTGGTGTCACCCTGTACCTGCTCAGCACCAATCTTGGAAACTACGTCTTGGAGCAGTTTGAGGGTGCGCTCGTAATCGGTGCGCATCACCGTAAAAGTCATGTCGGCTTTGCCCCGCCCTGCATCCTGATTCTGGATGATCATGTCAACAATGATATCAGCATCTGAGATCGGGGTGAAGATCTTGGCGGCAAGGCCGGGCTGGTTTGGGACTCCTGAAACAGTGATTCTGGCCTCATTTTTGTTGTAGGTAACACCAGAGACGATCAATCCTTCCATTTGTTTATCCTCCTCAACAACCCAGGTGCCTTCCGTTTCTGTAAAAGTGGAACGAACATGGATTGGAACGTTATAACGTTTGGCAAAAGTTACAGACCTGATATCAAGCACTTTTGCTCCCAGGCTGGCAAGCTCCAGCATCTCATCGTAGGAAATTCGATCAATCTTGCGGGCCTTGGAACAGACATTGGGATCTGTGGTATACACGCCTTCTACATCGGTGAAAATTTCACAGGAGTTGGCCTTGAGGGCAGCCGCAAGAGCCACGGCAGTGGTGTCGGATCCTCCTCTTCCCAGGGTGGTAATGTCTCCGAGTTCATTCACTCCCTGGAAGCCGGCAATGATTACCACCCTGCCCTGCTCAAGTTCGGCCAGGATCTTCTCCGAATCAATGGACTCGATGCGGGCCTTGGTGTGCACCGAATCGGTGAGGATCTTCACCTGGTCACCCAGAAATGAGATTGCATCACCGCCGGCTTGTTTCACGGCCATGGCAAACAGGGCAATGGTCACCTGTTCGCCGGTGGACAGCAGCATATCCATCTCACGGGTATCTGGAAACTCCTGCATCTGCGAGGCAAGAGCCACGAGGCGATTTGTCTCTCCTGACATAGCCGACAGGACAACGACCATCTGATTGCCCTGTTTTTTATACCTGAGCACCCGCTCCGCAACAGCCTTGATCTTCTCTGGACTGCCCACGGATGTCCCGCCAAACTTTTGTACAATCAATGCCATTATCTTTTTTTGCTCCTGTTTTCTGGAAATATCAAGGGGAAAAGCAATGAAATGAAATACGAAAAATAAAAAAATGAGAAGGAGAGCCAACTCAACGGCCTCCACTTAAAATCCTATTAAAAAGAAAAATTATTTTAAACGTAACCATTAAAAATGCAAGATTTTTGTGGCAATGGAGAACGTTGAGTTCTCCTTGAGGAAGTCTACAGGCCTGATTGTGGCGGTGTTTTGAGGTGACAGTAAAGCAGATATGCATTGTGTGCGACTTGTATTGTTAGGAGTGATTAGATGTGGCCAGGGAATTTTCACAAGCCGTTAGATGTTGAATCTTTTACAAATACTGCCATCAGATGGGCCAAGTTAAATTCCCTCAGGATTTGCCGGAGGGAATTTAAATTAACAAGTTGAAAAAAATGAGATTTTACTTAAAAAACTTGAAGTACTGTTCAATCGATCGGAGCCACCGCTCTTGAAACCCTGATGGATAATCTGGCCATGGCTTATCAGCTTCAGCCTAATGAGCAAAACGGTCTTCTCAGATCGTGGCCATGGCTCGCAACCTCTGCAAAAGGGGCGGATGGGAATAGTTGAAAAACACATAGGCCGGATGTGGGGTAAGATTGCTGAGGTTGTTGACGGAGAGCTTTTTTAAGGCCGAAGCAAGGGCCGCAGCGTTAAAATGGTGGGCGGCATAACGGTCCGCCTCATACTCGTTCTTGCGGGAGAGGCTGTTCATGGCCAGCCCCATGACCGTGGAGAGCGGTGAGTAGAGCAGCGAAAAACTGATAAGGGCCAGATGGAAGCTGTGGCTGTCAGCGCCAAGGGCAGCAGACAGCACCGGGCTTACGATAAATAACGACAGGATATAGAGCAGGATGCCGGTCTGACAGAGGGCGGCGATAATCCCCTTGATCGTGTGCTTTTTCTTATAATGGCCGATCTCATGGGCCAGCACCGCCACCAGTTCCTCCACCTCTAGATCTTTTATCAGGGTATCATAGAGGACGATACGCTTTTTGGCGCCCAGCCCGGAGAAATAGGCATTGGCCTTGGTGGAGCGGCGGGAGCCGTCAATGACAAAGACATTATCCAGCTGAAAACCGGCCTGAGAGCTGAAGGCCTCGATTGCATCCCGCAACGCGCCCTGCTCCAGCGGTGTCTGTTTGTTAAAAAGAGGCACGATCAGGCTCGAGTAGAACATGGCCATAAAGATCATAAAGCCACTCATCAACAGCCAGGTATAGATCCAGAAGTACCCTTGAGTGACCTGGTAAAACCAGATCACCGCCGAAAGCAGTGGCCCGCCGAGCACGACGAAGAGAAGCCAGCCCTTGAGCTTGTCGGTGACAAAGGTGAGCTTGGTGGTCTTGTTAAAGGCAAAGCGCTCCTCAAGGACAAAGGTGTGATAGAGGGCAAAGGGCAGAAAAAGAATTTCCGAACCAAAAAAAAGCAGGGCAAAGAAGAGCAGGGA
>JAFLKM010000098.1:1201-10518 GCA_019163335.1 Desulfobulbaceae bacterium | reverse complement strand
CTCCCTTTGCCGGTAAGGAAGGGAAGTTTGTCACCTCCCGCCATATTGAAGAGCGTCTGTCCCGTGAGGTCCTGGCTGATGTCGCCCTCCATTATGAGCCTTTGACCGATGCCGTCGGGTATCGGGTGTCGGGGCGAGGCGAGCTGCATCTCTCCATCCTTATTGAGAAGATGCGCCGGGAAGATTATGAATTCCAGGTGACCCGTCCCGAGGTTATTCTGAAAGAAGAAAATGGCAAAATCCTCGAGCCTTACGAGTCCCTCACCATCGATGTGGATGAGCGTTACCAGGGCGCGGTCATCGAAAAACTGGGCAGACTGAAAGGGCAGATGGAAGAGATGACCACCGGTCACGGCGGCCTGGTGCGGATGCTGTTCAAGATCCCGACCCGTGGCCTGCTTGGTTATCGTTCTCAATTCATGACCGATACCAAGGGCATGGGGATGATGAGTTATGTCTTTGCCTCGTATGGCCCTTATGCCGGTGAGATAAAAAATCGGATCAATGGTGTCCTTCTGGTTATGGATCCCTGTACTGCCGTGGCCTATGCCCTCTTCAATCTGCAGGAGCGGGGGACTCTCTTCATCCATCCCGGCGTGCCCTTGTACACGGGCCAGATTATCGGTGAGAATGCCCGGGTCGGAGATATGGTCGTTAATCCCGGCAAGGGTAAGAAGCTTACCAATATGCGAGCCTCCGGTACGGATGAGGCAGTAATCCTGACCCCACCCCGGGTCTTGACCCTCGAGGATTGTATTGCCTATATCAATGATGATGAACTGGTAGAGGTGACGCCGAAATCAATCCGTCTGCGCAAAAGAGGGGGCGCGCGGCTGGGAAGGTAAAGGAAGCAATGAAGGATGCAGCGTTTCTGATCATCTCCGGGCTGGTGGGAGTTGCCACCTTTGCCGTTATTGCCAGGAAATACGGCAGCAACTGTCTTCCCTGACTGATGATTTATGGCTCCATTGGCATGGGGCTTTTAATCTTCTGGATCCTGCGGACTCTCTTTTAACGGGGTGCCGTTCTGTAGAATTGGCCACCCCGAAAGCCCTATCCTTATCAAGGATGGGGCTTTTTTTTGGCCGCGAAATAATCGGCCAGAATAGTGCCATGATCAAAGGCCAGATTGGGAAGACTGCCTTCTGAAAACATGCCCGCCTCGGCTGCATCGTCTCCTGCCATTGGCGGCCCTTCGGCCTGGGCAATAAAGACCGTGGATGCGGTGTGCTGGCGGGGATCACGTCCGGGATCGGAATAGGTGTGAAACTGTCGGAGACCTTGCATGATCAGGCCGGTTTCTTCCAGGGCTTCGCGCGCCGCCGCTGTTTCAAATGACTCGCCATAATCGACAAACCCGCCCGGCAGCGCCCAGCCGTAAGGCGGGTTTTTGCGTTTGATGAGCACTATTCTCTCATTAATCTCAATAATAATATCAACCGTGGGAACCGGATTGCGAAAAGTTGGAATCTTGGCGTGACAGTGGGGACAGTTCATGGATGGGGGTGCGGAGTAAAGGTTGCCGGGTAGTTTAGTGACTTACCAGTTATTTTCTTGTTCTTTTTGCAAGAGAATAATCTGAGCAAGGTACTGATCCCGTTTATCGGGTTAGCAGTTATTATAAATCCATATGGTTGTTGCTTGTGCATTATATTGAAGCGGGCCGGGGAGTCAAGGGGGAAACCGGATGGGTGGCACATCGGGAGTAGGGTTCTCTTCCGGTGAGAGAGAACAGCTGGTGACGATTCGATAGGTAAAAAGGCTGGTGAAGAGGGATTCTCTTCGCCAGCCTTTTTTTTGCAGAGAAGATTCGGTCTCCTGGTTTTCGACGGCCTATGGTGGCCGGGCTGGACGCTTGGATGCTGCGATTATTAATGACAAGATGCATACGAGTTCCGGCAGGTCTAATTCAATAAAAATAATTTTTAAATCAAAACAAAATCTTAGCTTGGTAAAGATAATGAAAAGAAAAACAAACAAACCAATTTTTGATCAAACAAAAATAATTTGCAAATCAAAACTAAATTTTTGGATGGTAGAAAGGAGTGAGAAAAGAAAATGGTCTAAAGAGGTGGAAGGCACTGATCCCGTTCTTCGGGGTTTGTGGGGAATTGAAATTTGCTTGATACCGCCAACCCTGTCGTGAGGCGGGGACGGAAAACCACGGGTCTTCTGGGGGAGCCATTCGGATTGTTCGAATCGTTCGTTTCGAGTGTCAGCTTCGATGTTAAAAATTAAATGGAAGGAGTTTATGATGAAAAAAGGCAAAGGGATTGTTTTGACGTTAGCGGTATTGTCGTTGGGAATGTTGTCTGCAGCTCCAGCCGGGGCCTCAACTGCAGGGGATGAGCATCGCTGGGTTTGGAGCGGAACCGGGAGTGCTACAATGTTTGACATGAATTTCTCCAATACTGATGCTGATGACTTTTTCAATATCGTCGTGGGGACACAATCCTGGAAAATGATTTCGCAGGGACATTTTTTAGAACAGATTCTGCAGCCGACCATAGGTTTTGGCTTTGCAAGCACCCCTGCTCCAGTGGAATATGGGTTTTCTTTTACTGATGGAGCTCAAACCTATTACACCTATTCGGTGGAAGAATTATCCCCTAATGCTTACGTACTGAGGAATAGCGATACGGGGATGGTAATCAGCTATCAAGGCAACGTCAGCGCCAGTCATGTGCCCATTCCTGGTGCTGTCCTCCTGCTGGGTTCGGGTCTTATGGGATTACTCGGGGTTGGCCGCTGTAAAAAGAAAGACCAGCTTGTGTAAAGATCTCGTAGCAAGGAAGAAGGTCGTGCCGCACGCCCGTGTACATTCGTTGTATGGGAACCGGATGCCGCGCCATATATGAAAGGTACTCTCTGAGTAGAACGCAGAATTCCCGGTTTAATATGAAAAGGATCGACCATGGAGAGTAAGAGAGAACAGCTGGATCGTCTGCTTGCTGATTACAATTACAAGAAACCGGAAGAATTGATTGGTGAATACGGCTTGCTGAAACAGATCACCAAGATCATCCTGGAACAGGCCCTCCAGGATGATCTCATTCACCTGGGAGATCAGAAAAAAGGCGCTGGAGACACTCAAGATGGGCGAGACCATAATGGGAACTCTGCCAGGTCTCTTGTCGGCATTTTTGCGAAACAGCGGAGTGTTACGCCCCGTGACAGTGCCCCTGACTCCCTTCCGGCGCATCGTATCAGCAGGCCGGCGCACCCTGCTGATGTGAACGACAAGATCATCGCCCTGCATGTCCGGGGGATGTCTCCCCTCGAGATTGAAGGGCATTTGAAGAAGGTCAGTGGCATTGTTGTTTCCACAAGCATTATCTCGGCGTTTACCGAGGCCGTTGCCACTGAGCTGGAGATCTGGCGGAATCGTCCTTTGGATGGAATTTATCCCATTGTTTATATTGATTTTGTTCGAGCGAAGGTGCTTGATGGCGGGCTGGTCGTCACAAAGGTGGTATGTCTGGCCATCGGTATTGCCATGGATGGTGTCAAGGATGTTCTGGGGATGTGGGTTGGGGAAAATGAGGGGGCCGAGTTCTGTCGAATGGTGCTGACTGAGCTGAAAAGACGGGGTGTTCAGGATATCTTCATTGTCTGTTTCGATGGCCTGCCAGAATTTTCCGGGATCGCGCGGATGGTGTTTCCAGATGTCCAGGTACAGCCGTATATCGCCTCGATAGTGCGCAACTGTTTGAAATATGTCTCCTGGAAAGATCGTAAAGAGATAGTATCCGATATTAAGGGTATTTATCAGGCCGCCACAGCCGAACAGGCCGCGTTTGAGCTGAAGACCTTTGCGAAAAAATGGGACGCCTCGCATCCTGCCATCAGTCAAACCTGGCGAGGGAGCTGGGAGCGCATTCTCCCTTTATTTACCTATCCGCAAGATGTCCGCAAGGTGATTTCCACAACCAACACAATCGAATCATTACATATGGTTCTTTGCAAGGTGACCAAGGATCGGAGGGCATTCCCTAATGATCTCATGCTGTTGCAACTGCTTTATTTGACGTTGAATACTATTACAAAAAAATGGTCCATGCCGGTCAGAGACTGGAAGGTCGCATTGAATCGTTTTTCCATCCTGTTCGCTGATCGGATGTCTTCATATTAAAAACACAAAAAAGGCCGGTTGCCCAAAAGTGTTATTGTTTATTTGCCTTGCGATGGCAATTCACGATGAAATTATCAAGCATTCTTAAACATCTCAGAAGGTCAGGTCTCTTTAACGTCAACTTAGTCTCTCATGCTTTTTCATTAGAACACAAATGATATTGTGACGATAATTTAATGCTTTCCTAGTATTGTATGGTTTGATCAGTAAGGGTATTCTTCTTAAACATGATGAAATCGTATCGGCAGATTATGCATTTGTGTTCATTGTCTATTGACAATGAAAGCGGTCTGACGTAAAAAAA
This sequence comes from Desulfobulbaceae bacterium, assembly GCA_019163335.1. Taxonomy (GTDB): domain Bacteria; phylum Desulfobacterota; class Desulfobulbia; order Desulfobulbales; family Desulfocapsaceae; genus UBA2270. Next base: position 6,082 of record JAFLKM010000098.1, on the reverse strand, counting down.
ACATCTCTTAATCATATTTGAATATTTGAGAGATGCGTTCCAGCGCAGATTTTGCTTTTTACTCTGTTACAGAGCGTAAGCTGGGACTGCGGTGCTGGAGCAGAATGTGAAATTTTAGCCATGTATTCGGGTTGTTGAGCAGGAAAAAATAAAAAGTTTGATACAGCCAAACCTGTTGTGAAGCAGGGACGGAAAATTACGGATCTCTATCAAGAGACAGCCGAATCGTTCGAGTCGTTCAATAGTGTTCTATTCGAGTATCAGTACTGTCTTTCATATTTTTTATCATTATTATGAGGAGGTTCTGATGGGGAAAAGAAGTGGAGTTCTGATGGTGCTCGGCACGTTGTCGCTGGGGATGGTGGCGTTTACGCCCACCATGAGCAGCGCGTCACCTGCGAATTTTGGGTTTGAGAGTGGGGTGTTGGCTCCGTGGACGACGGTTCTGAGTGGGGGCAGCGCATCGGTTGTATCTACATACGTTGCTACTCCGTCTCTTACGTTCTCTGCTCCGGAGGGGAATTATTTCCTTCTTCTTTCTAGTGGGAGTGTTAATCAAAGCGTGAAGGTTTCTCAGGCTTTTGATGTAAACAGTGGCGAGACTATCTCCGGCTCGTATGCATTTTATGCTCCAGGTGGGAATTCTGATTATTCCCTGGCCATTGTTACAGAAGACGGAGATCTTGTTGAATCCCTGGTGAATACTCAGGGGGTTGTAAGTACAACCTGGAATACCTGGAGTTGGACCGCAGCTGCAACAAGCACTTATAAACTTAGTTATTCCCTTAAAAATATCGCAGATAACGGTACCACAAGTTATGCCATGTTCGATGCAGCGCCTGTGCCCATTCCAGGGGCAGTTCTGCTCTTGGGATCTGGTTTAATGGGATTGCTGGGGGTAGGCATCCGCAAAAAGAGTAGCGCCGTAGTGTAAGGTGTTCTCCCCAGTAGCGTAGCTATGGGAATGTCGTCAACATTTTAATATTGTTGTAAAAAGCTGTGATTCGGCCAAGGAGTGAGAGAAAGTCTATCTCTCACTCCTTGGCCGTTTTTTTTCGGGATAGATTTATTGCAATCCGAATCAAGACCAAATCTTAATAAAATTATCGGTTGATAAAATTAATGGTGTTGAACAAAAAAAAAGATTAATATTTATCCGATGTTATATCGTCTTTGGCTTTTTTTGACTGGCCCCCTCTTGAGGTTAAGAGGGGGTTGGGGGCGTTACGATAACCACCGCACCTGGCTCTAACCCCGATGAACGGGATAAATGCCTTTTGCAGAATATTTCATTGTTAAAAAACAAGAAAACAATCTGTAAGGCACTAAACATCCAGGCCCTGCGGTACCCCTCCCAGCCTCCCCTTAACCTAAGGGGAGGAGCATGGCGGAGGTAGGTGGTGGGGTTGAAATACGGGGAAAGAGTGGCAGGACGGAAACAGATGTAAGGACGGAGATAGGTGGTTGTTGCGGTGGTCAAAGCCCCCTCTTGAGGTTAAGAGGGGGTTGGGGGCGTTACGATAACCACCGCACCTGGCTCTAACCCCAATGAACGGGATAAATGCCTTTTTGCAGAATATTTCCTTGTAAAAAAACAAGAAAACAATCTGTAAGGCACTAAACATCCAAGCCCTGCGGTAACCCCTCCCAGCCTCCCCTTAACCTAAGGGGAGGAGCATGGCGGAGGAAATAAATAGCTGATCTAAGCTGGATAATTAAGCGTTTTCAAACGTAATAACAAGGAGCTGGGCATGAAAATTCTGGTGACCGGCGGTGCCGGCTATATCGGCAGTCACACCTGTCTGGAGCTGCTTGCGGTCGGGTACGAGGTGGTGGTGGTCGATAATCTCTGCAATTCCAGCAGGGAGGGGCTTCGCCGCGTTGAAGAGCTTGTCGGCAAGCAGGTGATCTTTTATGAGTTGGATCTGCGCGATGCGGCCGGCCTGCATGCCGTATTTGAGGAGCACGAGATTGAGGCGGTGATCCATTTTGCGGGACTGAAGGCGGTGGGCGAGTCGGTGCAGAAGCCGCTTCATTACTACAGCAATAATCTCACCGCGACCTTAGTCTTATGCGAGGTCATGGCCGCGCATAATGTCAAAAATATCGTGTTCAGTTCCTCCGCCACAGTCTATGGCGATCCCGCCACGGTGCCGATTACCGAGGATTTCCCCCTGTCCGCCACCAACCCTTACGGCAGTTCCAAGCTCTTTGTCGAGCAGATTCTCCAGGATCTGCATACCGCTGATGCCTCGTGGAATGTCGGCCTGCTGCGCTATTTCAATCCGGTGGGCGCGCACGTCAGCGGGCGCATCGGCGAAGATCCCAACGACATCCCCAACAACCTGATGCCCTACGTCGCCCAGGTGGCGGTGGGTCGTCTCAAGGAATTGAGCGTGTTCGGCAATGATTACCCCACGCCCGATGGCACCGGCGTGCGCGATTATATCCATGTGGTGGATCTGGCCAAGGGGCACATCAAAGCCATCGAAAAGCTGCGGACAAAGCCGGGCGTTGTCATTTATAACCTCGGTACCGGTAAGGGATACAGCGTCCTTGATATGGTCAAGGCCTTTGAAAAGGCCTCGGGCCGTAAGGTGGCCTACCGGATTGCCGCCCGCCGCCCCGGTGATATCGCCGCCTGCTATGCCAATCCCGCCAAGGCCAGAGAGGAACTGGGCTGGCAGGCCGAAAAGGGCATCGACGAGATGTGCGAGGATGCCTGGCGCTGGCAGTCCACCAACCCCAAAGGCTATGTCTGATCTGTAAAGATGCCCGATGGCTGCCATCGCGGCTGTCCCCCGCAGAGCTGATTCCCGCGCACACCTGGGAATCAGCTGGCTTTCTCCACTTCTCATACGATTATCATCAAATCATCACCTGATCCTAAAACAACCTTTCTATAGTAGCTGAAATTTTGCATTTGCCACAAATGCGGATTCCAACAAGACTCCGAGAGGTTCCAGCAAAAAAGATACATGGAAAATCAGAAGGTTGTTTGGTAGGTCGGGTTTTAACCCGACGCCGGACGTGCCATGGCAACCCGGCTGTCGGGTTAAAACCCGACCTACACCTGATCTGTTGCATTCCGCCTCTGTCTTCTGACATTCTGTAGATTTGATCATACAAGGTTGGGTTTCAAACCCGACGATGGGCGTGGGCGCACTCCAGTCTTTGGATTAAAGCCCGATCTGTGATATCATGGCGAATAGTAACTGAAATTTTTAGTGAGCTTCTTCTTAAAATCCATTAAACATCTTCCTGGGAAGCGTATTCCCGGAGGCCAGATGAGTCCCGCCCCAAAGCCCTTAACCGGCAATGGGCAGGACAGGAACCCCAACCTGTTTCAATAAATAAATCTTTTTGACTTATGAAAACAGTTCTTTCCATATTTGGGACCAGACCGGAGGCCATCAAGATGGCGCCGGTGGTCAAGATGCTTGAGAGCCGGCCCGAGCAGTTCCGCTCGCTGGTCTGCGTCACCGCCCAACACCGTCAGATGCTCGATCAGGTGTTGAACCTGTTCGCCATCCGGCCCGACCATGACCTTGACATCATGAAGCCGGGGCAGGACCTTTTTGACGTGACTTGCAATGTCCTTCAGGGTTTGCGGCCGGTTCTGGAGAAGGAAAAGCCCGATATCGTACTCGTCCATGGCGACACCACCACGACCATGGCCGCCGCCCTTGCCGCCTATTATTGCCGGGTGCCGGTGGGTCATGTTGAGGCCGGGCTTCGCACCCATAATAAATTTGCGCCGTTCCCGGAGGAGATTAATCGCACCGTGACTGGCGACCTGGCCGATCTCCACTTTGCCCCCACCGAGGCGGCCCGTCAGAATCTGCTGGCCGAAGGGGTGCCCGCCACCGCCGTTGCCGTCACCGGCAATACCGTCATCGATGCCCTGTTTATGGTGCGCGAGATGATGAAGCGAGACGGCCTGGATCACGAGATTGAGGGCGATCTTCTTTCGCGCTACCCAACCCTGGCCCCAGTGTTTGCAAAGCCCGCAGCCGGAAAAGCCGGGCGGCGTCTTATCCTTGTCACCGGCCATCGTCGCGAGAACTTTGGTGACGGCTTTGAAAATATCTGTCACGCCCTGAGCGATATTGCGGCCAGGTACAGCGATGTCGATATTCTCTACCCCGTCCATCTGAACCCCAATGTCCAGGAGCCGGTCAAGCGGATTCTGGGCCAGGGCGACATTAAGAACATCCATCTCATTGAGCCGGTGGATTATCTTCCTTTCGTCCATTTGATGAACCTCTCTTATCTGATTATCACCGATTCCGGCGGGGTGCAGGAAGAGGCGCCGTCCCTTGGCAAACCTGTGCTGGTCATGCGCGACACCACCGAACGGCCGGAGGCGGTCACCGCCGGCACTGTGAAGCTGGTCGGCACCGACCGCAACGCCATAGTCACCGAGGCGGCGCGGCTGCTGGATGACCGCGATGCGTACCACGCTGTGACCATGGCCCACAATCCCTACGGGGATGGTCTGGCGGCGGGACGAATTGCCGACGTGCTGGCAAGATCTTAATTAGTCGAGATCAGGAAATTTTATTCTGGCGCCTAATTCTACTTTGTCAGATTACCTGGAACAGCAACAGCTCAAGCACCCCTAACCCCTCCTTATCAAGGAGGGTTAATGGGTTGCCAGATACAACGGGAAAACAATGTGACAAAGTAGAACTAATGTCCCGTAAAAATGAATTCACCGTGTTCAACTCCCTAACAGGTGGTGCACTTAGAACCTGAATTCACCAAGGGAAACCGGAGTAAATAAATCTGTCCCCTTTTTTGCTTTTTTATGACGCATGCTGATTCGAATTCTATTGATTACAGCGTTCTTTGCGGCGCTGCTGCTTGCTTTTATAGTCT
>JAFLKM010000098.1:0-1101 GCA_019163335.1 Desulfobulbaceae bacterium | reverse complement strand
CGAATTCTATTGATTACAGCGTTCTTTGCGGCGCTGCTGCTTGCTTTTATAGTCTACGCGCCGGGATTTCTTGTTTACGCCGATAGTCCTTTCAAGGCTGACGCGGTTATTCTTTATTCCGGGCCGGGCCAGAAGTACCGCCTTCAAGAAGCTCGCCGTCTGATCGCCGATGGGTATGCGCGGTATCTGATTGTCCCGGACTTTGGCATCGTCAGCCAGGCAGGAGAAAATGGCGCCCTTGAACCAGTGGCGCCGGAACTGTGGGGGCAGGCTCAGTCTCTCAGAGGCACTGCCCCGTTTGTTTATCCCGGTTTCTTCGAGAGTACCCATGTCGAGGCACTGGAGGCCAAGCGGATTATTGACCGGCTTGGCCTGCACTCTGCGCTTATGGTCAGCTCACCGTATCACACACGGAGGATCAACATGATCTGCGCCCGTGTCTTTCAGGACGATTATCGTTTCGCACTGGTGCCTGCCAGAACTCAGCAGGCATATGGTCCACGGGACTGGTTAGGCAAGGGAAACCGGAAAAAGATAGTCAGCGAGTATGTCAAGATGGTCTGGTTTCTGGTGTACGAGCCCTTGAGTGACGTACAGAAAAATCTCCTGATTTTTTCAAAGAAATTTTTCTGATAAAGCCCTAACCCCATGAACGCGATAAGGCACTAAGCGTCCAGCCCCTGCTTGACTTCTTGTAATCGAACGATTACGATTTGACTATGATCACGATCAAAACCACTCCAGCGTTTGACACGTGGCTTTCCGGGATAAAAGACAGGGTGAAAATAGCTGAAACCATTGAGGAGTAAATTGTGAAAAGTAAAGTTAAAATATCAGATCTTCCTGACTTTGACATGGCCGAACATCTGAAAAGCGAAGAGGATATTGCAGCTTATCTGAACATAGTGATCGGTGAAGGGGATATTGCTGAATTGGCTCATGCGTTAGGCGTAGCAGCCAAGGCCAGGGGGATGAGTGAGGTGGCAAAATCCGCCGGAATCACCAGAGAGGCTTTATACAAGGCCCTTAGACCGAATGCAAAGCCAAGATTCGAGACTATCAGCAAGGTTTGCGGGGCGCTGGGCGTTCGACTTGAAGCGA
>JAFLKM010000036.1 GCA_019163335.1 Desulfobulbaceae bacterium | reverse complement strand
AATAAAGTAAACTATTCACTGGTTCCCCGACCCTGCACATGCGCCTATCGCCCTTGTGTATGCAAGCTCTAAGCTTCAGATGCTCCACGATATTGGCGAATAGGGCGGGAGGGCCAATCTGAAAACAGGCTCAGGTTAAAACCAGTCCTAAGGAGTAAACGGCCTCTCCCAGTGAACCCTAAATTTTACGTAACCTCATTCAGAACATTTTGCTGTATTTGCCTGTCGTTTATCATGCAAGGAGTAAGGTACTAACCAGGTTGAGTTTGCAGTGACCAGCCTTTACCCATTGATTCAGAAGTGAACTTGAAAAAGTCAAACATGATTCCCCGTGGGGCTTTACCACCTGTCAAAGGTGTTGAAACGTAGCTGACGGAACCGGATTTATAGTTGCCCGGCCTTTCCCAACTCCGACATGCGTTGGTCCTTCAAGTCGCTCTTTATTCATTTTTGTCCCTGCATGCCGGACGCGGTATGGAGATGCCATTTTGCTGGCATTCTGGGGACTTATCACTTGAATTTCAACAAGGAGGATGGCGTATGTCGAGTATGTTAAGGAAAATCCTATTAAGTGTTGCGTTCCTGTTCCTGTCAGCTTTCGGGTGCACGGTGGCGGAGCAGTCAAGCCCTCATGCAACCGAAAAGCCGGTTCCCCCCTACCAGGTCGGCCAATGGCTTCCTTCTGACCAGAAGATTCTGAATCAATGGGTAAAAGATCTCATCCGTGACACTGATGCTGATTCCAGACCATTACTGCCAGTAATTCAGGAGTTCAAAAATCTCATCGAGAGCGACCCTGAACTCATCATGTTGTTCACCCAAATGTTTGAACAAGTTCCTAATACCCCTCTTTTTCAAAATGATCCCACTGGTAAACCCCAGGTCAGAAACTATCAGCACATGCTACAGCTTATTAACCGAATCATGACCAAGGCACCAGAATTTGACCAGACGGGATTGGTTGGTTTTCCCATCAATGCAATTCTTAATTGGCCCATGGGAACCCAGGCCGGGACTACCGCATTCTTAAACGAGAAGGTTAATCGCCAGATTAAAAAAATTCTGAACCAGTGGGCTCTATTTCTGGCGTCGAGTGATTCTCGCTATGTCTTGAGCGATAATCCCGAAAATGGCTGGTTCGGACGGGATGCGATGAAAGCGATGCCTGCATTTGCGGTGGATTTTAAGTCTGATCCAAGTCAATCATATTACGGCTTTGTTTCCTGGGATGATTTTTTTACCCGAGAATTCCGGGACAATCGTCGACCGGTTGACAGCCCTACGGATAATGCCGTTATTGCCAACGCCTGTGAATCTGCTCCGTACCAGTTGGTCAAGGGTGTAAAAGGGAATGATGCCTTCTGGATTAAAGCACAACCCTATTCGCTCTATCACATGCTGGCAGGCGATCCTTTGGTCGGACAGTTCGAGGGTGGTACCGTTTACCAAGCTTTTCTTAGCGCGTTGAGTTATCACCGCTGGCACAGTCCGGTTAGTGGTAAGATTGTAAAAACCAAACTTATAGACGGGTCGTATTATGCAGAAGCTTTGTCGGCTGGATTTGATCCGGCGGGTCCAAATGAGTCACAGGGCTACATCACCCATGTTGCGAGCAGAGCGCTGATCTTCATTGAAGCCGACAACCCGGATATCGGTCTGATGGCCATTATGTTTGTGGGTATGGCCGAGGTCTCATCCAACGAAATAACTGTGTATGAGGGGCAGCACATAAATAAAGGCGAACAACTTGGCATGTTTCATTTCGGCGGCTCCACGCACTGCCTGATCTTCCGACCGCAAGTTAAGTTGCAATTTGATTTCCATGGCCAAACCCCGGGAATCAACTCTGAAAATATTCCGGTCCGGTCACGAATCGCAACAGTTGTGAAGGATTGAAGAAACAAACGAGCCAATTGCAAAAGGACTGCAACCTATTAGATGACGAACTTATGCACCAGAGAAGGCAGGTATGAAACAAAGCTACACAACAGTTTGTGACCGGTCTGCGCGGCAGATATGCGAGGCATTTTTCAAGAGACTCCAGGGAGATGACGCGGCTCAAATGAAAGAGACCGGCGATTTCTTGAGAAATCTGCTAACTGAATGCCTGGCTTCCATTTCTCGTGATCGAATTAAGTAGTGTCCATCCAGAAACAGTAAAATCTGAAAAACAACTGAGAACAATAGATTCCTCGCTGTTTTGGGTGGGTAACTTGCATATTTTTTTGTCGGCATTACGGAGACAGTGTTTTCCCTTTACTATTATCATGTCCCTGAGCTTGAGCTTCGCCGTCCTCACTATCAGGTCAGCATAAAATGTAAAAGCTGCGAGCACTTTTCAGCGATCAACCGAAGGGTTTTGCTTTTACTGTCTTGGCGCGCTCGTGCCCATAGCTCGTTTAAACTACCCTCCCGAAACAGCGAGGCACTCTTTAAAGGAAGGTTAAATTAACAGGGTTGTTATTTGATTGATTTCCTCAAACACCAGGCTTGGCTATAATTCATCCTGCAGTGATAATTTATGGCAATGCTCTGGCTTGGTAGAAAAAAATAAGATAATTTAATACATGTAACTCTAACTCAGAGTATAGGATTGATATTGCCACATCGAAAATCTGATCACATCCAACTGCCATCGGGTTAACCATACTACTGAATCTCTGATTCACAGTAGGCAAGACACCTCCTATCAACCGGTTCAGTTCTCCTATCAACATTACAGTCTAAGATGACTGACAGTGTCAGATATGCTAAGATCTGATTTGGTGAATTGTCAGATCAAATTTGAGTTACTACACTTAAAGATAAAATGGGGAGAGAGTAAGTCAGATGATGGTTCTTAAGGGCTGTTTTAGCTGTCTTCCAGCTCTTCCAACGGGTACTGGCCTTTGCAAAGTCTGGAAGATTCCTGCCATGGAATGAGCGCCAACTTCATTCCCGGCAGCATACCAGGTCGGGAAAGAGGTTCAGACAGTTACTTCTGAACCTCTTTCCAGTCGGTCACAAAATTACGAAGATACCAGTCCTCAACCTTTTTTCGGGCCCAGGGGGTTTTTCGCAGAAACACCAGGCTGGACTTGATGCTTGGCTCACTGAGAAAGCACTGAAGCTTAATCTTCCTGCCCATTTTCTCCCAGCCATACTTCTCCAGCAGACGGACCAGGATCATCTCCAGGGTGACACCGTGCAGAGGGTTATTTATTTGCTGACTATCTTTCATGCTCAGGGCATCTGTCCTTTCTTGTCTTCTTTCTTGGCCTTTTTTTCCGCTTTCTTTTCTTTCATCGTCTTGGCTGGCTCTTTTTTCGTTTCTTTTCTCGTATTTTGTTCCTTGCTCATGATCCTGCCTCCATTCATTGCGTGTTGAAATTCCCCGAAGACCCTTTGCCTCCGAAGCGACAACACTAAGTTACTGAATTTTTACTTAATTTTCACTGCACTCTTCGAATTGCTGCTCTCAACTCCAACTTCTTCGCTCGGTTTTCTTTCTTCTCAAAATATACCTTAACCCCGATGAACGGGATAAGTGCCTTTCGCAGATTATTTTCTTGCAAAAAAACAAGAAAATAATCTGTAAGGCACTAATGTTTCTTTTCTTTCTCTCGATTTTTATCACGAATAACAATCTGCACAGGCACCTTGTCAAGCCCCAGCCCTTCCCGATAACGGTTTGTCAAATAGCGCTGATAGGAAAAATGGACGCCCTTGGAGCTGTTACTCATGATCACAAATTGCGGCGGTTTGGTGCCGATTTGAGAGGTAAAATAAAACTTGAGCCGTTTGTTCTTGTAAATAGGCGGACTGTGATATGCCACTGCGTCCTGCAGCAACTGATTCAGGGCTGCTGTTGGGAACTTGGCGGTAAACTGCTTGTAAATCGCTCCGATGGTCGGAAAAAGCCGTTTGATCCCATATCCAGTGAGTGCGGAGACATGGAGTATGGGAGCAAACCCGACGAAGGGAATGGCCAACCCGATATCGGCCCACAACTTCTCCTGGCGCTTCTTATCATCCTTTATCAGATCCCACTTGTTCACCAGGATAATAAGTCCCCGCCCTTGTTCCTGGGTGTACCCGATCACCGTTGTATCCTGCTCGGTGATCCCTTCAGCGGCATCAATGAGGACCACCGCGATATCACATTTCTCCATGGAGGACAGTCCCTTCAAGATGCTGAATTTCTCCAGCTTTTCCGTGGTCTTGCCCTTGCGACGGATACCTGCGGTATCAATAAGCAAATAGTTATACTGGTCATAGCTGAGCAGGGTATCCACCGAATCGCGGGTCGTGCCGGAAACCTCAGAGACCACCATCCGTTCCTGGCCCAGAATCTGGTTAATCATGGACGACTTGCCGACGTTGGGACGCCCAAAAAAGGCGACCTTAATCGTATTTTCGGGCAGGGCAACCTCATCTTCGTTTTCCTTGACCTGTTTACTCAAGGCATCCATCAGGGTGTAAAAGCCGAAACTGTGCTCCGCAGAGAGTGACCACAAAGGCTCCACGCCCAACTCATAAAAAGGGGAAAGCAGCTTCAGTTCCTGCTCAGGGCTGTCAATCTTGTTCACCACATGAAAGATGGTCTTATTGGTGCGACGCAAAAGATCAACCACTTCCAGGTCTGCCGGCATAATCCCTTCACGCCCATCCATAAGAAAGACGATGATGTCAGCCTCTTCAATGGCGGCCATGGCCTGCTCCCGGATATGATCCACCATCAGATCATCGGGATTGTCATCAATGCCGCCGGTGTCAACGAGCATGAACATCTTTTCATCCCAGAGCACACGCGCGTAATGACGGTCGCGGGTGACACCGGGAGTGGGGTCAACAATGGCCTGCCTGGACTTTGTAATCCGGTTAAACAGAGTTGATTTCCCGACATTGGGACGCCCAACCAGGGCGACAATAGAGTACGTTGGCATTTGTTCCTTTCTTTCTATGATCCGATCATCGGAATTCGTTACGTGGACTCGGCACAGGATAATACAATTCGATGAAATTCAAGAGTCTGAGAAACTGGGCGAAACATCGTTTGCGTATAATTTTTATCTATCTTACACGAAAAGACCAGATATTGCACCCTGATGCCAAGGCCTGACACATTTTTCTCAATTGCGCAGTCTTACCAGGCAGCTTGCACAGGTTCTCGGAGGAATACTGGTCTTTTTGAATTTGCATGTATTTTCTATTCATGAAGTGGGTGCAGCAGGGCCGCGTGACTATTAACCCTTGCTTATGAAATGATATCCGAGTTTAATTTTAAAATTGAATACAATAACCTCCCCCGACAATTCTGATTTTTCTCTTTTCTCCTTCTTCTTTATTCTCCAGGGCCTCCCATGAAAGACAAACTGCAAAGCCTGATCGAGGCCATAAAAAAGCTGGAACAAGAACTCACCCTGGAATTCCAGAGGAAAGAAGCCGAGTTCTCTTACCAGGTTCGCGGCAAAAAAATACTCTTCGACAAGGAGATCAAACGGCAGCATAAACTCTTTGCCACAAGGATCTCCCGTTATCTGAAGGAGTCGGAGTTCCTCAACATTCTTACCATTCCCTTTATCTGGAGCTGTCTGTTTCCGGCCCTGCTCTTGGATGCCCTTGTATCCCTGTTCCAGGCCGTCTGCTTCCCTATTTACAAGATCCCCAAGGTCAAACGAAGCAGCTATATCGTCATCGACCGGCACGCCTTAAGTTATCTCAACGGCATTGAGAAAATAAACTGCATCTACTGCGGCTATTTTAACGGACTGCTCGCCTACATTCGCGAGATAGCAGGGAGAACGGAGCAATTCTGGTGTCCGATCAAGCACGCAAGACGAACCAACGATTTCCATAGTCGCTACAGTAAATTCCTGGAATATGGTGACGCCGAGGGCTATCGCCGGGAAATAAACGCAGTCCGCCATACCTTTGAGGATATACAGACAACAGAAGAAGAAGCCGCAGACAGTCGGGAAGGGATTTAACGGCAAAGCTTTGGAGTTGGCATCGTTCGGGGCAGGGTTTCCGGCACAATGCCACCAGTTCCCGGTCATGCCTCATGCCGCAAAAGCTCCATGGCCCGAAGCGCCAAGCCAGGCAGGACCCGCAAATCTCGAAATTCCTCTGACTCCAGGCGCCTGGTCAAAGAGGCCAGGGCCGGAGCAATAAAACGGGCGAAGAAATCCTTTCCCCGTGCCCGGCTTAAGAAGGAGAAGGCACCGATGATCTGTAGATTTCGCTGCACGGCAAGCGAGGTGTATTGCCGACGGAACAATCGCCTATCCAAAGGATGCTGGGCGTGCACGGCATCAAGATAAATTTCCAGGAGCTCTTCCTGCAAAGATACCGGCAGGGCAGTATAGGGGTCAATAAGCAGAGAGGCCAGGTCATAGCCCAGAGGCCCCATTCTCCCCCCCTGAAAATCAATAAAGCAGACCTGACCATCCCGCAGCATGATGTTTCGCGACTGAAAATCCCGGTGCAGGAAAAATGCAGTGGAAGCTTCGGAAGCCATCGTGGCGATCTGCTCAAAGTCCTCTTCAACCCCCGGGATTATGGGCTGCCCCAGCAGTTCCTGCCAGAATGCCCGCAGAAAATACCCGGATTCCCGACTTAACATCAAGGGACGATCATACTCCCTGGTGTCCCAGCACCAGTCGCAGTCAAAATTCATTGCTCCACGAATCTGCATCACAGCCAGTTCCTGCACGGCCTGGACATACATGGGACGAACCGCCTGCACATCAATCACTCCTCGGGAGCTTCGATTTGCCTCCACCAGATCATGGAGTTTCATGTCCCCCAGGTCCTCAAAGAGGAGCAGGCCCGTTTCCTCATCCCAGCCATATTGGGCTGGGACCATTACGCCGTGGGAATAAAGATGGCTGCCGATCATTCTCGCAGCTTTTGCCTCCCTGAGATCCTGATCTGTCTGGCCGGCAGGTGCCACCGCCAGACAGAGCTTCTCTCCACTCCTGCGCACCACCCGAAAGAATCGTCGACTCGACCCATCTCCGCTCAGACGATGAATCACATGGGAGGCCAATGAGGCATCAGCCTCTTTCCGGGAAACAAGTCCGGCGGCCTGAAGCAAGGAACCCAGTATCGGGATAATTTCACTTTCTTTTTCTTGAGTCATGCCTACAATAGTACCGAGTGCCTCAACCATCGTAAAGAAAATAACAAAGCTGTTTTGCCGTCCATTTCACCCTAATCAATGAGCCAATTCCCATATGCCCCTCTTACAGTCAAGCGATATTTTCAGGGAATCCCTCTTTAAAACCAACGAGTTTACCCTCACCTTTGAGCTGGTGCCAGGCCGGGGTTCAGGGGGAAAGCAACTGGACGGCACCCTCAGGTTTGCCGAAGAAGCAAAAAAAGATGGCCGAATCAAGGCCCTCTCCATCACCGACAATCCCGGAGGCCATCCCGCCCTTGCCCCCACCTCCTTAGGCCTTGAGATTCAGGCCTTGGGAATTGCCCCCCTGATCCACTTTTCCCTGAAAGACAAGAACCGGAATATGGCTGAAAGCCAGCTCTTTGAATGCCATCGTCATCGGCTCCTCAATCTGCTGGTGCTGGGTGGCGACTACCCCAGGTATGGCTATCACGGTCAGGCCATGCCGGTCTTTGACCTTGATTCTCCCCAGCTTCTGGCCCTCATTCATCGCCTGCACAGCTCCCTCCCCCTGGAAAAGCAGGCCCCAGGTGCCTTGATGCCGCTGCCAGCCATGGACTTTCTCGCAGGCTGCGTGGTTTCACCCTTTAAGATAACCGAAGCGGAACAGATCTTTCAGTATGCCAAACTGCTCACCAAAGTCAATGCTGGTGCCCATTTTGTCATCAGCCAGCTTGGTTTTGACATGAAAAAATATGAGGAGCTGCTCCTCTTTTCCCGTCAGAGCAGTCTCAACGTGCCCTTGATTGCCAGTGTCTTTATCCCCGGCATGAAAGTCGCTGACTTGATGGTTCAGGGAAAGGTTCCAGGCATCCTTTTTCCGCAGTCTTTACTCAACCGCATGCGTCAGGAAAAGACAGCACAGGACAAAGGAGAAGAGGCCCGATTGTTGCGGGGGGCAAAGATGCTGGCGGTTCTCAAACACATGGGCTACGACGGGGTTCATCTGGGCGGCAATAATCTGGATTTCAGCAAGATCGCCTTTCTTCTGGACCAGGCGGATTCCTTCACCAGGACGGCCAACATGGAAGAGATCATGCAAGAGGTGGATTTCCCCACCCCCTCCACCTGGTATCTCTTTCCCGAATCAGGTCGACAGCGGGCCAAAACACGAAAAGTAACAGCCGCTCCGGCCCTCTATCATATTAACCAGCAGATCCACGACTGCGCCTTCAAACCGAAAGGATTCCTTTTCCCCATGGCCCGAACCATCAGCTTGCGGGCGGATCCACTCAGGCAGATCCGCCGACTGTACACCACCTGTGAACGGCTGATCAAAGCCTTACTCTTTCGCTGTCGTATGTGCGGGGATTGTACCCTGGCCGAATCCAACTATCTCTGTCCCCAGTCCGGCTGCCCCAAAAAAATGATCAACGGGCCCTGCGGCGGGTCTCTGCATGGCTTCTGCGAAGTCTATCCCGGGGAGAGACTGTGTTTTTGGGTTAAGGTCTATAACCGCCACCCGATCAGTTCTCCCAAAAAACTGTCTCTCCGGTTTCCCCCTCTCCCTCCTAAGGATTGGGCACTACAGGGGAGCTCTTCCTGGCTCAATTATTTTTCCGGCCGCGACCACAACAAACTTGGCTCTGAATCATCAAAACCGTAACAACTATTTGCTTTCCCTGGTCAAAGCGGCTCATCGGTTACAAGGCCACCAGTTGATCCACGACCTTGCGTCCCTCGGCAATCCTCACGCCATTCCACACCACTGACCGCTGGAGTTGGACATGCCTCCCAATAACGGCACCATCTCCCACACAGACCCAGTCACGCAGTGTGACATCCCTTTCCAGTTTAACCGTATCGCTCAAGCAATAGCTTGGCGATGATGGGTAGTTTTCTCTGCAATGAGCATGCAAGGGCGTTCCAAGTGCCGCCTTGAGCTCCGGCCAGAGCGGAATTCTACCTGTCAACAGACCGCCATGGAGTGCCAGATAATCCTCCACGGTTCCCATATCTGTCCAGAAACAATCGTCCACACGCAAGGTGTTGATCCGCTGCCCCTGCTCCAAAAGCCTGCGATAGCCATCAATAATCGAATATTCTTTGGCCGCAGGAATCACCTCAAGCACCTTCGGCTCAAGAACATGCAAACCGGTAAAGGCCAGGACTTGCCCCTGGGAGCGATCATCAAAACTGCAAACATGCCCATCCCGCACAGCAACCGTATTGAACCGTGGGCAATCATGCATCGCCATGGTCACCGCCCCGCCGTTTTGAATATGGCTTTCATAGAGATGGCGGTAATCGATGGTATGATAGATATCCCCATTGGTCACCAGTATCGGTTCGTCACGAAACTGCGCCAAGGCCAGACGCAGACCGCCACCAGTACCAAGAATTGCGGTTTCCTCCTGCACCAGTACACCGGGAATTTTCTCGAGAACATGCACAATCTGTTCGCGCAGATGATGACAGTTGATCACAATATGGTCAAAACCAGCCTGTTGCAGACGCCTGATGGTGAGCAGCAGCAGGGGTTGATTGAGGATGGGAAAGAGGGGCTTGGGGCGAGAAAGTGTATAGGGCAACAGACGGGTTCCGAACCCGGCTGCCAGGATCATGGCCTGCATCAGAAGAGTGAAAAGGAGAATTTCAGGAGAAAAGGAGCCATTAAAACACCAGCGTTCCGTCAGGATTTTCAACAACACCCACCACAACCAGACCGGCCTTGTCAGCCGCCTTCACCGTGGCTTCACGATCAAAAAGCAACGATTGACCTGCCTCCACCGCGAGTACTGCCCCCTTGACGCTCGCCAGGGTCTCCACTGTTTTCAGTCCGGTTGCCGGCAAATCAAAACGAAAATCCTGGGAAGGTTTCTTAACCTTGACCACCACTGCCTTTTCCTTGGCCAGTCCTCCACCGCGAATGATGGTGGCGTCTGTCCCTTCGATGGCCTCCACGGCCAACACTGTTCGATTTCTCACCACCACGCACTGTCCGATATCCAGCCGACCTACGGCCCGGGCATTCTGCCAGCCAAACTCAATATCCAGGCGCTGCTCATGACTGAGCTTCTTTTTGGTCAGTACTCCGGCGGGGAACAGGAGATGCTGCAGATACAAGGTGGATTCCAGCACCTTGATCTCCTCACTTTCCAGGGCACCGGCTACCGCCCGCAGAATGGCGTCGTCCTGTCTGCGGTCGATCTTATTCCACAGGGTTAATCCCTTTAAATCAGGAAAGACATCGCGAAAGACCTGGGTCTTGGTAATCGCTCCGAGAAAAACGGTTTCTCCAACCCCTTCTCCATGGAAAAATTTGATTATTTTACCTAGTTGACCAAGCTTTACCCAACAAACCATGTCCGCCGCTTCGGCCACCTCAGGGAGCGTTTCCCCTTTATGGGCAATCACTGCGACCACCCGGCCTGCCTCTCTGGCGGCCTTAATGAAGAGAAGCGGAAACTGACCACTTCCGGCAATCACTCCTATTTTTTCAGGATACACATGCATGGGGAGACACGTCGGCTTACAACAGCTTTGAGCCGTTGTCATGATGGGATAGTTGTTTAGATATCAAAAATAGCAGAAGCAGGTGGTTGTGCTATAACCATTGCTGGAGCAAAGTACAAAATAAGATGGAAAGGCTGCTCCTTTCATACTATCACTTGGTACTTGTTGGGCTCACGCCACTCCAGTAAAAAGCCGGAGGAACTGGCTTTTTACTGGAAGCGGCATAAGGTGCCGTAAAGAAATGAGCTTAAGAGACTGCTCATTTCATATTGTCTTTTGGTACTTGTTGGGCTCACGCCACTCCAGTAAAAAGCCGGAGGAACTGGCTTTTTACTGGAAGCGGCATAAGGTGCCGTAAAGAAATGAGCTTAAGGGACTGCTCATTTC
>JAFLKM010000051.1 GCA_019163335.1 Desulfobulbaceae bacterium | reverse complement strand
AAGTCGAGCCTAAATATAAGCAGCTGTTATTGTTTGATTAAACGTTGGGACACTAGTGATGCTTTATCCATTCATACGGTTTCAGGTGGTGTTGTGCTTATTTGCAAGTTTGTCATGGACCGGTATCGCCTCGGCGGATGGTCGCTAAAGTTACTGGTGGTTGGTCATACCGATAATGTCGGCACATTGAGTTCCAATATGGAGTTGTCCAAACGACGAGCGGATGCCGTTATTTCTGTCCTGGTCAGTCAGTACACGATTGATCGAAATCGTTTGAGTCCTGTGGGCGTATCATTTGCAAGTCCAATCGCCCCCAATAGCAATGACGAAGGAAGGGCTAAAAATCGACGGGTTGAGCTGGTGCCAAATAGTTGAACCGGCTTGGTTAGGGGCTGACAGGAAGAAGAAAGCCCCCCTGAAGTTTGTTTCAGGGGGGCTTTTGCCCTTGCGGGAAGATACATGATCAGATCTTGAAGCTGCCAACAATAGTATTCAGTTCGGCGGCCATCTGCTGCAGATCGGCAGAACTGTTCTGAACCTGCCTGCTGTTTTCAGACATACCTGTTGCAGCAAAATTAACCTTGGCTATATCCTCGGCAATGGTACCGGCCACCGCTGAGCTTTGGTTAACATTCTCATTGACCTCCTGGATTCCCTGACTGGCCTGAGCGATATTACTGGCGATTTCCCGAGTTGCTGCCGTCTGTTCCACTACTGCTGATGCGATAGTCGTGACGATATCGTTCACGCCGCTGATCACCTCAGAGATTTGATTTATTTCTGTAACCGATAATTTGGTTGTCTGCTGCACTTCTTCAATCTGTTTTTTAATATCCAAGGTGGCTTGCGCCGTTTGTTTGGCCAGCTCTTTGATCTCGTTGGCGACTACCGTAAAACCTTTACCCGCTTCTCCCGCCCGGGCTGCCTCGATGGTTGCGTTCAGTGCCAGAAGGTTCGTCTGCTTGGAGATGTCCGTGATTGTCTCGGTGACCGTGTTGATCTGTTGGGCCGCATTGCCCAGTTCCCCCATTCTTTCCGAAGCCTTTTGGGCTTGAATCACTGCCTCCCTGGAAACATTACTGGCTCGTTCGGCATTCTCGGCGATTTCAGTGATGGTCGAACTCATCTCTTCGGCTGCGGAGGCCACCATATTGGTGCTGGTGGAAGATTCCTCCATGGCGGCTGCTACATTATTGAGATTGGCGCTCATCTCTTCCGAGGCGGTGGCCACATTGGCCGCCCTCTGCGAGGTGTCCAGGGAGCTGTCGGACAACTCCCTGGCTATTGTTGAGAGTTGATTGGCGGATGCATTGACGGTACTGGAATTATCCGCGATCCGCTTGATAATCCCCTGGAGCTTTTCGATAAAGGTGTTGAACCAGAAACCAAGCTCACCGATTTCATCCTTCGATTTGGCGTCCAGACGCATCGTCAGGTCACCTTCTCCTTCGGCAATATCCTTGAGACTACTGATCGCCCGGTTAATCGGTTTGACAATCAGGCCGGCCGAGTAAGCAACCGCTATGACTGTCAAAATCATTGCCACGAGGCTGACAATGAGGCTTGCATTGCGAATAGAGTGTGCAGCCTCGAGAAAATCTGACTCATCCTGAGTGACGGCGATATACCAATTAACTCCCGACAAGGGGGAAAACCCGGCAATTTTGTCGACACCATTAAAGGTGTATTTTGCGACACCTTTCTCGCCGCCCAGCATTCTCCTGACAAATTCTTCCATTCCGGCGAGTTTGGTCACATCAAGCGAAAGAATGTGTTTCGTTACGGGGTGGGCCAGGATTATTCCTTTTTTGTCGGTCATGAATCCATAACCTGTCGCACCTACTTTTCTTCCCGAAACCAGTTCGGTGAAAAATTCTACCTTCATGACCAGGCCGAATGTGCCTACAAATTCATTCTTCTCGGTTGTGATGGGAACGCAGATGACGGAGATGAGTTTGTCAGTGGTTTTAGAACGGACAATCTCTCCAATGGTTGTCTTTCCAGTATTTTTGGCGGCTTGGAAGTATTCCCGGTCGCCGACATTACTGCCTTTGTATTCTTTGCCATCGGTCAGGACTCCGGTGACTAGATTGCCCTTGGCGTCGCTGACAAAAACTCCCTGATAGGAGGAGGTGCCCATCCTGGTGAATTTTTTCCCCAGACTTGCATAGACTCCTTTGAGCTCTTCGGTGGCGCCATCAATGCCGCTTTTATGCACCAGGGTGAGAGTGTTTACTATCTTCTCGTCGGCAGCAAAGACCTCAGCAATTTTTATCTCTTCCTTCAGAATCTGATCGACAAGGCCGGCAAGGTCCGTGGCTAACGATGTTGCCTGTCCTGTGGATAACTCCGAAAGAGCGGTGGATGATTTAGAGATCGACAGAAAGCTGATAACGATGAGGGGGAGGAGAACCAGGGTAATGCCTCCAGCTAGAAGTCGGAACCGGATGGAAGTGATTTTCATAGCAGACCTCTCATTAAATGATAATCTGTTTATTCATTCTTTCTTTATAGAGTAACCACGATCACTCCTTGTTCAATTCAAAAACTTGGATTTTAAAGGGCATCCTTATCTTCAGAATTAAGACTGCTTCCGATCAACGTTTCCCAGAGAAAAACCCCCTTGCTTTATCCCTCAGAAAATAATACTTAATTTTAGTCAGCCAATTGCCATGAACGGCGGTTTTGAAAATAGCCCGGAAAGGTGACCACTCTGTCTGGGTTGCTTTGCTGTTTCGCCGGATGGCAGTCAAGCAGTTGTTGCCCCTGGCGGCCCGTTCTGGTGAGGCGGTGCGGCCAGACTCTGAGGCCATATATCTCTGCCATTGAACAGCATTCGTTGAAGGGAGAATTTTTTATGAAGATACTGCTTACATGTTTGCTCTCTGCGTATCTCATGGCAGGTGCAGTTGTCTGGGCCGGTGAGGATAATCGACAGGAATCCGTTCATTTTGCAAAGGGGACATCTGCTGCCGTGCTGTCCGGCAAAATCAAGGGTTATCAGGGTGTTGACTATCACTTGTCTGCCCGTTCCGGGCAAACGATGGTGGTGAGCTTCAAGCCGAGCAATCGGTCGGCATACTTCAACGTTCTGCCGCCCGGCTCGTTGGAGGCGATCTTTATCGGCTCCACCCTCGGCAACCACTTCGAGGGTGAGCTGCCCGTCGATGGGGTGTACACGATCCAGGTCTACCTGATGCGCAATGCCGCCAGACGCAACGAAAGTGCCAGCTACACCCTTGATGTAAAACTGGCAGACGAAAAAAATACAGCAGCGACGGCCTCGCAGGCCTCCCTTGTCACCACTGGCAGCAGCTCGCTTTTTGATAAGAAGCTGGAGCTGCAGGGCATCCAGTTTCACATAACGAGTACCAATCAAGGATCGGTGAATATCCTTCGCATCGTCCCGTCCGGTCTTGAAATCGATAATGCGGCCATGGAAAAGTCGATTAACGGAACGATCACCGGTGCCGAAGTGGCAGACCTGAATGTGGATGGCTCGCCGGAGGTCTATGTCTATGTCAGAGCCCCTGGAGATCAGGCACAGGGCTCTCTTGTGGCCTATTCGGCCAACCGGCGCAAATCGCTCAGCGAAATCTACCTGCCTCCTTTGACCGAGAATGAGGCCGTTTCTAAGGGGTACCGGGGACATGATGAGTTTGCGGTGCTGGAAGGGGTTCTTGGGCACCGCTTTCCCATTTACCAGGAGTCCGCCGGCAAGACTCAACCGACTGGAAGTATGCGGCAGCTTCAGTACAAACTCATCCCTGGCGAGGCGAGCTGGCAACTCAAAATCGATCAGATACTGGAATTCTGAATCTCAACTCCACCATATCAGGGGATTGAACTATGAGATATGTCATGCGAAAGGTGTTGACCAGTAAGTATCTGGTTCTTTCTGTGGTCGCAATTTCCCTCTATGCACTTGTCGGTTTTATCGTGGTGCCACGGATTATCCAGTGGGGTGCCCCCAGATATGCCCAGCAGAACCTGCATTGCCAGGCTGGTATCGGCAAGGTTCGCATCAACCCCTTTTTATTCACCATCGAGGTTGACCAGTTCAGCCTGCAACAGGCAGACGGGCTTCCATTATTGGCCTTTGACAGGCTCTTCGTTGACCTGGAGACGAGCAGCCTCTTCCAGTGGGCAATCGTTGTGCGGGAGCTGAATCTTGATGCGCCGGATATTCAGCTGGTTGTGGAATCCGACGGCTCGATTAATTTTGCAAGACTCGTCAGCCCGCCACCGCAAATGCCTGATTCCGCACAATCCCAATCCACCCCCTTGCCGTTTCTGCTCCAAAGCGCCACCATTCAGGGTGGGCGGATTGGGGTCATGGACAAGCGGCAAAGCAGCCCGGCAGGTGTTACCCTTCAGGGACTTTCCCTGCATTTAAATGACCTGTCCACAATGCAGGACCATCCTGGAACATATCGCCTGGTCGCCTCCACTGAAGGGAACGAATCCTTGCAGTGTGAAGGTGATCTCGCTCTTTTTCCCCTTCGCTCCAAGGGTAAGCTCAATCTCCACGCCATCCAGGTTGCCGGTTTGTGGGCGTTTGTGCGGGATATAACCAATCTTGAGCAACCCGCAGGCCAGATCAATCTCTCCACCGAGTATCAAATTAGCGCGGAGCACAACCCGGTCCAGATGACGCTTGCTGGACTGCACCTGTCTTCCTCTGATCTGGCACTGAAGCTTCTCAATACCGATGCGCCGTTCCTCCAGCTGAAAAAATTGGAACTGACAGCGCCTAATTTTGATCTGACCGGCAAAAACCTGCATGTGGGCCAGCTCCTTCTGGAGGATGGCGCCATGGATGCCCGCATCAGCGACACCGGTACGCTTAATCTGGAGCAGCTTCTCCGTGGGTCATTGCCGGAACAGCCGTCTGCCCAAAAAGATTCGCCATCTTCCCCGGCAACTGTTCCGTTCAAGGTGCAGGCAGACGCCATTGATTTGAAGAATATCGCCGTACAGATGGATGATCGGAGTCGAAAGACACCGATCAAGGTGGCGATTGCCGGAGTGGATCTTCACTTGCAGGCGAGTCTGGAATTGGGTACTGCGGCAAACACCATTGCGTTGCAGGGCCTTGCAAGTGAGCTCAAGGGGATACGTCTGCAGGCATCGCCGCACCAGGAACCATTATTTACCGCTGAAACACTGACGGTTGAGGATGGCAGGTGCGATGTGGGCGCCCGTTCGCTCACCCTTGGCCGGATTGCGTTGAGTCAGGGGCATCTTGATGTTGGGCGAGATGCAAAAGGGGAAATCAATTGGCAGCAGCTTTTTCAGCCAAAGGACACAGCCGGTACGATGACACCGCCCAAACCTGCCACCGATGCCGGCCCTGCCTGGAGTTTTCTGGTCAAGTCCTTTGAGGTGGATGGGTTTAATACAAAATTTTCAGACCTGACGACTCCTTCAGCAACGCCGGTACTCAGTCTCCAGAGCATCAAGGCCAGGCTGAGTGAGGTTGATGGCAAGTCCCCCATGGATTTCACCGTTCAATTTCAGGTGGAGCAAGGGGGGACGGCGACTGTGAAGGGCATCGTGAACCCTGTCACTGCTGCACTGGAGGCTGATCTCCAGGTCAAGGGAGTGGTGCTTACCTCTTTGCAGCCCTACATCGAACCGTATGTCACCCTGAAATTGCAGTCTGCAGCGACATCTGCCGAGGGGCATCTGCGCTATGGTATGCCGGGAGATAAGCAGAAGGCCGCCTACGTGGGAAGTTTCAGCCTGGATAAGGTTCGTTTGATGGAACCCGGTGCCAAAAAGCCCTACCTGAGCTGGGATGCCGTTCAGTTCTCTCAATGCAGGCTGACCCTTGAGCCGAATAGCTTGAACGTGAAAGAGTTGAGCATCTCTCAGCCGGTGGGAGAGTTGATTATCGAGAAGGACCAGAGCCTGAATCTTGTCAAGGTTTTGAAAAATCGACCTGATGGCAAGAAGTCCGCCACTTCTTCCAAGGCCGCAGCGAAAAAGAAGCAGCCAGCCGGCAAACAGGATGACTTTGCCTATCATATTTCCAAAATACAGGTAAAGAAAGGCGACCTGGTTTTTGCCGACTTGAGTCTTCGGCCAGGATTTAAAACCAGAATTCATGGTCTCAAAGGGACCGTCATGGGGCTTTCCTCGGAGAAAGAAGCGCAGGCCAAGATTCAGCTGGACGGCCATGTTGATAAATACGGGACGGCCAAAATCAGTGGGGTGATTCGTCCTGCCGATTTTAAACGGTCCACCGATATCACCATGATCTTTCGCAATCTGGAAATGAAAAATCTATCACCCTATTCAGGTAAATTTGCCGGCCATCTGATTGAATCCGGGAAGATTTCCGCCGAGCTTCACTATACACTGCAAGAGTATCAGATGGTCGGAGATAACAAGATTGTCATCGACAACTTATTTTTGGGAGAGAAGGTGGATAATCCCGATGCGACCAGTCTTCCCCTCAAACTGGCGATAGCGCTTTTAAAGGATTCCAGCGGCCGTATCGATATCGGCCTCCCTGTGACCGGAGATCTGAATGACCCCCAGTTCAGTATCGGGCCGCTTGTCTGGAAGATGTTCACCAATCTGATCGTCAAAACGGTGGCAGCGCCGTTTCAGGCCCTGGGCGGTCTGTTGGGAGGATCTTCGGAAACCTTCGACGCGGTGGTGTTTGATCCGGGCAGCGCCGATCTCCTGCCGCCGGAGCAGGAAAAACTCCTGAAGCTCGCCGATGCCCTGAAGAGTAAGCCTCAGCTCAATCTGGTCATTCAGGGCCGGTATAGTCCGGCCGCTGATGGGTTGGAATTTCAGGAACGCCGTCTGCGCAGCACTGTCCACAGTCGCCTTGGAGCAAAGCCTGCTCCGGGCGACAGTCCGGAACCCCTGGATTTTGGTGATTCGAGAACTCAAAGTGCTTTGGAGAAGCTCTATAAGGAACGGTTCGGCAAGGCCGCTCTGGAGGAGCTTGAAAAGGGCCTGGAAACAAAATCCATCGAGCCCCGCCAGTCTGCGGAGAATCGCAAGGGGAAGAGCAGGGAGGCCGGTAGATTTGCCAGGATGGCAGACAGTATGCAACTCTACAAGATCATTCCGGGCGGCAAGAGTCATGACCAGGCTGTTGGATGGGCGGAGGAGCTGTATCTCCGTCTTGCTGAGGGCGAAAAAATTGATGAAAAAGTCTTTCTGAAGCTTGCCGAAGATCGGGCCCGGTCCATTGCAAGTCATCTTGAAAGTGAAGCGCAAGTTCCGAAAGATCGTATCAGTATTACGACTTCTGAGCCGCTCAGTGATGATGAACGGCCATCGGTCAAGCTTTCGTTGGATGCCCGCTAAGGGATTGTCTCAGCCCTTCACGAGACGGCAGCAAAGGATGTTTGTTTGAATTGCGAAGGCACTCTTTCTAGCCTGGAAGATGAAAAATTTTAGAAACAGTCAAGGAACAGATCGGTATGCGCCCTCAGGATCGTATTGAAATTCTACAGGCAGACATTACAACCCTTTCCGTGGACGCCATTGTCAATGCGGCAAATGAGTCGTTGCTTGGCGGTGGCGGGGTTGATGGCGCCATTCATCGGGCCGCAGGGCCGCAGCTTTTGCAAGAGTGTATGACCCTGAATGGATGCAAAACCGGATCGGCCAAGATTACCGGCGGATACAATCTTCCTGCCAAATATATTATCCATACCGTAGGTCCGGTGTGGCAGGGCGGGGCCCACAATGAGAGTGCGCTGCTTGCTTCCTGTTATGCTGAGTGCCTGAAAATTGCGGCCGAAAAGGGGCTCACATCCATCGCCTTCCCTGCCATAAGTTGCGGGGTATATGGCTTTCCTGTGGAGAAAGCAGCGGTCATTGCGGTACAGACAGTTGTTTTATTTCTGTTGAAATATCCTGCCATGAAGGTCTTCTTTGCCTGTTTTAATGGCTCGGTCCAGAAAGCCCTGGCCGATGCCCTTGCGCAGATTGTTCCAAAAAACGCTCCAGCCGATGCTGGTATCCCGCACCCTTGATTTCCACTTTGACAAAAGGTTTTTATTATGGACATGCAATCCTATACCGTTGAGCTGCTGGCAAGAATCAGAGAGAAGGCCCCGCTTATTCATAATGTCACCAATTTTGTGGTGATGAACAGCTCCGCCAATATCCTCCTGGCCATTGGCGCTTCCCCTGTCATGGCCCATTGTCAGGCCGAAATGGAAGAAATGACCTCCCTTGCCGGTGCCCTGGTTCTGAACATCGGAACAATCCAGGAGGATTGGCTCGAGTCCATGATTTGCGCTGCTACAACTGCAAATTCCAGGGGCATACCGGTCATTCTCGATCCTGTCGGGGCGGGGGCGACCACATTCCGAACCGAGGCGATTCAAAAGATCCTGCATTATTGCTCGGTCTCTGTCTTGCGCGGGAATTGTTCAGAGATCTTTTCCCTTGGTTCTTCAGCGATCAAAACCAAAGGGGTGGATTCTTCTCTCTTGTTTTCCGATCAGATGGTGACGGCAGCCAAGGCCCTGGCCCTGGAAAAAAAATGTATCCTCGCCATTTCAGGAGAAGAGGATTGTATCACCGATGGGACGTCAACCCATCGTGTGCAAAACGGGCATCCGATTATGACCCGGGTTACCGGAATTGGATGCGGACTCACTGCGGTAACCGCTGCTTTTTGTGCCGTGGCAGAAGGGAAGCTCATCGAGGCCACGGCCGCAGCCTTCGGGTTTTACGGCCTCTGCGGCGATCTGGCGGTGAAAATCAGCGATAAGCCGGGGAGCTTTCAGGTGGCCTTTATTGACGCCCTCTATTCCACCGGAGCCGAAGAGATCATGTGCTCGCTCAAGGTGAAGAAAGTTTGATGCAAGACCCTCCATAAGCATTCCAGTGAAGAGTTGTCACCCTTGACAGGTTCCCCGCGAAAAGGGTATCGTTATGGTCATTATAGTCATAATGAGTGCCTGGGCTATTTTCAATCTTTTTGCTCAACCGGAGGTTCGTCATGCCACAGATATCTGTTGCCGAAGCCAAAAGCCATCTTTCAGAAATCATCGCTAAAAGTGTCCACGGCCATGAGCGATTTATTATTACCCGCCGCGATAAACCAGTGGCGGCGATTGTCAGTCTTGATGATCTGAGAATTATTGAACAGCATCAAGAGCGACAGGGGCTTGCGTCTGTGGCCTCGTCCTGGAAGGATTTCGAGGAAGTGGCTACGGCTTTGGGCGATTTCACGGCGCTTCGGAAGCAGGGAGGAGAAGGCCGTGATGTATCTCTTTGATACGGACATCATCAGCAATATCTTCAAAAAACAACCGTCCCCTGGATTGCTTGCAAGGCTTGCTGAAACCCCCCGGAATCAGCAGCACATCTCCACCATCACTGTCTCGGAGATCGTCTATGGGGCCTGTAAAAGCGACAGGCCGGACTATCATCTGGCCAATCTCCAGAACATTCTCCTGCCAGCCGTTACTATTCTTGGTTTTGACAGCAAGGCAGCCTATGTCTGCGGCCGCATCCGGGCTGAACTGGAAAAAGCCGGAACCCCGCTGGCCCTCGCTGATCTTGAGATTGCAGCCATCGCCTTGGCCAACAAGCTGGTGCTTGTAACCGGTAATTCCCGTCATTTTGACAGAGTGCCTGGATTGGTTGTAGAAAATTGGCTCCTGTGATGGATATTCCTTGCCGGCTCAAGAAAAGAGGTTCTTCCGGGTTATGCGTATTTTTGTCAACCTGTTGATTTTATAAAAATATGGTATGGATACAGGTCTCTCTTTTCGAGGGGGCAAGGGTTAGAAATATGCTCAATCCCGATGCACCAATAAAATCAAGACTATGCAGAGGAAATCCTATGGTTACAGAAATATGGAATTCTTCAAATTGAAAATAATGGCACTTCATGAATCGAAGTACTCTTTAGTCGGATGAACCTTATTTTGACTGTGCGGACTTCAGAATGGATTACAACGAGGTCGTCGTGATTTGGACGGATATGCTGTTTCAGGATGCCCATCTCCGGCAATTTAACCGGCATTAATTTTAATATTTCAGTTTGTAATATATTGATATATAATACATTATGTTGACATAAATTCCGGCAAAATGCAGGAGGTTTCGGATGGTAGGTACAGAGAACATAGCACAAATGGAACCGATGTTACCGCCGGATGGTGAGCGCAATCTCGAAGACCTGGCTTTTGACATGGCAACAAAAGCCAGTGGATTGGCGAGCAAGCTGCCGCTATCTGTACAGCGAGGTGTGGGCGATCTTGTGCGGTCGATGAATTGCTATTACTCCAATCTTATAGAAGGTCATGACACACATCCCCGCGATATTGACCGAGCCCTGGCCCATGCCGACTATTCCGCTGATCCCCAAAAAAGGGCTTTGCAATATGAAGCCGTTGCTCATATAGAGGTCCAACGACTCATCGATAATGGTGAAGATTTGCAGGTTGAGCCGACAACAGTTGACTACCTTGCCTGGCTGCATCGGGAGTTTTGCGGCCGACTGCCGGAAGAGTTTCTTTGGGTGCAAAACCCGGATACAAAGGAACGTCTGCGTATGATTCCCGGTGAATTACGAAAAGGATGGGTACAGGTTGGGAGACATATCCCGCCTGGTGCCGAATCACTGCCTCGTTTTCTGAAAAGGTTTGCCGAGGCTTATGACAGTCGAGACTTGTCGCGAGTGCGTCAGATCATAGCTCTTGGTGCGGCGCACCACCGAGTCCTATGGATCCATCCTTTCTATGATGGCAATGGGCGAGTCGCACGTCTTATGTCACATGCAATGCTTCTACGCTGTGGCGTTGGCAGCAGTCTTTGGTCGGTGGCAAGAGGACTGGCTCGGAACGTTCAAAAGTATAAAAACCTGCTCATGGCCGCCGATGAGCCACGACATGGGGACCTGGATGGAAGGGGAACTCTATCAACACAGAGTTTGATAGCCTTTTGTGAATTCTTTCTGACCATCTGCATTGATCAGATTGATTTTATGGACTCCCTTCTTCAACCGGAAGACCTTTTGCGTCGAATGCGTCTTCATGTTGAAGATGAGGTGCAGGCGGGACACCTGCCTAAAGGCACATACGCTTTGCTGCGTGAAGCCTTGTTGGTAGGAGATGTGCCACGAGGCCGTGCGGGAGAGATCACCGGCTATGGGGAGCGTATGGCACGAAATGTCGTCTCTGAACTCCTTAAAAAAGGATACCTGAAATCTGAAAGCAGCCGCAGCCCGCTTGTGCTCTCATTCCCGATTGATGCCGTTGAACGATGGCTTCCAAGGTTGTATCCTGCTGCTTAGAGTTTCACCAGATAACTGTTTTTGTCATGCTGCTTCTGAGGGTGTGATATGAATAAGGTCTAACTCCATTTGAAAAAAACGTCAGCGCTTGTTTGCAAACAACTGTGCTGCAGGTGTGCAGTCTTATGGCGATGTTGTCGCCATAAGAAATGAACAATGTGGACAAATTCGAATAAAAAAAGGGTTACAGAAGAAGCTCTGTAACCCCTGTATTTATTGGCTGGGGGACGAGGGCTCGAACCTCGATAAGCGGAGTCAGAGTCCGCTGTCTT
>JAFLKM010000031.1 GCA_019163335.1 Desulfobulbaceae bacterium | reverse complement strand
AATTTGCTTGACTGGTCAGTGGTCAGCTCGATTTGGCTGGGGGCTCTGATTTCCCTTTCGAGCACCATGGTGACACTCAAGACCCTGATGAGCAGGGGGCTGGTGGGAACCCTCTCCAGCCGGGTGATGATCGGCATGCTTGTGGTTCAGGATCTGGCGGTCATCCCGATGATGATCATCCTGCCCCAACTGAGTAACCCCGGGGCCGGCCTGCCCCTGGTCGCCATGGCCGTGCTCAAGTCCATTATCTTTCTCCTGTTCATGCTCTACCTGGGGCGCAAGCTGCTGCCCTGGCTGTTGGCCCGGATTGCCGGCTGGAACTCGCGGGAACTGTTTATCCTGTCGATCACCGCCATTGGCCTTGGTATCGGCTACGCCACCTATCTCGTCGGCCTTTCCTTTGCCTTTGGCGCCTTTGTTGCCGGGATGGTGCTGAGTGAGTCTGATTATGGCCACCAGGCCTTGAATGATATTATTCCCTTGCGGGATATCTTTGGCCTGTTGTTTTTCACCTCGGTGGGCATGCTTCTCGACCCGGCATTTCTCCTCGCCAACTGGGGCAAGATCCTCTCCATCGTGGTTATTATCGGGATTTTTAAGGGAACCCTTTTTTCCCTGCTAGCCATTCTTTTCGGATATATCAATATTGTCCCCATCGCCGTGGGCCTAGGCCTGTTTCAGGTAGGGGAATTTGCCTTTGTTCTCGCCCGGGTAGGGCTGGAGACCCAGGCCATCGATCAAAACACCTACTCTCTGGTTCTTGCCATTTCCGTTCTGAGCATGGTGCTGCCCCCCTTTGTCTCCGACCTGGCCCCACACCTCTATAAGTTAAAGAAGCACTTCTTCAAACATGAATCCTTACAAACGGAGAACATCCCCCATGGCGGACTACATCATCACGTAGTCATTGCCGGAGGCGGACGGGTGGGGCAACACATCGCCTTGGTTCTCACCCAACTCCAGCTCCCCTTTGTCATCATAGAGTTAAACCATCAGCGCATGCTTGAGTGCAAGACGGCCAATTTTCCGGTGATCTACGGCGATATGAGCCAGGCCACCGTCCTTGAGGTCTCAAAGATACAAACGGCCCGACTCTTGCTGATCACCACGCCTTCCGTTGTCACATCACAGTCAATTGTGCAGCAGGCCCATCATCTCAGCCCGGAACTCCATATTATCGTCCGGGCCGAAGGGGTTGAGCAGGCCAGTGCCTTGTATAAAAGCGGGGTCTTTATGGCCGTCCTGCCGGAAATGGAGGCAGGCCTGGAAATTGCCCGCCAGGCACTGTTATGCCTGGAAGTTCCAGTGGCCGCCATTCAAGAATATACCGATTCTATACGACAGCAGCTCTACGCCCCTATCTCACAGGCAACCGTTGACCAGCAGCTTCTGAAAAGCCTTGGAAATATAAAAAATATCCTCGAAATCTCATGGGTTACCATTTCACCTGCAAGCTCCCTGATCAGCAAGAGTATCCAGGAGGCAGCCGTCCGTACCAAAACCGGAGCCTCCATTGTCGGGATCATCCATAAAAAAATCTTCCATTCCAACCCCAAAGCAGATTACACTTTTACTGAGGGCGATTTAGTGGCGGTGGTGGGAAATCAGCGGGAACGGAATCATTTCAAGCAACTGGCCGAGGTCGAGTTGAACCCCCTTGGGGAAGAAAGGAGAAATTCATGAAGAATAAAAGTTTGTTGTCCATGGTGCTTTTCATGGGGATGGTGCTCAGCAGTTTTATCGCGATGGCCCATGCGAACGAGGCCGTCATGCTCTCCAAAGGGCAAACGCTTTATGTGCCCGTCTATTCTCACATTTATGCGGGAAATCGTGAGCTTCCCATTCTCCTGACCGTGACCCTCAGTATCAGAAATGTTGACCCCAAGTACCCGATGACCATCACCGAAGCCACTTATTACGGCACAAATGGGGAACTCCTTAAAAAATACACCGATAAGGATATCGCCTTGGGCCCCCTTGAATCTACCCGTTTTATTATCCCGCAAAATGAAAAGGAAGGCGGCTCCGGCGCCAATTTCATCGTCACCTGGAAGGCCCTGAAAGCCGTCAATCCGCCCCTGGTGGAGTGTGTCATGATTGGGGCCGGCAGCCAGAATGGGATCTCATTCACTTCCCGCGGCCAGGTCATCACCACCGGAAACTAAGAAGTTTACTGACCCCCAATGAACGGGATAAGTGCCTTTCGCAGGTTATTTTCCTGGGGAAAAAACAAGAAAATAATCTGTTAGGCACTTAGAAGATACCGCGAAACGCGAAGCCCTTTATTTAAGGAGTAAGACCCATGATCAAAATCCAGCCCGTCATCCTGGCCGGCGGCACCGGCTCCAGGCTGTGGCCCCTGTCCCGCGAATTGTATCCCAAGCAGCTGCTCCAGCTGATCGATGACACTTCCCTGCTCCAGACCACCGTCCTGAGAGTCTGTCAATTGGAAGGTACCTTACCGCCCATGGTTGTGGTGGGAGAGGAACATCGCTTCATTACCCGCAGCCAGATTGATGCCCTGAAGGGTGTTCCTGAAGGCTACTCTATTCTGCTGGAACCCCTTGGCCGCAACACAGCTCCGGCGGTATGTGCGGCGGTTGAGTTCTGCGCCCTGAGTGATAATGACGACACCATTCTTCTGGTTCTGCCCGCCGATCATCTGATCCTGCGTCAGGAGGCGTTTGCGGCAGCAATTGAAACGGCGGCAGAGCTTGCCGCCAAAGGGGCCATCGTCACCTTCGGCATTGAGCCACAGAGCCCGGAAACCGGTTATGGCTATATCGAACGGGGTGAGGGCAACGCAGTTCTTTCGTTCAAGGAAAAACCTGATCCGGCAACGGCCCTTGCCTACCTGGAGAGTGGTAATTATTTCTGGAACAGCGGCATGTTTGCCTTTTCCATCAAGACCTTTCGGGAAGAGATGGGCAAATATGCGCCTGAGATGCTGGCGATCATGGCGGAAGCCGTCCGCCTGGGCACCCGAGACGGAAAGTTTTACCGGCTGGATTGTAAGACGATGGCGACCTCTCCCAGTGATTCCATAGATTATGCCCTCATGGAAAAAACCGACAAGGCAGCAGTGGTGGCGGCCAATCTTGACTGGAGCGATATTGGGTCCTGGAAGGCCCTGTGGGAGTTATCGGGTAAGGACGAGCAGGGCAATGTCAGCAGCGGAGATGTTATCCTGGAAGATACCCACAACTGTCTGATCCGTGCCGAGAATAAACTGGTGGCCACCATTGGCCTTGAAGACACGCTGGTGATCGAAACCGCCGATGCACTTCTGGTGGCGCCTCTATCCCGATCGCAGGATGTAAAAAAAGTGGTTACCCGCCTCAAAAAGAAACAGCGCGATGAATTCAAGTTTCACCGCACGATGTTTCGCCCCTGGGGGAGCTATACGGTGCTTGAGCAGCAACCGCGCTATCAGATCAAGCGGATAACGGTCTATCCGGGCAAGAAGCTTTCCCTGCAAATGCACCACCATCGCCATGAACACTGGGTAATCGTCACCGGAACCGCCCGCATTACCAATGGAGAGGAGAGTTTTCTGCTCTACGAGAACCAATCCACGTACATCCCGGCTGGTATTCGGCACCGGTTGGAGAATCCCGGGGTCATCGAGCTGGAGCTTATTGAGGTACAGAACGGCAGCTATTTAGGGGAAGACGATATCGTCCGGTTTGACGACGATTATGGGCGGGAAGCGGGGCAGACGACAGAAGGCAAGTAGGCTGAAGCCACACGGCAAACGTGCGCCTTCAGCCCGAGAATCTTTTAAATGGTCAGTTCATTGCGTACGGTCTTGCGGGGGCCCCCATGGCCGGAGCTTGACCAGTCTCGGATGGGAGCGATGGCGTCCATCTGCGCCCTGCGGCCAAGTCCGCTGAGACGGTCATGGATGGACTGCCAGATACATTCTGTGTCCTTGTTAATTTCACACCTGCCATCCACTGAACCCCCACAGGGGCCGTTCATCAGGCTCTTGGCACAGCGAGCCACCGGGCACAGTCCGCCGGTGAGATGAAGGACACAATCACCACAGCCGGCGCATTGCTCCATCCAGACACCCTGCTCGGCTGATCCGCCGAAGAATGTGGTGTTTAGCGCCGGAAATACCAGGGTGTCCTTGCGCAGATTGGCAATAAAGTTCACGCCAACCCCGCAAGCCGTTGAGACTATGGCGTCATACTGCCCATTCCATTCGTCGATGGCGTCAATATATTCTTTGTCGCACTGCCTGACCAGACTGCCTTCGATGATCTGGATGGTCTTGCCATGTTTCTTCATCCCCAAGCGAATCAAAGAAGCCAAAATCGCTGCCTCACGCTCACCACCGGCGGAACACACCGTCACGCAACCGCGGCAGGCCAGCACCAGAATTCTGGAGCAATCTTTCACCATTTCCAAGATTTCAGCCATCGGCTTCCGTTCTGCGACAATCATTCTCTGCTCCCCCTGAGAACTTTCAAATTTGAAAAGCACTTGGCCCTAAGGCACGAATCTTTTTATCCATTGCCACCCCGGCGGCAACGAACTCCGGATGCAACCCCCGCGGAAGATGATACATCTCTATCCTTCCACCCTCGACACCCAGTTCTTCCAGGGCTTTTTTTACCGCCACGACCCTCTTGGCAGCCCTGATACTGCCCTTGACATTATGACAGCTATCCGTCGGACAACCCACCACATAGACACCATCGGCTCCATCCTCAAAGGCCTTGAGCAGAGCTGTCACCTGAACCTTACCGGTACAGGGAACTCTGACCATGGTGATGGTCGCGGGGAAACCAAGCTCCTGCAACTCTTTTCCATGCTCAGCACAACTTTGCTGGGAGGCATAATGGCAACTGAAAAGGGTTATCTTTGGTTCAAAGCTCATTTTTTATTCCTCGTTTTCTCCAACGATACGTCTGTCTTGACTCGCTTGGAACTTCTTTAGTCAACCTGTGGGACAGAATCAATTCTGTTCCACAGGAATTTCCAGTCAGCTGAGGACAGAATTCAATTCTGTCCCACAGGATATTATGACCCACAGGCCGCGATCAAGCGCGCATCTTCGGACTCGTTCAGCCTGATGGCCTGGGCCGGACACTCCTCAACACAAATCC
Organism: Desulfobulbaceae bacterium; assembly: GCA_019163335.1. Taxonomy (GTDB): domain Bacteria; phylum Desulfobacterota; class Desulfobulbia; order Desulfobulbales; family Desulfocapsaceae; genus UBA2270. The sequence continues at coordinate 6,617 of JAFLKM010000031.1, read as the reverse complement.
CGCAGGCCCGGCAGGCCGCCACATCAATCACAGCCACACCCTGTTTGTCAATTTTGGGAATAGACCAGGGACAGACCCGTACACAGGTCAAACAGGCAACGCAGAGATCGCGATCAACCTGGGCAGCCTTGCCCTTATCAACCAGATCCTGCTCGCTGACATACCCTTCGGTTAAGGCCAGATTGGCCAGAGCGCCCATGATTTGTGCAAAACGAACATCCTGCGGACAGACAAAGACACAGGATTGACACCCGGAGCAATACCAGAGAAAATCTGAGTTCAGCAGCCGATCCTTCATGCCCATACGGATCATATGGATAATTTTCCGTGGATCAAATGCTGGAATGGCCTGACTGACCGGACATATTCCGCTGCATGCGCCGCACGAAAAACAACTGTTCAGGTGCTCTCCACCCGGAACCGCAACGACTTCGCTGTTGAAGGCAGGATTCAATGTGTTTGCTGGTTTTCCCATTTTTACAACCTGTTTTGACAAGTTATGGATTTTTTGATTTCTGACAGCTATAAATGAACAATCGCAACACGACGTTAACTGATACAGTTCATAAATGAAATTTATATCTACCGCAACAGATCCTGTTTGTCAACAGAGGAAAAACCACTATTAACCGAAAACTCGGCGCCTTGGCAGGCTTTCTCCCCATGGAAAGCCGGCTAAAGAGCGGCCATTAAGTCCTTGACTTTGCCCTTGAGCCGTACCATATAGAAAGAAGAATTCTAACCCCTATGAACTGGACAAGTGCTTTACGCAGATTATTTCCCTGTAAAGAAATCAGGAAATAATCTGTACGGCACTAAAAGACAGGGATGCAAAACTCTTCTCGAGAACGATCAGGACTGATTATGCAGGAAAAGAATCGCGAAATTATTTTAGATGCCAGCTCTATTCAAAGGCGGATCAAGGAGCTTGGACAGATAATCAGTCAGGATTACGCGGGGAAGAATCTTTTAGTGATAGGTGTGCTCAAAGGAGCATTTATCTTTATGGCTGATCTGGTCCGGGTCATTGAGGTTCCCCTGGTTCTTGACTTCATCCAGGTTTCTTCCTACGGCAAAAGTGCTACCTCATCCGGGGAGATCATCCTGAAGAGCACGCCCACCATAGACGTAGCAGGCCACGATGTGCTGCTGGTGGAAGATATTGTTGACAGCGGCCTGACCATCCAGTGGCTGATGCACCATCTCACCGATCAGGGCGCGAATTCTGTGAAGGTCTGCGCCCTCATTGACAAGGCGGAGCGCCGTGCCCGGATCGTCCAGATTGATTATTGCGGATTCATGATCCCAAAAGGTTTTCTGGTGGGCTACGGCCTTGATTTCAATGAACAATATCGTTCCTTACCGGCAATCTATCATTTCAAGCACCCAATCTGATCGCTGATCTAGCCCCCTCTTTATGCCGCGCCTCTGTACTTTTCTTGTTCATGGCTGGCGCCCTCATATTCCAGTACATATCACACTGATTGAGGAAGAAAAATCTGGCAGTTCTCAATCCATTCTCCTAATTTCCCGTTTTCAGGAGTCTTTTTCCGGAAAACGGGAAAATTCCAAGCCGTTATAACATATTAATATTCTAAGCATAATAACATTCTCAACTCTGAAATCTGGAAAAACACCGATCTTTTCCGTTATCTCCCACAGTTAAGTCCTTCAATCGATATCGACAACATATTGTTTTAATTATTAAAAATAAAAAAAATCAACATGGAACATTTTTTGCTAAATATTTCATTAATAGAATGAGCAAAAAATTGTTTTTTGCTTAAGGGATGGGAAAATTAAAAAATGGAGATAATGTTATGCTACGAAAAAGATTGATTCAAGGAGCGATAGCTTTAGCATCCTTACCCATGGCTGGCGCTGCCATGGCCGCCACTTCTGTTGCCTGGTTGAGTCCGCCCGATGGCGCGACATTCTGTGCCGGGACGACGCAAACCCTTACTGGTCAAGCCGCTGGTCAAGGCCAGGTTGGCGGCACCGGGCTTGACTTGGTTCTGGTCATGGACTCTTCAGGCAGCATGAGTTGGTACGGTGGTCAAGCAGCCCAAAGAGATGCCGCATTGGCCCTTGTCGCCGCCTTACCTCAGGCCACAACCTCTGTTGGCATTGTCGACTTCGATGATAATGCCACTACCAGAATAGGCCTAACCCAACTTAATGGCACCAATACAGCAGTAAACAGTGCAATCAATGCCATTGACGCCTCAGGAGGCACCGCAATTGACGCAGGTGTCACCAGAGGCGCCCAGGTCCTGGCAACTGCCACCGACCTGAACAGATTACAGGCCATGGTCGTCATGTCGGATGGTGACTCAAGTATTTCCTTGGCTAAAGCTGCCGCTGACAACGCCATGGCACTGCCTTATGTTGACGCCATCCATTCTGTTGGTATGGGTTCTTACACAGTTCCTGCTACCCTTCAAGGAGTTGTTGACGGCGTGGACGGCGTCTATGGCAATGCGGATGACTATGGCAGCTATGTTGGTGCCGATCTCGATGCCTTAATTGGAATCTTCTCCGGCACCTCGGGCAACCTCGTTGGGCTGGATTATATCAATATCACCCTACCCGACGGAACTGTTTTGAATGACTACGCAACCGACGGCCTGGGCAACTTCAACCTTGACTGGACCCTGACCCTGGGCGCCAACAACTTTTCGGTTTATGCCGTTGGCACGGATGGCACCTTCGCTACCGCCAACTGGACACTCTATGGAACCAACTGTAACGTTCCTGAACCCGCCACTATGCTTCTGTTTGGAACCGGCCTTGCCGGACTAGCCGGATGCCGCAGGAAAAAAAACCATAGCTAAATCCCGTGGACTAACACGTTGATTTTACACAGGCGGGCATTGCAAAATGCCCGCCTTTTTTATTGAATTTTGAGGTGCTGCCAATCCTTCCCTGCTTAGCAAAAAATAATTTGTCTTCTCCCTCCTGTCGGTATATCCTATGATTTGCTAAATGCTCACGGATTGCCGGAAAATGATCCGCCATTTTTCTCAAACACGGCCGCTGCTCTCCAAGTAGCTGCTCCACGAGGTTCAGAATGAAACGTTTTCCTTTTGTGCATCCCATAATATTTGGATTGTTGTTTTTCCTCTTCATCTTCCTTTTTGGTCACATGGCAGAAGGACTGGCCCTTGTCATTTCAACCGTGGACTCCCAGGGCATGCCTTTTCAGCTCAAAGATACAACAGCGAGCAATCCTGACGCCCTGCTGGAACTAATGCGCAAGGAATTACGCAAAGGAAATACCGGAAATTTAGGTTCCCTGGCTCAACGAGTCCTCATCCAGAAGCCAGACAGTTCCGAGGCTCACGCCTTTGTCGCCATTGCCTATGCCGCCCAGGAAGACCCGACCAAGGCAGAAGCGGCATTGGCCAAAACACGATCCACCTTATCCGACCCCAAACTGTACGCCCTATACGCTGAAGCTATGATCTTGCGCCTTCAAAAAAAATATGACGCGGCAATAACAAAATCCGAGGAGGCCATCCGCATCGATGCAACCCATCCCTACCCGCAGAACATTCTTGGCCGGATTTATTTTGAAAAACAGAATTTTCAGAAGGCGTTGGAACATTTTCAAAAAGCCGCCACCCTGGAACCCGATTTTATTCCCGCCTACACCAACATGGGCAGCGCAGCCTTACTCCAGGGAAATCTTGTTTTCGCGGAAAGGGCCTTTGCCAAGGCGATCAATCTTGACAACAACAGTTTCGCCGCACATTACGGGCTAGCGACCCTCTATGAAAAAAATGGCCGTTATGATTTTGCCGCGCAACACCTCACCGCAAGCTGCCGGATACAATCCTGTGACGCGGAACTCCTCTCCCGACTTGGCGACTTACAGCTCAAGGGAGGCCTTTACCCCGAGGCCCTTGCCACCGGACAACTGATGAAGGAGAAGGGAATTTTGGGCGCAGATACAATCATGGCCGATGCCGCTCTGCATCTGGGAAAGACGCAGGACGCCATCTCCTATGCCGCCCAAGCTCCACATAATGATTCAGCAGCGATGTATGTTGCCGGTTTCGCCACCATGCTGGATGGTCAACACGACAAGGCCCTTACCATGATGAACAAGGTTTTGGCTCAAGACAATCGCCATTTCGGTGCATACGCAGCCCGTGAAGTTTTAGAATTTTATATAAACGGGACAATGACCATGACAACTGACGCAAGTCAGTGGGGTCAAGGCCCCGACCGGCTTATCTTCTATCTGGAAGGAAACAGTGCCGCCTTTAATGGAAACCCAAACAATGCCATGGAAAAATGGGCTAAGGCGGAAAACATCATTCCCGGATTCTCAATCATGGGAATACAAAAGGACAACCTGAATGCCGGTCTGAACAGGGACGAAATCAAACATCTAAACCTGGGAACATTGTTTTACTTAAATAATGTCTTCGACGCAGCTCAGCATGAATTTGATAACGCACTAAAAATAAATGAAAAATCGTTTTTTGCTCACTACTGGTCCGCCCAGGTATATCTCAAGAAAAACATGAAACAGCAGGCCATGACCGCTTATGAAAAAAGTTTATCCGTTGCCCCTGATTTCTTCGCCGCTCTCTACGCGTTGGGCGAATTAAATTTTGTAACAGGCAAGGCTGAGCAAGCCATTCTTTATTACAAACAGGCCTTACAAATTGAACCAAGCCAAGGGATATTGTTACGGCTTGGGCTCTATTATGAGAATCAAAAACAGTTTGAAGAAGCCGCCAACTACTATCAAAAGATGATTACCGGCTACCCAGATATCTTCTTGGGTTACAATCAACTTGCCTGGCTCTACGCCAAGCAGGGAATCAGGCTGAATGACGCCATGGATATGGCAAAAAAGGCCGATAAGCGGCAACCGGAAAATGCCAGCATTCTGGATACAATGGGATGGATCCATTACCATAAGAAAGAATACACCCAAGCCGAGAAAATATTCGAACAATCTTTGACAATTACACCTGGAAATCCTACCATATTGTATCATTTGGGTGTTGTTCAGCAGGCACTTGGAATGAAGGAAGAGGCCAAAAAGAGTCTACGAACCGCTCTGGAGAGTAAAATTACGTTTGAAGAGATGGAAGAGGCCAAAAAAAATCTGCATACTCTCGAGCATTAAGTCGTCGGCCCATACAAGATATCATCGTGACCAAACCTGAGACGGATATACAGTTTGGCACAACCAGTCCAAACTGGCCGACCACACATGTTCTAATCGGTTTTGAAAAGAAATTAATTCTATCTGCCTGATTGCAGGATTAAGGCCCCTTTGTCGCCCTCTTTATGCCTCGTTTCTCTGTTTTGTCCCTGACCCTTCTTGCCGCCTTTCTCCTCACAGGCGGCCTTACCTGGCAGGCGTTGCGCGACTATCAGTCGGCGGCGCCGGTGGCTCAGGAAAACCTGCGCGGTCTGGCCCTGACCATGGCTACTGCCATGGAAGGAGTCGCCGCCCGAGCCCCCTCCCTGAAAGCCCTGACCTCCTTCCAGACCCCGGAAATCGCCTATGCAGCCCTTCTTGCCGCCGATGGCAAAATTCTCTTTCACACCAATCCAGATCTTACCGGTTCCGAAGTACCGGATGAACGTTTCCGACCGGTCTTGGCCACAGGCGGATTGAGTGAAAAGCGAATACGACTCGGAACTGGCGAAATGGTGTATGAGTTTCAAACCCCGGTACACTTGTCCGGACAGACCTGTGTCCTCCGGCTGGCCCTGCATACCTGGCGTGCGGACAGTGTCATGCGCCGGGCCCGGCAGGGCATGATGGTGATTTTCTCCCTGCTGGCATTGGGCTGGTCTCTGGGGGCGGTCATTCTCCGGCTTTTACAGAGACAGGCTGCTCGAGCGCAACAGGCAGCACGACAGCAGGAACTGGCACGTCTAGGCGAAGTCGGGGCGATCCTGGCCCATGAGATCCGCAACCCCCTGGCCGGGATCAAGGGCTATGGCCAACTGCTTCAGGAACGGCTCTCCAATGGCCGGGAACGTGGATACGCCGACCTGATTGTCAGCGAGGCGCAACGCCTGGAGAGACTGGCCCATGATATCCTGCTCTATACCCGTCCCGGATCTCCGGAACAGGCGTCCTGTCATCCGGCCTCCGTTGCCGCTGAAGTGCTCACATTGCTGACTCCCCAGGCGCAAGAACTCGAGGTTCTTTTTACTTGCGATATAGCCGATGAGATGAAGGTTGCCTGCCCGGCGGAGGGACTGCAGCAGATCCTGCTTAATCTGCTCACCAACGCCTTGCAGGCCTCTCACCCCGGCGGAAAGATCATGATCACCGGCCGGCACAATGGTAAATGGGTGGAAATCACAGTGAAAGATGATGGCCCCGGGATTGCTGATGAGATGCGGGAAGTGCTGTTTGAACCTTTTAAAACCAGCAAGGCCCGTGGCGCGGGACTTGGGCTTGCGGTCTGTAAAAAAATTGTCGATGGCTGCGGCGGCAATATCGAGGTCAAGAACGGCAACAACGGCGGAGCGGAGTGCCTTGTTCGTCTGCCGCCAGTTTCACCCAATGGAGTAAAAAGATGGCTCCTCGCTGTTTCAAGTGGGTAGGCCAAATTTAAGGTTTCCGCCGATGAGAT
>JAFLKM010000052.1 GCA_019163335.1 Desulfobulbaceae bacterium | reverse complement strand
TGGTGCGCCCGGCTGGATTCGAACCAGCGGCCTACGGATTAGAAGTCCGTTGCTCTATCCATCTGAGCTACGGGCGCTTATTTTTTATAATTTTTCATTTTAATCGAATGAAAGGTCAAAAAGCAACTTCATTCTCTCTGCCACGGCGGGAGATCAACGTTTTTAGGTCCCATTCAAAGCAAAACCACTGGAAGCCGGTGCCGCCAGCTCCTAATTTTTAGTCTCTCTGTACGGCCTTAGCCTCACTCGCCTGTAACCTGAATAAATGCAAAGTAGAATTTTCGGCCGCTTGATGGCTTATTTCTGTCTGATCAGATCCAGGAGATCATCGGCGCTCATTTTGGCGCTGATATCGCTTCCGGTGAGCAGACTGCCGGCAAGATCCCTTTTTTCCTGGTGTAGCTTCACGATTTTCTCTTCAATAGTATCCTTGCAGATAAGCCGGTAGATGGTGACGGGACGGGTTTGACCGATGCGGTGGGCGCGGTCGGAAGCCTGGTCTTCAATGGCTGGATTCCACCAGGGATCCATGTGAATGACATAGTCGGCGGCCGTCAGGTTGAGTCCAAGGCCGCCGGCCTTGAGACTGATGAGAAAGAGATCGCTTTTGCCCGACTGAAATTCATCGACCTGTTGTTTTCGTTTAGCGGTACTGGTGGAGCCGTCCAGATACTTGTAGCCAATCCCCTTGCCATCCAGATACTCCCGCAGAATCTGGAGATGACCAATGAACTGGCTGAAGACCAGGGCCTTATGGCGTCCACCCAGGAGTTCGTCGATGACGGCGGAAAATACCTCCAGTTTGGCACCGGGAAGATTGGTGTCCGGGGCAATTAGGCGTGGGTGGCAGCAGGCTTGCCGCAGCTTCATGATTTCGGTGAGGATCTGCAGATGCCTGCCTTTTTTTCCGTCATTATTTTCAAGGGCCTGCAGGGCGTTCTGCCTGAGTGCCTCGTAAAAATGGGTTTCATCCTTGCTCATGGCCACGTGCAGGGTAACCTCGGTGCGGGGTGGCAACTCTTCCAGGACATCGGATTTGATCCGGCGCAGGATAAAGGGACGAATCAGCTTTTTCAGTTTGAGGCGGGCCTCGCGGTCGTGATAACGCTCGATGGGAATGGCAAAACGATCATTGAAACGATTCAGGGTGCCGAGCAGGCCGGGGTTGATAAAGTGAAAGAGGTTCCACAGCTCACCCAGATGATTCTCAATGGGTGTACCGGTGGTAATCAGCCGGAATCTGGCCTGGAGGGCCATGGCGGCCTTGGAGCGTTTGGTTGCCGCATTCTTGATGGCCTGGGCCTCATCCAGAATAATGGTCTGCCATTTGACTTGCGATAGCAGCTCATTTTCCTGTTGAAGCAGGGTGTAGGTGGTGATCAGGAGGTCAAATTTTCCCAGTTCCTTGATGGTTTTTTGACGATCCTTGCCGGGCAGGGAACGGATATTGAGGGTGGGGGCAAAACGGTTGACCTCGGTTTCCCAGTTGGTCGAGACCGAGGTCGGGGCGATGACAAGCGACGGTCCTTCCTCGGCCAACTCGAGGATAATGGCCAGGGACTGAATGGTCTTGCCCAGCCCCATGTCATCGGCCAGGCAGCCGCCAACTCCCCAGTGAACAAGGCGGGACAGCCAGTTAAAGCCTTCAAGCTGATAATCACGTAACTCTGCCTGCAGGGTGGTGGGAAGCTGAGGGGTGAAGGATTGGATGCTTTTCAGTCGTGCCAGTTGAGCTTCCCAGCCGGCATCAGTGATGGTTTGCGCCTGGTCAATGAGCTTTTGCAGGGGGAGCGCGGCCAGGGGATGGAGAAGGATCTCGTCTCCGTCCTCGGTATCCGAGTCTTCGGAAAAGAGGTTCAGTTCTTTCAGGCGTTTTTTGAACTCCTGAGTGAGTGCCAGAAACTGCCCCTCTCCGATCTGCACAAAGCGTCCGGATGCACCTTTCACCTTGGTGAGCAGTTCACGCAGGTCAATGACCGTATCCTGATCCAGGACGACCTCACCGGACAGGGCAAACCAGTTCTGATGATTGGTGCGAATCTTCAGATTCAGATTATTCATGGAGGCCTGGTGAGTGACGGTCAGTTTTTCCCCCTCCGGCCATTCAATGATCACCTGATCTTGGATGGCCTGCAACTCGAGCAGGGCCTGCAGACAGTCATCAGGGTCCTGCAGGTACCAGACCCGATCTCCTTCCTGTTCAGTGTCGATGGTAAGGTCAAGGATGGGACAGGATTCTTCGATCTCCCGTGCCTTCTGCTCTTCCAGGGCCAGATTGCGGCGGGTTTGCAGACGCCTACCGCGCACCTCGGCCATGATATTTTCCACACCCTGTCCCGGTTTCAGATAATGGCTGCCTTCCGCAAAGGGTTTGACAAACATCTCAAGTCGAAAGCCGCTGCCGTTGGGGAGCAGATGGATGTAAATGGAGGGGTCAGCATCGACAAATTCAATATGGGTGTTTTTATTGGTTGAGCTGTCAACGGCGATGGCTGAATGGACGGTCATGTAGGAAGAGATGTTGCCGATGGCGGTCAGCACCTGTTCACTTGCCTCCAGCGGTACGCTCAAGCCGTCATGACCAGTAATCTGGGCAATACGACGATGATTATCGTTGATCGCAATGATCTTGAAGCGGGTAGGGGTCTCGGCAAAGACGGTAATGGCGTTTTTGGTCACGGCCTGGGCAAAACGAATGTGCAGTTGTCCTCCCCGTTCTTCCACCAGGAGCTCAGGTTCGCCGGCGACAAACTCCACCGGTGAGGTTGGTGAGCGGGCAAGGAAGATCAGCGGGTGGCTGATCATTGCCACCAGAGCCTTGTCGATGTCAAAGTGGTGGCTGATACCATGGGTTTCGGGATGCTCAACTTTTTGAATGGCAGCACAAATTTTACGATCCTGGAGGGTCAGGTAGGGCAGCATATCACCGGTGTAGAGCCGGGCCAGGGATATGGGCCGTCCCTTGCTCCACAGTCCATCGGTGGTAAGTTTCTGTTCTTTGGGGCTGATGGTGATCAGGTCTTTTTTGTGGTCGATGAACCAGGCCAGCCGGATGGACTGATCCCAGGCTGGGGATTGTTCGACGGTGGTGGCTTGGATCAGGGCCTGCAGGCTCCGTTTCCACGGTTCTTCCGGTTCAAGAATGGAGACCAGCGAGGCCTGGCCGGTCGCTTCCTCGACGGCCTGCTTGGCTTCAAGGTATTCAGACGAGTCTGCGGAGGTCTTGGCCAGGATGTCGGCGAGATTCAGGGTGAAAAAATGATAGTCGTGGGCCTTGGCCTGCTGATAGAGGAGCTCAATTATTTTTTCGGTTTCCGGCTTGAGGGTGCTGCTCAGCCAGTATCCGCAGAGGCCTGCAAAGAGGATGGTCAGACTGGAGGGTTTTGTCTGTTCGGCAAGGGAGAAGTTTTCATCGATAAGGCCGCTGTTGTTGCGTGCGTTGATCAGGCCGGCGAGAAAATGGTAGGCCTGCTCTTCGACTCTTCCCGGAAAGAGTGACAGGGTGAGGGCGATCCGGCGGGCCACGTCCTGATGACTGTCGGAGGGGTTTAATTCGAGTTCAGCGAGCAGATGAAAAAGGCCTGGAGGGCCGATAAAGGCAACCCTATCATTCCCGCTCAGCTGCTGGAGGAGACGAAGATCGTCGGCGAATGCCAGGCGTGCCGGTTCATACTCTCCCCGGAGAAAATAAAGGGCACCGGCGGCTCCGGTCCCCTGGAAGCTTTCTGCCTGCACGCTGATCAGGCTTTGCGCATCGTCTAATTTCCCTTCGAGAAGAAGCTGGTTGAACAGCAGTCGCTGAAAGGGCAGCCGCTCATCGGTGCTGAGGTGCTGGAAGTTTTCCTCATCCAGCAAAAATGCAATAATTTCCGGAAGGGGCAACAACTCTGACTGGGCATGACGGAGGGCATGATCTGTCAGGAAAAACTGGAACGAAGGTGGCAGGGATCGAAACCAGAGGGGATCAAAGGGGGTATTGATGATCCGGATGATGGGCGGCACTGAAGAGAAGAATTCTTTGCATTGACTGCTGAGGAAATCCAGGGCGTCATCGATTAGATCAAACTGCTGGGTATAAATGCCAATGCGTAGCTCGCGCAGGGCTCGCCAGCAGCGGGTTGTCCATTTCCCGTAATAATAGGAAACCGGAGCCTCTTTGCGGATGACCTTGGCAAAAGGGACAAAATTGCCTTCGGCCACCGCAATGCGGCTGATGACTTCGGTCACAGCGGGACTGCATTGCCGTTGCGGGGTCACGAGGCCCAACTTCTCGAATTTTGAAAAATAATGGGCCAGGTTTGCAGCCGTGGGACTGGCACCCCTGGGGCTTCGCATATCGAGCGCGGCAAGGCAGTTGAGCAGCAGGGTGCTGTTGGCGGGTTCGTAAACAATGGACAGAAACTGCAGAAAGGTCTGTTCAAAGGGATTGAGTCGTTCGTACTGCTGAAGAAGAGCTTGTGAATCTGTCATAGGAGCCCGATTCCTGGTCGGAAAATTCGTGGGTTTTTATTCGCGGTGAGCGTGAGCCGTCGTGCAAAAATAAGTCATGGTCAATAAACGGCATAAGGGACGGTCGCACTGGCGCCGTCCCTGGCCTGCGGAACGAAATGGATAAAAAGAATCAGGTTTAGCAAGGGCCCCTAATGGCATAGAGGGGCAGGGAGTAAAGAGCAACACTTTCAGGTGATATTCCCTGAGAAGAAGGTCGCCTTGCCGTTCAAGGCACTTTCTAGTTCAAGAGATTCTTGCTGGTAACAATGGTGGAGTCTTTTTCCTGGTGTTTCAGCCAGGCCCCAAGCAGCCGATCCTGCTTCTGCTGGAGCAGGCTGGCCTGATACTCTTTTTTGACAGCCTCGCTCATGGTGGCGGGATCAGGCACCTTGCGTTCAACAAACTGGAGGATGTAATGGTCTTCGCTGACCGTCAGAGGCGCTCTTGGGAAAGGCGTCTTGGGTCCCAGGCGCAAGGCCTGCTCGACAAGGGAGGCAGGAAGGGCCGGATCGGGGGCGGGGTTGTTTTTACGCAGTGGACCGGATTTCAGGATGGTCAATTTAGCCTCTTTGGCCGTTGCGGCCATATCCGCGCCCGACGTCACCTTGGTCAGAAAGGCCTGCGCGGTCTCCTGTGTCATTTTTCGGGCCTTCGCCAGCCGGTAATCCTGGGTCGCCCGTTCTTTCACGGCATCAAGTGTCGGCAGGGTTGGTTCCTGAATCGTTTCTGTAAAAACAATGAAATAGCCGGACGGCGTTTCAATCAGCGAGCTGAGCTCACCCTGCTTCAGGGAAAAGACCGTGTCGACAAACTTCGGGTCACTCTCCAGGTCGGCCGGAAGCGCGGAACGGCTGAAAAAATCAGTGGTCACAACGGACTTGTCAGTATGCTTGTCGGCATAGGCCTGCAGGCTTCCGGCGGCGATAATGTCTTCGTAGGCGGTATTGGCGAGCTGGAAGGTGGCAGGTTGGGCCTGTTCAGACTGGAGGGCGCTGATAATCTCGGCACGGACGTCTTCAATGGAACGGGTTGTGGCAGGCAGGATCTTCTCGAGCTTGATGATGTGATAGCCAAAGGCGGTTTTGACGATATCGCTGATGGCGCCCGACTGCATGGAGAACACTGCGTCATCAAATTCCTTGACCATGCGTCCCTGGGCAAAGGCCCCCAGATCCCCGCCTCTGGTCTTGGAGGTATCTTCTGACAGGGTCTTGGCCAGGGTGGAAAAATCTTTACCGGCGCGGGCCTTGGCCAGCGCGTCTTCTGCATTTTTCAGTTGGGCCGCATGCTGTTCAGCGGTGCTGGTTTTGTCCGCCTTGAATAGAATATGCCGGGCCTGACGTTTTTCCGGGATCTGGTAGGTACTCTTTTCTTTTTCGTAGCGGGCAAGAATCTGTTCGTCACTGATGGGGATGCCAGCCATGGCCGATTTATAGAGGAAAGGCAGGTACTTTACCTTGATCTTCTGCTCTCCTTTGTAGCGGTTTTTTTCGGTTTCAAACCATTCTGCCAGCTCTTTGCCATCCACTACTATAGTATTGAGGAAGAGATCAGGGGAGACCTTGACAACGTTGACGGTTACGGTTTCCTGTTCCCGTTGATATGCCTCGTTGATTTCGGTATCACTGACGGCTGCGGCAAAGCTGTTGATTGCGGCAAGGCCTTTCTGGGTGAGCAGGTCTTCACTGATGGAGGCCTCAAAGCTGTGCGGAGTCATTCGGTTGGCGGTCAGGAGGGCCTTATAGATCTCCAGGTTAAAGGCCCCGTCTTTCTGGAAGTGGGGCATCTTCTGGATGGTGGTCTGGATCTCGACAGGGGCGACCATGATCCCCATTGCCTGGGTACCCTGACGGAGGAGTGCTGACTGGGTCAGCTGATTGATAACCTGCTGTTTGACCCCAAGTCCTTTAAGCACCTCGTCGGAGATGGCGTCGCCAAACTGTCGACGATAGTCGTTAAGCGTCTGGTCATACCGTTGTTGAAATTCCTGAAAGGAAATCTCCTGATCGTTGACGAGGATGGCGGCATCACGTCCGCTTTGCATCATGTTCGTGCCGACACCCCAGAAGATAAAGACCAGGGCGATAACCAGAACCACGCCCTGGATAATGGTGGATTGTGCTTTATTACGGAGAATTTGCAGCATCGCATACTCAGGGAAAAGGGTTGATCCGGCTTCAGGAGCTGTTGCCGGGCTGGTTCTGCCGCTGCAAATAAATAACGCTTTGGAGAGGCTGAACGAGAGAAAGAGCCAATACACAATAGATAAAAGGCCCGGTATTTTTATACCGGTTTTCAGAATTCTGACAGCAGGAAACAGCGTAGATTTACTCTTTATTTTCTCTCTCTGCAAGAAAAAACGCGGATTGCCTGGCTTTGAATCAGGACAGGAACCTGATTATCTTGATGATTCTGATGAGATCCAGGGAGGAATGGAGTCAGGCGATGGCGGATGTTTTTTAAGATAAATCAGGAGAAGATCCCGGAGAAGAAAAAGTGGGGCAGAAGATTGTCGGGGCTTTCCTGTACGCATGTTTCATGCTAAGGTTGGAACGTTGTTGGTAGAGAAGAAAGAGGATACTTCCGGTGCGTCAGAAACGTCGTGCCGTTTTCGCTAATGTTGCCGGCCCGGTGAGTGCATCGGGCTCAGTAAAAAAGGATAAGAAAAATGGGATCAATGGTCACGCAGTTATATCGCCGGATTGATGAGGACCGGGCGTTTTGTTTCAATGTGGAATCCACCCGGCCGTTGACGGATGGGGAGCTTGCGAATCTGCGTCTGGTACTGGCCGATGGGTTTTTGCTGGAGACGGTGTCTTTTGCGCCGCTGTTGACCGGAGAGCGGGTGGTAGAGGTGGGGCCGCGCCTGAATTTTGCCACTGCCTGGTCGTCAAACATGGTTTCCATCTGCCGGGCCATCGGTCTTGACTGCGTGACCCGGGTGGAACGTTCGCGCCGTTATCTGGTGCCGGTGGGCGAGGATCTGCGCGCCTTTGTCGCTGCTCACCATGATCGCATGACCGAATGTCCATACCCTGAGCCCCTGCACAGTTTTGAGACCGGGGTGGTGCCGGAGGCGGTCTATGAAGTGGATCTCAAGTCTGGCGGCCCTGACGTCCTGCAGGGGATTCCCGGGATTTCCATGGACGAGTGGGATCGCCATTTCTATTACGATTATTTTGTAGGCAAGCACCACCGCAATCCGACCATCGTAGAGATCATGGATCTCAATAATGCCAACTCCGAGCATTCCCGGCACGGGTATTTTAAGGGAAAACAGGTAATTGACGGCGTTGAGCAGAAGGAGACCCTTTTTGATCTGGTTATTGATACATTAACAGCCCATCCCAAGGGTTCGGTGATCGCCTTCAAGGACAACTCCAGCGTGATTGAGGGCTATGATTTCCAGACCCTGCATCCGGCACAGCCCGGCGAGCCGTCTGCTTTTATGGTTAAGGATGTCCGGTATCACCTCCTGCTAACAGCTGAGACCCATAATTTCCCCACCGGCGTGGCCCCCTTTCCCGGGGCTGAGACCGGCACCGGCGGCAGGATTCGTGACGTCCAGGGTACGGGCCGGGGTGGCTTTGTCATCGCCGGGACCGCCGGCTACTGTGTGGGTAATCTACATATCCCCGGGTATGCCCTGAGTTGGGAAAACCATTACCCCTGCCCGGATAATCTGGCCTCTGCCCTGCAGATCGAGATTGATGCCAGCAATGGCGCCTCGGACTACGGGAATAAATTCGGTGAACCCCTGATTCAGGGATTTACTCGCTCTTTTGATCTGCGCCTTGATGGTGACGGCGAGCGTTGGGGCTACCTCAAACCGATCATGTTCACCGCCGGGGTCGGTCAAATCGACGCTGGCCTGACCAGCAAGAACAAGGAAGAGAAGGGGATGCTTATCGTCCAGGTGGGCGGCCCGGCCTACCGCGTCGGCTTTGGCGGCGGCGCGGCCTCGAGTATGATGCAGGGCGAGAACGCCTCTGAGCTTGACTTCAACGCGGTGCAGCGTGGCGATGCCGAGATGGAACAAAAGATGAATCGGGTCATCCGTGCCTGCAACGAGATGGGAGAGAAAACCCTCATTGATGTGATCCACGATCAGGGGGCGGGCGGGCCGGCCAATGTGCTCAAAGAGCTGGTGGAAAAATCCGGCGGCCGGGTCGAGATCCGCAATATCCGGGTCGGCGACCCGACCATGTCGGTACTGGAGATCTATGTGGCCGAGTACCAGGAGCGTACCGGCTTTCTTATCCGCCCCGAAAATATTGTCCGCTTCCAGGCCATCTGTGAACGGGAAAAGGTGAACTGTGAGGTCCTGGGCGAGGTGACCGGCGACCTCCGTTTTGTCCTCCATGACGCCGCCGATGATTCCACCCCGGTGGATATTGAGCTGGATGTGCTCCTTGGCAACATCCCCCAGAAAACCTTCACCGATACCCGACACGATCCCGGCTTGCGAGCTTTGCAGCTGCCTTCCGGTTTGACTGTTGCCGACGCCCTCCATGACGTGCTGCGCCTGCTCTCTGTTGGGTCCAAGCGTTTTCTCACCAATAAGGTCGATCGTGCAGTAACCGGGCTCATTGTTCGTCAGCAGTGCGCAGGCCCTTTGCAGCTCACGGTCAGTGATGTGGCGGTGGTGGCCCAGAGCCATTTCGGTTTGACTGGGGTGGCGACGGCCATTGGCGAGCAGCCCGTCAAGATGCTGGTTGACCCGGCCGCCGGGACCCGCATGGCCGTAGGCGAGGCCCTGACCAATCTGGTCTGGGCTGGAATCAAGGATCTGGAAGAGGTCAAGTGCTCGGCCAACTGGATGTGGGCGCCCAAGCTGCCCGGTGAGGGCGCGGCCATTTATGACGCGGCTCGGGCCATGCGCGACACCATGGTTGCCATCGGCATCGCTGTTGATGGCGGCAAGGACTCTCTGTCCATGGCCACGATGGTGGACGGTGAGACGGTGAAATCGCCCCGGCAGCTGGTTATCTCGCTGTATGCGGCCGTGCCCGACATTCGGCAGGTGATCAGTCCGGACATCAAGGAGCCGGGCAGCATGCTTCTGCTCCTGGACCTTTCCTGCGGCCATCATCGCTTGGGCGGCACGGCCCTGGCCCAGGTGCAGGGTCAGATTGGCAATCAGAGTCCGGACATGGACGACCCGGCTTTGGTGAAACGGGCCTTTGGCGCGGTGCAGGAGTTGATCCGTCGCGGTCTGATCCTGGCCGGCCATGACCGCAGTGATGGCGGCCTGATCACCACTCTCCTTGAGATGGCCTTCAGCGGCAACTGCGGTCTGGAGCTTGACCTTACGGGCAGCGCGGCGGTCATGCCCATCCTGTTCTCCGAGGAGCTGGGGCTGGTGATCGAGTGCCGGCAGACGGATCTGGATGTGATTGCCGCCTTGCTCACTGTAAGTGAGGTCCCCCATGCGGTGATTGGCAAAAGCTCTCAGGACAAGCAGATCCGGGTGCGGGTGAATGGTGTATCAGTGCTTGATGAAACAATGCAGACCCTGCGCCAGAGCTGGGAGGAGACCAGCTATCAGCTGGAGCGCTTGCAGGTGAACCCGGCCTGTGCGGATGCGGAAAAGGCGAACATCGCTGACCGCCCCGGCCCCACCTATCATTTGAGTTTTACCCCGGAGCTGACGGCGGCCTCGATCCTCGCCAAACCGGAAAAACCGAAGGTCGCCATCCTCCGCGACGAGGGCTCCAATTCCGACCGGGAGATGACCGCCGCCTTTTATGCCGCCGGCTTTGAGCCTTGGGATATCTGCATGCAGGACCTGCTCACTGGTCGTATTACCCTGGATGGCTTTCGGGGGCTGGCGGCGGTGGGCGGGTTTTCCTATGCCGATGTGCCTGAGTCGGCCAAGGGCTGGGCCGCCACCATCCTGTTTAACGAGCAGCTCAAGGCCATGTTCAACGCCTTTTATAATCGCCCCGACACCTTTACCCTCGGCGTCTGCAACGGCTGTCAGCTGTTTGGCCTGCTGGGCTGGGTTCCCTGGCAGGGGATTGCGCCCGAGAGTCAGCCTCGATTCGCCCACAACATCTCGGGTCGCTTTGAATCGCGCTGGGTGACGGTGAAGGTGCTGCCATCAAAGGCCATCATGTTCAAGGGGATGGAGGATCTGGTCTTTGGGATCCATCTCGATCATGGCGAAGGGCGGCTCCATTTCCCTGATCCAGGAATCCGGCAACAGGTCGAGGCGGGCGCCATGACCCCCATGGTCTATGTGGATGACAACGGCCAGGCCACCGAGGCCTATCCGTTCAACCCAAACGGCTCCCCCGATGGCCTGGCCGCCCTCTGCTCTCCCGATGGTCGGCACCTGGCTTTGATGCCCCATCCCGAGCGGGCCTTCCTGCCCTGGCAGCTCCATTATCTGCCCGAGTCCTTGAAGCACATCCAGGCTTCACCCTGGTTGAAGATGTTTCAGAACGCTTATACCTGGTGCATGAAAGAGAATGGTTGATTGTCAACGAATGAGAGTCCGGACTATGGCCTGGTTTTTTGTCGGGTCTGTGTTCCGGTTTTTACCTAAAGGGTACCTGGCATGACTAAAATTGAAATGTTTACCGGAAAAGGCGGGGTGGGAAAGACGACGATGTCGGTGGCCACTGCCCTGAAATATGCACAATCGGGAAAAACACTGCTGATTTCCACCGATCCTTCCGGCTCTATCTCTGAAATTTTCGGCAGGCCTCTGGATCAGGGCCTGACAGAGGTTGGCGAAAACCTTGATGCCGTGGAGTTGACCCGGGCCCAGGTTCTGGCCCTCTGGCGGTCAAAATTTGGTGATGAGATGTACGCGGTTATCTCCTCTTTCCTGCCGGTGGGACCGGAAATTATCGACTATATTGAAGGTGCCCCGGGTATTGAGGAAGAGTTTATGCTTGACTATCTCCTGACCAAGGCACAGAGTAACCTGTACCAGACCATCGTCTGGGATACCGCGCCCACGGCAACAACGCTGAACATGCTTTGTATTCAGCAGCTTTTTTATACCCACCTGACCCAGGCCCAGAAGATTTACTTGAAGGTGAAAGGGGTTTTCAGCCAGGTTGATCCGCTCTCCTTGATCAACAGCTGGCGGGATTTGACCGCCCAGATCATCACCATGCTGAAAACAGACACCACCGCCTGGGTGGTCGCCAATCCCGAGCGACTGCCGGTGGAGCAGGCCCTCAATATTGCGGCCTCGCTCAGCGACTTCGGCATCGGGGTGAATGGTTTTATTTTGAACAAAACCCTGCCTCCGGAGTTGTGCAGTTGTCATCCATTCTGGCAGGCCAAATATGATTCACAGCAGCGCTGGCGGCAAAGGATGCTGCAAGGGGCAGGGAGCCGGAAGGTGAAAGAGATTTCTGAACTCTCCGGCGAGATGCAGGCCCTGGGCGTTTTAGCTGAGGTGGCAGAGCTTTTGCAACAGTCCTGATGAGTTTAGCGGTTGAGGAAACAGAGGGGACTGGAGAAAATCGTTCAAAAGGAGGGGCACCCATGCACGTCGTCCTCACCATCGCCGGTTCAGACAGCAGCGGCGGGGCTGGAATCCAGGCCGACCTGAAGACCTTTGAGGCCTTCGGGGTCTTCGGTTGCAGCGCCAT
>JAFLKM010000086.1 GCA_019163335.1 Desulfobulbaceae bacterium | reverse complement strand
TTTTTCGAGAACATCTTTGCCACTTGCTGTTCGTGCCATAGTCTCACCTCCAGTTTGGTGAGACTATTATAGCATGTTTGATTTAGAAATTGAATAACCTTGATGAACGGGAGAATCTGTAAACACCTGAATGTCGGATGATTTTCAGGGAGAATCAGGAGATATCTTTTGGTCCGAGTCCCCTGATGCACCCTGCAATTCCACCAAGGGGCTGGCCAAAACCTTGTCAATGCGGTTCCCGTCGAGATCGACCACTTCCAGCCGCCACTGCTCCCACTCGGTGACGGCCCCGGTTCGAGGCATACTGCCGATCAGCCACATCATCATACCGCTGAGGGTATTATAACGTCCCTTATGCTCCTCGGGCACATTTTTCAAACCAAGCCGGTCTTTCAACTCCGGAATGGGGATCAACCCATCCAGCAGCCAGGACCCATCGTCACGTCGAAAAGCCCACACGTCTTCCGGATCACGGGGCTTGAATTCTCCGACCAATGCCTCCAGCACATCCTGCAGGGTAATCAGGCCAAGAATTTCTCCATATTCGTCGACCACAAAGACCATTTGCACACCGGATTCCCGGAACTGCTCGAGCAAGGTCATGCCGGTCAACGTCTCCGGCACATAAATGCAGGGCCGCAAACAATCTTCAAGATTGATTGACTCTTTCTGGATGCGCTGTTTCAGTAATCTTTTGGCGGTTATAATCCCCAGCATCTCATGGATTCCGCCACGACAAACCGGAAAACGGGAGTGATCCGAATTGATCAGGTAATCAAGACTGCTTTCAATGGGCTGCTCGATATCCAGATAGACGAATTCACTGCGCGGTGTCATCAGAGAGGCGATCTGCCGGTCGTCCAGGCGAAACACATTGCGCACCATCTCGTGCTCCTGTTTTTCAATCAGCCCCGAATTCGACCCTTCCGTCAGCATGGCATGGATATCTTCTTCGGTCAGATTGGCGCTGCTCAACTCCTTTTTTCCGAGCAACCGCAAAATTGCGTCGGTGGAGGCGGAAAGGAGAAAGACAAAGGGGCGCGACAATTTTGCCAATGCTGAAATCGGAGGCGCCATGAATCGGGCAATCCCTTCGGCATTGAACTGGGCGATTCGCTTGGGGACCAATTCGCCAAAAACAATGGAGAAATAGGTAATACCCACCACGACGATGGTGGTTGCGCCTATGGAACTAATCCTTTCCGCAAGCCCAAGGCTCTGGAGCCACACGGCAAGGGGGCCGGCCAGTACCGATTCACCAACAATCCCATTGAGGACACCAATGGCAGTGATCCCGATCTGAACCGTGGACAGAAACTGCGTGGGCTTTTCGCCAAGGCGCATGGCTAGAGCGGCGGCGGCATCGCCATCCTCGGCCAACCGCTGGAGCCGGTTTTTACGCGCCGTCACCAAGGCAATTTCCGCCATGGCAAAAACGCCGTTGAGTAAAATCAGAATGATCAATAAGAGAATGTTCAAATCCTTACTCCAAAATAACAGCTGTCTTTTTCTGCCTCCCGCATAAATGACCTCGCCTGGCGCCCTGAAGATGCCTTCCCATTAGAGTAGCATCAAAAGGATAAAGTTAAAAAAGAAAAAACAGACTCAGCGACGTGAAGCCGGAATCGCCAGGGCCAACAGCCGATCGCCTTCGCGGAAAAGGATTCGTTTTTGGATCAGATCAGCGAGAAACTCCTCCATGGTCCCGGACGGAATCGTCGAAAACTGGCAAGCCAAGTCATCGAGGGTGCGGATCGTCTCGCAGAAGAGATAGATCTGCCGTGACGTCCCACGCAGTCGATGGTGCAGACAGGGGCCATGGAGCTGCTCCTGCCGGATAATGAGAAAGGTGCCGCCATCACGATAACTGAGCGCAGGAATGGCAGAACTTTCACGCTGGACATGGAAGTCCTGCCATTGGGCAATCTTCCGGTTGACCGGCTGCCAGATCCGCTGCTGCTCCTTCTTGTTGCCCCTGTATCCATTGATCAGCAAGTCCAGATTGGTCAGGATGGCCTCGGGAAACAGGCCTCGACTTTTGGGGTGCCGGATCACCGCGGAAATCCCGAATGCCTTCGGGTCCTCGCTTACCGGCGAACCTTTGCCGAGGAAAAAAGCAGCCGCGGAAAGCGGAGTGAAGGGCAGGACAAAGTCGAGATTTCGCAGGGTTTCAGTGACTTCTTCGACAGTGCTGCCGGGAAATTCGGTGATCAGATTGCCGTCCAGACGCATGCCACAGGCGAGGGCTGCTTTCATCGCGCCAATGTTGTCCATGACCGTGGTTCCTTTCTGCATGCGGGTAAGCAGGTCGGATGAAAGGGCCTCAATGCCGACCTGGACGCTGGAAAGTCCGCCCCGCCGCCAGGCAGTCAGCTTGGCGGCATCCGTGATGACCCGGATCTCGGCAAAGAAATCCACATCCATCGAATCCGCCGCCATGGTCTGAAAAAAGAGATCCGCCTCTTTGGGCGGCAAGGCGTTATCGGTAAAGGTAAAGTCGAGGCCGCCATGGCGTAAGGCCTGCTCTTTCACCTCAGCCGCCACCTTGGCACTGCGCTTCCAGCGATAGCCGCGCCACTGGAGATTCAGATTACAGAAGGTGCAGCGATTCCACCAGCAGCCCCGCGAGAATTCCAGGGGAAGCACCGGAATAAAGGGCTGACCAGGAAAACTCTCCTGCATCTGCTGAAAATAAGGGCTGTAATCCGGGGTGGGCAGTTGATTCAGATCAGTAATGCCGGCACAGGGCTCTTCCGCAAAAGGATGGAAACGATGGATGATCCGGGGGGGCAGGCTTTCCGGCATCTCATTATCTCGCAGGCAGTGGCAGAGACGGGTCAGAGACTCTTCTCCTTCTCCGGAAATGACATAGTCGAGCTGGGGGAAATTGTTCAGCATGGATGCACCGATGGCTCCGACACAAGCGGAACCGCCGGCCACAATGGGCAGGTCGGAATGCCTCTTCTTGATACGGGCTGCCGCCGTCAGGGAAGCCAGCAGTTGATTGAAACAGATGGAGAAACCAGCGAGATGAAAGCGGGCGGGATCAAAGTCGGCCAGCCATTGCTCCAGGGACTGATCAAGGAGTTGAACGGTGCGATCAAAATCAAGCCCGCGCAGCTGCGTGTTTTTTTTACAACTCCCATGAAAAAGCCGGGATGCCTGCTCTCTCTGTTCCGGGAAAAGCAGTGGACTGTAAAGGGCCTCAGCAGCCCAGCTGTTCAGGGCCAGATGGTGATATACCTCCGTGCCGAGGGCCTTTGCCACCTGCAGATAAGGATGAAAGGTGGATGTCTCAATGGCACCGTCTTGGTCTAGCCAGGCCTTGAGAGCACCCAGTTGGACGGAGGGCCGATTAAAGATCGACCAGGGCATGGAGATCAGAGCCACCCGAAAGGGTGCTGCCTTGTGCCCGGAACGAGAGATTTGGCGCGACGCCATCATTGATAGATAATTTCTGTGCCTTCCGGCGGGACAAAGGTAAACAGGGCGTCCATGGCCTTACGGTCAGCGGTGTCCAGGCTGTTGACCGCAAGATCGCTGAGCTCGAGCGTGGTGCGGGTGTCAAAATGGTCAAGGATATCGATGCGTTCAATAAGTGATTTTGAGGTCACCCAGAGATGGATCGCACTGACCTGGGACTGCTTTTCCTTCGGCGTCAGCTTGATGACCACCGATTGACCAGTGGTTTCTTTACCTTCTTTTTTTGGGGAAAACTCCGCATTGGGCGGAGAAATGACAAAGTCTTTTAACAGATTGCCGGTTCCGGTAAAAAAAGAGTAGGTGATATCAGCGGCCATGGTCTCGGCCGGACTGACGATCATCTGTTGAAGTTTGGCAAAGTACATGGAAAAATTGACCCCATCACTGACCAGGATCTGCTTTTCCGGGCTGGTATAATCCCAGCGCATCTTGCCGACGATGCCGGCTGGCCCCTTTCCCTTTTTTTCTTTGACAAACCAGGCGGTTCCACTTCCCTGCTGGGCTCTGCCGCTCAGCTCCCCTTCCGATTTCTGGGAAAAACGAAAGCTGAGACTCTTGACCTGGTCATAGGTCTGCTGGAGTCTGCGGGCCGTCTCCTCGGGAGTTTCGGCATGGCAGACGGCAGAAGACAGCAGAGAGAAGACGAAAAAGCAGCAAAACTGGAACAGGAGCGGCCGGATGGAAAAAGTTTTCTTGGCAAAGGAGGAATTCATCGCTTTCATGTGAGGAGCAGCTCCAGGGGGCGTTCAAAAATTTTAGCGGCAACCATCTGCGCCGAATCGGTGAGATCAGAGACGTAATAACGATGGGTGGTTGCACCGTTTTCATCGCGATGCACCAGCTCCGGCTGGGCAGTGAGGAGCTCGCGCACATATTTTGCGGTCTCCACCGAAGAATCAATCAGGTTGACCCGCTTGCCTATCCTCGCCTGGATCAGCCCCTTCAGCAGGGGGTAGTGGGTGCAGCCCAGCACCAGGGTATCAATCTGCCGATCCTTCAAGGGGTGCAGATAACGACGGAGGATCATCTTAGTCTCCTGCTTGTTGATCCAGCCCTCTTCCACCAGCGGCACAAGCAGGGGGCAGGCTGCGGAAAAGACCTTAAACTCCGGTTGCCTGTCGCAGATGGTCTGATCGTACACCCCGCTGCGGATGGTGGCCCTGGTACCGATGACCCCGATCCGGCCGTTTTTGGTGGTGGCGATGGCCTTCTCTGCCGCCGGGGTGATAACCTCGATGATCGGGGTCTGAAATTCCCGGCGCAATGCCTCGGTGGCCACACTGGAGGCCGAATTACAGGCAATGATGATGATCTCGGCCCCTTTTTCAAGGAGAAATTCGGTATTGCGCAGAGAGTAGTCGGTGATGGTGGCCGGGCTTTTTGAGCCATACGGCGTGCGGGCGATATCGCCCAAATAAACGATGGAGTATTCGGGCAGCAGCTGTTCCACCGCGCGCGCCACCGTCATACCGCCAATGCCTGAATCAAAGATGCCTATCATGGGATATAAAGTCTGTCTGAAAAAAGGAACAAAACAAGTATACGAACAATGAAAGAACCGTTTTTATACCAGATACGGGAGGAAACGACAATCATGATGGTGAGAATCACCCTCGCCATATTGTTTGACGAGCAAGCATCTTGACAATCAAACAATATGGCTCTATTTTCTACCGATAGGGACGCAAAAGTGTCCCTGAGAGGAAGGCTTAAAGATAAATTTCAGCAGAAGAGGTCTCCAGAATGCAGGCTCATCCCATTGATTCCTGGCAACATAAGCACGACTTTACGGTGATTGAAGAGCATGGCGAACGCCACACCTGGCAGGTATTGATTCTCACCGCCGTCACCATGCTGGTGGAGGTGATCGCGGGCATGGCCTACGGTTCCATGGCCCTGCTGGCAGATGGCTGGCACATGGGAACCCATGTAGCCGCGTTCATGATCACGATAGTCGCCTATCGCTATACGACAAAGCACGCAAACAGCAAAACCTATGCCTTCGGCCCCGGCAAGGTTGGCGTCCTGGGAGGCTTCGCCAGCTCCATTGTCCTGATGGGAGTCGCCCTGTTCATGCTTTTTGAATCCATTCAGCGGCTGCTCTCCCCCCAGCTGATTCATTTCAACGAGGCCATGCTGGTGGCGGCCCTGGGGCTTGCGGTCAATATTGCCAGCGCTTTCCTGCTGCGGGATTCCCATGGTCATCACGACAATGGCGGTGATCACGAAGAACATCACCACCATGACCACAATCTCAAGGCGGCCTATCTCCATGTCCTCGCCGACGCCCTGACCTCGGTTCTCGCCATTGGCGCGTTGTTCTTCGGGAAATATCTGGGCTGGCACTGGCTTGACCCTCTCATCGGGATGGCAGGAGCGGCAATCATTGCCCGCTGGGCTTATACCCTGATGCGGGAGAGCGGATCCATCCTCCTTGACGGCAGCATCGATGAAAAGGTGGTGGACGCCATCAGGCGAACCGTCGAAAACGCACCGGATATCAAAATTACCGACATCCATGTCTGGCGGGTCGGCCCGGCGGATTTTGCTGCCATCCTCTCCATTGTCACCCATCATCCACAGAAGACGGAGTACTACAAGGGGCTCTTGGCCGACTTCAGAGAACTCAGCCATGTCACCGTTGAGGTGAACGTCTGCGAGGAGGGATCATGCCCGTTCAACCAGCCGATATAACCAGAATATCGCATCATATCATTGAGTTTTACAACAAAATATCCTCATGGGAACAGGATGTGGCAAAAGACTCCGGCCTTTCCACCCCTCAGATGCATACCATTGAAATCGTAGGTCATCACGCATCCCTGCGGATGAAGGAACTGGCAACAAAGATGGGCATCACCACCGGCTCCCTGACAGTGATGATTGATCGTCTGGAGGAGCAGGGTTTTCTACGAAGAACACCCCATGAGACCGATCGCCGGTCCTGGCTCATTGAGCTTACTGAAAAAGGACAGGTGATCTTTGCCCGGCACCATCAGCACCATCTGCAACTGACCGAAGAGATCACTGCGGTTTTATCGGCTGAGGAACAGAAGATGTTTGCCGGCCTTCTGGAAAAAGTTGTCAGTCAAATGTAAACGGGATGAACCGTTCATTCTTTCTGGCAAAGGGGGCAGAAATAGGTTGCCCGGCCAGTGATCGCGATTTTCTCGATGGCGGCCCCGCACTGGGGACACGGTTGGCCTTTGCGGCCATAGACCTGAAAGTTCATCTGAAAGTAGCCCCTTCCACCACTGGCGTTGATAAAATCACTGATCGTGGAACCGCCGCAGCAAATGGCCTGGCTCAGGATGGAGCGAAGCAGGAAAAGAAGCTGCTGCCAGTCACGTTTTTTCAAGGTAGAAGCCGCCCTTGCGGGATGGATGCCGGCGGCGAAAAGGGCCTCGTTGGCGTAAATGTTGCCGATCCCAGCCACTGCTTTCCCGTCCATAAGAAAGGTCTTGACCGGTTGATTCCGCTTTGCGGCAAGTTCCATCAAATGGGCCGGGGTGCAGTGCAGACTGAAGGGCTCCACGCCGGTGGCAGCAAAAAATCCAGTTTCCCGCTCCGCCGCCTGCTCCGCCGTCAGCAGCCAGATGCCACCGAAACGGCGGCTGTCATGCAGTCGCAGCTCATAGCCATTCTCCAGTTGCCAGCGCACATGATCGTGAACCTTCACCGGTGCGGTATGGGGGAAAAGACCCACGTTTCCGGTCATGCCCAGATGGATGATGAGCAGCGTCTCATCTTCGAACCCGATAAGCAGATACTTGGCCCGTCGGCTGACCGCTTTAACCCTTCCGCCGCCCAGCATTTTCTCCATGACGGCTAGGGGAACCAGATGGCGCAAAGGCTTGCCGCTGCCATGCACAGCGGTGACAATCCGACCAACCAGGTGTGGCCGCAATCCCTGACAGATGACCTCGACCTCAGGAAGTTCAGGCATGCTGGAACCCTGGAAAAGAGGCTGCGGAGGAAATGCACAGACCAACCCCATAGCCATGATAAAGGCAAACCAACGCCTGAAATTGCATGGGAGGCAAGGTCGTTTCGCCGGATTCTTGCTGATCGTTCGCGTTAAAAGCAAAGGTGAAGAGAAGGCTGCCCGGATGGTCCAGGCCATGGCTGAAATCAATACTGTTCAGCACAAGCTCCAGAAAGCCCGGCATGGATTCCATAAGAACAGCCTTTTTGACCGACTCCTTGGCCGCCCAGAGCAAGGTAAGATGTTCTGAGGGTTCAAGGCCTGGCAGGAGGCGCATCAACAGCCAGCCTTCCGCCTGGCTGCAAAACCGCTCCTGAATCCGGCCCAGGGGTTCACGATTTTCCTGGATATCAATTCCACATGGGGCGTCGGCGGCAAGGGCCAGGGCATATTTTCCGGAGTGAGAGATAGAGACATGGGGAATGGCCATATTCCCGCTCAGCGGCCCCGGATGCAAAAGGGGACGGCCGGAGGGGGCGTGGATGATCTGCAGCTCAGGAGCAGGGACTTCCGGCGGATGAGGCTGGATATTTTTAAAAAAACAGCGCAACGCCTCTTTGGCGCAGATCCTTCCGCCCAGCCATTCGATGTGTCGTTTCTGATGGAGCAGGGAAGAGAGGGTTTCCTGTTCCACAGGATGCAGCCACTCCCGGCACAGGGCCGCCTCACCCTGTTCAAGGATACAGTCCCGCAGATGCTCAAGATCCAGCATCTTCACCTCAAGACGACAGCCGACTAAGCAGTTGCTGAGCCCTGGAATCAAGGATGGGGGGAGGTCTGAAAAACAGAGGGAATTGCCGATGCTCATGGAATGTTGAAAATAACTCTTTGCAATTTCACCTGTTCCTGCTACAAAAATTGGGCTGGATACGGACTTTGCGGGATTGGAGTGGAAACGTCTTCTACGGGGAATAAATATGGTCTCAGGGCTGGAACTGACAGTGTATGACCTTGTCGTCATTGCCATTTTTGCATTCTTTATGGCGCGCGGAATCTGGGTCGGGCTGTTGGGCCAGGTCACGGTCATCGTTGCCCTTTATGTCGGCTATATCGTAGCCGGGCAGTATCATGACAGACTTTTTCCTTTTTTGCGAGGGGTTTCCGAGAATCCACAGATCGTCTTTCTCCTCGCCT
This sequence comes from Desulfobulbaceae bacterium, assembly GCA_019163335.1. Lineage (GTDB taxonomy): Bacteria > Desulfobacterota > Desulfobulbia > Desulfobulbales > Desulfocapsaceae > UBA2270. The sequence continues at coordinate 4,629 of JAFLKM010000086.1, read as the reverse complement.
ACGGCATCCTCTTTGCCTGTACCTATGTCGTCACCATGTTGGCCGGCAAAGGGCTGACCAGAGTGGTGAGCCTGACCATCGCCGGCTGGTTTGACAAGGTGCTGGGTGCTCTCTTCGGTGCGGTCAAGGCCCTGATCCTGGCCATCCTTCTCCATATGCTGCTGACAACCTTCCTCTCCCCGGATTCCCCTCTGCTGCGCAAAGGTCAGCTCTACCCCTACCTGTCCCAGGCCACCGCCCTCTTTCAACAGCTGATCAAGGATGAAAAGGTGCGCCAGGCCTTTCAGAAACAGGGGCCGGCCACTCCCAGCCAGATGAAGGTACCGCTGCCGGCACCTGCACCAAAACCGGCGGAAAAAACGGCAGCGCCTGTCCCAACTCCAACAGAGCAACCAGCCAAAGAAAAACCGGCTGCCCCCTGATACCTTGCTCCCCTACCGGCGATACAGTGCGGATAGTTTTTGCAGTGGCACACCGGCATAAAAACCAAGGATCACAAGCTGGTTCATCAGGGTGGTCCGGATGATGCCCAGGCGCCGCCAACGTCGGGCCGATGTCAGCACCGCCTGGGGGAGGATGGCGATGCGGCCCTGCTTTTTGGTCTTACGAATGAAGAGGAAGTCTTCCAAAATCGGGGTTTCCGGAAACCCACCCAATTGCCGAAAATCATCCCGGCGGATAAAAATGGCTTGATCACCATAGGGAAGCTGAAAAAGACGGGCACGCAGATTGGCGCACTGTTCAATGAATTTCAGCCCTGCTCCTGCCTTGTCTATGGCAAGGCTGAAGGCCCCGGCAAGGATTGCAGGGTCATTCAAACATTGCAGGAGCGGGCCGGCAAAACCGGATGGCATCCGGGTATCGGCGTGGAGAAAAAGCAGAACCCTGCCGACAGCCAGCCTGGCCCCATGATTCAGCTGAGCCCCACGACCTGCAGGGCAAACCTCAACCCGAAGTCCCTGACTCCGCGCCAGAGACACGGTCTGATCGCTGCTGCCGCCATCAACAATAATCACCTCGCCCACACACGAGATCAGCTCGCTCCAACTGCTGACCTCGCTCTCCTCATTGAGGGTGGGGATGATAATGGAAATATCGGAGATCGTCAGGGCTGTCGATGTCATGAAGTTGAGTCAGGGTATGGCAGCGCAGATGGGACTGTTCCGCCCGTGCCTTGGTGATTGCGAAAACATTGTCCGTGCTCCAGGGGATCTCCTGAAACAGGGTCTCGCAAGCAAGCAATGAGGATTCATTATGAACCCCGATCAGGTAGTAGCCGCCGTCAAAGGCAGGACCTAACACAAGATCGTGACTGCTCAGAGCGGCAAAGGCATCCCGCAGCAGTTCGGTACTGATGTCAGGACAGTCGGAACCGATAAGCAGCAGCCGCCTCATCCGTCCCTGATGACTGTTGATGGCGGCCCGCATGCGGCAGCCGATATCGCCCCCCGCCTGCTGCCGATACTGATGGCAAATTCCCAGCCAGGAGGCCATCTGCGCCGGGCTGCCGCCATCATAATGGATTTCCAGGCGGTGCGGATGGAGATCCGCCAGAGCCTTCAGCCGGGCAAGGATCCGTTCGGTCATTGCACGTTGAAGACCGGCGGCCCCATCCGCCCCCAATGCGGGAATCAGCCTGGTCTTGCATTGCCCGGGTTGCGGATAACGGGTAAAAAGGATGAGAAGATCCGGCAGGTCGGAAATCATAACACGTTATAGCCTAACCCCGATGAACGGGATAAGTGCCTTACAGAAAAATTTCTTTTTAAAAAAAACAAGAAATTTTTCTGTAAGGCACTAAAAAAAGTTATTTTCAAAAACATCTATGAAAGCAGAAAGTCGCCTGAAAAGACCGGAGTCATACCAAAGCCGCAGCTACCGTCAGTTCCATGACCAGACCGATCTGATTGCGGTCCAGTTGCAGATCCAGGAAACCGATCTTCATATCCTGGCCACCCGTAACGTGAAGGAGCGGGCGACCGAGCTGGTCCTCCAGTATCGTCTCCAGATTGAGAAATATATTGTAAAGCATCCGCTGTTTTTGGCAACGCTTGATCCCCTGCCCCTGGATTTTCTTGCCCCGCCGTTAATCCAGGAAATGCTCGCTGCAGGGCAAAAGGCCGGAGTCGGCCCCATGGCCGCAGTGGCTGGAACCATTGCCGAATTTGTCGGCAAGACCCTGGCAGCCGAAGGAGTCGCCGAAATTATTGTTGAAAACGGCGGCGATATCTATTTACACCGTAGCAAGGATTGCTCGGTGGCCATCTTTGCCGGCCAGTCACCGCTCAGCTGCAAGGTCGGCCTCCGTCTGTCCGCCTCCCTGATGCCGGTGGGAATCTGCACCTCCTCCGGAACCGTGGGCCATTCCCTCAGCTTCGGCAAGGCCGATGCCGCAGTGGTGGTGGCCAAGTCCACAGCCCTGGCCGATGCCGCTGCCACCCGGATTGGCAATGAGGTGGACATACGCCTTGGAGCGAAAAGGGCTGTGGAGCAGGCACTGGCCAAGGCCAGGGAGATTGCAGGGATTGAGGGCGCAGTCGTGATCTGCGGCGAGGTCATGGGGGCCTTTGGCGCAGTCGAGCTGGTACGGCTGGGCTCTTGATGGCCAGTCAACACCAGCACTCCTCTGAACAGGTTTCACGAAAATTCAATAACACACTGTAATCACAACACATCCAAAGTAAGCAGACATAGCGTCTCTGCTGAAACTTAACAAAATGGAGAAAAAAATATGGCAACTCCTGTCCCCATCCCACCCTGTTTCAAGGCCTACGACATCCGGGGGCGGGTACCGGATGAACTCAATCCGCAACTGGCAAGGGACATTGGCCGGGCCTATGCCGCCATTTTTTCCCCACGCAAAATCGCAGTCGGGCAGGACATCCGCCTGAGCAGCCAGGCCCTCACCGAGGCCCTGATTGGCGGCCTGCTGGACTCAGGAGTCGATGTTCTCGAGCTGGGGCTGTGCGGCACAGAGGAGATCTATCACGCCGCCTTCAGCCTGGAGTCGGAGGGGGTGGATGGTGGCATTGTGGTCACAGCCAGCCATAATCCGGCGGATTACAACGGCATGAAATTTGTGACGGTCGGGGCCCGGCCCGTGACCGGCGAGTCGGGTTTAAAAAAAATGGCGGAGATGATTGTCGGTGGCACATTGCCGGGGCTTCCTGCCGCCCAAGGCAAGCGGAGCCAGGTGACCGGCAAGGATGCGTACATCCAACATCTGCTCGGTTACGTTGACCAGGCAGCGCTCAAACCTCTGAAGCTTGTGGTCAACAGCGGCAACGGCTGCGCCGGAGCCATCATTGACCTGCTGGAGCAGCACCTCCCTTTCACCTTTATCAAGGCCTATCATGAGCCGGACGGCAACTTCCCCCACGGTGTCCCCAATCCCCTGCTCCCGGAAAAACGGGAAGAAACGGCGCGTCTGGTGCGCGAGCACGGGGCCGACCTGGGCATTGCCTGGGACGGTGACTTTGACCGCTGTTTCTTCTGGGACGCCATGGGGAACTTCATTGAGGGCTATTATATCGTCGGCCTGCTCGCACTCGAACTACTGGCCCAGGAGCCGGGCGGCAAGATCCTCCACGATCCACGACTGGTCTGGAACACCCGGGAACTGGTGCAGGCCGCCGGCGGCATCCCGGTGATGACCCGCACCGGCCATGCCTTTATCAAGGAGCGGATGCGCCAAGAGGACGCCATCTACGGCGGCGAGATGTCGGCCCATCATTATTTCCGCGATTTTGGCTACTGCGACTCCGGGATGGTGCCCTGGCTGCTGATCTGCTCGCTGCTCTCGAGAAAAAACACCGATCTGGCCAGTCTGGTCAAAGACCGGATGGCCGCCTACCCGGTCTCAGGCGAGATCAACAGCATAGTCGATGATCCGGACGCGGCCATTGCGCGGGTCAAGACGAGATTTTGTCAGGGGGAAGAAGATTACACCGACGGTCTAAGTGTGACATTCCCCGACTTTCGGTTTAATATCCGCAAGTCCAATACCGAACCGCTGCTCCGCCTCAATGTGGAGAGCCGCCACGATCCGGCGCTGCTTGCCGAAAAGACTGCGGAGCTGCTCGAATTGATCAGGGGTTAAAATTCATGCAAACTACCAAAGCAGGCTGAGTTGGAAACCTGCTCCAGCTCAGCTCCATACGAGCAAAATTTTCAGACCCTGATGGCCAATGAAAACACAAATGCAAAAAAATGAATGCTGCACAATGATTTTTTCTGAGCCAGGGACATTTGCATGGGGGTAGCAGCGGATATTATCATCATTGTGGTGGCCGCCCTGCTTGGAGCCCTTATCGCGCAGCGACTTAGACAACCGTTGATCCTCGGCTACATTGTCGCAGGCATCGTGGTCGGTCCCTACACTGGCGGGGTCACGGTGGGCGATATTCATGAAATCGAACGCCTTGCCGAAATTGGGGTCGCCCTGCTGCTCTTCGCCTTAGGGCTCGAATTCTCGCTCAACGAGTTAAAACCAGTCCGCAATATCGCCCTCATCGGCACTCCTGTCCAAATTATCCTGACCATGATCTGTGGTTATTTCCTTGGTAGAAATTTGCTGGCTCCTCGCTATATTGAATGGGTAAAGGTTGCCCGGTATAGCGTATATTTGGT
>JAFLKM010000097.1:10481-14398 GCA_019163335.1 Desulfobulbaceae bacterium | reverse complement strand
CAATTTTCCTTCTTATTATCAGTGCGTTATCGTGTCGTGACATAAAGTTTCATTTTCGTCATGCGATGCGCTACAATAAAAGAAAAAATTGACTGGTGTGGTTGTTTGGATGTTCGATACTGAGCCGCAGGGTGAGAATATCATGCAAATCAAAATTTCAAGACAGCTTGAACCGGCTCTGGCCTTTAATCTGGTGAAATTTTCCTTGCAAATCTTTGAAAAAGAGCTCAATGAACTAACGATTGAGGAGTACCTTGAGGTTTATTTGCAGGCCAGCAATGGGTTGCTCCTCTATCGAAAGATTCTTCAGTCTGAGGCTGCCTGTGGCGTTGTGATTCCGGAAGCCTTTATTCGCAGGGCCTATGAAAGGTTTCAGGCAGAGCACGGTGGGGAAGAGTTTTTTACCCGCCATCTGCGGAAAAATAAATTGAAACCAGCCGATTATTTAACCTGCCTGGGCAACGAGCTGAAGGTAGAGGCGGTGCTCGCCCGAGTGGCCTTTCATGCAGAGACTGTCGAGCAGGAGGAGATAGAGGCCTATTATGAGAGCCATCAGACTGCTTTTGCCTTGAGTGAGCAACGGAGCGCCCGGCATATCCTTTTCAGTTCTGAACATTGGTCTTCGCCTCAGCCGAGAGATGCTCTTTTGCACCGAATATCGTCCTTGCATACCCGACTGCAGCGGAATCCGCAGGCCTTCAGTGAGGAGGCATTGCGACACTCTGACTGTGTGACTGCCTCCTGCGGGGGGTACTTAGGACGGATCAGCCCCGGCGAACTCTGCAGTGCTCTCGATCAGGCCCTTTTTCAGCTGAAGGCAGGTGAGATCAGCCCTGTTATCCAGACCGCGCAGGGTTTTCATATCCTCTACTGCGAGGCTGTCCATGCCACCGGGATTGCTGAGGTTCATGGCCGCATTCGACAGATTTTGACCCAGAAAAAAAGAACCCAGGCCTGCCGGACATGGCTCATGGCCCTCTTCCGGGAGCCCATAAAAAATCTTCCATAAAGAATTTATCACATGTCTCAACCCATGGAATCAATATCGGCCTCCATCAGGATTCACCCCTGTTTTGTCACCAGAACAATTATCCAGGAAAATGAAGGGATCGAGGTGCAGGTCGAGATTATCGAACTGGTCAGGCGCGGGCAGGTCCTGGCGAACCTTGTGCAAACGGACAATCCGCCTTCTTCCGGGAAGGAATCTCACGAGAAAGCCCACCCCCCCAGATCGGTTATCCTGCTTCCCGGCCAGCACACGGCCCTCTCGGTTACCGGCGATTCTTTGCTGGCAAGCGTCGCCGGGTATCCCAAGAGTTTGTCCCATCATACTGAGAATGAAGACACCCTGACCATTTCGATGATCCCTCTGGTCAGTGTCAGTCATGATAAGATGGAGGCGAGTCTGACCCTGTATCCACCCTTGCCCCGTACACCCCCTCTCGAGTTGAACGAACTGGTTGAGCTGCTTGAGCAGGAGGGAATTCGCTACGGCCTGAATCATGAAATTTTGCAGGACTGCCTGAAGCAGAGCAGGGATGAACAGAAAGTCATGCACGAAGTTCTGATTGCCATGGGATTACGCCCTATCCCCGGAGTTGATGCCAGTCTGCGCACGGAGATGGAAATGGGCTCTATCCCAGGGAAAATACTGGGCGACGGCAGGATCGATTTCCATGAACGGAGGATGTTTATCGGGGTGCGCAAGGGCCAGCTGATTGCCACTAAGGTGCCTGCCACCTGTGGAACCCCGGGTGTCAATGTGCTGGGAGAAACCATCGGCCAGAAGGAGGGGCAGGATCTCAAGGTCAGCGTGGGCGAGAATGTGCTCTATGATGAACAAAGTGGCGAGATCCGGGCAGCGAAACCAGGCGTACTTTCGATGGTTCAGAATGCCATTAAGGTAACGTCCAAGTTGACGATTCCCGGCGACGTTAATCTGAGTACCGGCAATATTGATGCCCGGGATGCGGTGGAAATCGGCGGGAGTGTCCAGTCCGGGTTTCAGGTCAACGCCCATGGCGATTTGGTGATCAACGGCAGTGTAAGGTCGGCTACGATTGTCTCGCAGGGGAATGTGCTGGTCAAGGAAGGAGTCACTGGCAAGCAGACCAGCATGCGGGTTACGGGCGATGTGGATATCGTCTTTATTGAACAGGCAGCCATTACCGCCGGCGGGACGGTGATTGTCCGCAAGAATGTCTATTACAGCCGTATCTTTGCCGGCGGCGATATTCTCTGCCAGGAAGAAAGCAGGATTTTTGGCGGCATCACGGTGGCTGGCGGGAATCTCCGGGTTGGCCAGGTGGGTTCGGACAATGCCGCTCCTGCCCTTATTGCCGCCGGCACTGATGGAAAGCAGTATCTCAGGTACGAGGCCTTGCATCAGGAAATTGTCGAAAAAGAAGATGAACTGGAGCATTCGCTGCAACTGCACGGCCATGACAGCGGCTTGCCCTTTCATCTGGCCATGACCGAAGAACTGGAGGAGCTGCACCATGAGTTGATCCAGTTGAATCTGGCCACCGATAAGCGGACGGACAGCCCGGAGGAGCTTGCGGCAAAGTCCAGGAACAGGCATATTGCCGTGTCGGGGGTGATTGTTGCCGGGACTCAGATCCGTATCGGCAATGTGACAACCGTGCTGGAAACAGACGTAACTAGCAGGAAATTTACCCTCTCCGAAGATCTGCAGGAGATTATTTCCCTGCCTTTATAAGGGTTGGGAATTGAGTTCTATCGGTGGGGAGGGCTTTTGGGGGGAGAGGCTGAGGGATGAAGAAATAGGAGTGCAAAGTTTTGATATCTCAACATTTGTTTATTGAATTCAAGGATTAGGATGGAGAAAGTATGTTTGTGAAATTATGGATGCAGCAGGAAGTTGTGACGATCTCCCCTGACCAGACCTTGGCTGAGGCCGATGCGATGATGCTGCAGCACCGTATCAGGCGACTTCTCGTTATGCAGGATGCAGAGCTTGTCGGTATTATTGGGAAAGAAGATATCTGGAGGGGGATCCCGGCCAGCAGCGATGAAAATACCAGGAAAATGGCGGCTGGAAGTAAGGTTCAGGCCTATATGACCGAACATCCGATAACCGCCAATCCCATGGATCCGCTGGAGGATATTGCCCTCGAGATGCGTCGCAACAAGATTGGCGCGATGCCGGTCCTTGAAGACGGTCGGGTGATCGGCATCATCACCGAATCCGACATCTTTCGGGCTCTGGCAGAAATCTTGGGGGCCGGCAAAAACGGGGCTCGTGTCGAGCTGAAAATAGAGCAGGACATTAAAGAAATCCTGCAGATTGTTAAACTGTGCAAACAGTTCAATGTCAGGATTATCGCCATCTCCCTCTATCAGGATTTTACCCCTGAACATCAACTGCTGACCATCCGTTTTGAGGGAGATGAACTCGATGCGCTGATTGACGCCCTGTGGCAATCAGGCTGTCAGGTGAACAGAGTTATTCGCTGTGATTCCGAAGAAAATGGCTAACAGGCAGGATCTGCTTGTTAGCCATTTTTTGTTCTTTTGACTGTGGAGTGGACCGCGCTTCTTTGCTTTGGGACAGGGAAGGAAGATCAGAATGGACTGACGACCTTGTCGGCGCTGACTAGACTGTCCATCAGTTCAAACATATTGGTGGATTTTCCCACCAGGGGATTCTTCCCCAGTTTAAAAAAATCCAGACAGGTCCCGCAGGATAAAATCTGGACCCCATTTTTCTCCAAGGCCTGCAGGGCTTCTAAGGCCTTGCCGGGAGTTGCCACCAGCCTGACCCCGCCATTGTAAAAAAGGATCCGGCTGGGTGGTGGGGAGATTTCTTTGATGGTGCTGATATAAGTCTGCAGCAGTGCCCAGCCCAGCTCATCGCTGCCCCGTCCCATGGTGTCGGAACCAATGGCATAGACCAG
>JAFLKM010000097.1:8836-10381 GCA_019163335.1 Desulfobulbaceae bacterium | reverse complement strand
CCATGGATCTGCACAAACTGGCTGTCTATTGCAAGGTTATCGAATTTAAAAGTTTTACCAGGGCTGCGGAGGCGATGTTTCTCACCCAGCCCACTGTCAGTGAGCATATCCGTGCCCTTGAACAGGAAACCGGACAACATCTGATTAACCGACTGGGTCGTGAAATCAATGTTTCAGAGGCCGGAAATATTCTGTACTCCTACGCAAGAAAAATGCTCCATCTGCAGCAGGAAGCCCTGGAAGCGCTGGGGCACTACTCGGGAAATCTGGCCGGACGCATGGCCATCGGGGCCGGCACCATCCCCGGAGCCTATATCCTGCCGGAAAAGATCGGCGCGTTTAAGAAAAAGTATCCTGATATCAATATTACCCTTCGCATTGCCGGATCTCGAACCATTGCCGGTGAGATTCTTTCCGGGGAACTGGAAATGGGGATTCTGGGGGCGCAGTGGCGGGAGAGCGGGCTGGTCTGGCAGGAGATCTTCAGCGATGAGTTGATTCTGGCCGTGGCCGCCGATCATCCCTGGGCCAAAGGCCCGGAAGTCACGATGAAACAACTGGCCGCCGAGCCGTTTATCATGCGTGATCACTCCTCCGGGACCAGGCGGGCGGTGGCCCAGATCCTGGAACAGAATGGGGTGAATCCAGCCCATCTGCATGTGGTGGCGGAAATGGGAAGCACCGAGGCGATACGCCAATCGATCAAGGCATCCATCGGTGTTTCCATCCTGTCCTCGCAGGCTGTCCGGGATGATATCGCCCATGGCAGCCTGGTGGAGGTCGCCATTCAAGGGGTGAAGATGGTCCGCCCCTTTTACATGGTTACCCGCAAGAACAAGGCGATTTCTCCCCTCTGCACGGCCTTCATCGAAAGTCTGATTGCCGGCCCCGAACTACTCCCCGTCTCTTGAAAAATGTGAATCAGAACGTCTTTTCCTCGGGCAGGATCCGGACCGCACCTTTGTCGGCGGAGGCCGCAAACAGGGCATAGGCGCGCAGGGCTGTGGAGACTTTACGGACACGGTCGGTGGGCCGGAAAGCCTGCTTCCCTTTCCCTTCTTCCTGCTGTCGTCGTACGCTCAGCTCCTCTGCCGATACCAGAACATTGATGGTTCGGCCCGGAATGTCAATCTCAATGCCATCCCCATCCATCACCAGTCCTATGGCTCCGCCAGCTGCCGCCTCCGGAGAGACATGGCCGATGGACAGGCCGGAGGTGCCGCCGGAAAAACGGCCATCAGTGACAAGGGCGCATTGTTTGCCGAGATGGATGGATTTGAGATACGAGGTGGGGTAGAGCATCTCCTGCATCCCTGGCCCTCCCTTTGGTCCTTCGTAGCGGATAATGACCACGTCACCGGCCTTGATGGCGCCGCTGAGAATGGCCTCGCAGGCGGCTTCCTGGGAGGAGAAGACCCGTGCTGTTCCGCCGAAGTGAAAGATGGAAGGGTCCACGCCGGCAGTCTTGACGATACAGCCATTCTCCGCGATGTTGCCATAGAGAACAGCCAGGCCGCCATCCTTGCTGTAGCAGTGGGCCACATC
>JAFLKM010000097.1:1842-8736 GCA_019163335.1 Desulfobulbaceae bacterium | reverse complement strand
TGCTGTAGCAGTGGGCCACATCTCGAATACAGCCGGCACTGGGGTCAAGATCCGGCTCGGTGTACATGGTTGCCTGCGAGCCCATGATCAGGTTGCGTCCTTTGGCGCCCGGGGCACTCAGGTAGAGCTGCCGGGCCTCTTCGCCGGCCTTTCCCCCGGCCAGATCCCAATCTTGCAGGGTTTCCGCCAGGGTTGCGCCATCAGCCCGGCATACCGAGGTGTCCACCAGCCCGGCCCGCGCCAGTTCACCTAAAATCCGGATAATGCCGCCGGCCCGGTTCACATCCTCCATGTGATAATGGGAGGAAGGGGCGACTTTGCACAGATTGGGCACCTTTCTTGAGAGGGCGTCAATGTCGGCCATGGTGAAATCCACCTCGGCGGCATGGGCGATGGCGAGCAGATGGAGGACGGTGTTGGTGGAGCCGCCCATGGCGATATCGAGGGTCATGGCATTACAGAAGGCGGCACGGCTGGCGATGGTGCGGGGCAGAACGCTGGTATCTTCCCGCTCGTACCAGGCCTCGGCCATCTCGACAATCCGTTCGGCGGCCCGGACAAACAGTCCGACCCGGTTGCTATGGGTGGCAACAACGGTACCATTGCCGGGCAAGGCCAGGCCTAAGGCCTCGTTCAGACAGTTCATGGAGTTGGCGGTAAACATCCCGGAGCAGGAGCCGCAGGTTGGACAGGCACAGCGCTCAATAACCTCCACCTCCGAATCCGAGACCGCCTGATCTCCGGCCATGACCATGGCATCCACCAGATCGTAGCGTTTTTCACCATCCACACCCGCTTCCATGGGGCCGCCGGAGACAAAGATGGTGGGAATATTGAGGCGCATGGCCGCCATCAGCATGCCGGGGGTGATCTTGTCGCAGTTGCTGATGCAGATCATTGCGTCCACGGTATGGGCGTTGCACATGTATTCGACGCTGTCGGCAATGAGTTCGCGCGAGGGCAGGGAGTAGAGCATCCCGGCATGGCCCATGGCAATCCCGTCATCAATGGCAATGCTGTTGAATTCGGCGGCAAAGCAGCCGTGTCGGGCGATCTGTTTTTTGAGCTGCTGGCCGATCTCGTGTAGATGGACATGACCGGGAACAAACTGGGTAAAGGAGTTGACGATTGCGATGATGGGTCGGCCAAACTGCTCTTCGGTCATGCCGTTGGCACGCCAGAGACTCCGGGCTCCGGCCATGCGTCGGCCGACGGTGGTTGTTGCACTGCGTAAGGGAATTGCCATTTTATCACCTGGGAGAAAGGAAGGAAGAGAGGGGGAGGCAAGAATATATTTGTTGCTCTGTTTGGAGGTTTATCCGTGATCTTCTCTCTTGATTTATGAAATCAATTTGAATTTCTGATTCCATTTCCATCAAAATAGTGCCAATATACTTTGAAAATATACTGGATTGCCTCTTTGATTGCACTTTCTTTTTCTGGAGAGAACGCCGATGAAACAAGCAGAGATTGATTACTGGATTACCGCCATGCTCAGCTCCTATGAGAATGTTTCGGATCTGAATCTGACGGTGGGCAAGCCCCTTCAGGTTGAGACCGCCGGTGAGCTGATGCCGGTTCATGTCCAGCCGCCGGTTCACCGGCTGACCCCGTTTCAGACGGAGGTTTTTGCCCTGAACCTGATTGGCAACAATAAGCGGCTGCTGTCCGACCTGCTCCACACCGGTTCCTGCGATCTCTCTTACTCCCTGAGCGACAAGGCCCGTTTTCGGGTCAATATCTTTTCCCAGAAAGGGTATTATTCCATTGTCCTGCGGAAACTGGAGACAAGGATTCCCACCATTGAGAGCATGGGGTTTCCCTCCGTCTTTCATAAAATCGGGTCTGAAAAAAACGGTCTGGTTTTGTTTACCGGGGCCACGGGCAGTGGTAAAACGACCTCCCTTGCCGCCCTCCTGCACAAGATCAACCAGGAGCGTCAGGTCCATGTGGTCACCTTGGAAGACCCCATTGAATATGTGCATCCCCATAATAAGGCCACCTTTAACCAGCGCGAGCTGGGCAAGGATTTTGATAGCTTTTCCTCGGGCGTACGTGCCGCCTTGCGTCAGGCTCCGAAGGTCATTCTGCTGGGCGAGATGCGGGATCGCGAGACCCTGGAGACGGCCATTGCCGCCGCTGAGACCGGCCATCTGGTATTTTCGACCCTGCATACCATTGATGCCGGCCAGGCAGTGAACCGGATCCTTGGCTTTTATGAACAGGAAGAACAGCCCCAGATGCGGAACCGATTGGTGGACACCGTGCGCTGGATAGTGGGTCAACGCCTGCTGCCCAAGGTAAGTGGAGGACGGGTGGCCGCCATTGAGATTATGTGCACCAGTCTGCGGGTCAAGGATTTGATCATGAATGGTGAGCGGGATGAAAAAACCTTTTACAAGGTTCTGGAGGCCGGCTCCGCTGTGGGGATGCGCAACTTTGATCAGCATATTGTTGAACTTTACGACCAGGGAATCATCACCGAGAAGACCGCCATGTCCTATTGCAGTCAGCGTACCGAGGTCGCAAGAAAGCTGGATACCCTCAAGGCCGCTCGCGGCGAGTCAACCTCCACCCTCTCCGGGCTGGCCATGGAGGAGGAAGAACAGGAGCGGCGCTGGTAGGGAAGAGATAGAAGGAAGACTTTTGGAGATGGAATTCGGGAAATTATAACTGAAAAAGAGAGCGCCGCCATGATCGTTACTTGCCCCCATTGTCAGAAAAAACTCAAACCCAGCGCCAAGATTGAAGAGAGCCTCAGAGGGCTTGGCCCTGGAAAATCCTTGCGAATCAGCTGTCCGCAATGTGCCGGTTCGATCCTGCTGGATCCAGGCATGCTGGACTCGGATATGCCCATGCACGGAGGGATGTCAGCAACCCCGGCAGCTCGGCCTCCGGTTGCGCCTCCGCCTCCGCCGGATCTCTCCGCTTTGAATACCAGTCAGTTAGAAGGCAAGGTGATGGTGGAAGATATTCCCAAGGTCCTGATCCTGATGCCGGATTCTGCCGATTACCATCTGGTGACTGCGGCCATGGAGACCCTGGGGTATCAGCCGGCTTTCGTTCAATCGCCGGAAGAGGCCATGGAAAAGATGCAGTTTATCACTTATGCCAGCGTGATTCTGCACTCCCGCTATGAGGAGGGAGGCCTTGAAAACGGCAAGTTTCATCATTTCATGCGTGCCATGAACATGCATAAGCGCCGTTTTATCTTTTATATTCTTATCGGGCCCGAATTTCATACCCTCTATGATTTGCAGGCCCTGGCCTGTTCCGCAAATCTTGTGGTCAATGAGCGCGAACTGGCTCAGCTTGCCATTATTCTCCGCACTGCCATTCCCCAGTATGAGGCCATGTTTGGGGCGATCATGCAGGAGATCAACGCCCTCGGGTAAAAAAGCGGATGCTGTAACCACAGTTAGGGGATTGAAAAAAACGTGAAAAATCAATATCGCAGCAGCGACGCGCGCCGGTGTATCGACGCCCATCCCCATTGTCATCCGGATCTGGCCTTGCGGGTGTACACCTCCCGGCTCATCGGCCAGGAGACATCGCTGGTCCTCCATGGCGGCGGCAATACCTCGGTCAAGGCTCAAGTGATAACTTTACTGGGCGATCCCATGGAGATGCTGTTCATCAAGGGCAGCGGCTGGGATCTCGCGACCATTGAAGCGCAGGGCTTTCCGGCCTTGGATCTTGCCTATCTGCGGCGCCTGCGGGTTCTTCCCGGGCTGAGTGACGAGGAGATGGTCAACCAGTTCAAGACCCACATGATCGACAGCAGCGCGCCCAATCCGTCCATCGAGACACTGGTCCATGCCTTTCTTCCTCCCCGCTTTATCGATCATACCCATGCCGATGCCATTGTCACCCTGACCAATATGGTGGATCCGGAACTGCGCCTGCGCGAGATTCTCGGGGACAAGGTCGCCATTCTGCCCTGGATCATGCCGGGGTTTCCCCTGGCCAAAGCCCTTGCCGAGTGTTACGAGACCCAACCGGGGCTCGAGGCCATTGTCCTGCGTAACCATGGAATTTTCACCTTCGCGGAAGACGCCGAGACTTCCTACGGCCGGATGATTCATTACGTCAGCCTGGCGGAGGCGTATCTTCAGTCCCGTCAACCGGTAAGTTCAGCGCTGCCGGAAGTGGGCCCGGACGACAGGCTTGACGGGGCCATGATTCTGCCCTTGCTGCGCGGCGCCCTGACCATTGATCCCGCTGCGTCCGGGGGCATTCCGCCTTTTCTTCTGCATCTCCGCGACAGCGAGGCCATCCGGCACTGTCTGAGGCGGGCTGATGCCAAAGGCATTTTCAACACCGGCGTACTCACCCCTGATCATGTGATCCGCACCAAAAATTATCCCCTCTGGCTTGATCTGCAGGGCTGCGATGAAGTGCGGGCAGGCCAGACCATTGCGGCTGAAATGGCCGCCTACGAACAGCAGTATCTCCATTATTTCCAGGACCAGGTCAACGCCAGGCAGCTGATTCGTACCTGCCTTGATCCCAAACCGCGGGTCATACTGATCCCGGGTTTGGGGATTGTCACCGCCGGGGTTACCGAAAAGGCGGCCATCATTGCCGCTGATATCGCCGAGCACACCCTGCTGGCCAAGGCCCTGGGCGCCTCCGTTGCGCCCTATCAGGAACTCGGTCAGGAGCATATCTTTGATATGGAATACTGGAGTCTGGAACAGGTTAAACTGAAGAAAGGCACGGCCCTGCCACTTTCCGGCCGCATCGCCCTTGTGACCGGTGGTGGCGGCGCCATCGCCTGCGGCATCGGTCGTAAATTGCTGGCCGCCGGCGCCCGGGTCTTCCTCTCCGATATCGACAGCGAACGTCTGCAGCGGGTCTGCGACCTGCTGGGACAGGAGTTTGATCCGGGCCTGATCAGCGGGATCACCATGGACGTGACCGATGCCGCTTCCGTACGCTGTGGTTTGGAGACAGTTGTTCTTGCCTGCGGGGGCCTCGATATCCTTGTGCCCAATGCCGGGCTGGCCCATGTGGCCACTCTCGAAGATCTGGACGAGGCCGCGTTCAGGCGGGTGCTCGAGGTGAATCTGGTGGGAGCTTTCCAAGTGATCAAGGCCGCCATTCCCATCTTCAAGCGACAGGCCAGGAGTGCTCACATTCCGGCCCAGATTATCATCAACAGCTCCAAAAATGTCTTTGCCCCCGGCGCTGCCTTCGGCGCCTATTCGGCCTCCAAGGCCGGTGCCCATCAACTGGGCAAGATCGCGGCCCTGGAGCTTGCTGCCATCGGTGCCCGGGTCAATATGATTAATGCCGATGGGATCTTTGATGATCACGGCATCTCTTCCGGGCTCTGGGATGTGGTGGGCCCTGAGCGTATGCGCTCCCGCAATCTTGACCCGGCCGGCCTCAAAGAGTACTACCGCAACCGCAATCTTCTCAAGACCGAGGTCTTGGCCGATCATGTGGGCAACGGGGTGGTCTTTTTTGCCTCCGGCCTGACGCCTACCACCGGTGCCACCCTGCCCGTGGACGGCGGCGTGGCGGAAGCCTTTCCCCGCTGACCCCCTGCCTTTATTGGGCGGGAACAAACCGGCGGATGGTTTTGTCCACGTAGCTTTGCGGCAGGCCGGCATCCCGCAGCCCGAAGTTGATCCGGGCGATGTAGGCCGCGTCCGGTGTCCCCTCGTCGCTGACAGGATCAATATAGACCAGACAGCTGAGCTCTCGTTCCGCCATCACCACCTTGCAGTCCTGCTTTTGATACAAGCCCGACCCAACCTCTTCGTAAGCATCCAGATTCCGCTCATCCCTGTCCGTCAGGGTGTAGACAACTCCGTGCACAGCCTCGCTTGCGGCTGCGGCAAGGGTGGCATAGCCATGGCTATTGATCAGCCAGCGATAGCCGGACAAAATCCCGGGGCCGATTCTGCTGTGGCCCGGACACCGGCTGTTCATCTGGGCGAGCCACATATTGGAGCCGTAGGCGAAATAGAATCTCACGTTCGGCAGGCCTCCCAGCCCAGCATTGCCATTTTGCGAGTCCTTCCCCAGCGATAGTTGTGGATTTCTCCGGTTTTCCGGATGACCCGGTGACAGGGAATCAGCCAGCTGACGGGATTGGCGGCCACGGCATTGGCCACGGCCCGAGTGGCGGCGGGACGCCCAAGGGATTCGGCCAGGCCCTGATAGCTGATGATGGAACCCCATGGAATGGTGAGTAATGCCAGCCAGACCTGGAGCTGAAAGCTGGTTCCTGAGAGCAGTACGCTCAGGGGCTGTTGCAAGGCGTGTGGGTCCGGTGCGAAGATCTGCCGGATTTTCTCCAGATGGGACATCGTGTCGTCGGCCATCAGGGTCGCCTGGGGCCAGTGTTTGCGGAGTTTGGCAAGACAAGGTTGCTCTTGCCCTGCATCGACAAAGGAGAGATGACAGACCTGTTCCCCGCTTACGGCCAGAAGACAGGTGCCGAAGGGGCTGGGATAAAGACCATGGCTGATTGTCAGCCCTGCTCCCTGGTGCCGACCCTGCCTGGAAGCGAGGGCAGAATGGCGCTGGATCAGCGAGCAGCTGATATTGCAGGCATGAGAACGCCCCGCCGGAGGCTGCCCCGGTGGGTTGGCCCTGCCAAACAGCTCAGCACTTTCTGCCAGTTTCCGGCGGATTTGACCACGATTGAAGGCGTGTAGAAAGTGGCGGAGCTCCACCCCAGCCCAGCCCATAAACAATAGGTCGATGGCTGCGGGACTCAAGCCCGATTTGTGGGCAATCGTTGCTTCAAGTGGTTTCCCATTGTCTTGATCCAGGGTGTCGAGGATCATGGCAATGGCCTGATATTCTGACGGGTTCATACAGGATTACAGCTCCCGGGGGAAAAAGGGGAAGAGGATTTATGAGTGCTCTGTTTTGGCT
>JAFLKM010000097.1:0-1742 GCA_019163335.1 Desulfobulbaceae bacterium | reverse complement strand
TTACAGCTCCCGGGGGAAAAAGGGGAAGAGGATTTATGAGTGCTCTGTTTTGGCTGAATTTATCATATTTGCTTTCGTGAGACGAGATTTTTTGAGAGTGAAAAACGGGGTTGTTGTCGATATTGGACGTCTTCATCATAGAAATTACCTCTTTTACATGTGGGGAAGTTCCTATTAAAGAGTCAAGTTGATTCATATCTGCTGGCTGCTTTTAAAGGGCTGTTCACGAAAACATTAATAAGGAGAAAAATGATGAAAAGAGGACTTGCCCTGGTGATTTTTCTGGTGATCGGATTGTTCAATATGACTGCCCTGGCGGATGCCTTTAACTATGTCAAGGCCGATGCCTTCAAGCAGTGGATGGAGTCCGGTAAACCCATGGTGCTGGTGGATATCCAGACCAAGAGTGACTATCCCCTTCATTTTTTCAAGAATTCCATTGAAACCAATGCCTATCCCGTCGACACCGATGAACAGCGCAAGATGCTTGATTCTGCTGTCAGCACCGCCAAAAAAGCGGGTACCGATGTGGTTGTCATCTGTCCCCGAGGTGGCGGAGGTGCCAAAAAAGCCTATGATTATCTCAAGACTCAAGGCGTTGCCGAAGAAAAGCTCTTTATTCTTGAGGGTGGCGTAGAAAAGTGGCCCCATAAGGAGATGCTGCTGAGCCGTTAAGCATGATGGTCCTCTTCTCTTACGTTGTTGTTCCTGAGAGAAGAGGACAAATGGTGCGCGGGCGATAACCAAGTCTCTGGTGCGTGATTGTTGAATACCGCGTAACTCCTTAATAGATGGTTCAATTATCGTGTCAGATATTAATTTGTTGACACCATAACGACCATACGGTATTAACCCATGATCAGGATGTCATGAAGGCATCTGGGATGGATAAAAAGAAGAGTATCTGGATGCAGGCCACGAAGGCTTGGGCTTAATGGCCTGAGATTTGTGGTTTTTTTTTGCCTATTCTAATTTGCATTTAAGCCGGCGTCTTCGTCGGGGGCACTGCGCAGTTCCACGCTGTAGCACACTTACTGCTTCGTCGCTGCTCGCTTGCCTTCTTGGTGTCAACGTAAATGTTTCCAGGAATTCAATGGTAGTTGCCTTTCTTCATTTCAAATAAAACGAGCTTGACCTTGTCCATAAAAATATGCATTATAGACGGTCAGGGCGGCGGCATTGGCGCCACCTTGATCAAATATATCAAAGAGGCCTACGGTGAATCGGTGGAGTTAATCGGGCTTGGCACCAATGCCATTGCCACCGCCCAGATGCTCAAGTCTGGGGCCAATAAAGGGGCCTCCGGGGAGAATGCCATCTGCCGCACGGTGTACGAGGTTGATTGTATTGTCGGGCCGATCACCATTTCCTGGGCTAATGCCATGCTGGGCGAGGTGACGCCGAGGATGGCGGAAGCGGTCACATCCTGTCCGGCCGTAAAGATCCTGCTGCCATTGTCGCAGGAGCGCATTGAACTGGTGGGGGTTACCAAAGAACCCCTGCCTCGTCTGGTGCAGGCGATGATTGCCGGCAAACTGAATGAGGTGGTAAATCATGTGTGAAGCAAGCGCGTATCTGAGTAAAGACGGTGAAGAGCAGCTGCTCATGGAATCAGTTGATATCATTGAGCCGCAGGGTGAAAACACCTTCCGCCTGGTGGGGATCTTTGGAGATCAGAAGATCATCCATGCCCGCATCAAGCTGATGAATCTGGTGGATCACCGGATTATCTTTGAAGAATA
>JAFLKM010000079.1 GCA_019163335.1 Desulfobulbaceae bacterium | reverse complement strand
TAATTTACGGCAAGTTATATGGTGCTCTGTTCCAAACGTTGGGACACTAGTGATTAAAAATATGTAAAAAACAACTGTGTGGATCATATACTGAGCCTCACCTCTGATATGTTGGTGGAAAGAAGAAACCTTGCACGATTAAAGGTTCAACCCAACAATTTATCAGAGGAGTATAATCATGGCTTTTTTATTGAAATGCAGCGGTAAATCCAGTGACACAACCTATCAATTTCAATTAACCAATTCCGGCCTGCTAGACATGGTAGGCCGCGTCGAAAACTCCGAGCTTGACAGCGAAGACGTCACCACTCTATTTCAATGGGAATTTGAGGAGGTTGGTGGCAAATCAACCTTGATAGCCACTCAAGACCAGCACGCTCCTCTTTCCTCATCTCAGTTTTCCGGACTTGCAATCATTGCCCGTATTGAAGCCTTCATCCAGGCCGGAGTCTTTTTTAAGGCTGCCCAATGGATCAATTATAAATTTCAGCCCGATACCCTTTTTTGTGCCTGGCTGAAGGCCATGCTTGGCCCGGAAATTTGCCGTGAGTTGTACTTCTCATTTCATCTTGGATCGTTTGGGGAAAAAGGGGAGACTCTGTTCAACACCAGCATGTTGATTGACGGGCCGATTATTGACATGGAGCAGGAGGTCAACAAATGGCTTACCAGCTGCCTTTCTCTTCATACGCGAGTGGTTGGTTTTGGGTATCGCCAGCAGCGATTTGAGGTGAGTAAAAACGGAGACGTACAACTGCGAATTGCTGCTGGCGATAGAGTTGTCGCCCAGCGCGAACCTCACAATAAGCATGATCCCTTTGCCATAGCCATCCTCTGGAAGGATGGAGAAAGGATGGGCTACATCAAGAAAGAACTCGCCCGCCACCTTGCCCCGATCATGGATGCACAAGGCCCCTGGACAGGCACGGTCACCGCCGTGCTCCCCGACTGGCGTGACCCTAATGAACGGATATTTGTAGAACTCAAGCCGGTATGGGGGAAGGACAATCATGTCTGAAACATACACCATGCCGCCGCAGTTCCCTTTTGTCGCAGAGGGGCTTGGCCAGCCCATAAGCCGATTGCGGGTGGAGCTTCGTAAAAGTCATAAATTATCCGGGACTCCCTTCTCTCTAAATAATTTTGAATCCGAGTGCTTCGGGCCTTTGAATCGGAATATTGAGAGTATTGCTGCCGCCATCAATCAACTGGGGCAGAGGGTCATGGCCTCTGGTTGTGTCGTCTCAAATGAATATGCTTTGCAAATGGTTTCATCCCTGGATCGGGCCATTGCCAGATACATCTACGACACAGATACATTTCTCTGTCGTCCGTGGCCGGAAGGACTGGAAACAGGAAGGGTATTGGTTGCCGCCATCATGGAGCGGCCCCTGCGGGATCTCTATGATCTTTTTGAACAAGTTCGTTTTGTAATTCTTGACCCGGTTAAAGCTGTGGCCAGATACGGGGGAACAAAGATCAATTTATCCATGAGCCTCGACATTGATCTGGAAACCCAGGCATTTCGTTCATGGGCGAAGGATACAGAACAGTTGATAACACTCCGGGCGAGTGTATTATCAAACGATTTTTTTTACAGAAAATCCACTCGTAGCAGTTGTTTTTCTCGTGTCCTGGCTGGTTTTTTTCTGGGTTGGTGGCTGGGCGGTAATTGATGTGGACTGCCACATGGAATAAATAGAGATTATAGGGCAGAGCGGTTATAAGATTGTCTGTAATATTCCTGAATTATGTCAATAAACTGATAAACCGTCACGACTGCTGCAAGAGGGTCTTTGTTTTCCATTGCTGCAGCGGCTTTTTTTATTCTTCTGTAAAGGCACCCTTATGAACCAACAAGCTTTGTCTTCTCTCATATGGTCTATGATCTACGGACCAAGCTCGATGCTGCCGGCCACTATGATGACTTTGAAGTTGAACGGGTAGTAAAGGTGGTGTTGAATCCGAATGTCAAACAGAGTGACCTCGTTGAAGCCCTGGAGCCGGTGGTGGATCGTCTGCTGAAAAAATATAAGGCGGCGCAGGAAAGGCTGAAGGCAGCCAAGGCCAGGGGAGACAAAGCGGCCGCAAAGGAAGCCCAAGACGAAATAGACGTGCTGATTCTGTTCAAGCGTGACATGGGAACATTTCAGCGCATTTACGCCTTCCTGTCTCAGATATTTGATTACGGCAACACCGACATCGAGAAACGGTATATTTTCTACAGGCGACTCTTGCCATTGCTGGAGTTTGGCCGTGAGCGGGACACGATTGATTTTTCCAAGGTAGTCTTGACGCACCACGACTTGAAGAATAAGGGGAAAAAACCGCTGATCCTTGGTGGCGGAGACCCGGCGAAGATCAAGCCGATTACCGATACGGGCGGCGGCTCGGTGCATGAGAAAGAAAAAGCGCTCCTGGCCGAAATCATTGCCAAGGTAAACGAGCTGTTTCAAGGGGAGTTGACGGATGATGACCGCTTGGTCTATGTGAATAATGTCTTGAAAGGAAAGCTGCTGGAGTCAGAGATGCTGGCACAACAGGCCGCCAACAATACCAAGGAACAGTTTTCCAACTCCCCCGACCTGAAGAGCGAAATCATGAACGCCATCATGGATGCCTTTGCCGCTCACAGCAATATGAGCAAACAGGCATTGGACTCGGAACGAGTACGGGATGGGCTGAGAGATATTTTGTTGGGACCGGCGCAACTGTATGAGGCCTTGCGGGAAAAGGCGGAGGCATGATATTTTTACTATTATACGTATAGGCTATAATGATGCTCATCGCTGAATCTAAAAGAAAGATCATCCTTGATCGACTTCGGGAAATTGAAGAGAAATATTCCGTCAAGATTGTTTATGCCTGCGAGTCAGGGAGTCGAGCCTGGGGATTCCCGTCTGCCGACAGTGACTATGATGTACGGTTTATCTATCTCCACCCCACCCAGTGGTATCTTTCGATCAAGAGTGGGAGAGATGTAATCGAAGAGCCCATCCTTGACGAGTTTGATATAAATGGCTGGGATCTCAGAAAAGCATTGGGATTACTCCACAAGTCCAATCCTCCACTCTTAGAATGGCTGGGCTCTCCCATTGTTTATCTTGAAGAGTCCAATGTCGTGCAGAAGATTCGGGCAGCCCTTCCTCTTTTTTATTCACATGTAAATTGTTTTTCTCATTACCTGCACATGGCCGAAGGAAATTTCAGGGAATATCTGAAAGGAGAGACTGTGCGAACAAAGAAATACTTTTACGTCCTTCGGCCCGTTCTCGCTATGCAGTGGATTGAGCAAGAATTAGGTCTGGTGCCGACAGATTTCAACATTCTTGTTCAACAGCTCGTAAAAGACCCTGTTTTATTGAATGACATCCAAGAACTGCTCAAAGAAAAAAAGTCTGGTGTCGAGCTTCAAGAAGGCCAACGGATTGATTCAATAAGTACATTCATTGAATCAGAGTTCGAGCGATTATTAAAGATCAAGAGAGTAAAAGAAGATCAAGGGCCTGTTTCAGTTTTAGATGATTTGTTTCAGAGCTCACTATTGGAATGTTGGGGGTAATATTGAACTGCTCCCAGCAGTTTGTGAATCGGCATGTAATAATGACCATCCAAAAATTCAACGACGTTGCAAGCTCTCGTTCCGGCAGACTCCTAGATAAGGCACGATATGATTACGACACAGTGTGAAAGGGCAAATTTCGGCAAACGTCTCTGGTTTGCTCTCATTCTCACCTTCAGCGTAAGTCTTTGGCTGCAGCCTGCCGTTGCCGCGCCATCTCCCGAACTTTGGCCGCGCTGGCAGGCCAACCAGCCGGCAAGTACCCTGACCATTGATCACAGCCCCTGGGACAAACTGCTGAAAAAGTATCTGGTCACCAATCATTCTTCCGGAATCAATCGCTTTCGCTATGGAGTTGTTTCGCCGGAGGACAGGAAAAGCCTCACGGAATATACTAGACTCTTGCAGCAGGTCATGGTTTCCTCTCTGAATCAAAAGGAGCAGCAGGCCTTCTGGGTCAACCTGTACAACGCCCTTACCGTGCAGGTTATTCTGGATCATTACCCGGTAAAAAGTATCATGGAGATCAATACCTCGCCGGGGATATTCAACCGGGGACCATGGGATGCCAAGCTTCTGAAGATTGAAGGAGAAGAAGTCAGCTTGAATGACATAGAGCATCGGATATTACGGCCAATCTACCGCGACAACCGGCTGCATTATGCCCTGAACTGCGCCAGCCTTGGCTGCCCGAATCTACAGCCGACGGCCTATACCGCCGCCAATCTGGAAAAACTCCTTGTGCAAGGGGCAACCGATTATATCAATCACCCCCGTGGCGCCCAGGTAGTGGATGGCAAGTTCCAGGTCTCAAGCATCTACAAGTGGTTCCAAGTGGATTTTGGCGACTCCGAACAAGGAGTGATTAGCCATCTCTTGCAATATCTCTCCCCAGGCAGTCTGGCAAATCTTTTACGGTCGTATGACAGGGAACTCCGGTATGATTATGACTGGAGTGTCAATGCTGCCGATTAAACCGGAGAAAAGGGATATTCTTTCTTCTGTCACGGAAGGATGATTCTGGTCGAGAGAATCCTGCCCATACCGGCATCCTGCCTCGCTTTGCATCTGATGCGGGATCAGGATTTTGTGCTGATTATTGGTAAAGCGACACCGTTTGGAAAATTTATCAGGAGGAGACTATGCCACAAGCGGATATCGGATTGATCGGCCTTGCCGTCATGGGCCAGAATCTGGTGTTGAATATGAACGACCATGGTTTTACGGTGGCAGTGTTTAATAGAACGACGGCGAAGGTCGATGAATTCATGGCAGGCCCTGCCAGGGGGACGAATATTATTCCCACCCACTCCATTGTCGAACTGGTCGGCAACCTGAAAAAACCGCGTCGAGTCATGATCATGGTCAAGGCCGGAACCGTTGTCGACTCTTTTATCGAGATGCTGCTACCGCATCTTGATCATGGCGACATTATCATTGATGGCGGCAATTCTCTCTATACCGACACCGACCGCCGTACCCGTGCGCTGAACGAGCAAGGGATTCTCTTTATCGGCGCCGGCATCTCCGGCGGTGAGGAAGGCGCACGCAAAGGGCCATCCATCATGCCGGGCGGCAACCCCGCCGCATGGCCGCATGTAAAGGGAATTTTCCGGGCGATTGCCGCCAGGGTTGATGACACCCCCTGCTGCGACTGGGTCGGCGAAGAAGGAGCCGGCCATTTCGTAAAAATGGTGCACAACGGCATTGAATATTGCGACATGCAGCTTATCTGCGAGGCCTACGATTTTCTGGGCAGGGGGCTCGGGATGACCACGGATGCGATCCAATCCGTGTTTGGCGAATGGAACAAAGGAGTGCTTGATTCTTATCTCATGGAGATCTCCACCGATATCCTCGGTTATAAAGATGGTGATGGCACACCTTTAGTGGAAAAGATTCTTGACACCGCCGGCCAGAAGGGCACCGGTAAATGGACAGGGATCAGCGCCCTAGACCTCGGTATCCCGCTCACCCTGATCGGCGAGGCTGTGTTTGCCAGATGCCTGTCAGCAATGAAGGAGGAACGGGGCAAAGCAGCGGCGGTTCTCTCCAGTCCGCTGCCCGGTTTTGATGGTAACATCAAGGAGTATATCGGGTATGTCCACGATGCCCTGTATGCCTCAAAAATTATCTCGTACGCCCAGGGCTATATGCTCATGCGCCATGCAGCCAGGGAATACGGCTGGAAACTCAACTACGGCGGGATTGCTCTTATGTGGCGTGGCGGCTGTATCATTCGCAGCGCCTTCCTTGGCAAAATCAAGCTGGCCTATGATGCCAATCCGCTCCTGGAGAATCTTCTGCTTGACGACTTTTTCCGAGCTGCCATCCAACAGGCCCAGGGAGGGTGGCGCAAGGTGGTGGCCAAGGCCGCAGAACTTGGAGTTCCGGCACCAGCCTTCGCCTCGGCCTTGTCGTTTTATGACGGCTATCGCAGTGATCGGCTGCCCGCCAACCTGTTGCAGGCGCAACGGGATTATTTCGGTGCCCACACCTATGAACGGGTAGACAAACCACGAGGCGAATTTTTCCATACCGACTGGACAGGCCGTGGCGGCAAGGTATCATCGAACACCTATAATGTGTAAAACTCTCTTCCATATATCTCCCGGGATCTCAACCTTACCCGGAAGAAGACAACATGAATAAAGTTATGCAGAAGATCATTATTGCCTGTGTCATTGTTCTGGGGATAGCTGCCTTCCAGTATTTTGATCTGGGACAATATCTTACCCTTGAATCCATCAAGGCATCGCAGAGTAGACTTCAAGAGCTCTATCTTGGAAATCGCGTGCTTGTCATCACTAGTTACATGGTGATCTATATCGCAGTTACCGCTCTCTCGCTGCCCGGGGCCGTAGTACTCACCCTGGCCGGCGGCGGCCTGTTCGGCCTTGTGGTTGGGACCCTGGCCGTTTCCTTCGCCAGCACCATCGGCGCCACCCTGGCCTGCCTGGTTTCCCGTTTTTTCCTGCGGGAATGGGTGCAGAATAAGTTCGGCGACAAACTGACGACCATCAACAACGGCGTCGAAAAAGAGGGCGCGTTCTATCTCTTTTCTCTGCGCCTGGTGCCGATCTTCCCGTTCTTCATGATCAACCTGCTCATGGGGCTCACCAGGATGCGTCTTTCTACTTTTTACTGGATATCGCAGATCGGCATGCTCGCCGGAACAATAGTTTTTGTCAACGCAGGCAAGGAACTCGCCAAAATCGATTCTCTGTCCGGTATTATGTCGCCGGGTTTACTGGGTTCCTTTGTTGTCCTTGGCCTTTTCCCCATCACCGTCAAGAAGCTGTTATCTTTCTACAAAGCAAGATTTAAGCAAAAGAATGTCCAGAAATAAAAGTTCGACTTTTCCAGGATGCCCCCCACAAGGAGGGGAAGTACCATCACGAAATTCTTGGTTCTTCACTGTTTCAGGTGAGTAGAAATAAAAAGTTGTGGGTACAAACGTGTCAAGACTACAAAGGCCAATCGCATTTTAATTTAAATACCCCCATTTCAAACAGGAGCAAAAAAAATCATGATTTCTCTGAACCAGGCACATGCATATATCGCCATGCTCCAGGCGCTCCCACCGATAGCTGTGCCCCTTGACAAGGCCCTTGGCCAGGTTTGTGCTGAAGATGTCTGTGCGGTGGCGAGCTGCCCTTCCGTTGACTCCTCCCTGAAAGACGGTTTTGCCGTTGTTTCAGATGACATCGCAGACGCATCGCAGACACATCCGGTAACCCTGTTGGTAACCGGGGCCGTGACTGCGGGTGATGAGCCCGATGACCTTTGCGTCATCTCCGGACACGCGGTGCGAATCATGACCGGTGCTGCTATTCCGCGCGGGGCAACCTCTGTGCTTGCCTCGGAATTTGCCCAGGTCAATGGCCAACAGGTCCTTATCATGGCAGACTCACGGACCGGATTAAATATCCTTCGCAAAGGAAGTGATATTGTGCAGGACCAGATAATACTGGCCAGGGGAACAGTCCTTGGGCCGGCCCATCTTGGCCTGCTGGCCGCCGCCGGACTCAAGGAAGTCCTCTGTTCTCCTTTACCGAAGATCGCCATTGCGGCCACGGGCAGTGAACTGGTATGGCCCGGTGAGCCTGTCACTGCCGGCAAGGTGGCAGCCAGCAATATGGTAACGGCGGCAGCTGAGCTGCAGGCATTGGGAATAACCGCCACAACCGTACTGGTCAGGGACAACCTCGACAACCTGCAAGAACAGTTCAACCAGATTCTCCCAAACGTTGATATCCTGATCACCTGTGGCGGAGTCCTTGACGGCGACAAAGACCTCACCATGCGGGCCATGGAACAGGTTGGAGTGGAAAAGATCTTCCACCGTGTTCGCATAGGGCCGGGGAAAGGCGCCTGCATGGGACGGATCGGGAACACCATCGTGTTTAACCTCCCGGGCGGCCCGCCCTCGAACCATGTAGCTCTGCTCCTCCTGGCCCTGCCTGGAGTCCGTCAACTCATGGGCTTTTTGGATTGCCTGCCCCAAAAGCGGAAGGTGTTTGTTACGGAGGAACTCACCAGCCAGGAAGACTGGACCCAGCTAGTCTACAGCCGGGCAGAACATGACAACGGCCTCCTCTACGCCGCACCCCTGCGCCGTATGGGAAGACTTGAAGCCATGGCCTCCGCCAATGCGCTGATTGAGATTCCAGAAGGCTGCCGGATACTCAGAAAGGATTCCCTGGCAGAGGCATGGTTTTTCAGGTCAGTATAGCGTCACCTGCAACCAGAAAAAACAAGGGGGAGATTTTGTTGCTTGCCTTGGCACGAGCAAGGAAACTTCCCCTTTTCTCTATGGTTCGGGTGAAGCCGGGGAATAAAAGAACCTCTGCGGCTCTGCCTCGCCAAAACAATCGCCCCCGCCCCTTTTCCCCGCAACACCTGTCTCTGAATATTTTATCAAATTGATGTTTTTTCAAGAAGAGCCTCTCGGAGGCTCAACAAGAAAAATCAAAAACCATTTGACAAGTAAACAGGAACCTTCTATGGTCGGAATGAATATTCACTCCCATAACAACTAAGATAAATGGTTTTATGAATACCTCTGAAAAACGTCAAGAAATTCTGAATGCTGCTTTAGAGCTAATCGCTGAGCAGGGATTCCATGGTGCACCAATCGCCAGCATCGCCGAGCATGCCGGCGTCGGGGCCGGGACCATCTACCGTTATTTTGAAACCAAGGACCTGCTCATTAACACCTTGTTCCAGGAACTCCATGATAAAATTCATACCGGGCTTATGGAAGGATACAACGCGGACAGACCGGTCAGGGAGAGATTTATCCGTGCCCATACCGCACTGCTCCGCTTCTTTATTGCCAACCCGCTCCAATTTCGTTTTCTGGAACAGTACTTTCACTCGCCTTACGGAGCCATATTCCACCGAGATCAAATCTTTGGCCAGCGGGGCAGTGAGGATTTATACCGTATGCTTCTAGAGGAAGGCAAGGCCCGGCAGATTGTCAAAGATTTACCCCTGGTCGTGCTTTTCGCGCTGGCATTCGGGCCCCTTCTGACCGTGGCCCGCGACCATATCCTTGGGTTTGTCGAACTCGATGAGACCTTGCTTGTCCAGACCGTCCAGGCCTGCTGGGATGGCATCAAGCAATGAACGGTGCGGACTGAATGTTCATTCTTATTCAATCCGCACCGTTTCAAACCCCGATGAACGGGATAAGTGCTTTTCGCAGCTTATTTATCCGAAAATCGTCTTCTCAAAACCGGGGACAGAATAAATTTTGCATAAAGCCTCAAAATAAATTCAGTCCCCTCAGTTTGGATGATTTTCATAGTTTGTTGTGGCCAGCTGATTTAGGCCAGCCATGATAGTTTACTTGCAATCACCCCATTTCCTTCCGGCGCCGGCGTATCTGCTTGATACGTCAGGAATCAGTCCGGCAAATCGTTTCATTCCTTTGAGGTAACTACTGATGGACACGACTGAAAAAATTATCCGCATGGCCCAAACGGGACTCCTGATCGGCACACTTCTGCTGACCGGCTGCAAGCAGGACTCCTCTCCGGCAAAGCAGCCGGCTGCCACCCCTCCCCCCGAAGTCGGTGTCTTGACCGTAAGCGTCGCACCGATCACCTTGACCATGGAGCTGACGGGCCGGACCTCACCGCACATGATCGCCGAAGTGCGTCCCCAGGTGGGAGGCGTAATTCAGAAGAGGCTCTTCACCGAAGGGTCTGATGTAAAGGTTGGACAGGTCCTGTATCAAATTGATCCAGCACCCTATCAGGCTGCCTTTGCCAGCGCCAAAGCAGCCCTGGCCCGAGCGGAGGCCAACCTTGTGCCGGTTCGACTGAAGGCGGAACGCTACCGGGAGCTGGTCGCCATTAATGCGGTGAGCCGTCAGGAGTTTGACGATGCCGATGCCCTGCTCAAGCAGGCCCTGGCGGAGGTGGCAGTCAATCAGGCGGCTGTCGATACCGCCCGCATCAATCTGGACTATACCAGCGTGAAGGCATCAATCTCCGGTCGAATCGGCCGTTCAACGGTAACCAACGGGGCCCTGGTCACAGAGAATCAAGCAGCGGCCATGGCCACGATTCAGCAACTTGACCCGGTCTATGTGGACGTAACCCAGTCCAGTGCGGAACTTCTTCGCCTGAAGCGGAATCTCGGGAGTGGCGAGATCAAGGGAAAGGAGAACGACCAGACGAAGGTCAAATTGCTGCTGGAAGACGGAAGTCTTTACCCGCAGGAGGGAATTCTCAAATTCAGCGAGGTAACAGTGGAGCAGAGCACCGGTTCCATCACTTTGCGAGCGCTCTTTCCCAACCCGAAGCAATTACTGCTGCCCGGCATGTTTGTCCGCGCCATTGTCCAGGAAGGGGTCAGCGAGGAGGCAATGCTTATTCCGCAGCGCGGGGTGAGCCGTAACCCGAAAGGGGATGCCACGGTAATGCTGGTGGGTGCCGAGGAAAAAGTGGAGCCGCGGGTCATCAAGGTATCGCGGACAGTTGGCGACAGCTGGCTGGTGACGGAAGGAGTGAAGGCCGGAGACCGGGTTATTCTGGAGGGGCTCCAGAAGGCGCGTCCGGGCACCCCGGTCAAGGCTGTGCCGTTCGGCAGCAAGCCGGAAGCATCCCCCGCCGCTAGTTCGCAACCAGCAGCAGTCAAAAAGTAAAGGAGATTTTTCATGTCCAGGTTTTTCATCAATCGCCCCATCTTTGCCTGGGTCATCGCCATTCTGGTGATGCTGGCCGGTATTCTGGCAATCAAGACCCTGCCGGTCTCCCAGTACCCGCCCATTGCGCCGCCCCAGATCACCATCAATGCCGTGTATCCGGGAGCCTCGGCCCAGACCGTCCAGGATACCGTAACCCAGGTCATCGAACAGAAGCTGAACGGCATCGACAACCTACTCTATATGTCCTCCACCAGTGATTCCGCCGGTGCGGTGGCCATCAATTTGACCTTCAAGGCCGGCACCGACCCGAACATCGCCCAGGTGCAGGTACAGAACAAACTCCAGCTGGCCACCCCGCTCCTGCCCCAGAGTGTCCAGAGACAGGGAATCTCAGTGGTGAAGTCCACCAAAAACTTCCTGCTGATTATTGGACTGGTCTCACAGGACGGCTCCCTGGATCGTCCCGCCCTGACCGACTATATGGTGGCCAATGTCCAGGACATCGTCAGCCGCACGGAAGGGGTCGGCGAGGTAACGGTTTTCGGCTCACAGAACGCCATGCGGATCTGGCTGAATCCTGACAAACTTAACAGCTACAGACTGACCAGCAACGATGTGATCTTAGCGGTGCAGGCCCAGAATGCCCAGGTCTCGGCCGGACAGTTCGGGGCGGCTCCGGCCATTGAAGGTCAGCAGCTCAATGCCACCATTACGGCCCGGACACTGCTCAAGACCCCGGCCCAGTTTGAAGCCATCATCCTGAAAACAAACAGTGACGGCTCCACGGTCAGGCTGAAGGATGTGGCGGAATGTAAAATCGGCACCGAGAATTATGAAGTCGGCGCCCGCTACAAAGGAAAACCGATGG
This sequence comes from Desulfobulbaceae bacterium, assembly GCA_019163335.1. GTDB lineage: Bacteria > Desulfobacterota > Desulfobulbia > Desulfobulbales > Desulfocapsaceae > UBA2270. The sequence continues at coordinate 3,742 of JAFLKM010000079.1, read as the reverse complement.
GAGGCATGGCTATTCGTCTCGCGGCCGGGGCCAATGCTCTGGACACCGCCGATCGGGTCAAGGCCAAGATGGTGGATCTCTCGAAATACTTTCCCCAGAATATGCAGGCGGTTTACCCCTACGACACAACCCCTTTTGTTAAAATTTCCATCGAAGAGGTGGTTCATACCCTGATCGAGGCAGTCTTCCTGGTCTTTATCATCATGTTCCTCTTCCTGCAGAACTTCCGGGCCACCCTGATCCCCACCATTGCCGTACCGGTGGTGCTTCTTGGCACGCTGGGTATCCTGTCACTAGTCGGTTTCTCCATCAACACCCTGACCATGTTCGCCCTGGTCATTGTCATCGGGCTTCTGGTGGATGATGCCATCGTGGTGGTGGAAAATGTGGAGCGGATCATGTCCGAGGAAGGGCTCTCGCCCCATGACGCCACGGTCAAATCCATGGGCCAGATCACCAGCGCCCTGGTGGGCATCGCCACCGTCTTGACTGCGGTTTTTCTGCCCATGGCCTTTTTCGGCGGATCCACCGGCGTCATCTACCGTCAGTTCTCCATCACCATTATCTCCGCCATGATTCTGTCGGTGATGGTGGCAATGATCCTGACCCCGGCCCTCTGCGCCACGCTCTTGAAACCGGTTGCAAAAGGACACACACCAGGCGAGTGCGGCTGGTTCTGCCGTTTCTTCCGCTGGTTCAACAAGTACTTTGACCTCGGCAGAGAGAAGTACGAAGGGATTGTCGGCCGCTCTTTTGGGAAACCGATTCGCTACCTGGTGCTCTATGGGGCCATTGTGGCCGTTATGGTGTTTTTCTTCCTGCGACTTCCCACAGCCTTCCTGCCGGATGAGGATCAGGGCTTCATCATTTGCCAGATTCAGTTGCCGGCGGGAGCCACCCTGGAACGAACCGTCAAGGTGATTGAACAGCTTGAACACCATTTTCTTGAACAGGAGAAAGACGCCGTTGAGACCGTCATTGCCGTGCACGGCTTCAGCTTCGCCGGTCGTGGTCAGAATATGGGGCTTGCCTTTGTACGCCTGAAGGACTGGAAACTGCGAAAGAATCCTGATCTGAAGGCAGCAGCCGTCGCCAAACGGGCCATGGGAGCCTTCTCTCAGTTTAAGGATGGCCTGGCCTTCGCCTTTTCGCCGCCGGCGGTGGTGGAGCTGGGCCAGGCCAATGGTTTTGACTTGATGTTACAGGATCGAAGCGGCCTGGGACATGAGAAACTGATGGAGGCACGGAACCAGCTCTTGGGAATGGCCAAGAAAAACCCCAAGCTCATTGCCGTCCGTCCCAACGGACAGGATGACTCCCCTGAATTCAAACTGGATATCGATGATGAACGGGCAGGCGCACTGGGGCTTTCGCTGCTTGGGATCAATGAGGTGCTTGCCACCGCCTGGGGCAGTTCCTACGTCAACGATTTTATTGAGAACGGGCGTGTCAAAAAGGTCTATCTCCAGGCCGACGCTAAATTTCGGATGCTGCCCGAGGATATCAAAAAATGGAACGTCCGCAATACCAAGGGAGAAATGGTGCCGTTCTCGGCATTTTCAACCGCCCATTGGCAGTACGGATCGCCCCGCCTGGAACGCTATAACGGTATTTCTTCGGTGGAAATCATGGGGCAGGCAGCCCCCGGCGTAAGCACCGGCGAGGCGATGGTTGAGATGGAGAAGATAGCAGCCCAGTTACCAGTGGGGATCGGCTACGAGTGGACAGGCCTTTCCTACGAGGAAAAGCAGGCCGGGAAACAGGCTCCGGCCCTGTATGCCATCTCGCTTCTGGTTGTGTTTCTCGCCGTGGCGGCCCTGTATGAGAGCTGGACCATCCCCTTTGTTAATCTGCTGATGCTGCCGCTGGGCCTTGTTGGCGCGGTGACAGCAGTAACCCTGCGAGTGCTGCCCAACGATGTCTACCTGCAGATCGGGCTGCTCACCACCATAGGCCTTTCCACCAAAAATGCCATTCTGATCATCCAGTTTATTAAGGAGCAATTGTCGCAAGGCCATGAACTGGTCGAGGCCACCCTGTCGGCGGTTAAAATCAGGCTGCGGCCGGTCATCATGACCTCTCTGGCCTTTTTCTTCGGCACCCTGCCCCTGGCCTTAACCAAAGGTGCCGGCGCCGCAGCCCAGAACGCCATCGGCACGGCTGTAACGGGTGGACTGCTTTCAGCTACCTTTATTGATTTGATTTTCATTCCTTTCTTCTTTGTCCTGATTTCGCGGATCTTTGCCAAAAAGCCGCAGACTGCCAATGGTGCAGTCACCACTCTTCCAGAGGTGAAGTAATATGAAACGAAAGACAACAACCCTGAGTCTCTCTTTGGCGGCACTCCTTGGACTTAGCGGCTGCACCATGGCTCCTGAATATATCCGTCCGGAAGCACCAGTTCCGGCGGTCTGGCCCAACGGCCCGGCCTACCAGGAAAAAAATACCGATCAATCCTGGAAAAAACCAGCCGATCTTCCATGGCAGGAATTCTTTGTCGAACAACAGTTACAGAAAACCATCGGCATGGCCCTGGAAAATAACCGCGACCTGCGCATTGCCGCCCTCAATATTGAGCGCTCGCACGCCCAGTACCAAATCCAGCGGGCGGAGCTTGTGCCTCAGATTGATGCCACCGCAGCCGGGAGCAAAAAACAGCTTCCAGAAACCCTCTCGGGAACCGGCCAGACGGAAACCACGGAGCAGTACAGTGTCGGCCTTGGCGTCAGCGCCTATGAGCTGGATCTGTTTGGCCGGGTCCAAAGTTTGAAGGATCAGGCCCTAGCCCAGTACCTGGCCACCGAGCAGGCACGGCGAACAGTCCAGATCAGCCTGGTGGCCGAGGTGGCCGTCAACTATCTGAATCTGGCCGCTGATCGCGAACGGCTGCACCTGGCACAGGCGACTCTCACGGCCCAACAGTCAAGCTACCAGTTGATTCAACGACGCTATGCCATGGGGGTGTCATCGGAGCTTGACCTCCAGCAGGCGCAAACCCAACTGGATACGGCACGGGTGGATATTGCCCGCTATACGGCCCTTGCCGCCCAGGACGAAAATGCCCTGAACCTGCTGGTTGGCTCCACGGTTCCAGGCGAGTTGCTGCCACAAACGCTGTCTGAGACATTGACCGCAGTCAATGACATCCCGGCCGGCACACCTTCCGAGGTGCTCCTCCGACGGCCCGACATTCTTACGGCTGAAAACCAGCTCCAGGGATATAACGCCAATATCGGTGCGGCCAGGGCCGCCTTTTTCCCGCGTGTGACCCTTATCGGGTCCATCGGGGTCGGCAGCGATGAGCTCTCCGGCCTCTTCAGCTCCGGTTCAGGTGCCTGGGCCTTTACCCCGAACATTACGCTGCCGATCTTTGATGCCGGTTCACGATGGGCTCGCCTGACAGTGGCGGAGGTGGATCGGGATATCGCCGTTTCCGGTTACGAGAAGACCATCCAGACCGCCTTCCGGGAAGTGGCCGACGCCCTTGCCCGACGTGGAACCATCGACGATGAGCTGGCAGCACAGCAGTCACTCACCGACGCCACTGCCGCAAGGTACCGTCTCTCCCAGGCCCGCTACGACAAAGGGGTGGACAGTTATCTGGCCGTGCTCGATTCCCAGCGTTCCCTCTACAGTGCGCAACAGGGGCTGATCACCACCCGTCTTTCCCGACTCTCCAATATGGTGACGCTCTATAAGGTGCTTGGGGGCGGGGACGCGCATTGAGCACAGTAATGAAACG
>JAFLKM010000012.1 GCA_019163335.1 Desulfobulbaceae bacterium | reverse complement strand
AGGGAATTATCTAACACACTCATACTTATTTTTCAAGACCTGACCCCGCCACCTTTTGACAAATTCTACCGGCTGCCCGTTCCCGAAGGGGTGGGTGGAACCGGACTGGGACTGTCTATCTGCAAGGGCATCGTCGAGGCCCACGGTGGCGCCATCCGAGCGGAAAACCGTTCCGGCGGCGGCCTGCGCATTACCATCCAACTCCCCTTGTGACCGCCATGGCAATCGATCCCCATCTCCCCCGCCTGCTCATTGTTGATGACGAACCGGCGATTCAGCGCTTCCTGATGACGGCCCTGGAGGGTGGCGAGTTCACCCTCTTTCAGGCGGAGACCGGCCGCGCCGCCCTGACAGCCACCGTCAGCGTCAAGCCCGATATCATCCTTCTTGATCTGGGCCTGCCGGACATGGACGGCATTGAGATCGTCAGCCGCATCCGGGAGTGGTCGCAGGTCCCCATCATTATCCTCTCGGTCAGAGATCGTGAGACCGACAAGATCAAGGCCCTGGACGCCGGGGCCGATGACTACCTGACCAAACCATTCGGGGTGGGAGAACTGCTGGCGCGGATACGGGTGATGCTGCGACGCTCGCTTCAACAAGTGCCGGAGCCGATTTTCCGCATTGATGAACTGGAGGTGGATCTGGCACGGCGGCTGGTGCTGCGGCAAGGAAAAGAGGTAGCCCTGACTCCCACGGAATACGACCTGTTGCGCCTGCTGATCAGCAATGCCGGCAAGGTGCTGACCCACCGCCAGATCCTCAAGCAGATCTGGGGCGGCACCTACCTGGAACAACCCCACATCCTGCGGGTCAACATCAGCAATCTCCGCCATAAACTTGAAAAAGACGCCTCGCGACCGGCCTATATCGTCACCGAAACAGGTGTGGGGTATCGATTTAAGGGGCAGGTTTGAAGTTTTTCTTTGTGGGGGGAGTGGGGGGGCGGATTTTTAATGCTGGTCAAAGAACTCCAAAATAATACTTACTTTTCAAAGCCTGACCCCGCCACCTGTGCCGTTTCCGCGAAGCCGTCTCATGTCGGCTCTCAGAGCAAGCAGTGGGGTGCAAAGGGTGACAAGTGTGCCCGATTTTGAACAAGCAGCACATTTTGAATACAAAACACTGATTTTATTTAATTTATCTTCTAAGATACGGGGAATTCAGCCGGAGTTATGCCCGATTTTGAACAGAGGGCCTATGCAAACGAATGGCTGAAGAAGAGGAATTCTTCAATGTTATCACCTAAAAATATGGAATAATGGATTAAAAATATATTATTTGCTGTGGCACAAAAATTGCTTCCGGTGAATTTAAGATTTAAGAGCCTTCTGGATTCTCAAAGGATTCCTTTTTGGTCTGTACTTGCAATGACTTCACTTGAGTAACTTGTCGATATGCCTATTGGCGAAACAACGGAGATTGTTTATGGCACTGTTATCAAAGCTAAAATTTTCGCTGAGTATCAAGATCATGGGGTTGGTTGGTCTTTCGATGCTCCTGCTTCTTCTGACTTCTGTCTTTGTCCATCAACGTGCAGTCGGTATTTTGGAGAGAGATCGCAACCAGGCACGCTATATGGCTAACACCATTGCCTTAAATGGAGCGATTCGTGAACAGGGCAAGCACCTGGAAAAACAAATAACCGACGTTCTCAATACCAAAGAGTTGCTGTCCTTCTTGGAAAACCCGGGAAACCAGGAAGCCAGGATGGTCATGTCCGGACTCTTTCTCACCCTTACCGGAAAAAATATCGCCCGTTTCTCCATCTATTCAGCCAGCCAGCAAGTCATCCTGGAAGAAGCCGGGAAAAGGCCCAAGCGTAATCCAGCACTTCCCAATGAGCTTAAAAGAATTTATGAAGAAGCTGCCAAGGATTTTACATTTCACTATTATTTCCGTGGCAGTGAAGGAGCTTCCGCTTTTCCCGCTGAATATTGTGTGGTCAGCGTGGTTACAGATGACGACGATAATCCCATAGGTTTTATTGAATTAGCACTCAAAGCCTCCGGCTGGCTGACTGAAATTTCTGCAGTAACCGACGCAATTGTGGCTTTATACGATGCTGAAGGAAAGTCCTTTTCCGCCACCAGCGACAGCTCTATTACCAATCCCTTGGCTTCTCAGCTCAATGCAAAGGTCACTGCCGGCACTTTTTTTGAGTTTCAGATCGAAGGAAAATGGTACCACGCCGACTTGCTCCCCCTCAAAAATCCTCAAGAAAAAACAGTCTCCCTGTTAACCGTCATCAGTGACGCCACCGAACAAATTGAAGCCGCGCGGCGCAATCTGTTTTTTGCACTGGGACTCACTATTTTCATTGTTCTTTTAACCCAATCTCTTGCCTTTACAGGAGTTCAGCGAGGTATAATCCGCCCGATCAAGCGGGTCGTGGATTTTGCCACCAACATGGCCGCCGGCGACATGACCTCTTCCCTGACAATCCACACCAATGACGAAATCAACGAAATGGGAAAAGCGCTCAACACCATGCTCGAACACATCCGCCAGCATGCCCTCAAGGCCGAGGCCATAGCAACTGGAGACCTGTCAACCCAAATTACTCTTTACTCGGAGAAAGACATCCTGGGCCGCTCTCTTCAAAAAATCACCTCCAGCTTCAGCGAAATTATCGAAGGCATGCAAAGTAAATCCGTCAACCTGCTCAACGAGGCCACCGCCATTGCCAACATGATTGATACCCTGGGCGTTGCATCCAGTACCATTGGCTCACGAGCCGAAACCATGTCCAGGTCATCGGAGGAGATCAGCCGGAACATGGACATTACTGCCAGCGCCACGACACAGATGTCAGCCTCAATCCAGGAAATCAGCGAAAATACCAACAAAAGTTCCAACACCACAGAAGAAGCCCGCCAGATGTCATCCCAAGTGTCCGAGACCATCCATCAACTTCACTCGGCTGTAGTCAATATCGCCAAGTCAAACCAGGCGATCACGGGGTTTGCCGACCAGACCAACTTGCTTGCCCTGAACGCAACCATTGAGGCAGCGCGTGCCGGCGAAGCTGGAAGGGGGTTTGGTGTGGTGGCTGCTGAGGTCAAAGATCTTGCAACCCAAAGCATGAGTACCGCCAAAACCATCCATGGCGATGTTGACGCCATTGAGAAATGCACAAATAACGCAGTGGAGGGGATGCAGCGCATCCACCAGGTCATCGCCGAGGCAAGCGAGGCATCCATGATCGTGGCCTCAGCAGTAACGGAACAGGCAGCTGTTGCCAGCGACATTGCCAATAGTGTCTCTCGAACAACTGAAGAAACGCAAACTTTTGTCAGAGCCATTGCAGATATCAATAATTCAATCGTAGCAACCGAGGGAACCTACAGAGATTTAACCAAATCTGCGAGCCGCCTCTCACAACTTGCCACAGATCTGGAAAATACCGTCGAGTCGTTTACCTTGAATGCAGCTGGTTGAAATATCTCCTTTGTCTTAAACGCCGTCATGGAGAGACAACCGCAAGAGCGGCATTGGCTGGAACTGAAATTAAAATGAAACACCTTGTTTTTTTGTACCAGGCAGACAAGAAAAGGGACCTGTGCGCGCAATGGCAACGGGCTTCTTCAACGTCACACTCACCAAACTCAATTCACAAGGAGGTCGTATGAACATTAGAACAATGAAGAGACTGTCTCTCCAATTGGCAACCAGCTGTCTTTTTCTGGGCATGCTTGCTGGTCCTGCATTGACACAGGAAGTTGAGAAGGGGAAAATTCCTGCCGAGCATCTGGCCGTCACGTTCAAGCAACTGGCGTGGAAATCTCCTGTCTGGGACGTGGAGGAGGCTCTTAACCAGTTAAAAGAAGACACTAAAGTCCTTTGGGTCGACACCCGCCCTGAAAGTTTTTTCAGTAAAGGAACAGTTCAAGGCGCTATTCTCCTTCCTTACGACAAACAGGGAGGAGCAGGTAACGTTCTCAGCAAGGAAACCCTGGACAAAGCGGTCAGTGATGCTGGACTCAGCAAAGACAGCGCTAAAGTTATCTTCTTCTGCCAGGGGCCGGAATGTCATCGCAGTTATAATGCCTCTTTCATGGCAACTACTGCCTGGGGTTATAAGCCTGAAAATGCAATCTGGTTCCGCGCGGGATATCCATTCCTGTTCAAAGCGGTACAGGAAGACGCCAAGCTGAAACGCAAGGCTAACAAGTATCTCAGCGACGAGGGAGTCAAGCAGCTGTAGAATAATTTACTTTCTCAAAGCAGGGGCGTCAGCCTATTTTGTTGTCGCCCCTCGCTTAGAGTAAAACTTCTCACCGATCGAGCTGCTTCTTGATATCGATGATGGGCGTGCCATCAAGAATGTCCAGCCCCGACACCTCCAGATGATTCCCATGAATCGCCAGCACCTTCAGCTCTGAAATGGCAATGGGATTGGGCCGGATCGGGCTGCGCGTCGAGAAAACACCGCGAAGCCCGTTTGTCTTGTCTCCCCTCGGATATACCTTCAGCACATCGCGCACGGACTTATGCAGCCAGAAAAGGACCACGATGGTCTGACCGGCGGCAATTCCATCGAGTCCCTCCTGATATTCAGGGAAGATCTCCAAGGTTCCCACCCGCTCCGATTCATCAAAATTTTTCGGGGCATCGGCCCTGCTTTTGATATCGCCATGCAGTACCCCGATAATCAGTAACCCAGGTGCTTCCATTCCGTTCTTCTCCCGCCTTCTCATTGCGATTCGCATTCAAACCGCCACCTTCGTCGGCTGCAGTGCAGGCTCCTCGCCTTACGCCATTCACTTGCCCCGCTTGGCCCACTCGCCAGCCTTCTAGTGGCACCTTAAATGCCCACTGGAATCAGCCGGGCTTACTATCCAGCAGGGTCCTGATTTTAACGGTCAACTCGTCCAAGGTGAAGGGCTTTGGAATGAAATGCTGGTCTTTGCTAAGCCCGCCATGCTGGTCGATGATATCCGCCGTGTAGCCGGACATGAACAAACATTTCAAGGTGGAATCAAAGGATTGAAGGTTTTTGGCAAGCTCAAGGCCATTCATCTCGGGCATGATCACATCGGTCATCAAAAGCTGAATGGTACCCGGATACTCGCGGGCAATACGGATGGCCTCGTTCGGCCTGGCAACAGGGAGAACCTTGTATCCATGGCATTCGAGCATCATAGTGGTCATCTGCAAAATCATCGGTTCATCTTCCACCAGCAGGATGGTCTCATTGCCGAGAGCAATCGATTTTGCCGGTGCAGCCAGGGGTTTAGCCGCAGCCTTGGCCACGTATCGGGGGAAATAGAGCCTGAAGGTTGTACCTTGCCCCGGCTCACTGTCTACATCAATAAAGCCCTTGTTCTGTTTGACAATGCCGTAGACCGTGGCCAGTCCCAGGCCTGTGCCCTTACCCACCTCCTTGGTGGTATAAAAGGGTTCATACAGATGGTTGAGGATCTCCGGATCCATGCCGCTGCCGCTGTCGGTCACCGAGAGCATAACGTACTCGCCGGGAACAAAACCGGAATGAGCGGCGCAAAAAGATTCATCAAGAACTGTATTACTCGTCTCAATGGCAAGCTTGCCTATCTCCCCCATGGCGTCCCGCGCATTGACACAGAGATTGGCAAGGAGTTGATTGATCTGGGCAGGATCTATCTTGATGAGCCTTAGATTCCTGCCCGGAATCCAGGTAAAATCAATGCCTTCACCAATGAGCCGCCGTAACATTTTGCAGATCCCGTCCACGGTCTCATTCAGATCAAGCACCTTGGGCTCCACAATCTGTTTACGGGCAAAGGCCAGGAGCTGCCTGGTCAAATCAGCCGAGTGCTGGGCAGCATGGTGGATCTCCTGAATAATCGAATAGAGGGGGTGATCGACTCCCACCTCCCTCAAAACCATATCGGCACAGCCTAGAATCACCACCAGCATATTGTTAAAATCATGCGCAATGCTGCCCGCCAACCGTCCCACAACTTCCATCTTCTGGGCCAGAATGAGCTGGGTCTGCAATGCTTTCCGATCTTCCTCAGCATGCTTTATCTCACTCAAATCAATATCAACGCAGTACAACTCAGGCGGGTATCCCGTCCGCTTCAAGATGCAGTGCGAGGAATACACCGGTACCCGGGTCCCATCCTTGCGCATCAGCTCCAGCTCAGAGGCTGGAATGGGTGTCCCCGTTTCAGCCATGGAACAGATCGCCATTCCCACGTCTTCGCGCATTGCCGGCGGGATGATCAGATCCAGCAGGTTTTTCCCCACCGCCTCAGCAGAGCTGTATCCATACAAAATCCTGGAGCCTTCGTTCCAGTAGAGGGTCGTCCCGTCCAAGGTATAGCCCTGAACCGAGACCATGGGAATCTGGTTCAGCAGCACACGAAATCGCTCCTCACTCTCCGCATCCCTGCTCACCTGAGCATCACGCAGCGCCTGGAGTTCCCCTTCAACACCAGCCAGCCGAACCTTCAGTTCCTCATACGAGGGAGCTTGTTCATTCATCATTGTATCGCCTCAAGATCGAGTTCAACAGATCACTCTTTTCCATTTTTCTTTGACCTGAAGCTTCACGCTATCGGCCCATGCACAAGTTAAGAGCATACACTCTCAACGCGAGGAACTCAAATAAAGAGCCAAAAAAAATCATCCCTTTGCCACGGCTTGCTCGAGGGAAAAAAGAGCCCTGTCATACTCAAACAGCCATAATGTCCTTCTTGATCAGGGGGAACTTCCAGGATATGCCGAAGAGAGCAGGGCTTTGTTTTCAAAGAAAAGATATCGGTTCCTGATGCTCTCCCCGGGCGTCAACCCCCACCGGCACGCTCAACCAGAAACTGCTCCCCTTGCCAAAGATACTTTCCACCCCCACTTCGCCTCTCATCATTTGCGCCAGGCGTTTACTGAGGACCAGCCCGACTCCGGTCCCGGCAAATCTCCCGGCTTTTGCCATGTCACCCTGATGAAAATTCTGAAAAAGGACTTCCTGCTGTTCCCAGGTCAAACCGATCCCGGTATCCAGAACGGTAAAAGAGAGCAGCAGGCCTTGGGGTCGAGACTCTTTGATCCGAACGAAAACATTGATTTCTCCGGACGCGGTGAACTTGACGGCATTGGATAGATACTGACGCAGGATCTGTCCGATGAGCCGGGCATCTCCAATAAGGGTACGGGGGATCTCCGGGGCGATCTTAAAAGATACCGCCAGCCCTTTTTTCCCGGCTTCCTGGCGGAGATATTCCGCCAATGGTTTCAACATCAATTCGAGATCGAAGCTCGTGGCTGAAACCTTCAAGACCCCATCGTCCATTCTTGAGATATCAAGGATATCGTTCACAATTCCCAGTAAATGCTGTCCACAATCAAGAATTCTGGTCAGATACTCATGCTGTCTGGCATTCAGGTCGGTCTTCAGGGCCTGGTGTGACATCCCGATAACGCCATTCATGGGGGAACGAAGTTCATGACTCATGGTGGCAAGGAAAAGGTTCTTGATCCGATTGGCCGCCTCCGCCTCTTCCGTGGCCGCCATCAGCTCAACCATCCGCTCGCGGACGAGCGTTTCCAGTTCATTGCGGTGGCGCTTGAGTTCTGACTCGGATTTTTTGAGTTCTTCAAGGGCTTTGGCCAGTTCCCGTCCCTTGCGAATATTTTCACGGGAGACCACGGTTAACTGGTTGTTCAACTGCCGCAGTTCGTCGTTGAGGGCCCGGTTTGCCTGTGCCGGCGGTTCAGCAAAAAGAAGCAATCCTTGTGGGGTCAGCATAATCCGGCACCACAAAGACTGGGGCAACCCGTTGTGAACGGAGAAATTCAGCAGAAATTTTCCATCTGGAAAGGGGCTGGTTCCGTCGAGATAGCCGCCGAACTGAGCGGCATTGGCGACCGTCAAAATGGTCAGAACACTACAGCCGGCAAGGGATGTGCCCTCCTTGCAAAGGGAACGCTCCAGGGTCTGGCTGACCCAGACCACCACACCTTCAGGGTCTAAAAGGACCAGGTGCATCGTCGAGGCATCGGCCAGAATGGACGCAAGCCCTGGAATATTCGCTGAGAGAACTTCCTGCAAGGCCAGATGATTTTTTGATATGGTCATGATCTGCTCTTTACGCTCTGCCAATAAGGGTTGTGCGGGCCATCTCCACCGTTCTGAGGACTTCAGATATCCACAGTTGGCTGAAACATTCCTGATTCGTCATCCAGGCAAGAAGACTGGGGACGGCATGGGTGATCCCTTCCGCCTCATCACAGACAGCCGAGACAAGCAACTCTCCGGTTCTGCTGAGTCGTCCTTGCGTATCCTTATCCTGACTGACTGCAGCATGAAAGGCCTGAGCCAGTTCATTGAACCTCTCTTCGGAGATTCTCCGCAGCCGCCCCACCCGGAGGGCTCCTGCTGCCTCCAGCAGTCCTGCGTACTGATCCCCCTGCTCCTGCTGTGCCAATCCTGCACCTGTCAATTCCATATGGAGCAGAATCAGTTGACGTTCCAAGGTGATCCGCGGCATGCCGCGGTTTCCCAGCACCCGGCCCAGCCATTCCACCTGACCAAGAAGCTGGCTTGGTGGAAGGGCCGTGAGTGTCACCAGCCAGGCCGCATCACTGTTGGCAAAGTTTTTGCCCCGCTCCTGATAGCGTTCATCGAAATAGGGGTATTCTTCCCGACACCGACGGGCCGCCCGCCCGGCCGCCTCTATTTCACGAGGATCTTTGGGGATCGAATGTTTACCCGCCTCCGGATTGAGCATACTTGCGGTGAAGCCCCACTTCTCCGGATGCACCGGGTAGAGGGCTGTAAAAAGGGCCTCCAGGTGATCAAACAGCCAATGGGAAACCTTCACCAGGCGCTCCCGCCCCTCCTCATCCATGGGGATGCTATTCATGAGAGTGCCGAACTCCTGCCAGCAGCTGCCGGTGGTTTTTCCATAACCGCTGTAATAGCGGGTGTTTCCGGCTACCTGGTCGCCAAAGGTATGGATGACATCGGGGAGATGCACCGTATTTCCCAGGGTGGTTCCTTCCAGAACATAACAAATGGCAAGGAGGTTCTCCGGCTGCTCAAGGCGGAACTTGCGGATCTGTTCAGCAATGATCCAGGCCTGGTCCACGGCCTCCAGAGAGTCGGGGATGAACAGCCGGTCAAAACCGCTAAGATCCTCGCGCAACTGGGCCAAACGGGAAGGTCGGGATTGGAGAAGGCTGGTCATTTCCGTCAACCAGGATTGGCGCAGTTCATGCTCAAGGGTTGCATGAATGACCGCCATGCACCGTAACTGACCGACGTAGCTTTGCAGCGCCAAGTCCCCACCTACCAGGGCCTTGACGTAGGGAAGCGCTTCCATACGGGCATGGCGGTCGTGGATTGCGTCCTTGAGAAGAGCCATCAGACTGCATGGGTCTGTCTGCATAAAGAGTACTCCTTTATCGCTTAATCTTCCGGGCCAGCGCAATTGCTTCATGCAGGTTATGGGCCACCATCGCCCCCTTCAGTTCTGCCGGCACCTCATCCGTCATCGCAAAGGCGCCCCCTCCCAGCAAAATCCGGGGAGTTTTGGGCCCAAGCTCCCGGCCCAGCATGGCAATGAGCTCGACCACCCTGGGCAGATTGACATACAAGGTAACGGAGATACCCAAAAGATCGGCCTGGTGTTTTTTGACGGACTGGACAATGCTTTCGAGCGGGACATCGGCACCAAGAAACATGACCCGCCAGCCGTCCGCCTCAAGCATATCGGAAACCATATTCGCTCCAACCTGATGCATCTCCCCCTGCACACCGGTCACCACCACCCGTCCCCGGCGCACATCAGAGACTTCCAGATGTTCGTACAGGCTTGACATAATGAACTGGGTAATGGCCGTGCCCATGTGTTCATCGGCCACCGTAATCTGGTTAGTTTCCCATAAACGGCCGACCTCATAGAGAGATTCCTGCAACACCTCCGTGTAGATATCTGGGATTGATTGCCCGCTACGAAACGCATTCATCGCCTTCTCGGCAGCATCCTTTCGCCTGGCAGCCAGAAGATCGTGCAGATATTCCTGCTGCAGACTTTTCATCGCCTGGGTTTTCGCTGAGCCCGAAGTGTGTTCCGACATGGCTGAACCTCACTAAAGTCGATTATTTTCAGTTTTTACAGAGCAGATCTGGATACAAAATACCGGCAGCCGTTATCTGGACAGAAGACTTTTTCGATGGTGACGTTGCCTTCCCCATTTCCTGACCATGCACTTTTGTTATTTTAACACGATTTACATTATTTACAGTAATACTTCTGCCATGTATCGAAGTCAATTGAGCAGTATCCAACGCAGCGTAATCTTGCGATTAATCCTAACCCCGATAAACAGAATACGTGCCTTTCGCAGATTATTTCCTTGTAAAAAATCAAGAAAATAACCGGTAAGGCCCTAAAGAATCGCCCCTCTTGTTCTGAATCATTTTTTGCCGAAACTCTTCCTGAAATCATCATCTTAGGGTGATGACTATTTCTTTGAAGACTGGTAATGTTCACAACATGCTTTCTTCCATCCATTTTTCACACAAGGAACCTTTTCCATGATCATTCCATCTATCCCAACCCGGGGCCGCACCCTCGATTACGCCGCGCCCGTCTATGATCTTCTGGAACCGCTATGCCTGTTAAACAAACAGGCCGAATATGATGACACCCTTATCAAGACCCTTGATCCCCAGCCATCCGATACCATCCTCGATCTTGGATGCGGCACGGGCTTACTCTGCCGGAAGATCAGCCAACTCCTGAATCCGGACAAGGGCGGCTGTGTCACCGGTATCGATGCGGCCGGCAAGATGATTGCGGCGGCGCGTGAAAAACGCGGCTCCCGTCATTGCCGTTTTGAGGCCATGGCTGCTGAGCACCTGGTTTTTCCCGACGTCTCCTTTGACGCCGTCATCTCCAGTCTCTTCTATCATCATGTGCCCCTTGATTTGAAACAGCAAAGCCTGCAGGAGGCATTCCGTGTCCTTAAACCCGGCGGCAAGCTGATCATTGCCGACATGCACATTCCGACCACCTTCCTGGGTGCGCTTGTTTCCCATGCCTCACGCTGGCTGTTTCTACAGCCGCAGATCGGCGAAAATATCCGCGGCGTGCTGCCGGAGTTGATGGTAAACGCCGGTTTTCTGCCGCCCCAGACCGTGGCGCACTACTTTGGCTATATCACCCTATTCTCCACAACCAAGCCCCTGTGAACAATCCATTTTCCGTCTTCGGACAATATACCGGAATTCTTACCACCCTGGAATCTGAACTGCGGGCAGGTCTTGAACACTTCTGGCAGACGGCTGCCACCATCCTCGACGGTGGCCCAATCCTTCTCGTGCCACCAGATCAAGCGACTTTTTCCCTGCCGTGCAACTTTTTCTCGACCCTGTTCCTCTACTCCTACTATCGCGTCGGAATTCCCCCACAGCGACGCATCCTCTATGCCGCTGTCAACCAATGCCTGCGTGGGATGGTCACCGGCTGCGACAATATTCTCGACGACGAGTACAAGACCACCCTGGAAACCGACCTGCCACCCCAGGCCCATCGTTTTCGCTCCGTGCTCGACATTATGGTGGCCGACCGGGCTCTCTTCGCCATGCTGGTGAATCACTGCAGCACACACAACCTTCCCGTTGAACTGGCCCTTAGGGCAAGCGCCGCCTCCCTCACAGCCCTGACTAAGAGCGGTGTGCAGGAGGCCTCTGAAGAAGGCGGCTCCGATGAGCGCCTGGCTCCGGATGTTGTTCTGAAAAAAATCCACCATTACAAAACCGGGCTGCTGTTCCAATCAACATGGGCCATTCCCGCCCTGTTCGAGGAAACAATGCCGGCTGAGGGCATGGCAGTTCAGGAGGCCCTCTATCAGATCGGCATCGGCTGCCAGATCCTTGATGATATTGTCGATTTATTCGACGACCTCCGGGAGCGACGACAGAACTATGTAGCCTCCGTGATTGCTCACCAGGAATCGTCGATTCTGTGGGAGCAGGTGCAAATCCTGCCGGCAGGAGAAAAGACACCCGACCGTTTTTATGCTGCCTGGCCGCAATTTTCCACAAAGATACAACAAGAGGCCCTGACAACCCTGGAAAATGGGCTGCAACAGCTCTTCAGCCTCGAGCACCAGGCCCTTGTCCAGCCTGCGGCCCTCTTTATTGCCAACCGCATTGGCGTCAACATAAACTTATCCCGATGAGCGGGATAAGTGCCTTACAGATTATTTCTTTTGAAAAAAAGAATCTGTAAGGCACTAAATAAAGGACCCCCCATTTATTCCACCATGCGATTCACCTTCCTCTTTAAAATCGCTTCGTTGACTCTCTGGCGCTCCTGGCGGGCTTCTGTGGTGCTCCTGTTTATGGTGATTTCAGCAGTGGCCGCACTCGTCTTTCTTTCGGCCCTGGCCGTTGGCACCAACGATGCAATGATCCGCAACTCCACCGGCCTTTTCTCAGGTCAAATCGCAGGCACCGGGATTCAGGAGCTCGAGACCCATCGATTGCAGATTCCGGGGGTAAAGCAGGTGCTGATCCGACGACAGCTGGAAATTCTTTTGGGTAACGGAGAAAGCCTTGAATCGCTTGTCCTTATGGGTGTCGATCCGGCACAAGAGAAAGCCGCGACGGCTTATTGGCAAAAAACCGTGGCCGGCACCTATCCGGCGACCGGCGAAGAAACAATTTTTATCAGTCAGGACACGGCAAAACGACTAAAGCTGGCCATTGGTGATACGGTCAACCTGCTCAACCTGAAGGGTTTCCCCTTAAAAAAACTAGCGGTAGCGGGAATATTCAAAACCGGCATCAGCCACCTTGATCAGGGACTGGCTTTCTGCCCGACCCAGGCCTTGCCGACAGGTGAAACCGCCCTCTCGGTCGCCGTCTTCTTACAGGCCGATACCCCGGTTGAGTCCATCGTGACCCAATACCGGCAGATACTGCCCCTGGCTTCCGTTAGCGCCTGGACCGACTTCATGCCTGACCTGAAGCAATTGATTGATCTGGACTCCGTCTGCATGGCCATCGTCATTACCCTGGTCTTTGCCATCGTTTCCGTAGGCATCTCCTGCACCTTCCTCATCTTTACCCTGAAAAATCTTCGCGAACACGGAATCATGAAGGCCATGGGCCTCCTGCCCGGCGACACCGCACTACTCCTCGTGACCCAGATCGGCCTGCTGACCGTTTTCGCTGCTGCCATAGGCACTCTGGCCGGATTCCTGACAGTGGCGATCTTTTCCCGGACAGGAATCGACATCAGCGCCTTCACCTCTCACAACCAGTACTTTTCCGTCTCAGGTATCCTCTATCCACGACTCACCGGCCTGGCCCTGCTTACCCCGCCCCTTGTGGCCATACTGTTTGGCATGGCGGCTACCATCTGGCCGACCATCTACATCATCCGTAAAAATCCGGCGGATATTCTGAGGAGCGTCTGAGGTATGATTACTCTTCAGTCAGTCAGCAAGCTCTACGTCTCAGGACGTGGCCATATCCAGGCTTTATCTGAGATTTCATTCACGGCAGAGGAAGGCCAGGGAATTATTTTGGTGGGACGATCCGGTTCAGGCAAAACAACCCTGCTCAACTGCATCGGTACCCTGGAAATCCCCGATAGCGGCGCCATCTTCTATAATGGGACCGACATCTGTCGACTCAGTCTTAGGCGGCGCACCCTCTTCCGGCGGCGGGAGATGGGATTTGTCTTTCAGGCCGCAAACCTCCTGCCGTGGCTGACCGTGGCCGAAAATCTGCAATTTCCGTTGGAACTCAACGGTATCAGGGGGAAAGCACAAAGAGGAAGGATAGAGGAACTGCTGGGAACCTTCGGTCTGGCCGGCTATGAAAAGGCCCTGCCGGTGGAGCTCTCCGGTGGAGAATCCCAGCGGATTGCCTTTGCTAGAGCCATAGCCCATGCTCCGGCCATTCTGCTGGCCGACGAACCCACAGCCAGCCTTGACACAAGCACCGGCAAGCAGCTGGTTGAATTGATGATTACCCTTTGTCGAACTAAAGGAACCACTTTATTTATCGCAACCCACGATCTGGAATTACTGGCCATGGCCGATAGGGTCGTAACTCTCAAAGACGGAAAAATGGAGCAAAGGACATGATGAAAAAACAACTCCTCGGATTGTCACTGATGATCATTCTTGCCACTTCCGGCGGATGCGCCTATCGCTACTACTTGGGCATGCACGGCCCTTCGATCAAGGAGTCCCCGCAAGTACACAACAATTCACTCACAGATGACGCCCAGTGCCTTGGATGCCATTTGCCCAAGAACGGTTCCAGCGATGCCCCGCAAACCTCACATCCACATTTTAAGGGTTGCCTTGCCTGCCATAACGATCCACTGAGACAATGATGGATTCACAGCAGCTCGGACTCTCGTCCAGCTCTCGCGTCCAGCATCCTGACCATTGAGATCAAGCCAGGGATAACCATCCATAAGGGGTCACTTCGAATGTCAGAACTCTTTTGCCGGACAATTTTTTCCACCGCGCAAAGAAAATTTTGATCACCTAAAGGCCGCAAAGCATGTAGCCTAGTATTGGCTGGCATTTGTTTTTGCAGCTGAGATAGAATTCTTTGTGGTACTTTGTAGAAGATTTATTCTCCTTGCCAAAGAAGAATTCGGTCAGCCCAAGAGGCGTAAGCCCCTTTTGGGCGGCGGCGTGGAGGAGTTTTGGGGCGCAGCAGTCGCCGGACCCGGTGGGAATTCCCCGGTCTTCATAAAAGACATTCAGGATGGAATGCCGATCACCTTTGAAGTTTCGGAGTTGATACAGATCCTGAAAGACAGGCAGCATGGATTGGGAGTATGCTCTCCGGTTTTTCTTTGAAAGCTCGAGCGTTTTAAATGCCTCTCGCATCTGCCGGCGGCAATCTTTCTGTGCCGCACGACCTCCAAAACGCATGGCTTCTTCGAACTTCAGTTTACACTGGTCTGCTTTTTGTTTGCAGGACTCGATATCGTCGGTCATTTGATGGACCGACAGCTCAATTTTTGGCAGAATCCGGTGGTATCCATCCAAGTCAAAAGCCGGTGAAACCCAGCCCTCTGCTTGCCAGCGTGTGTTGAACTGTCCGGAAAATGCACGAAGCACTACGGTATCTCCATCGGCATCGACGCATTCCAACACACCAAACATCTGCCCGCCTCTTTTTCCCCAGAGGCAGTCTGTGGAGAATATCGGCTCCGGATCTGGGGCATGGAAGTCAATCCGTTTGTTCTGCTCGAGTTCTGCTATCAGCTCCAGAGCATATTTGCGGCTGTTCCCCTCTGTCAGATAATGAACCTCATCACAAACTGGACAATACCCGTAGCAGGTCGCCTCTTTGGGAAGGGCAGTAATCAAGTGGTCTATATCGGAACTATTTTTCATGGCACTTAGAACAGAGGTACCGAGTTAAATTCGAGACTCTCACCAGTCCTTGGATGAGCAAAGGAAAGATAGCAGGCATGGAGCTTCAGCAATCCCGGGCCGGTTCCGGTTCCGTAGAGCGGATCGCCGACAATAGGAATTCCAAGGCCGTGCTCGGAGGCGGAGTGAACCCTGAGCTGATGCGTTCTTCCGGTTATAGGTTTAAACTCGACTCGTGTTTTGCCGTTCTTTACCAGGAGTTTTTTCCAGTGGGTAATTCCCACCTTTCCGTGTACCGGATCATAAATTTGATGAGGTCTATTGGTAATATCGAGGCGGAAAGGAAGCTCGACGACACCCTCATCCCCATCTAATTCGCCGTCAAGAATGGCGATATAGCGTTTCTTCACCTTGCTCTCTTGAAACTGAATAGAGATGTTACGATGTACCTCTTTGGTTCGAGCGACCACCAACAACCCTGACGTGTCCATATCAAGACGGTGAACTGAGGGCTGTTCGATACAGCCCGGATACCGTGCTTTTACCCGCTCGCTGACACAATCCAGGTTTTCCGGACCACGTCCAGGCACAGAGAGCAGCCCGCTTGACTTTACGACCACGACAAATTCGGGTTCTTCGTAAATTACGTACATTTCTTCCTATACGTTTTCAGCAAGGTACTCCATGTAGTCTACACCCTCGCCATAACTGGATAACTTTTCCCTCAGCGAGTCGGTTGTATTGACAGAATGGAAACCACGGCGGCGCCAATAATTCGCAGAGGCCTGAACTGCAACCAGCGCTGCTCGATCGAAATTGAGCTCCTGCAACCGAGAGAGGAACGTATTCACCAGGGCTTGCCCCGCTCCAGTTTTCCGTGCTGTGGGTGCGATTGCCAGATCATGGAGATACAGACAGTCGGGGATTGCCGGCATTTCACAGACAGGAGCATTCAATATGGGCGGTGCTGTAAATATCCACGGCAACGATATTAGATACCCAATCATATCGCCTCCAGCACATGCAACAAAGCAAGTCGACGGAGATGCAAGCAACTTCGAGTTAAGCGATCCCTTTGATTCGGGCTCTATCTCCGTATAGCATTCGCCTTGAATATACAGCACTGCCGAGAGATCTTTTTCGGTCATGTTTCTGATTATCAGAGTTGTTCTCCTGTCGAGATCACAGCATAAGGCGCATAACGTCCTCTTGGCAGCCGGATTGGCAGACGGCTCGCCGACTCATGGTTATTTTCTGCGACGGGCGAGCCGGGCGGGCAATACATATAAAAATTGCCCAGAAACAATGGCAAATCTTATTGCCTTTTCAGCATCAGCGGTATCTGGCAGTTCGACACCTTCATCTGCGTGCCGTTGGTCTTTTGCATCGAGTCGAATCTGGTGCGCCTACGCTGCCATCTCAGTGACAAGAGGTAGGTTGAAAACAACGGACACCAATGCTTTGATTGCAAACATAATGGAGGTGTCAACATGGAAAAAGTAGCTCGACTGAGCAACTTCTTAACCGGACATTACCGATCCCCCATAATCAATTGCCAAACAAGAATAAGATGGTTCCTCCTGTTACTTCTTTTTCACCTTGCAGGCCTTACTCCCACAACCAGCTTTCGTCTTAATAGCACAAACAGATTCTTTCAGGTTCTTGCCAACATTGAATTTTACGACCTTCTTCTCGGCAATTTGAATTTCCTTGCCGGTTTGGGGATTCCGACCGGTACGGGCTGCCCGTGTGGTCACGGAGAAAGATCCGAACCCGACAAGGGTCACGGTCTCATCCTTTGCCAGCGCCGTGCCAATGGCTTCCAACAATGATTTCAGGCCTTTCTCTGCTTCGATCTTGGTGAGACCTGCTGACTCAGCAATCTGGCTGACGAGTTCTGCTTTGTTCATGTTCTTTCTCCTGTTGAATTCATAGTAATATGGGACGGATTTACTGCATCGGGCGTATACGTACTTCAATATCGGGTGTGTCTTTGAGCAATTCCGTGAGTCTTGTCGGATTTGTTTCTCCATAGTGGTAAGGATAGAGAATTTTCGGTTTGAATGCTTTTGCTGCATCTGCCACCATCTCCGGCGTCATAGTATACGGAAGATTCATCGGCAGAAAGGCACAATAAATGCCTTGCAGAGCCTTCATCTCTGGGATGTTCTCGGTATCTCCTGCGATATAGAGACGCTTGTCACCAAAGGCCAGCACATAGCCATTACCGATACCTTTCGGATGAAAGAACTGGCCATTATCTCGTTTATGCACGAGATTATAGGCAGGAACAGCCTCAACCTTAAGACCCAGGACCGTCTGAACATCACCATTTCTCATAATTATTCCTCCCGGCACCCTATCAGAGCAAACAGGCGGAATCACCACCACCGTATCGGTGACTCGAATACTCTGGAGAGCCACCTGGTCAAGATGGTCAGGATGATCGTGGGTAAGGAAAATCAGGTCAGCCTTGGGCAGCTTCGTATAATCAGCCACCCGGCTGTAGGGATCAATATGGATGACTTTGCCTCCGAAGGTCATCATCAATGATCCATGCCCGATGAAAGCAAGCTCCACATCACCGGCCGAGGTCTTGATGACATCTTTCATTATCGCCTCTTGGGCAGTTGCTGATAGTGCACCAAAAGACAGCATTATTACAATAAAAGCTAATGTGATTTTCATAGCAGGTACCCCCTCTTTTGATTGTAGCGTGAATACATATCAAGGAAAACCCTATTACCTGGACTCAGATAAATTTCGTCCGAAAGAGTCGGCTTTGACGAGGGTTGTTCCTGGAAGAGGACATTCTCTTTGGCCCCGGTCGCCTGGATCTAACCTACCAATATAACGTCAAGAAAACAACACCTTCATCTGGTAATCAAAGGAAGGTCTGAATTGTTTTTCCATCCTAATTGGTGACAAAATGCCGATTTATTGAAATCGAAAAAAATACCGTTTACACAAAATTATTGGTTCCTCGCTGTTTCAAGTGGGTAAGCCAAATTTAAGATTTCCGCCGATGATGT
>JAFLKM010000074.1 GCA_019163335.1 Desulfobulbaceae bacterium | reverse complement strand
ACCGGGCACCATGACCCGCATATTCTCAGCAAAGCAGTTGAGCAATGGCCCGTTGACACGGTACTCATGCCCGTCAACCCAGTTGAAGTGGTGATCGGTGGCTTTCTGACCGATACCTTGCCAATGGCGATTGAGAAGGGAGTCGCCGTAATCGGCATGAAGGTGCTCGGGGCAGGCCACTACATTGCCCCCGAACTCGGCATAACTGCCCAACTGCTTATTCGCTATGCACTTTCCTGCGGCATCACCCTTGCCATTGTCGGTTGCTCATCTCCGCAGGAGGTCCGTGAGCTTTCGACCGCCGCCGACCTGCCTCTATTATCTGATTCTGAAAAAGAAAAAGTAACCGAACTGTTTGCACCTCATGCAAGGGAGTTAGCCTTTTACCGAGGAGTACGCTGAAGAGAAGGTTCCAGCTGTCGGCCGGTACAGTATGATTTGGAAATATCTGAACTTTGGCCGAGTGATATTTGTTTCGTATATTGGCCAGCAACCTTGTCAGGAATAATGTTAACTTTGAGTTGTGCTTCTAAGTACCAAGATCACCTGCGGCGGCCACTGAACTTGATTTGAAATTAGCGGCTAACCAACCGTCTAAATTTTAAACACGCCTACCAGTTTGTTCAATTCAAGCGCCATATGCAGCATTTCGTCGGCATCGTTTTTGATGAGTTCGCTGCTTTTAGAGATTTCAATCGAAGCGTTGTTGACCTGGGCAATATCTTTGGCCATGGAATCGGCCACCACCGAACTCTGGTTGACGTTTTCGTTTACTTCCTGCAATCCCTGGCTGGCCTGTTCAATATTCTTGGCAATCTCCTCGGTGGCGGTGGATTGTTCGGTTACCGCCGAGGCAATGGTAGCGACGATCTCGTTGACACTGTTGATGACGCCGCTGATCTCGTTGATTTCTTTAATTGAATCGGCTGCGGTCTGCTGTACGCCCTCAATCTGTTGTTTAATATTGTGGGTGGCCGTGGCGGTTTGCTTGGCCAGTTCCTTGATTTCATTGGCCACGACCGCAAATCCCTTACCCGCTTCGCCAGCCCGCGCCGCTTCAATAGTGGCATTAAGAGCCAGGAGATTGGTTTGTTCAGAAATTTCGGTGATTGCTTCGGTCACTTTATTGATGGCTTGGGCGGCCACGCCCAATTCGCTCATCTTGTTTGAAGTTATTTTTGCTTTTTGCACCGCCTGTATCGAAATGACATGGGCCTGCTCTGCATTGTTGGCGATCTCGCTGATGGTGGCAGTCATTTCTTCGGCGGCACTGGCCACCATGGCCGTATTGGTGGAGGATTGCTCCATGGCGGCGGCGACATTGTTCAGGTTGACATTCATTTCTTCGGCCGCGGCGGCCACCGAGGTAGAGCGAGCCGTGCTTTCTCCGGCGCTACTCGACATATCACGGGCCACTTGAGCCAGATTGTTAGACTTGCTCTCAACCTCCTTGCTATTGGCGACCACGCCCCTGATGATTCCCTGCAATTTTTCGATGAAGAGGTTGAACCCCTTACCCAGGTCGCCGATTTCGTCGTTGGCTTTGATCTCCAGTCGCCGGGTCAGGTCGCCCTCGCCCTGAGCAATATCGCGCAGGCTCTCGACCACATTGTTTAAACCCCGGACGATTCCGAAAGCCACCATCAAAATAATCGAAATAATGACAACAAAAACCAGGCCGGCGCTGGAGGCCATCGTTATCAGCGAAGCCTGTACCTGTTGGTTGATTTCCTTGTTTAACGCTCCGACATAGCTGTCAACATTGTCGACATAGACGCCGGTGCCTATCCACATGCGGGTTCCGGGGATTAGCTCGGCATATCCGAGCTTGGGCGTGTCCTGATTGTTTGGCGGCTTGGGAAAGACATACTGGACGAAACCACCTCCCTTGTCGGCCTGCTCCATCAATTCCTTAACGAAATACACGCCGTTTTTGTCTTTTAATCCACCAAGGTCACTGCCCTGTTTAGCCTTGGCTGGGGGCAGAGCAACATTCACGGTATTTTCGTAGACAAAATAATACCCGGATTGATCCGATTCAAAACGAATATCATCCACCAACTTGCGGATGACATCTATCTGCTGCTGCTTGTCGGCCACTCCTTCAATGGCATGCCCCAAGGCCAGGGCCACCGAATGGGTCGCCACTTTTAGCTTGGCTTTTTGATCCTCGAGCATCACCACGCGCGTCTTTTCCAGCCCCAGGTCGCGGACTTTATTACTATTGGCCACGCCAAACCACATCATCAGGCCAAAGAGGAAGACAATCGAAAGGATGACCAGGTACATTCTGCCTTTAACCGAGAAACGATTCAGCATGCTTTTCCCCCTCAAGTAATTAAGCTATTGAGAAAATCTGGAACTATCTTGCAGAATTTGGTTATAAGTATTCAGCCTTATCAGTTTGCCAAGAAACTACCTGTTAACATGCGGTTAAGAATTTGCATAGAAGTTTTTGAGTCGCCGTTTTGTCGGTGACTTATAAACGTCAATTCTCCTAAATGCAAAAAAACAGCATGACTGATCTGGCACTATTTACGACCCACCGCAAGCTTGTTATGGACGGATGAAGAGCTTGCGGGGATAATGTTTTTTTGTTGAACGGTTATGGAGTGATCAGTCAACGAAGCTCGCAAGTCGATCAATGCTATATCCGGCTGGTACAACCTTTCCAGGCCACAATTAAAATCAGGGAATAAATCGTCTGAGGCGTATACCAAGAGGCTGTCAACGGTTGAACGGGCAACGTAAAATCAAGCAGTGATTCCCCTTAAAAAACGTGCTTTACTGTTCAAACGATGGGAGCCACCTCTCAACCATGTCTTCAGGCGATGCAATTAGATATTGAATTCATCCTTCTTTGGAAAATTTCTTGCGAACATTTGAGATCAAAAGAGGTCCTACATGAATGAAAAACCCACCTATGAAGAACTGGAAAGACGGATTCAGGAACTGGAAAGCATAGAATCCAAGCTTAAACACCTCAAGAAAGAGGTGCGGGAAAGTGAAAGCTTATTCAAGAGGCTTTATGAAAAAGCCCCCCTTGGATATCAATCACTGGATGAAAATGGCCACTTTATTGTTGTCAACCAAGCTTGGCTGGATATCCTCGGATATACTCAAGAAGAAGTTATTGGCAAATCCTTTGCCGATTTTCTGCCTTCTGAATGGAGGGATCATTTCAAAGAAAACTTTCCGCGGTTTAAGGCCATTGGTGAGATTCTGGGTGTTGAGTTTGAAATGGTCAAAAAAAACGGAGATCCCATTCTGGTTTCTTTTACCGGGAAGATAAGCAGGGATGAAAAAGGCAATTTTCAGCAGACCCACTGTATATTTAATGACATTACCGAGCACAGGCGACAGGAAGAAGAACTGAAGAAGATCGAATGGATGCTTACCGGCAAGCCATCGGCAAAATATAGCGAAGCTCTAGGCTACGGGGATTTGACCGCGCTGAACCGGGG
This sequence comes from Desulfobulbaceae bacterium, assembly GCA_019163335.1. Classification (GTDB taxonomy): domain Bacteria; phylum Desulfobacterota; class Desulfobulbia; order Desulfobulbales; family Desulfocapsaceae; genus UBA2270. The sequence continues at coordinate 15,079 of JAFLKM010000074.1, read as the reverse complement.
CGGCCTCATTGCGCGCTCCATAGACAAGGCTACGCTGAGAGGCATCTCTTCGGAATATCTCGATCTTCTGGAAACATCCTCCGCAATATATGAAAAAAACGGTGACTACGCATTTGGGATATTCTGTTCCGGTTGGTGTCGCCTCTTGGACAGCGCGTCGCGGAACCTCTGTCGCACAGAGGACAACGAAGTCGCCCTTGCTTCCGGCAAATGGCTCTGTCACGAGTCATGCTGGACGGATTGCTCCAAGCTGGCCATCGAGTCTCAATCGCCTGTGGCAATAAAATGCAAGGGAGGGATAAATATTTACGCGGTACCCATCTTTTCAGCAGGTGAGGTCATCGGGGCCATCAATTTTGGATATGGAGACCCCCCAAAAGATCCCGCAAAGTTGAGATCCCTGGCCGATTTTTATGGACTGGATCCAGAAAAATTGGCCCATGAGGCTAATGCATATGCCTCCCGACCGTCCTTCATTATCGAATTAGCCAAGCAACGGTTGCTGTCTTCAGCTGGATTAATTGGCGTCATGGTAGAGCGCAAGCGGGCGGAGAATGAACTGAGAGAGAGAGAATCACTCTTCCGAACACTGGTGAACACAATTCCTGACCTGATCTGGCTTAAAGATGCCGATGGTGCCTATCTGTCCTGCAACATAAGATTTGAACGGTTTTTTGGTGCCGGCGAAGCCGATATTGTCGGCAAAACCGACTATGACTTTATAGATAAAGAGCTGGCAGATTTTTTTCGCGAGAATGATCGGAAAGCAATGGCTGTAGGTGGTCCGATCAGTAACGAGGAACAGATCACCTTTGCCGACGATGGCCACATGGCTTTTCTTGAAACGATAAAAACACCCATGTTCGACACCGATGGGAAACTTATCGGCGTCCTTGGGATAGGTCGCGAAATCACCGATCGCAAGCGGGCGGAGGAGGCGCTGGAGAAACGCCTCGTGGCGCTCACCCAACCGCTGGACACCCCTGAAGGGATCAGCTTTGAGGACCTGTTTGTCTTGGCCGACATTCAACGCCTTCAGGACGAATTCGCTCTGGCCACCGGCGTGGCGTCCATCATCACGCGCCCCGACGGCACGCCTCTCACCAAGCCGTCCAACTTCTGCCGACTGTGCAGTGATCTTATCCGCAAGACGGAAATGGGATTGGCGAACTGCTTCAAGTCCGATGCCGCTTGGGGGCGGCCAAGACATGACGGGCCCACGATACAACCTTGCCTGAGCGGCGGGCTCTGGGACGCCGGCGCGGCCATTACCGTAGGCGGACACCATGTGGCCAACTGGCTGATCGGCCAGGTGCGGGACGCAGATCAGACCGAGGAGAAAATGCGGGCCTATGCCCGGAAGATCGGCGCCGATGAAACCGCCGTGGCGGAGGCCTTTCACGAAGTGCCCGCCATGTCGCACGAGCAGTTCGAGCACGTCGCCCGCGTGCTCTTCACCTTGGCCAACCAGCTTTCCGCCGCTGCCTACCAGAACGTCCAGCAGGCGCGTTTCATCACCGAGCGCAAGCGGGCTGAGGAGGCGCTGCTGGAAAGTGAAAATCAGATCGGCAGTATCTTCAGGAGTGCACCCATCGGTATTGGGTCGGTTGTCAACCGGGTGCTGACTAAAGTCAACAACCGCCTGTGCGAGATGACGGGATATAATGAGACAGATCTGATCGGACGGAGTGCCCGGATGCTATATCTCAATGATGAAGATTTTGAATTTGTGGGTCGGGAAAAATATGCCCAGATAGCTGACCATGGAACGGGAACGGTGGAAACCCGCTGGCAGAAACATGACGGCGCCGTCATGGATGTCCTTCTCAGCTCCACGCCCGTGAATCTGCAGGACCTTTCAAAAGGGGTCACATTCACCGCCCTGGACATCACCGAGCGCAAGCGGGCGGAAGAGGAGCTGCGGGAGAGCGAGGAGCGATTTAAGGCCCTCCATAATGCCTCATTTGGCGGCATCGCCATTCACGACAAAGGCGTTATTCTGGAATGCAACCAGGGCCTCTCCGAGATTTCCGGATTTGGCTTGGATGAGCTTATCGGGATGGATGGGCTCCTCCTGATAGCGGAACAATCCCGCGAAGCAGTCATGGCCAATATTCGTTCAGGTTTCGAGGAACCCTATGAGGCATTGGGGGTACGCAAGAATGGGGAGGAATATTCCTTGCGCCTTGAGGCGAGAAACATACCCTATAAAGGCAAGATGGTTCGTGTGGTTGAATTCAGGGACATCACCGAAGCCAAGCAGGCGGAAGAGGCGCTACGTGAAAGTGAGCTGACATTCAGGAAATTGTTTGAAGATTCGGCAGATGCCATTCTATTAATAGATAAAACAGGAGTATTTGTTGAATGTAATCAAGCGGCGTTAACATTACTGAAAATGACACGTGAACAATTTTTGTTTAAGCCACCCGTTGATATATCGCCGGAATACCAGCCCGACGGACAAAATTCCAGGGAAAAAGCGCTTAAAATGATTGAGATTGCCTATGAAAAAAACTTACACCGTTTTGACTGGACATGTATAAATTCTGAAGGAAATGAATTTATTGTGGAAGTGTCTCTTATGCCCATAAAAGTAAAGGGCGAATTAATGCTTTATTCTTCATGGCATAACATCACCGAGCGCAAGCGGGCGGAAGAGGCGCTTATCCGGCAACAACGATCCATCCATTTGAACAACCGGATCGCCACCGTTTTCCTGACCTCCTCTCAGGACGAGGTCTTTGCCGATGTTCTCGATGTTATCCGGACGGCCTTGGACAGCCGGTTCGGCTATTTCGGGTACATCGATGAGGCGGGCGACCTGGTCTGTCCCACCCTGACGCGCGATATCTGGGATCAATGCCAGGTGACCGAGAAGAGCATCGTTTTCCATCGAGCTTACTGGAGTGGGCTTTGGGGACGGTCGCTGCTGGAGAAGCAGACCTTGATCGCCAACGAAAATCTCCAGGTTCCCGGAGGGCATATGGCTCTGAAGAACGCCCTGGCGACTCCCATCGTGTACAACGATAACCTGATCGGCCAGCTTGTCCTGGCCAACAAGGCCGGGGGATACGACAAGGACGACCGGGACCTCCTGGAAAGCGCGGCTGCACAGACGGCGCCCATTCTGTTTGCCATCCGGGAGGAGGCCCGCCAAAAAATTGCGCATGAAAAACTGGAAGACCAGTTGCGTCAAGCCCAAAAGATGGAGGCCGTGGGCCGTCTGGCCGGCGGCGTAGCCCACGACTTCAACAACATGCTGGGGGTAATTATCGGGCTTGCGGATATTCTCCTGATAAAGATGGCTCCGGACAGTCCCTTCCATGCCCATATTACGGAAATCAGAAAGGCCGGTGAACGTTCGGCCGACTTGACCCGTAAGCTGCTGGCCTTTGCGCGCAAGCAGACTGTGGCCCCTAAGGTACTTGACTTCAACGACACCATCGAGAGTATGCTCAAGCTGCTGCACCGGCTCATCGGCGAAGACATCGACCTGCTCTGGAAGCCCGGACAGGGCCTCTGGCCGGTCAAGATGGACCCCAGCCAGATCGACCAGATTCTGGCCAACCTGTGCGTCAACGCCCGGGATGCCATCGTTGGTGTGGGCAAGGTCACCATCGAGACGGACAAGGCCTTCTTCGATGAGGAGTACTGTGACCGAAACGCCGACTTTGTTCCCGGCGACTACGTGCTGCTGGCTGTGAGCGACAATGGTTGCGGGATGGATACCGAAACGATCTCGCATCTGTTCGAACCCTTCTTTACCACCAAGGAGTTGGGCAAGGGCACCGGCTTGGGGCTGTCCACCGTGTACGGCGTGGTCAGGCAGAACAACGGCTTTATTAATGTCTACAGTGAGCCGGGCCAGGGCACGACCTTTAAGATCTACCTGCCGCGCCACGCGGTCAAGGGGGCGGTGGAGACGAAGGAACCCAAACCGCAGACTGCGGAGCGCGGCAGCGAGACCATCCTGCTGGTGGAGGACGAGCCAGCCATCCTCAGAATGACAACGATGATGCTGGAGCTGCTGGGGTACACCGTGTTAGCGGCTTCCACCCCAGGCGAGGCTATGCGCCTGGCCCAAGAGCACGCTGGCGGCATCGACCTCGTCCTGACCGATGTGGTCATGCCCGAGATGAACGGCCGCGACCTGGCCAAAAACCTGCTGTCCATCTATCCGGACATGAGGCGGTTGTTCATGTCCGGTTACACGGCCAACGTTATCGCCCACCACGGTGTACTCGATGAGGGTGTGCGCTTCATGCAGAAACCGTTCTCGTTAGAGGAGTTAAAGATGAAACTGCGCGAGGCACTGGAAGGCTGACATAGTAATGTAGCAACTGATTCATAGAGGGAATGTGAATGCCATAAAGCCATGGGCTTCCCTTTTTTATGTCACGGAGCTAATTCTATGGAGCACCCTTCTTTTCAGCGATTTCTCAAGACAACGATGACCATGAGTAACAAGTGCAGAGTTATTCTAAATTGGTATCCAATGACCATGACCAGTCATCTGGAATGTGCCCCCCTATTTCAGATAGTTGGTAAAAAAGCAGGAAATCTTGTCCCAGGGAATCAGGTTGACCCTATCGTAGAGATCCACATGCCCGGCACCCGGAACGATGTAGAGTTCCTTAGGTTGAGCTGCACGTTTGTAAGCTTCTTCGCTGAACTCGATGGAGTGTGCCTTTTCGCCAGCGATGAACAGCATAGGACGCGGAGAGATCGTCTCAATGTCATTCAATGGGTAGAAATTCATGAATTTGACGTTGCTGGTTAGCGTCGGGTGGGTTGTCAGTTCCTGCGATGAACCTGCGGGCGTGTATTCACCTCTCGGTGTGCGGTAGAAGTCATAAAACTCACGCTGAATGGGATGAGTGTTTTCGTTCAGTGCGTGATCTGTCCCACTGGTGTATTTGGTTTCACCGCCAGTGAATTCCACATAGCGTTGCTCTGCGGCCTCTGCGATGATTTTCTTTCTCTGCTCCAAGGTCAAAGAATGGCTGAGCGCGTTACGGTTCGCAGCGCCCATATCGTACATGCTGACGGTGGCAATGGCTTTCATACGTGGATCAATTTTGGCGGCACTGACGGCAAAGCTCCCACTGCCGCAGATGCCAAGAACACCAATCCGACCCTTGTCAACAAATGGCTGGGTGCCCAGAAAATCGACCGCAGCACTGAAATCCTCAGCATACATATCCGGCGAAACAGCATTGCGGGGCAGGCCCTCACTCTCTCCCCAGAACGATAAATCCAAGGATAACGTAACGAATCCCCGTTCAGCCATTTTCGTAGCATACAGATTCGCGCTTTGTTCCTTTACGGCACCCATTGGATGCCCGACAATGATCGCTGGATTTTTTATGTTTTTATTCAACTCGTTGAGAGTAAAAAGATTCCCCACAACTTTCATGTTGTATTGATTCTTAAACGTAACCTTTTGCATGGTTACCACCTTACTCTTGTAAAAATTATCAGCTCCATGGGACATATCTTGAGCCAAAGCTGGAGTGCTGATGATAGACATCATGCCAAAAACGATAGCAAACATGCTTAGCTGACTTATTAATTGGTGCATTTTTAGATCTCCTTTGCATTGTTTTTATCCCGTTAGCTGAATGTTCCTTTTACCCAATCATCTTAATGACTTTGGCCGGCACTCCTGCGACGACACCATTTTCGGGAACGTCTTTGGTAACGACGGCACCAGCAGCGATGATCGCATTCTCCCCAACCGTCACACCAGGGACTATGGTCACGTTTGCACCTATCCAGACATTTTTTCCGATAACAATGGGGAAAGGATAAGTTATATTCCGTTTCTCCGGGGCAATTCCGTGATTCAAGGTACACAGGACAACATTCTGACCGATTTGTGTTTCGTCACCGATAACAATGCCGCCACGATCCTGAAAGGTACAGCCGGTGTTGAAAAAGACATTTTTCCCTATGGAGATGTTCTTGCCGAAATCCGTATAGAAAGGGGGAAACATGAAAAAGGATGGATCAATATCTTTCCCTGTTAAACGGGAAAACAGCGCACGAACCTCATCCGGTTCGTGATAAGATCCGTTCATCTCCGCCGTAATGCGCATTGCTTCGTTACTGTACTGGACTAAAAGCGCATGCGCCTCTGTGCCCCCAGTAATCGCTTCGCCTCGCTTGATTAGCTCCATGAATTCATTAGTATTCACAAGTTCCCCCCTTCGTATGAGCAATAGCCGCGCAATGTCCAGTTATAGGGCGGCCTTGAGCACCGCGACGATATCCGTCTCGCTCATCGCCGGACGTCCCGGCAGGTTGCCGTTCTCGTCGTGGATGATACGCAGGGTATCCTGGGCATAACGTGTGATCAGGGTATCATCGATATTCAGCTCGGATAGCCGCGTCGGGCAACCAATACCCTTGAGAAAGGCTTCAAAGCGATCAATGCCATGAAGGGCACAATCCAGGTCGTCGGGGCCTTTGGCCTTGAGGCCGAAAATGCGTTCGGCAAACTGCACGAACTTTTGCGGTCTGTGTCTGGCGGAAAAGCGCATCCAGGAAGGATTGACCACAGCCAGGCCTGCCGCGTGGGTGATGTCGTGATAGGCTGACAGGGTATGCTCGATCATGTGCACAGGGAAGCCCCCATTGGTACCTGCGTTCACCCAGCCATTAAGGGCGACAATGGAAGCCCATTGCACCTGGGTCCGTGCCTCCAGGTCATTGCCATCGGCAATGGCTTTCGGTCCCCATTCCATGGCCGTGAGGATGACGCCTTCAGCGAACCGATCCTGAATGGGGGTGCCGTCAACGCCGTTGAAATACCCCTCGGTCACATGGGTGATCAGGTCGCATACCCCATAGGCGGTCTGATCCTTCGGCACACTCATCGTGAGTTCGGAGTCCACCAACGCAACCCTGGGATACAGGCATTCGGCCTGGACAAAGGATTTCTCTTTGGTCTCCTCGTTGGAGATAACCGCGCCCATATTCATCTCGGAACCGGTGGCCGCCAGGGTCGGCACGGTGATGATCGGTAGTGCGCGGGTCGGAATATACGGATCGGGCTGGCCGTGATAGATCATGTCCCAGGGGTCGCCGTCATAGTAAAACGCAGCGGCCATGACCTTGGATGCGTCCATGGTACTGCCGCCTCCCAGGGCGATAATCACATCGCAGTGTTCGTCCCGTGCGATTTTTGCACCGCGTCTGACGGTGGTGATTCTCGGGTTTGCCTCGACGCCGGAGCACTCTGCCACAGAAACGTTGGCATCCTTCAGACTCGCCACAACCCGGTCGAAGGTTCCGTTCCGCTTGACACTGCCGCCGCCGGTGACAATCAATGCTTTTTTGCCATGCTTGCTGACCACCTCACCGATACGCGAAAGGGTACCTGCCCCAAGGATAAGATGAGTGGGATTGTGAAATTCAAAATTCATAAGAAATCTCCTTTTTTTGATTTGGTGAGTGTATACCAATGAACCTAATGCCCCAAGAACTGATTTGGAATACCTGTTCCTCTCTAAAACTTGCCTATTTCTGCTTGAACGTTGATTTTATGGCGTATTATTGGTAGCTGTTTTGTCTAAATATAGCCTTCGGAACAAGGGAGATCTTACATGGCAAAGATGGTTAAACTATTACAAAGCTTTCCAAAAATTGATGACGGACCTTCTGCGTCTCGGCTTAAAGGGGTACTGTTATTTAAGGAAACGCGCCACATCCCCAGAAAACCAATGGTGTATAACCCAGGCATTTGTATCGTTGTTCAAGGTCACAAGATCGGCTACCTGGGCAACCAGAAGTTTCGATATGATGCCAATCATTATCTGGTGACCTCGGTAACCATGCCGTTCGAATGCGAAACCTTTGCGAGCCTTGAGGAACCGTTACGTGGTCTCTACATAGATATTGATATGGGCCAGTTGCATGACCTGATAGGCCGAATTGATGTGCAAACAGGGATCGATAATGGCAGCGAACGGATATTGCCTCGTGGGATCGGTCCGGCCATCATGGATGAGAAGATGTTGGATGCAACGACGAGGCTGGTCAAATGTTTGCGATCAGAAATGGAAGCACAAATTTTAGGACCAGGCATCGTGCGGGAAATTCTTTATCTGGCTCTTTTCGGTGCCCAGGCACCTGTGCTCTATTCACTGGCCATACATAGTGGCACGTTTTCACAGGTAGCACGCGTCTTAAAGATCATGCAAAGCGACTATGCAGGAAAACTCGACGTGGAACAGTTGGCCAGTCTGGCGCACTTGAGCGTTTCTGGGTTTCATCGGGCCTTTAAAGAGATTACGTCGGATTCTCCCATGCAATATTTGAAAAAAATCAGGTTGACGAAAGCAAGGGATTTAATGATGCAGGAAAGTTTCAAAGTCAACCTTGCCGCTGATAAGGTAGGATATGAGAGCGCATCTCAGTTCAGTCGTGAATTCAAGCGCTACTTTGGACAAAGCCCTTCAGAGATGATGCGAGAATTGCGTGCCGCAGAAATTCGGTAAACGAGGTAAGCGAGACTCCAAATTTAGACGTTTATTCTATCCCGTACTCTTTTAATTTTTCCCACAAATTTTTGCGGCTGATCCCCAAAACCTTGGCGGTCTCGGTTCGTTGACCGTCACAGGCAGCCAGAGCTTTTTTCAGGAAATTCTGTTCAGCCAAGGCCATATTTTCTGCCAAGCTCAAACCAATATCCGGACTTGCAGGCAAGTGGCCAATCTCAGCGGGAAGGTCCGCAGGCGTTATCTCCGGGCCTTTGCTGAGGACCGAGGCCCGTTCCATCAGATTACGCAACTCCCGCACATTTCCCGGAAAATCATAGGATTGCAGGCACCGCAGTGCTGCCGGACTTAAATAGAGCGCTTTATGGCGCGCGAGACCAAACTCCTGCAAGAAGTTCTGGCACATCTCGGGGATGTCCTCTTTATGCCGGCGCAGGGGCGGCATAGTGATAGGGATCACCTGTAATCTAAACAAGAGATCCTGGCGGAAGCGGCCCTCGGCCACCTCCTGTTGAAGATTCTTAGAGGTACAGGCGAGGATGCGGACATCAACGCTGATGGTCTTGCTCCCTCCAACCCGCTCAAACTTGCTTTCCTGAAGGACTCGCAGCAGCTTAGCTTGAAGTGGCCCGGGCAAATCACCAAGCTCATCGAGGAGCAGAGTGCCATTATCGGCCATCTCAAATTTCCCCTTTCGCATATGCTCGGCACCGGTGAAGGCCCCGCGTTCATGGCCGAACAAATCGGATTCCATCAATCCCTCGGGGATAGCCGCGCAGTTGATGGAAACAAAGGGTGAATTGCGACGAGGACTGGCCTGATGAATGGCACGGGCGGCCAGCTCTTTGCCGGTACCGGATTCACCGGTGATGAGGATTGTGGCATTGGTGGGGGCGGCCTGTTCGATAATGGTGAAGACCTGCCGCATGGCCGGGTCGCTGCCGATCAGCCGGCTTGACCCCGCCTGACAACTGGCCTCCAGCGAGGCACAGCGGGCCTTGACCGCCTGGATGTCGAGAAGACGGTTGACCCGAATGATGAGGTCGTCCATGTCAAAGGGTTTGAGGATATAATCCGCTGCCCCTTGTCGTAGACAGGCCCGGGCATCGTCGATGGAGCCGTAGGCGGTCATGATAAAGACTTCGGTGTCCGGACTCTGCCCCCGAATTCTCTCCAGCAGTGCGATGCCGGAGAGGCCCGGCATCCGAATGTCGGAGATCACCAGATTATACTTCTGCTTATCGGCCTTGGCCGCTGCTTGCAACCCGTCTTCAGCCTCGTCCACCAGCCAGCCGTACTGTTTCAAGCGGTCGGAAACCGAGATGCGGATGATCTCGTCATCCTCGGCTAAAAGAATCCGTGGCATGTCCCTCCTCCCTGATATCTCCGGTCTGTAGAATAACGACAAACTGGGTTCCTGTTCCTAACTGACTGGTGACGCTGACCGCTCCGCCCATTCGTTGCACCAAGGAATAGGTGACAGCCAGCCCCAGGCCGGTTCCTTCGCCCACCTCCTTGGTGGTGAAAAAGGGATCGAAGATACGGGGCAGGTCTTCACTGGAGATGCCGGTTCCCGTATCCTCGAAGATAAGGCGAAGCTGTCCTTCTTGGCATCTGCCGCTCACCGTGAAAATTCCGCCCTTTTCTTTCATGGCCTGGATGCCGTTGAGTCCGATATTGACAATGATCTGCTTGAGGGCCTCGGCATCGACCAGAATGTCGTGATGCAGATCAAGCTGAAGTCGTAGTTCTATATTGTGGAGCTTGCAGGACAGAAGTTCAAAACATTCGCGGATCAGAGCTTCGGCATCAACCTTGCGTTGTTGCAGGGGTTCCGTACGGCCAAAGTTCAGAAGCTGGCGCATGGTCTGTTCGATCTGTTTGAGCCCCTTATTGATGAGCGGCAGATAGCGCTGATGGAGCTCGCGATTATCGGGGTTGTCACCCATGGCCTTGACGCAGTTGAGCATACCGGCCAACGGGTTGTTGACCTCATGGGCGATACCCGCCGAGAGAATGCCCAACGATGCCATCTTTTCGTTAAAACAGACCTGACTCCGATTTTTCTCCAACTCCCCCCGGGACTGATTGAGCCGCTGACAGAGATGGTTAAAATGATCGCTGAGAGCGGCGATCTCGTCATGACCGGCTGGCAGATGGCGGGGGTCGGGCATCTGCTCGGGAAAGGATTTCATGGCCGCCGAGAGCTTACTGATTCGACCCGTCACCAAGGTATCAAGCAGCAGAAAAAGGCCGATTGTGACGAGGAAAACCGAAACAAAACCAACAAAGATAAGGTTCTTTTTGCTATCGGCAAGCATGGAGTCAACCCAGGCAATGGGAATTGTAATCGAGAGAGCCCCGATAACATCACCGAACTGATACCCTTGCTGGGCATGGCATTCAAGGCAGGCATGCTCCACGTTCAGGGGGGCCACAAAGCGGACGACCCTGCCGTTTTCACTGTCAAAAACCGCTGATGCCTCCTCCGCACCCTGTTTGAAACTGAGCATGGCCTTTTGCTCAAAGGCATCAGCGGCGTTCGCCGTATTAACGGGATGCAGACTGGTCACGCGAAAGCGGCTGTACCCTTCCTGTTCAGAGTAGCGGGACAGCTCGCGGGTGATCATGGCGGGATTGCGCATAACATAGAGATTGCCCATATTGTCGGCAATCTCAGGCAGGTGCAGGAAGGGATTGGCATCAACCCCTTCTTTCTTGAGAACAAAGATACCGTTATGATCGGCCACCCATTGACGAGTCAGGAGAATCTGCCGAAACAGCATCTTCGCCTGCTCCTTGGTTTGGGCGATAATGAGATCATCCTGGATCTGTGAGGTTTTATAGAGCAGCAAGGCATAGGATAACGAGACAATGATTCCGATGCAGAGGATGAATTTTGCCCGTAAAGTTAAGAGGATGAGGAATATTTGTTTCAAATTCATGGGATGGCACAGGGTGTTATAGCTTCAGTCTTCAGGTTTTGTCTCGTCATGGAGGATGTTGTCCCCATTGGGAAGACCAAAATCTCTTGGTTACCAGATTCATACCAATAACCAGCAAAAGAATCATCCCTTCCAGGGCAAAGGTTTGAAAAAGACCAGGGTCATCAGCTCTTGGCCAAACAAGTCCCGGTGGGGAAACAAAGAAAAATAATGGTGGAAATCTGATGTTACTATTGGGTAACACCACGGCCCTTGGATATCTTTTTGCGAACTATTACGGCTCAAAAAATACCCAGCACTCAGTTATCACCTTGCATTAATCGCTCCCAGCATCGAATAGAAAATATTCCTTCCTGTGAGTCTTGATTATAGAGACAGATGGAGGGGGCACATACCTGGTTAAAGCCTTACGAAGAAGACAGGTGTTACCCTTTGGTTACAATCATATTTTATAATGTTACTGAACGGTATCATACTTAGACCAAAAAAGACAAGATGGCTTGGTACTTTCTCCCACGATGTTTCTTCTTCGTAGTTCTTTTGGGGAGGTAAGCAGGAATGGAAAAGAATCATTCTGTCTGGCTTGCTATTTGCACTACAAAGACTGCTAACAAGAGAGTTTTTTCAAGGGTGATTGAATTCGTCGTAGAGGAGGTGAGTCAATGGGGAAATGCGTCAGGAAAGAAACAGGGGACGCCGGTTATCCATGTTGATTATCAGGAGCCGAAAAAAAATAACCATTAGATTCTTATCCGTGTCTTTACGGCCCCTTATGCCGATTTCGACAGGAAAAAGTTTCAGTTCTTTATTTCCAACGGCTTTTGTAACCGCATCAGTTACTAATCCACTCTGTCAGGATTCTACAACATGAAAACAGGTACACTATTAAAATACAGCTCCATCCTCGTTTTTCTCACTGCCATCGGCATGTTTGTTTATATGTTGAATATATCCAAGGCATTATCGTATCTGTCTGCCGACCCCAAGGCCTGTATCAACTGTCATGTCATGAACACCTCGTATGCGACTTGGCAACACAGCTCCCACGCCCGCGATGTCACCTGTATTCAATGTCATCTTCCGGTTGGTAGCACGGTTGACAAGTATCTGGCCAAGATGCGTGATGGCTGGAACCACTCCCGCGCCTTCACCATGAACACCTATGCCCAAAGGATTCAGATCAGCGATCATGCTGCGGAGAGGGTGCAGAAGAATTGTGTCACCTGTCATGCCGTGGTTACCGGAACGATTCGGGCTAACAGCGACCGCTATCATGATTTTACCGGCAAGGCCCAGGTGGACAGGAAATGCTGGGAATGTCATCGGGATGTCCCCCATGGCATGGCGAGGAATTTAACCGCAACACCAAATAATTTGGGCGTACGAGAGTTGAAATAACAAGGGGAGGGAAGGAAAAATAAAATGAAGAAAACATATTACACATTGTTGCTTGCAGGTTCATCAGTGGCCATCGGTACCATGCTGTTTCTGGCCAATTCCATTAACAGTAGGGCCGAAGAGAGAAAAGAGATCAACACCAGTCCAGTGGTCAAGGAAACCGGAGTGGAGAGCAAAAATGAGGCCTGGCAGAAATATTACCCGCGAGAGTATGACTCATGGAAAAAGACCAAGAGTAGCGACAAGATAGACGATCAAATCAAAAAAAATCCGCAGATTGCCGTGTTGTGGGCCGGCTATGCCTTTTCCAAGGATTACAACGCACCGCGTGGCCATTTTTACGCCATCCAGGATGTGACCAACACCCTGCGAACCGGCGCCCCAGTTGATGCCATGACCGGCCCTCTCCCTTCGGCCTGTTGGAGTTGCAAGTCACCCGATGTGCCGAGGATGATGGAAAAGGTGGGCGAGTTAGAGTTTTTTACCGGCAAATGGGCCAAATGGGGACATGAGATCGTCAACCCCATCGGTTGCGGTGATTGTCACGACAGCAAGACCGCCAATCTCACCTTAACTCGCCCCTATCTGAAAAAGGGATTGGAGGCCAGTGGCGTCAAGCTGGCGGACACCACCCATCAGGACATGCGTTCTCTGGTCTGCGCCCAGTGCCACTCCGAGTACTATTTCAAAAAGACTGATTGGGAAGATCCCAAGGTAACTGATCCGGCCAAGGTTAAGAAAACAGCCATGGTGGTCACCTTCCCATGGAGCAATGGCCTGAGTGTGGAGGAGATGGAAAAATATTATGATGACATCAAATTCAGCGACTGGACCCATCAGATCAGCAAAACTCCAATGCTCAAGGCCCAACATCCTGACTATGAGGTGTTCACTAAAGGTATTCATGCTCGTCGAGGACTAGCCTGTGCCGATTGTCATATGCCGTACCAACAGGAAGGGGCAGTCAAATACTCCAATCACCAGATCCAAAGCCCACTCAACGATGTTGCCAACACCTGCCTGACCTGTCATCAGGAGACTGAGGCCGAGTTCAAAGAGGTCGTCAAGATCAAACTGGAAAAGAAGGAGCAGTTGGCTAAATTCGCCATGGATAATATCGCTAAAGCCCATCTTGAAGCCGGCGAGGCGTGGAGGTTAGGGGCCACTGAGGACGAGATGAAAGACCTGCAACAGGATATTCGTCATGCTCAATGGAAGTGGGATATGGCAGTTGCCGGTCACGGAAACTTCTTCCATGCTCCGGATGAGACCCTACGACTGCTGGCTGTAGCCAACGAGCAGGGTCAGACCGCTCGTATCAAGCTGGTCAAGGTTCTGGCCAAACATGGGGCGGTTGATTATATGGCTCCGGATTTCTCCACCAAAGAAGCAGCCCAGGCCTTGGCTGGTGTTGATATGGCCAAGCTGATAGCCGAGAAAGAGACCTTCAAGGCCACATTGGTTCAGGAATGGGCCAAGCAGGCCGTGGCCAATGGCACCTTGGATATAAAATCCCGGGAAGGAATGAGCAGTAACACCTCTTACGGAAAATAAAAAGCACCCGTAAAAGCTATTTTCAGGATGAAAAAAAAAGGCCAGCTCCTTGTCTCAGCAAAGGGGCTGGCCTTTTTTTGTTGCGTTGCCGAATTGCCTCAATTCAGACAGCAAGACGGCATTATTTCATAAAACTTGATCCGGACCTTAAGGATTCAAGGTCTTACCAAAAAATACCAATTTAAATGATATCGATTATTCTTTAAGCAGAAACGAGTAAAATCGGTGCTGCCATTAAAAACAGTTCCTCATGGCAAAAGGTATACCCCAACCTGTAAAAATCGATTCTCGGCCTATTCGCCGCTGTTCCCTAAGCAGTTTTATGCGATTGCCAATATTAAAACAATGGCTGCTGGTCTTGAAACAGTACCCGATGCGAATTAGAAGCAAGTTTCTAATTTATCTAAAGCTTTAGTGATACAGGGGTTTGTTCCTTGTAACTGCTCCAGTCGAAGTGGGCTTGTTATACCCAATTTAAACTTTCTTGATTGGCTGTTTAGCAGCTTTTTGCTTGTCTTGTTGTTTGTGTTTTTCGTTGGTCTGCTTCTGGCTCTTTTCCTTATCTTTCCTCCCGCCTTTATCTCCCATGATGCTTCTCCTTTTCCTGTTGTTTATACATCTGAATACACTAGTGTCCCAACGTTTGGAACAGAGCACCATATAACTTGCCGTAAATTAAAA
>JAFLKM010000006.1 GCA_019163335.1 Desulfobulbaceae bacterium | reverse complement strand
CGGGGGAGCAGGCCACGCAGAACGCTGCTCATCTGCTCCTTGTTTCGGGTTTCCAGATCCCGGAGCAGCCGGGCCTCTAATTTCTGCTCATCAAGGGCCGGTTTCAGATCGATGGAAAGGCTTACGCTGTTGCCTGAGCGCAGTCCGTCCACCACATCTCCGCTCAGGGTGAGGATAACCGGCCCGGTGACTCCGAATTTGGTAAAACTCATCTCGCCGAATTCCTGACGGCACCGTTTGCCGTTTACCAGCAAGCGCACATTGATATTGCGCAGATCAAGGCCGTCCATGGGCGTGGTCAAGCTGCCCGCAATCTCCAGGGGAACCAGCGCCGGCCGGATGGGGACGATGGTGTGGCCCAGCGCTGATGCCAGCCGGTAGCCGTCGCCGCTTGATCCGGTGGCGGCGTATGAGGCCCCGCCGGTGGCGAGGATAACGGCATCGCAGGGAAGCGTTTCATTATTGGCGAGCACGCCGCTGATCCGGCCATTGGTGGTCAGTAGGAGCTCAACCCGGGTGGTGGTTTTGATCTGTACGCCGCTCTCCAGCAGCCATTTTTGAAAGGCCTTGACGACCTCCGGGGCCTTGCCGCCGGATGGAAAGACCCGTCCGCCCCGTTCACTCACCAGTTCCAGTCCCAGTTGTTCGAGAAAAACCATCAGCTCCGGGGCAAAAAAAGACGAGAAGGCCTGGCGCAGGAAGCGGCCATTGGGGCCGAAGTGGTCGATGAACTCCTTCATCTCGGCGATGTTTGTCAGGTTGCAGCGGCCCTTGCCGGTGATGGCGAGCTTGCGACCGGGGCGGTTCATCTTTTCAAGGAGAATGACCTTGGCTCCTGCTGCTGCGGCTTGACCGGCTGCCATCATGCCGGCTGCACCGCCGCCGATGACGATGATTCTTTGCTTGCTCATGGTTGCTTTCCTTTCTTGTTGATTCCGCTATTAGCCGTGAAAAATGGCGCATGGTTGGAGGTGAAGATGGGTGGATCCCGTTGGAGAATGGGGATGATGGCGGGATGACGTTTAAATTCCCGGTCCAGAAAAGTGCGGATGGCTTTGCGTCCCCAGCCTGAGGGATGCACAAAATCGCTGTACAGGGACAGGTCGCCTTCGTAGAAATTGCTCGTTTTCAGGGCCGGGGCTTCCGGGCTTGCTATGGGCATGTTGAATATCGCCAGATTGAGAAAGGTGATGGCATTACTGTGGGCCACTGTAAAATCAAGGGTCTTGCGGGCTTGCGGCAAGTCCTCCCCAGGCGTGCCGAAGAGCAGATAGACATAGGTGGCAATGCCGGCTGCGGCCAGGGCATTCAGGGCTTGGGAGACCATCTGCAGGTCTATACCTTTGTCCATGGCATCGAGTACTTCCTGATCACCGGATTCAATGCCCAGTTTAAGCATCAGGCAGCCGGAGCGGCGGAGTCCGCGGCAGAACTCCGGATCGCTGAGCATGCGGCTGACCCGGGCAAATCCGTACCAGGGCGCGGCCGGCGGCGAGTCGATCAGTTTGCGCATCAGCTCCGGGGCAACGGCGTTATCCAAAAAGTGGATAAGGGCGGGCCGGGTCTGCCGGCAAAGGGAGGCCAGATCCTGGAGTACCACGTCGGCGGAAAGAGTATGGTAGGGGTTTCCCTCCGCCTTTTCCGGGCAGAATGAACAGCGATTCCAGTAACAGCCCGATGAGGCAGCATAGGGAAGGATGAAGCCGGGGGCCAGATAGTCATGCAGGGGAAGATCCTGGAAGTCGGGCGGGTGATGGTGCCCATTGTGTGAAAGTCCAAGGAGTTTCAGCAAGGGCTCTTCCCCGGGCCCGGCGATTAAATGATCGATGAGTCCGGCAAAGGGATTGCTCCATGACGGGCTGCGCAGCCAGGAGGTAATCAGGCCGCCGCCCACGACGATGGGCAGATTCGGCTCGATCTTCTTGAGAAAGCCGATCATGGCAAAGGTGCTTGGGGCCTGACTCAGATAGTTGAGGGAGAAGCCCACCATTGAAGGGTGAGTGGCTTTCAGGATGGCGGTCAGTCGGTCGACAAACCAAGGGTGGAAGATATTGTCCTCAGGATGCATGGCCGCTCGCAGGAGGTCAGCGCTTTTGAGCGGTGAGACCGCGGCATCCTGATAATTGGCCAGGCTTACATCAAGCTGGTGCTGCAAGCCTACCTGCTCCAGAACGCGGTTGAGATCTGCCACCGCCCGTTGATAGCGGGCCGGATGGCCATAGATGGCAGTGGATCGGATCTTCTCGAGATTACCGGGCAGGGCTCGGCAGGCGCGTTTGGTCCATGTATCGCCGGACGCTGGCTGCCGGCCAAGGAGGTGGAGCTGGCCTTCGAGGTTGGCGTCGAGCAGGGTGCAGTTTTTCAGCCCATGTCCGCGCAGGGTGCCGGCCAGCCGGGCAATGCCGGCCGGAGCCTCGCAGGATTTTGCCAGGGGAGGATAGATGAGGAGCATGACTTCTAAGGCTTGGATGAGAGGGTGTCTGAAGTTTTATGGCAACGAAAAGGCACCGAAAAGAGATGACAACCCTTGACTGGCTTGCTAGAGTAATTATTCATTTGTGTGGGTTTCAGATCCTTTGTTATAAGAATAACCATTATCCAGGATCGTTCCTCCCATATTCCAAGAAAAGAAATTCTGAAAAATCTTCATACCCTAAGGAGTAACACTATGTCTTCTTTTTTTACCCGTCTGGCCCCTTTTTTTCTGATGTTGATTGCCCTCACCTTCATTGAAGGTGGAATTACCACCGATTATGCTGATGCCCGTTCCCGCTCAGGGGGCCGCTCCATGGGTTCCAGTTCGCCGGCGCCAAAGTCGCCGGCCATGAATCAGGCTGCTCCTGCCGGGCAAGCCGCAAAAAAATCCGGCTTTGCCAGCGGCCTCGCTGGAGGGCTTTTGGGCGGCGCCATCGGCAGTATGCTCTTTGGCAGCATGTTCGGGATGGGCGGAGGAAGCGGCGGCATGGGGATTCTTCCCATTATCATCCTGGGCGTGATCGGGTATTTCTTCTACAAACGATTCGTGAAACCCCGCACTGCCGGCTCGTTTCAGGGGTATCAGCCGCCAACCCAGGCGCCGGGATCAATTTTCTCCGGCAATCCCCTTGGAACTGATGTGAATGTTCCTCCCCCCCCGCCGCCTCAGGGTGCCTTGTCCGGGTCCCTGGATGAGGGCCTGGCGATGATTCGGCAGACGGATTCCGGTTTTGATCAAAAGTATTTTCTGGAAGTAGCCTCCGATGTTTTTTTCAAGGTGCAGGCAGGCTGGATGCGGCGGGATATTTCTGCTTACCGGAGTCTTCTGGGCGACACCCTTGCTGCTGACTATGAGCGTCAGTTTGTGGAAATGCAGAAACTGGGCCATATCAATAAGCTGGAAAGTATCTCTATCCGCAAGGTTGATATCGTGGCTGCCGGCAAAGAGAATAACGAGGACTATGTCACCGTGCTGTTTACCGCCAACCTGCTTGACTACACCGTCGATGAACGCAGCGGGGCACTGGTGGAAGGCAGCATGACCGAGCCGGTCAAGTTTGCCGAAGAGTGGACCTGGGCCCGTCCGGTGGGTACCGAGAACTGGCGGCTGGAGGAAATCAAGGTCGTCAACGGCTAACCTTGCTGATGCTGGATGAGAGCTTTGCTAAGCATCTATGCGTAATAGGTTAAATGCTTATTTTTAAACATATTTTCTGATCGTGGAAATGACCAGATTTTACCAGGGCCGACAAGTATTGTCGGCCCTTTTTTTTAGGGTTTCCTCCAAGCCGCAGAGGACAAAGCCAAGGATGGGGGCGCACTTGTTGGCGCAGGAAGGGTAAAACTGGCCATGGTGGCGGGTCTGGGAGCTGTTTTCCCTTCCCCAGTAGAACTCCGCCATACCCAACGGAGTCAGATGTTCTTTCACCGCCTGGTTAAATAATTTGGGGGCGCAACAGTCCCCGGTACCGGTGGGGATGCCACCGTTGCGGGCAAAGGCATCGGTTAAGGATCGCTCTTCGCCGCGAAAATTGGTCAGGGTGTAGAGGCTGTGAATATCGCGCATCCATTGGCGGGAGAGCTGTTTGCGCTCGCGGATCAACTCTGTCCATGGAGAGGAATGGGGCTCAGTCAACAAAATCGCCCTGCCAAGGTCTTTGATCCTGGGCTCAATCTCAGTGTAAATGCGGTTGAATGCGGTCACGTCAAAAAGTGGCGGCGCCCAGCCCTGTACCTCCCAAAGGCCGTTGTACTGGCCGGAAAAGGCCCGCAAGATCCGGGTGCTGCCATCAGTGGTGCGGCAGACCATAACGCCGAACATCTTGCCCCGGGCCTCTCCATAAAGGCTGGCGGTGCTCAGACGGGAAGTATCTTCTCCGGTTCCGGCATGCAGGTCTATTCGCTCTTCCTGTTCCAGAAAACGCATGAGCTCCCGGCAATGAACGCGGGCCTCACCTTCATAAAAGGCGTGTTCTTCGCCGCAGTCACGGCAAAATCCATGCGCAACCCTTTGGGGCGGTGTCTTTTTTTGTTGCATCAATGTCCTGTCCTTGATTGAATGTTCCGCATTGTATCCCATCGTTCCTCTTTTTGCCAAATTTTGCCATCTTCAGTGCCACACCTTGCAAACTTTTAACTACAGCGAACAATTGCAGAGGCTCTTTGGCTATTCGACCTTTCGTGCCAATCAGGAAGAGATCGTCCAGGCGATCCTGGCGGGTCGGGACGTCTTCGCGGTTATGCCCACCGGGGGCGGCAAGTCCCTTTGTTATCAACTGCCGGCCTCACTGATGAAGGGCACCTGTCTGGTGGTCAGTCCTTTGATTTCCCTGATGAAAGACCAGGTGGATGCCGCCAACGCCTTTGGCATGAAGGCCGGCCTGCTGAATTCCACCCTCTCATCATCGGAGCAGCACGAGGTGTTGGCCCGTTTGCAGGATGGTGTCTATGATCTGCTCTATCTTTCCCCCGAGCGCTTGGCCCTGCCGGGATTCCTTGAACGAATGCGACGGGCGCCCCTCTCCTTTGTGGCCGTCGATGAGGCGCATTGCATCTCGGAGTGGGGGCATGATTTCCGCCCCGATTATCTGGCCCTCTCTTCCCTGCGTCAGGCATTGCCCGGGGTGGTGCTCACCGCCTTTACGGCTACGGCCACAAAAAGGGTAGAGGAAGATATCGTGCGGCGCTTGGCCCTGAATAAACCGCTCATGACCCGCGCCTCCTTTGACCGGCCCAACCTTTTTTATCAGGTCCAGCTGCGGGAGCAGGTGAACAGCCAGATTGAGGCGGTGGTGGCCGCCCATCCCGATGAGGCCGGAATCGTCTATCGCCTGAGTCGTGCCGATGTGGAAAAGACCGCGACCTGGCTGCGTGACCGTGGTGTCAAGGCCCTGCCATATCACGCCGGGCTGGACAGCCAGACCCGCAGCCGCAATCAGGAGGCCTTTAACCGGGATGAGGTTCAGGTCGTGGTGGCGACGGTGGCCTTTGGCATGGGGATAGATAAATCCAATGTCCGGTTTGTTATCCATGGCGATCTGCCCAAGAACATGGAGAGTTATTACCAGGAGACCGGCAGGGCCGGACGTGACGGGGAGCCTGCCCTTTGTCTGTTGCTGTATGGCCGGGGCGATTATTTCCGTCTGCGTAAGTTCATCGACCAGCTGGCAGGGGAGGAGGAGCGGCAGGCAGGACTTGCCCAGTTAGCCCGGATGATGGATTTTGCCGAACAGCCGGTGTGTCGAAGGCGGGCTGTCCTCCACTATTTCGAGGAGGAATATGTCCCGGAGAACTGTGGCGCCTGTGATATCTGCAAGCATGGGGTGGAGAGTATCGATGCCACGACCGAGGCCCAGATGGTTATGTCGGCCATTTATCGTACCGACCAGCGTTTCGGCGCCGGTCATATTGTTGACATCGTCTACGGTGCAAAGACGGCGCGGATCATTGCCCTTGCTCATGACCAGCTCAAGACCTACGGAGTGGGGCGGGACAGAGGCAAACGATTCTGGCGGCAGCTTGTCGAGGCGATGCTTGGCGAGGGGCTGCTGAAGAGTGAAGGGGAACCGTTTCCCCTGCTCCATATTACAGCGATGGGGGAGGAGGTTCTTTTTGGCCGGGAGAAATACATCACCCGCCGGATGCTGGAAGCGAAGGCCGGCGCGGCGGACACCAACGCTGCAGAAATCTCCTATGATGGGTCTTTGTTTGCCATTTTACGGCAATTGCGCCGTGAGATGGCTGACCGGGAGGGTGTGCCCCCCTATGTTTTGTTTTCCGACAAGAGCCTGCATCAGATGTGCATCTATTTCCCCCAGACCCCCGAGGCCCTGTTGGTCATTAACGGAGTCGGCCAGATGAAACTGGAACGTTACGGCAAGCCCTTTCTTGAGGCCATTGCCTTATATCTGTCCGATAATCCGGAGATCAGTCCTCAGCAGATGGTACAGGGCAGAGAACTTCCGAAAGCGCCAAGGCAGGTCAGAAAATCGGTTGGGACAGAGACCCTTGCTGAAACCCTGCGTCTGGCAAAGGCCGGATTGAACGTGGAGGCCATTGCCGCTCAGCGTGAGCTGAAGTCCTCAACCATTGCCGCCCATCTTGGTGAGCTCCTGCAACAGGGGCACTCCCTCGATATTGATCAGTTTGTAGATCGGGAAGTACGTAACGCCATGACTGAACTGTTCAGGTCACACGGACTATTTCGTCTTCGGCCCATCGTTGAGGCCATGGAGGGGCGAGCGGGGTACGATGAGGCCCATATTGTTCGCGGCTTTCTGGTCTTCCAGGGCTGGAAGCTGGAAGCCGAGGAAGGGCCGGTTTCCTCCGGGCTCTCTACAAACTGACCGGATATTTCTTTGCATTCAACACCATCTTCTTGTGTGCCGCCTCGACGGGGTCGAGGTCAAACTTGCCGGCCAGCATGGTCAGGTAGATCATCACGTCGCCAACTTCTTCTTCAATATGCCGGCGGGTAGCCGGATCTACAATTCTGCTTTCCTTGCTCTCCATCCATTGAAAGATCTCCATCAGCTCAGAAGCCTCTACGCTGAGGGCCATGGCCAGATTTTTCGGGGAATGAAATTGTTCCCAATTTCGTTCCTTGACGAATTGGGCAAGGTTGCTCTGGAGTTTTTTCATAGGCTCCTTCTTTGTCATGGTATTTGTTGCTGGACTCTGGTAAATTTTTTTGGTTTTTAGTGATTTACAGATTATTTTCTTGTTTTTTTTTACAATAAGATAATCTGTGAAAGGCACTTATCCCGTTCATCGGGGTTATCATTGATTCCAGGGAGAGTAACCCGTTTTTTTCTTTTATTGGATACACTTTTATGAAAAATCGTTCATCTGTTTTTTTCTGCTTCTTTTTTTCCGGTTTTCTGCTTTTTTCTTCCCTGGATTCAGGTCTGGCCAATGGTCTGGCAACAGTGGATATGGGACGAAACAGGATGATCGGCCTGATGCTTGGGAAACAATTGCCGGGCATGCATTTCAGTGACAAGCGGATGGATGACTCTCTCAGTCGTGCCGCCTTTGACCTGTACCTGAAGCAGCTCGATTTTCAGAAACGTTTTCTCTTGCAGCAGGATGTTGATGCGTTGAGCGGCTATGCTGTGTTGATTGATGATGAGCTCTTGCGCGGCAATATGGTTCTTGTCCAAAAAGGCTTTGAGCTGTTGAATGTTCGTATTCAGCAGGTTGAAAAGATGTCGGCTGAGATCCTGGCTGCCGGCATCGATGTGAATCAGAAAGAGTTCCTGGAAACTGATCCGCTTAAATTGACCTATGTCTCTGACCTTGAGGGGTTGCGAGAGTATTGGGGGCAGATGCTAAAGGAGCAGATGATTTCCCGGTATCTGGAATCGCTGGCGGATCAGGAGAAGGCAACAGAGAAAAAAGAAGAGAGTCTTCTCTGGAAAGAGGCCAAAGAGAGAGTTGCCAAGCAGAACCGGGAATTTTTCCATCGTCTGCATCAGGAGACGGTACAGGATCACTATGATCGCTATTTTGATGCAGTTGCCAGATCTTTTGATCCGCATACCGATTATCTGCCGCCGGATAACAAGGAGGATTTTGATATCCATATGCGGGGTAGTCTTGAGGGAATCGGAGCGGTCTTGCGTGAAGAGGATGGGTATATCAAGGTTGTTTCCATCATCCCGGGCAGTGCTTCGGCCAGGGGCGGAGAGCTTGAGGCCGAGGATACGATCCTTGAGGTTGCTCAGAAAAATGGTGACCCGGTGGAGATCACCGATATGCGACTTCGTGATGCCGTTCGCCTGATTAGAGGCGCCAAGGGGACGGAAGTGCGCCTCACCGTGAAAAAACCGGACGGGGTGAAGGTGGTGATTTCGCTGATTCGTGATGTTGTGCAGATTGAGGAGACCTTTGTTAAATCCACGGTGCTTGATGGTTCGGCTGGCGACAAAATTGGCTATATCGTGATTCCCAGCTTTTATCGTGATTTTGAAGGGGCCAAAAATGGGGCGGAGGCAAGAAATTGCACGGATGATACCAGGGCAGCCATTGAAGCTCTGAAGAAGGCCGGGATAAGTGGCATGATCCTGGATCTACGGAATAATGGCGGTGGATCGCTGGTGGATGCAGTTGATACCGCAGGACTTTTTATCAAGCTTGGGCCGGTGGTACAGGTGAAAAACAGTACCGGTGTGCAGCGGATTTTGGGCGATGAAGACCCGGAGATGGTTTATGACGGGCCTTTGGTCGTTCTGGTAAATCAGTTTTCTGCCTCGGCTTCCGAGATTGTGGCCGCGGCACTCCAGGACTATGGACGGGCGGTGATTATGGGAGGCAAGCATACCCATGGCAAAGGGACGGTGCAAACCCTGGTGAACATGAATGATAATATTCCCTCTTTGCATCTGCGCAGCTATGACGATTTAGGAGCACTCAAGGTAACCATTCAGAAATTTTATCGGGTGAATGGCGGCTCCACACAATATAAGGGCGTGGAGTCGGATATTGAGCTGCCCAGTCTGTTTCAATATCTGAAGTCCGGTGAACAGTATCTCGATAATTCTCTGCCCTGGGATCAGGTGGAATCGGTGCCCATTGTTCAGTATGGTGGTAAAAAGATAGATATGGCCCGATTGATTGCCGGTAGCAAGCAACGAATTGAGTCTGACTCGGGATTGCAGGTTATAGCTGAGGAGGCAAAGAGAGCCGAGGAGCGGAGTAAAGAAAGCATCATCTCTCTGCAACTTGCTGATATGCAGAAGAGGCGCACCGAGGCGGATCTTGCGAGAAAGAAAATTGGCGCCCACTATCGCAAGTATCGTGTTGAAAAAGAGGGCGAGATGAATGAGGAGACCAAAAAGGATGCTCATAAGGGAAACAAGGAGGGTAAAGACAGTAAAGAGGATGAACGGGTAAAATGGTTGGAAGAGGTGAAAGATGACCCTTATATTGGGGAGGCTGGGCGGGTACTTGCAGATATGAATAAGCCTTGACCGTGGCTCGATTTATTTGTGACTCATTGAGGTTGTCAAGGGAGACATCAGAATGGCGAGAAACCGTTTAATGGTAAACTCTCAGTCAGATTTGATAGGAATTCCCAAAAAAAACAATGAAAGTCCTTGTAAACAGAAGGAAGACAGTTATTTCCCAATGGTTCTAAAAAAATATTGATTAACAGAAAGAAAGATGATAAAAAATTTAAATTT
The DNA here is from genome assembly GCA_019163335.1 of Desulfobulbaceae bacterium. GTDB lineage: Bacteria > Desulfobacterota > Desulfobulbia > Desulfobulbales > Desulfocapsaceae > UBA2270. The sequence continues at coordinate 9,018 of JAFLKM010000006.1, read as the reverse complement.
TCATTTTGCATACTTTGTTGAAGCGGAGAAAGATCTCCGAAAGGGAAAGGGGCGGCGGTAATGAATCTTGATGAGGCGTTTCGAAATTACAGGGAAAAGATTGTCGACCAGTGGGTCAACTACACCCTTTCCACTTATAAATCTTCAACATTTTTCATAAAAGAAAAAGATAAATTTGCCAATCCTGTCGGAGGAAACATCAGGGAGGCCCTTGATTGTTTGTTTGACCTTCTGGCCAAAAACGCTGATCCGCAAGAATTTGTTGCTCCTTTGGAGCAGATTATCCTTATTCGTGCCATTCAGGAATTTACGGCATCTGTGGCTGTGGGCCCGATCCATGCGGTAAAGCATATCACCCGTGAAATACTGGCAAAAGACAAGGAGCGATGCCATCTTGTCCAGGAGCTGTATGATTTTGAGTTCGCGGTTGATCTGGCTGTGCTTGCCGCCTTTGACCTGTACATGCATTGCCGGGAGCGACTGTACCAGGTTCGGATCAAAGAAATAAAAACCGGCACCTACCTTCTTACCGACAGCAAATGTCCGTCTAATTTGCTGAAAATTAATATTCAGGAGTCAATTCCATCCAATTCGTAATCGAGTTGAAACCGCGAAGGCAGGCAAACGGTGACACAATGCAGTACTGGGGGGAGAAATGGGAAGACTTCATGTCGTGCGGCCGCAGGCATGGAATCTTTGATCTCACGTTTGTCAAAGGGTGGCTCCATAGCGACCATCGAGAAGGTGGCGACTTGAGCGGGGATTGGAAGAAGACTGTTGAAAACCATTCACTGGGGCGGGTCGGGAAGGGGGGGTATTCTTCCGGGCTGTTTCCAACACTGTTCAATTTGAAGCGAGGTAAGAAATGAAGTACGCCTTCTCATTCCTGGCAGTCATTGCTCTGATCTTGATTGCAGGACTAGGATCCCAGATACCGGGCATGCAATATCTTTTTGGTGTTGTTCTGCCGTATTTGGCCATCATGCTCTTTGTCGGTGGTTTTGTCTATCGAATCATGGACTGGGCAAAATCACCTGTTCCTTTTTCCATCCCCACCACTTGTGGTCAGGGGGTCTCCCTGGATTTTATCAAGCAGGACAAGCTTGAGTGTCCCACCAAGACCTCAGAGGTTATGGCCAGGATGTTTCTGGAAATTTTCTTTTTTAGGTCGCTCTTTAGAAATACCAAGTCCGAGCTCCATGACGGTCCCAAAATTACCTATGAATCATCCAAGTGGCTGTGGCTTTTTTCCCTGATTTTTCATTATTCGTTTTTGCTGATCGTCCTTAGGCACATGCGTTTTTTCCTTGAGCCGGTTCCTTTTGTGCTGTCTGCCCTCGAAGGGATAGACTCCATGTTGCAGATTGGGCAGCCCGCCATGTATCTTACGGATGCCTTTTTGCTTCTCGGGCTTATGTTTCTCTATGGCCGTCGCCTTCTCAATCGTCACGTCAAGTATATCTCGTTGAACAATGATTATTTCCCGTTGGTGCTCATCTTTAGTATCGCGCTGACTGGTATCCTCATGCGTTACTTTCTACGTACGGATATTGATATTATTAATATCAAAAATCTGGCCTATGGCCTGGTAACCTTTTCTCCGGTCATTGGCGCCAAGATCGGTGCCATTTTTTATATCCATCTCTTTCTGGTTTGCGTTCTGCTTGCTTATTTTCCATTCAGTAAATTGATGCATATGGGTGGCGTTTTCATGAGTCCTACCCGGAATATGGCGAATAACAGCCGCTCAAAGCGTCACATCAATCCATGGAATGATCCTGAGATCAAACCCCATTCCTATGCCGGCTACGAGGACGAGTTCAGAGAGTTCATGGTGGATGCGGGTATCCCGGTTGAGAAGGAGTTGACAGCCGCAAAGGATGAAGCGTGAGATTCCCCACACCCAAAACTAGCGTATAAGGATAAAGACGATGGCAGTTGCAAAATTAGAACAATTAGCTAAAAGCGTGGTGCAGGGGCCGTCCATGGCAACAGGCGCAGTGCCTGTAAAGGATTGGATGGATGTCTCTGCGATCTTCAAGCCGGGTAATTATGCTTATCAGGCGAAACAGGAAAAAGTTGAATATCTGAATAGCCAGAAGGGGCTGCATTTTCCAAACGCTCGAGAGTGGTCTCCTGAGGATGAAGATTGGAAACTCCCTGAGAACTGGAAAGAGATAATTCTTAAGGGACTTAAAGAGCGTCTGGAAAAATTTCGGTCTCTGAAAATCTTCATGGATTGCTGTGTCCGTTGCGGAGCTTGTGCCGATAAGTGCCATTTCTTCCTTGGCACCGGCGATCCCAAAAACATGCCGGTTCTCAGGGCGGAGTTATTGCGCTCAATTTACCGGAATGATTTTACCCTTGGCGGGAAATTGCTTGGGAAAATGGCTGGTGGTCGTGAGATGACTGTTGCCGTCCTCAAGGAGTGGTTTATGTACTCCTACCAATGCACCGAGTGCCGACGCTGTTCAGTTTTCTGTCCATACGGTATTGATACCGCCGAGATCACCATAATACTTCGCGAGTTGCTGCATCTGGTGGGGGTGGGGATTAACTGGATACTTGAGCCGGTTTCAAACTCTAACCGGACTGGCAATCATATGGGGCTGCAGCCCCATACTTTTAAGGATAATGTTGATTTCCTTGCCGATGATATTGAAAATCTGACGGGGGTCAAGATTAATCATTCGTTTAATCGCAAAGGTGCGGAGGTTCTCTTTATCACTCCTTCGGCGGATGTTTTTGCTGAGCCAGGCCTTTATACCGCCATGGGCTATCTGATGCTCTTTGAACACATCGGCCTTGACTATACCTGGTCAACCTATGCCTCCGAGGGTGGAAATTTCGGCCTTTTTACCAACAACGAGACGATGAAGAAGCTCAATGGTAAAATGTATGCTGAGGCCAAGCGACTGGGAGTCAAGTATATCATTGGTGGTGAGTGTGGCCATATGTGGCGGGTTGTCCATCAGTATATGGACACCATGAACGGACCTGCAGATTTCCTGGAAGTGCCTAAATCCCCGATGACCGGGACGACCTTCCACAATGCCGCATCTACCAAAATGGTACATATCAGTGAGTTCACTGCTGATTTGATCAAGCATGGCAAGTTGAACCTGGACAAGAGTCGTAATTCCCATGTTAAGGCCACCTTTCACGATTCCTGCAACCCGGCCCGCGCCATGGGGCTTATTGATGAACCTCGTTATATCCTTGACCATGTTGTTGATGGCTGGGTGGAGATGCCGGAAAACACGATCCGCGAGCAGACCTTCTGCTGTGGTTCAGGCACTGGACTCAATACCGATGAGATTATGGAGCTGCGTATGCGTTCCGGTCTTCCTCGTGCCAACGCCGTAAAACATGTCATTGATAAGCATGCGGTCAATATGCTGTCTTGTGTGTGTGCCATTGACCGTGCCACCTTGACCTCGCTCATGAATTACTGGAACCCGGGATGTGATGTGTGCGGTGTCTCTGAACTTGTTGGAAATGCCCTGGTTATGGAAGGTGAAAACCGACAAGAACTTACAGAGGGTCTCAGAACCTTAGTCTAATCCGCACCAGAAAGGAGGAAATTGAATAATGTATAATAAAGGAACAATCATACCAGGACTGGTGATCTTCGTCCTCTTGGTGACTTCCCCTATCTGGCTTAATGGTTTGAAGGCGGCTACTCCGCCCAAGCCTGAACTGCCACCGGGGGGAGAGAAAAAATGTGTAATGCCGAAGGAATATATGCGCGATAATCACATGAAACTTCTTGATGATTGGCGTGACAGTGTTCTGCGTGATGAAGAGCGTGTCTTGGTTACAGTTGAGGGCAAAACGTACCGCAAAGGCTTACAGATGGCGTGTATGCAATGTCATAGCAATAAAGAAAAATTCTGTGATACCTGTCATACCTATGCGGATGTAAATCCATACTGTTGGGATTGTCATTTGACTCCCAAAGAAGCAGCATCGAAGGAGGATACCCACTGATGGATAAGCAAAGAAGAAATTTCCTCAAAATTGCAAGCGTAACAGCGCTTGCCGGCATCGGGGCTCCTGCACTTATCAGGTTGAGCTCAACAGCCGCCCTTGCTTCTGAACATGCAGCAGCAGCAAATCCTGTTGCGAAGCCAGCCAAGGGAGCCCATGGGGAGGCAGCGTCGACGGGAATACGTCTTGGTATGGTGATTGACATGCGGAAGTTTGTCGATGATCCAAAATTGCTTGATAAAGCTATTAACGCCTGTAATTTAGTTCACAATATTCCCCAGATTGATAATCGGAAAAGCGAAATCAAATGGATCTGGAAGGCTCCCTTTGAAAATGTCTTTCCCGAGCAATCCCAGTCTCATTCGGCTCACAATGTAGAGAACTTTCCTTTTGCCGTTCTCTGCAATCATTGCGATGATCCACCATGTGTACGTGCTTGTCCTACCCAGGCCACTTTCAAGGTGAAGGGAAATGGTATTATAGCCATGGATTTTCATCGCTGTATTGGCTGTCGATTTTGCATGGCGGCTTGTCCTTATGGGGCAAGAAGCTTCAACTGGGAAGATCCTCGTCCTTATATTAAAAAATATAATCCGGACTTCCCTAGCCGTATGCGGGGAGTTGTTGAAAAATGCAACTTCTGCGGTGAGCGTTTGGCCCTGGGGCAAGAACCTGCATGCGTTGAAGCTTGCAAAGGTACAGGAGCCTTGATTTTTGGCGATCTGAATGATGCAAGGTCAGAGATCAGGCAGGTTCTTGATAAAGAGTTTACTATCCAGCGGAACGCGTCACTGGGTACAAAACCTTCTGTTTTTTACATAGTGTGAGGGACTCATGATTGAAAAAATACTCAGAGGCAAGCCCGCTTACTGGATCTGGCTTGCATTTTTAGGATCGTTTATTGCCATTGGTGCTGCCTGTTATGCTCGGCAGTATCTCTTCGGCTTGGGCTTGACGGGGATGGGCCGTGATGTCTCATGGGGGCTTTATATCTCTCAGTTTACCTTCCTGGTTGGTGTTGCCGCAGGAGGAGTAATGCTGGTTCTTCCCTATTATGTTCATAATTTCAAGGTGTTTGGCAGGATCACCATTCTTGGTGAGTTCTTGGCCATTGCCGCCATCGCCATGTGTATGCTTTTCATCATGGCTGATCTTGGACAACCACTTCGGGCCTTGAATTGTTTACTCCATCCTACTCCTCATTCCATGCTTTTTTGGGATATGTGTGTGTTGGTTGGCTATCTTTCCTTAAATATTCTCTGTGGCTGGGTCATCCTTACGGCGGAGAGAAAAGGTGTTCATCCGCCCAAATGGATTTATTTTTTCGTGTATCTCTCCATTCCTTTTGCATTTTCCATTCATACAGTTACCGCTATGCTTTACTGCGGTCTTCCCGGTCGGCATTTCTGGTTGTCTGCCATTATTGCGCCCCGCTTTCTTGCATCAGCCTTTGCCGCCGGCCCCGCTTTGATTATCATTGCTTGCTTGGTTCTCAAGCGGGTAGCTAATTTTGATGCCGGTAAAGAGGCTATGAACAAGCTGGTGACGATTATTATGTACGCCGCTCTGCTCAACACCTTTTTTGTTCTTCTGGAAGTATTTGTCGGGTATTACTCCAATATCCCGGGTCATAAGCATAGTCTTGAATATCTTTTCTTTGGATTGGAACATCATGGGCATGTTTATAATAATCTGGTGCCTTTCATGTGGGCTTCCGTGGTGTTTAATTTTAGTGCATTAGGTCTTTTTTCTTTGCCCTATGTTCGACAGAAAAATGAGTTCTTGCTGGGACTTTCCTGTGTAATGATTTTCCTGGCATTGTGGATTGATAAGGGGCTTGGGTTTGTTTTTGCTGGATTTGTGCCCAGCCCTTTGCATGAAATTGTTGAGTATATTCCAACTCTCAATGAACTTGGAATCTCCATTGGTATCTGGGCCACAGGGTTGTTTATTATTACCGTGCTCTATAAAATAGTGGTTGGCGTAGAGCATGAAATAGAAAGTTAGTTCCCATCGCTTGATGGTACACTCTGTTCCTTAAAAAGCCCCCAGATTATTGGGGGCTTTTTATTTTTGGGGATCTACGGTAGAGTCTGTGATGTATTCTTCTGGGAAGGGTTCAATGGATAGATTGCCTTTAAGAGCAACATTTGAAGGACTATTATTTTGAATAATAAAAGAATTCTTATTCTTTCCTATTCTTACAGCAGTCAGACTAGAAATCTTCTAAATGGATTGATAGAGGGGCTTCGCGAGACAGAGACAGAGGTTCATTGGGAGCAGCTCAGTCTTCATGGTGAACTCCGCTTTCCCGTAGGCTCTATTGCTGCCACCGTGATCATGATGGTGCAGACCTTCTTTCGTAAGCGATACCCTGTCCATCCCGTGAGTCCGGTCTGTTTTGAGCCGTGGGATCTTGTCATTCTCGCCGGGCCAACTTGGTCCTATAGTCCAAGTGGCCCGGTACTTTCTCTTATAGATCGTGACGGAAAAAAATTATTTGCAGGGAAGATGATCTTGCCTTTTATCTCGTGTCGGGGATACTGGCGGGTTCATTATTTTGGCCTTAAACGTCTGCTCAGACGCTGTGGTGCCCATGTCCTCCCCCCCATTGTTTTTTTCCATCCCACGCCGGAACCCTGGCGGACTATTGGTGTTTTTTTGAAACTGGCAGGGAGGGCTCCGGAGGCAGGGACTTCCTGGTTTCGGCGTTTTTATCCCAAGTATGGGCATAGCAGGCAACAGATAGAAGAGAGCAGAATGCTTGGGTTGAAATTGGGCCAGGTTATGCAGGCAGGAGGCTCACTCGATCAGTTCGTCTTTCCCATCCCGATCCAGGCTGAAGATGCTGGAATGACTGAAACAAGACGGCCTGGTAAAATGTAACCCCAAAAAGCATTAAGGGGGTATCTATTCAGCTGCCGCTTAATTTTTCTTGGAAAGAGATGAGTATTTCGCAGGAGAATTAAAAATTTCCAATGAGATAGAATCTGTAGATCTGGTTGACCTGTTCTGTAAAAAAGAGATAGACTAGAGCGGCAATGGAGAGAAAGGGGCCAAAGGGAATTCGGGTCTTTCCTCCTTTTTTTTGTTTGATCATGGCCAGGATCCCGATAATTGAACCGGAAAAAGAGCTGGCAAAGATGACAAAAGGGAGGGCCTGCCATCCCAGGAATGCCCCGATCATGGCCAGCAGCTTGATATCACCGCCACCCATTCCTTCCTGCTTTTTCCACAGGTAATAGATCAGGGCGATCGCATAAAGAACTCCACCGCCAAGAAGTAGGCCAATGAGAGAACTCTGCCAGCTGATTGCAGGACTTACCAGTGAAAAAATAAGACCAAGGAGTATGCCTGGCACACTGATGTCATCGGGGATGATCTGATGCTGCACATCAATCCAGATAATGACCAGCAAGGCTGCACAAAAAAGAAAATATCCAGCCGCAGTGATGGTGAGCCCGAATCTATGGACAACGGCTGCTGTGAGCAGGGCCATACACAGTTCGACAATCGGGTATTGTGGGGAAATTTTCTCGTGGCAGTGGCAGCACTGGCCACGCAGAACTAGATAACTTATGATGGGAATGTTTTCATACCAGGACAGAGTCGTTTGACATCGTGGGCAGTGGGAAGCAGGGAAGACTATGGAGCCATTCTCGCTGGGGAGTCGAAGAATGACGACATTGAGAAAACTGCCAATAATGGCCCCAAAGAGTAAGGCAAACAAAAGCGTAAGAGTTGAGGCGTCCATTGTTTTGTATGAGAAGAATTGGTTTTGGCGGATATGATGAGTAGGCAGAGAAGTATATAATCCTAAGTCGCATTCATCAGGGTTAGAATAAATAGCCACTCATTTTTAATTCTACTTTGTAAATGTTGAATTTTTTTAACTAATTTTTATTATTTGCCATAGCATATCCTTTATTATGTCTCAATTCCAGCAAAAAGTTGATGTTGTCCGCTCAGAACGAATTACTGAGGATGTTGTCCGTTTGACCTTCAATGCCTCGAAGATAGCCTCCATGGCCAGGCCCGGTCAATTTGTGATGGCCCAAACTTCTTCGGCCAAGGATCCATTATTGAGGCGTCCTTTCTCCATCCATCAGGTTACCAGCGAAGGGTATCTGCAGATTCTCTTCAAGGTCCTGGGCAGGGGTACTGAACTGCTTGCTCAGGTTCGTGTGGGAGAACAGGTGTCTCTGCTTGGCCCTTTAGGAAACGGGTTTACTCTTGGCTTACCTGAAGCAGCTTGTCTGGTTGGTGGTGGGATGGGGATCGCCCCGATGCTTTTTCTGGCCACGCGTTTTCTCCAGAAATCGTCTAAAGATAGCGTTTCATTAATGATGCCAACGGTGATTCTTGGTGCTAGAAATCGGGCCGAGCTGGAGCCTCTGGTCCAGGATTTCCAAAAGCTGGGCGTAAAAGTCCTGGCGGCTACCGATGATGGTTCCTTTGGCCATCATGGCCTGGTGACCGATGTGCTTAAGAAATTAAATCTGTCCCCATTAGCGTCCGTTTATTGCTGTGGTCCGCACCCGATGATGGCGGCGATAGCCCGACTCTGTCAGCAGGAGCAGAGGGCCTGTCAGGTATCGGTGGAAACGGTGATGGCCTGTGGAATGGGGGCCTGCCTTGGCTGTGCCGTGCCTCTCAAGGCTGGTGGATATGCCCATGTATGTTCAGACGGCCCGATCTTTGAAGCGGAGAGGCTGCTATGGAGCCTGTAATAATGCAAGGCAATGAGGTCGATCTGCGGGTTTCCATTGGTAGTCTTGCCTTGCAGAATCCGGTGATGACCGCCTCAGGAACCTTCGGCTATGGCCGTGAATTTGAAGATTTTGTCCATCTTCGTCGTCTTGGTGCGGTGGTGGTGAAAGGGATATCTCTGGCTCCGCGAGCCGGAAATCCCCCTCCCCGTATTGTTGAAACCGCCTGCGGGATGCTCAATGCCATCGGGTTGGAGAATACCGGGGTGGATCGTTTTATTGTCGACAAGATGCCCTATCTGGCTGCCCTTGGCGTACC
>JAFLKM010000089.1 GCA_019163335.1 Desulfobulbaceae bacterium | reverse complement strand
GGCCTGTTTGAGGTCGCGCTTCTTGGCGATGAGCCGGTCCAGCCCGCCCAGCAGCGCATCCACATCGCTTAACGCCGTAGCGATGGCGCGTTGTTCGGGGAGGGGTGGAAGTGGCAAAAAGATCGAGTAAAAGTCGCCGTGGTTAAGGTCTGGAATTGTGCTCGTCCCAGCCTTCTCAAGAATTACCTTTCGAGTGGAGCTTAGAGAGAGAAAGCCAACCAAGAAATCCCGGTCCAACTTTCTCCCATCAAAATTGATTTTGAAGAAGTTGTTATGGAAGACTCCTTCGACTCCAGAAACGACTATTCCAGTGTTCCCCGTGCGCGTCATCAATACATCATCCTTTGAGCAGCACGCGGAAGGCGGATAGTCATTGATGTATTCAATGGTCTTCCTGTCGTTGAGGAACTGAATCGTGATATATGCTTTAGAGCTCGTCGTCGGGTATTTAATCCGGTCTTCGATTGCAACTTGTAGGCCCTGATTTACCCGACAAATCTGCCTAAAGGTTCTCGCCTCCCACTCCTCCGGGATGATGCCGACCTCGGTCTGCTTGTAGCCGGGTTTCACTTCCATACCGCTCCCATCTTTTTGAGGTGTTCGTCCACACGGTTGGCGAGCGTCGCCACTTCCTCGGTGAGCTGCGGCAGAGGGGTGGCGTAGCGTTCGGCAAGCTGGCGGATGCGGCCGGTGAGGGTTTGCGAGACACGGTCCAGCTCGCCCTGCACAGCAGCTGCAATCGTCGCCAGCCATTTGTCGTCCACCACGAGGATCTTGATTTCGTCTTCGGTGAGCGCGGGATATTTGGCGTCGAGCTTGGCTTCGAGGTCTTCCTGCGCGGCTTTGAGTTTGGCCTTGGCGTCGGCCTGCTGGTCGAGCAACGCGGCGTAGTCTTCGAGGGCCTGGCGAGCTTCAGCCTCTTCCGGGTCATCGCCAATTTTTTTGAGTGCTGCTTTCAGACTCTTTGCGGTGATTTTCGAAGGCTCGCCCTCGTTGGCATCATTAGCTTCCGCGAGCAACAATTCTCCCTCGTCGTTTTGCTCCTCGCGCTTTTCGTCGAGTTGCTGCTCCACGGCGGCGAGTTCGGCCTCATAGGCGGCGATGGCATCGCGCTCGGCGGCGAAGTAGCGGGCAATGAGCAGGGCGACGGGGACGAGGTCGGACTTGAAGCGGCGCTTGCCCTTCTTGAAATCTTCCTTCTCGGGCCAGACCAGTTTGCCTTCCTTGTTTTTGACCTGACGGATTTCGCGGGGCATGGCCCCTGCCTTCCACCCACCATCGGCGATGAGGTAGCAATCGTCCTGCATGGTCTCGGCCCAGTAGTTCATGAGGTGCTGATAGACGTCGTAGGCGTCGAGCAAGGGTGCGGTTTTGAAGGTGGCGAGCAGGTCCTCGGCGATGGTCTCGATAAGCGGCTTGGGATGGCCGCCTTCGGCAAGACTTTTGAGCAGGAGGACGGAGGCCGTCTGCCATTGGGTGAAGAGCTTCCGGGCCTTGGTGGTGAAAGCGGTGAACTCGGGGTGGCCGAAGATGGCCGCCTTGATTTCGGCCTGGGGTTGATGGATGGCGCAGTAGCCGGCGCGGAGCGGTGTGAACAAGGCGGCGCGCAGGCCGGGCATGATTTTCCAGTAGTTGCCGAGGGCATCAAGGTCGCGCTCGGGAATGCCGCCGCGCAGATGGGCGTCGATGTCCTGCAGGTCCTCCGGCGTGGTCGAGTCGATGTAGCGCGGGAGATTGAGGTTGTAGTCGTTTTTGGGGTCAGCGATTTCCGCGACGGGCACCATGCGGGCGTAGCGCGGATCGCTTTCATCCTGCCGGGTGAAGGTGTCCACGATCTTGTGGAGGTCCTGCTCGCGGAGGCGGTTTTTCGGGCCGTCTTTCTTGAAGCCCTTGGAGGCATCGATCATAAAGATGCCCTTGCGGGCGGTTGCGTTTTCCTTGTCGAGCACGAGGATGCAGGCGGGGATGCCGGTGCCGTAGAAGAGATTGGCGGGCAAGCCGATGATGGCCTTGAGGGTGCCGGAGCGGACGAGCTGCTGACGGATGAGGCCTTCGGCATTGCCCCGGAAGAGGACGCCGTGCGGGAGAATGCAGGCGGCTTTGCCGGTGCTCTTCATGGAGCGGATAATGTGCAGGAGGTAGGCGTAGTCGCCCTGCTTGGCGGGCGGCACGCCCCAGGTGAAGCGCTGGAAGCGGTCTCCGCTGCCGCCCTCGCCCAGGGTGAGGCCGGTGGACCAGGCCTTGTCGGAGAAGGGCGGATTGGCGACGACGTAGTCGTAGGTGCGGAGCTGCTCGCCGTCCTTGAACTTGGGATCGAAGAGGGTGTTGCCCGAAAGCACGTTGGCGGTCGGGAAGTCATGCAGGATCATGTTCATGCGGGCGAGACCGGCGGTGGTCACGTCCTTCTCCTGCCCTTCGAGGGTGATGTGTTTGCCCGCCTCGGCGGCGACCTTCAGCAGCAGCGAACCGGAGCCGCAGGTGGGGTCGTAGGCGGTGGTGGCGGCTATGGAGTTGGCCGGGGAGATGCCGATGGCCTTGGCCATGATGCGACTGACCTCGGACGGGGTGTAGAACTGGCCCTTGCTCTTGCCGCTCTGGCTGGCGAAGTGCCGCATCAGATACTCGTAGGCGTCGCCGAGGATGTCGTCGTTCTCGGCTCGGTTCTTCGAGAAATCGAGGGCGGGGTTCTCAAAGATGGCGATGAGGTTGCCCAGCTTCTCCACCTTCTGCGCGCCGTCACCGAGTTTGTTCGAGTCGTTGAAATCGGGGAAGTCGCTGCGGGCGAGGCGGGAGTTGGCATCAATCAGCGGCTGGATCACCTGGGTGTTGATCTTGTCGCCGATATCGGGCTTGCCCTTGAGGGCGACCATATCCTTGAAGCCGGCGCCCTTGGGGATAACGACCGGCGGGGCGAAGTCGTCGGAGTCGCCGTATTTGTCGGAGATGTATTTGATGAACAGCATGAACAGGACATAGTCCTTGTACTGGCTGGCATCCATACCGCCACGAAGTTCATCGCAGGAGGCCCAGAGGGAGGAATAGAGGTCGGATTTCTTGATGGCCATGGAACTACCCTATGAATGGAAGCGGGGTTATCGGTTATTTTTGTCCAGTGGACGCCGTTGAATGCAGATAGCCCGAATCAAAGCTCCATTTAAACGGCCTCTATGATGTATCAATAACGAACTTCTTTCACAAGGGAATTGAATAATTATCGTTGGGTTGCTTGAGGATATCAAGAGGTGCGCGGCCCTTGCCCGGAAAGACATAATCGCTTGTCTTTGGCATTTTGACCAGTATCTGTCTGGCCCATCATTCAGGGGAATTTTCTGCCCCTTGTTGGCTTTGGGATCGCGAAGGAAGATAAAGCCCCTATCAAAATCGATATCAGCCCTGTCAGTCGGCATGGAAAATTGCTGAACAGCCTAAACTTATTTGAATTATTCCCTGTAAGTGAATTTTTACTGCCACACCTCCTCTTGTTTCCCTTTAAGCAATATGTTCAATTCCTGAAATTAATAAAGTCAACCTTTAGGATTTACAGGAATGATTCCAAGGCACATGCAATCTCATCTGCACACACTACTGGTTTCAGGGGGGCTATCCTGAACCTTGGCTAAGCCAGGATGAACAATTCCGCAGTCTCTGGTTCCGCAACTATATTGATGCCTATTTGCTGCGAGATATCGGGGCATTGTTTCCAGGTCTTAATCGTGATCGCTACCGTCAATTTATTTCTCTGCTCAGCCAGTATTCCGGCAACATTATCAATAATGCCGACATCGCCAGAACCCTTGGAGTGAGCGAGCCAACCGTTCGTGACTGGTTGCATATCGCCCACGACACCTTTCTGTGGCGCCATATTCCGGCCTGGGATCGCTCACCTGCGAAACAACTGATTAAACACCCCAAAGGTTTCTTACGAGACAACGGCTTGCTGCACCGACTGTTGCCATCGACGGGGGGCTCTGGTTGTGGGAATTTAAAACCAATCCAGCAGGCGGGGCGACTTTCTCGCCCGCCCGGAACTGGATATCCCCGGCTGTGTCCTTGCTGATCTACAGATGCCTGGCTTGAGCGTCCTGGATCTGAGCAGGAAACTCCACGCGGTCAAAGACACCACCCCCATCATCTTTTTCACCTCCCAGGACAGCTCCGAGTTGCGCGCACAGGCGGAGGCGCACGATGGCGCCGTTTATTTTCGTAAAACCAATGCAGGGTTGGACATCCTTGCGGCAATCCGTCACATAATCCAGTTGCAAGAAACGGTTTCAGGTTGAAAAACCACCACCTGCCCGTCAGCATTTCAAGGATTTAAAAATTGCTTTTTTGCCTTTTTTCTGCGATAAAAATACCATAGTAGGAAAGGATGGCGAGTCCGGTCTGTCAATGGCTATAGACGGACATCGCAACCTCAAAAATATCAAGAGTGACCCGTCGGGAGAAATCAATGCAAAGAGCCAACCATCTATTCAAATGTTCACGCCCTAATCGTCACCTCACTGGTCTGTTGACCGCAGTTGTCCTTCTCTCCATGGCCATATCCCTGGGTGCCTGCCGCAAAGAGAAAAAAGCGGCGGGCGTCATGACGCCGGTGGTTGAAACCGTCACCGTTACGCAGAAGGATGTCCCGGTAAAAAAGGAGTGGATCGGCGTCGTTGATGGATTTGTGAATGCCACCATTCGAGCCCAGGTGTCCGGCTATCTCACCCGTCAGAACTATCGTGAAGGACAGCCGGTGCGAAAAGGGCAGGTCCTTTTTGAGATTGACCCACGCAGCTTCCAGGCTTCTCTGAACAAGGCCAAGGCGCAACTCTCCCAGCAGAAGGCCCGCTATGAGCAGGCAAAGGCTAACCTTGGCCGAATCAAACCGCTGGCTGCTAAGAACGCGGTCAGCCAGAAAGATCTGGATGATGCCATCGGCTCAGAACTTTCCGCCAGCTCCTCAGTGGAAGCGGCCCAGGCGGCAGTGGAAGAGGCGCAATTGAACCTTGAGTTTACCAAAGTCACCTCTCCCGTGAACGGCATCGCCGGCATCGCCAAGACCCAGATAGGCGATCTGGTGGGACCTAGCGCCCAGGAAGAACTCACCTCGGTTTCCACTCTGGATCCGATCAAGGTGTACATCAATATCAGCGAACAGGAATACCTGAAAGCAGCTGAGGCTGGCAAAAAAGTGGAAGAGCTGCCTCTGGAGCTGATCCTTGGCGACGGCAACCTTTACCCGCACCAGGGACATTTCGCCATTATGGATCGGCAGATCGACCCCACCACCGGAACAATGAAGATTGGAACCCTGTTCCCCAACAAGGACAATATCCTTCGTCCAGGCCAGTACGGCCGCATCCGGGCGACGACCCGCGTCAAACAGGGAGCCTTGCTGGTTCCGCAACGGGCGGTCACTGAAATCCAGGGGAAATATCTGGTGGCGGTGGTGGGAGCGGACAATAAGGTCGATATCCGGCCGGTGCAGGTGGGAGAGCGGATCGGGTCGGACTGGATCATCGACAAGGGACTGAATCCGGGTGAGCAGGTGGTAGCCGAAGGAACCCAAAAAGTGCGGGCCGGGATGACCGTGTCCCCAAAAGCTTTCTCGCCGGCCGCAACAACGGTTGCCCCTGCGCCGGCAAAGAAGGAGTAGGCCGCCATGTCAAAATTCTTTATTAACCGACCCATTGTGGCCATGGTGATTTCGATCCTCATGGTCATCATCGGCATCGTGGCGATGATGGGCCTTCCCATGGCCCAGTTCCCCAATATTGTGCCGCCGGAGATCAAGGTCAACGCGACCTATACCGGCGCCGACGCCCTGACTCTGGAACAGTCAGTGGCCACCCCCATCGAGCAGCAGATGTCCGGCGTGGACAACATGAATTACATGTATTCGGTCAACGCCAACAACGGACAATCCACCCTGACCGTCAATTTCGACATCAAGACCGACCCCAACACCGATCAGCTCCTGGCTCAGATGCGCCAGGGTCAGGCCGATTCCCAGTTACCCTCCGATGTCCGCAACTACGGGGTGACGGTGCAGAAATCCACGTCCTCACCCTTGATCATGTTCGGCCTCTATTCACCAAACGAGACCTACGATAACGTCTTTCTTGCCAACTACGCCTACATCAATATCAATGACCAGATGACCCGGATCAAGGGCATTGCCAGTGTCACCATCTTCGGCGCCGGCCAGTACGCCATGCGGCTCTGGGTCAAACCGGATCAGCTGGCCAAACTCAACATCACCATTCCCGAGATTGTCAACGCGGTCAATGCCCAGAACACCGTGAATCCGGCCGGTCAGGTCGGCGCCGAACCGGTACCCAACGGCCAGGAATTCACTTACGCGGTCCGAGCCCAGGGACGGTTGCAATCTGAGGAAGATTTCGGCCGAGTGGTGCTGCGCGCCAATACCGACGGTTCACTGGTACGGGTCAAGGATGTGGCCCGCATCGAACTCGGAGCCCAGACCTATAACATTGAGGGCCGACTCAACGGCAAACCGAGTGCCCTTATTGCCCTTTACCAGATGCCCGGCACCAACGCAGTCGAGGCTGCCAAGGGTGCCAGGAAGTTAATGGAAGAGCTGAAGACTCGGTTCCCCGCCGATCTCGAATACGTCGTCAGCCTCGACACGACCTTGGCGGTCACCGAGGGCATCAAGGAAATCCAGCATACCCTCTTTGAGGCCCTGGTTCTGGTTATTCTGGTTGTTTTCGTCTTTCTTCAGGGCTGGCGGGCCACCCTGATTCCGCTGCTGGCTGTCCCTGTTTCCCTGGTTGGTACCTTCATGTTTTTCCCCATGTTCGGTTTCTCGATCAACACCCTGTCACTCTTCGGCCTGGTGCTCGCCATCGGGCTCGTGGTTGACGATGCAATCGTGGTGGTGGAAGCCGTGGAGCATCACATTGAAAAGGGCTTATCGCCCAAGGATGCCACCTTTAAAGCCATGGAGGAGGTCTCGGGACCGGTTATGGCCATCGCCATTATTCTGGCGGCGGTGTTTATCCCGACGGCCTTTATTCCCGGCATCACCGGTCGGCTCTATCAGCAGTTCGCCCTGACCATCGCCATTTCGGTGATCATTTCGGCCTTCAACGCCCTGACCCTGAGCCCGGCCCTGTGTGCCATGCTGCTCAAGCCTAAAGTCGCGGGAACCGGCCCGCTCCAGAAATTTTTTGACTGGTTCAACCGGGTATTCGGACGGGCAACCAATGGGTACGTGGGACTGTGCAGGGTGGCAGTGCACAAGAGCGTGATCAGTCTGCTTTTCCTTGTGGGTATAGCCTTTCTCACCGGCATTTTTGGGAAAATGGTGCCGACCGGATTCCTTCCCGAAGAAGATCAGGGCTACATCTTTGCCGGCATTCAGTTGCCCGACGCAGCCTCCCTGCAGCGAACGCGGGAGCTCACCGGCGAAGCGGAAAAGTTGATTATGGAAACCCCGGGGGTGAAATACTGCACCTCGGTCGTCGGCTACAGCATGCTCAGCCAGGTGACGAATACCTACAGCGCCTTCTTTTTTGTTACCCTGGAAGACTGGGCCGTCCGCAAGGATCCTGCGGTTCAGTATGACACCATCAAGCAGTCTCTCACCAAAAAACTGGGCGGGCTCAGCGGCGCCATCGGCTTTGCCTTTTCACCGCCGGCCATCCCCGGTATCGGAACCTCGGGCGGAGTCACCTTCATGCTTGAAGACAGGGCCGGCAAGGATCTTGATTTCCTCGCTGCCAATGTCAACAAATTTTTAGAGGCCGCCAAAAAACGTCCGGAACTGGCCAGCGTCTCCTCGACCTTCCGACCAACGGTGCCCCAGCTCTTTGTCGAAGTCGATCAGGACAAGGTGTTGAAACAGGGGGTCAATATCAACGATGTCTACAAAACCTTACAGAGCTTCATGGGAAGCGGCTTCATCAACTATTTCAATAAGTTCGGCCGCCAGTGGCAGGTCTTCATTCAGGCCGAAGGCGACTATCGGACCAATATCGACAACATCGGCCAGTTTTATGTCCGAAACAGCGAAGGCAAAAGCGTGCCCCTCTCAGCCCTGACCACCATCCGCAACATCTCGGGGCCGGAGTTCACCACGCGCTACAACCTGTACAGGTGCGCCCAGATCAACGCAACGGCCGCTGCCGGCTACAGCTCGGCCCAGGCGATGCGGGCCCTGGAGGCTGTCTTTGCCGAAACCATGCCCACCGAGATGGGCTATGACTATATGGGCATGTCATTCCAGGAGTGGCAGGCCCAGAAAGGGGTCTCGCCGCTGGTGATCTTTGCCTTCTCCCTCCTGTGTGTATTCCTGATTTTAGCTGCCCAGTACGAAAGCTGGTCGCTACCCTTTTCAGTCCTTCTCGGCACCCCCATAGCCATAGCCGGCGCCTTTGGATTCCTGCTCCTGCGCGGCCAGGAGAACAATGTCTATGCCCAGATCGGGCTGGTGATGCTGATTGGACTGTCAGCCAAGAACGCCATCCTCATCGTTGAATTTGCCAAGATGGAATACGAAAAGGGAATGCCGCTGCTGGAGGCCACCCTGGAAGGGGCCAAGCTGCGCTTGCGTCCCATTCTTATGACCTCGTTTGCCTTCATCCTTGGCTGCGTACCTCTGGCCATCGCCTCGGGCGCGGGCTCGATCTCGCGTCAGGTCATGGGCAGCGCCGTTATTGGCGGCATGCTGGCGGCCACCTGCATCGGCATCTTCCTCATTCCGGTCTGCTTTTATGTGGTGGAGAAACTGGGGCACGGCAAGAAAAAGGAACCCTCCGCCGGAATCGGCATTGAGAAGGGAGGTGACCAGCATGCGTAAGCCATCGTCCAAAAATAACTCAACTTTTTTTCATTTCTTAACGGCCCCGAAGCTGTCAACCGCTCTTCTCCTGAGCTTGCTTGCCGGTGGATGCACCATCGGCCCGGATTATCAGCGTCCGGCTGTTGACACGCCTGCAGAGTGGCGGGTGATGAATCAGGACGCCAAAGAACTCGCCAACACCGCGTGGTGGCAGCAGTTTAACGACCCGGTACTCAACGACCTGATCGGCACGGCCCTCAATGACAACAAGGATCTCCTGATTGCTGCGGCACGCATTGAGGAATATGCCGGACGTTACGGCATTGTCCGGGCCGATCTCTTTCCGCAGCTTAGTGCCTCCGGAGATTACACCCGGGGCAGGGTCACCGAGGCCGGGGCAAACCCCCTGTCCCCGGCGTATAAAGTGACCACCGACTCGTTTTCTGCAACCCTCAATACCAGTTGGGAGCTCGACCTCTTTGGTCGGGTCCGCCGCAGCACCGAAGCGGCCAAGGCCCAGTTCATCGCAAGCGAAGAGGGCCGACGGGCCGTCATCCTGTCCCTGGTGGGCAACGTTGCCACCGGCTATATCAACCTGCGCGCCCTGGATCGCCAGCTCGAGATCAGCCGCGACACCGCCAGAAGTCGGGGGGACTCGTATCTCCTGTTCAAGGAGCGGTTTGCCGGCGGAATCATATCGGAGCTTGAATTAAGCCAGAACCGTTCCCAGTATGAAGAGGCCCTGGCCAGTATTCCCGGCCTGGAAAAAGCGGTCACCCTCCAGGAAAACGGCCTGAGCATTCTTCTCGGCCGCAATCCCGGTCCCATTGCCCGGGGACGAAACATTGACGAGCTGAAGCTTCCCGCCATCGTTGCCGGAATGCCCTCCGATCTCCTCGAACGCCGTCCGGATATCCGCCAAGCGGAACAGACCCTGATCGCCGCCAATGCCCAGATCGGCGTCGCCAAGGCCGCCTATTTCCCAACCATTTCCCTTACCGGCGCCTTTGGTTCAGCCAGCGGGGATCTCAGCGACCTCTTTCAGGGGCCGTCCAGGATCTGGCAATTCGGCACCCCGGTCAGCCTGCCCATCTTTACCGCCGGCAAAACCGCAGGCGGAGTCAAGGAAGCCGAGGCCATTCAGCAACAAGCACTTCTCAGCTATCAGCAGACCGTGCAGAATGCCTTTCGTGAGGTCAATGATGCCTTGACGGATCAAGGTCAAACCGGCAAGCAGCTAACCGTCCAGAAGAGCCAGGTCGAATCCCTCCGACAATATGCCGGCATTGCCCGTTTGCGCTATGACAATGGCTACACCGATTACCTGGCCGTTCTCGATGCGGAGAGGAGTCTGTTTAATGCCGAGCTGGCCTATACCCAGACCAAAGGCACGCTCTATCTCTCTGTGATTAATCTCTACAAGGCCATGGGTGGAGGCTGGGTTCAGCAAGCCGACCAGTTCGCACAAACGCCCCTCGCACCAGTAAAGGAGAAGGGAGAGAAGAAATAAAACAATGAAGCAGCAAGGATGAGGAACCCGAGCCGGCAACTGCTGGGTGGGGTTGTCTTTTCAGGTGACCGTCAGGGCTGAATTTTTCATGGCTTTGGCTTTCAACGATATAAAATCAATATTCCGGAGGAGAAAGCATGAAGAAAAAATTAAGGGTTGCGATGTTGGTGTTGCTTGCCACAAGTATGGCCGCCTGTGCAGATAAAGGACAACAGGCAAATCCCAAGACAGAAAGTGCTGTCAAGGTAGAGCAGCCAGCCACTCCCCCACCCGCGCCAAGCAATCTCAGTGTGGAACGCTCTTCGGTAAACACCACCGTGGCCACCATTGAAGCCGTCAATCTGAAGACACGAATGGTCAAGGTGCGCAGCCTTGAAGGCAACCCCTTTACCATTCATGTCGGCGAGGAGGCCGTCAACCTTCCCCAGGCAAAAGTGGGCGACAAAGTAGAGATCACATACGCCCAATCACTGGAGGTTCGCATGGCCGAACCCGGCGAGGTCAGAAATGAAACAGCCACTCTCATAGGTGGTGCAAAGCCGGGCTCCAAGCCGGCAGGAGTCGAAATCACCGAGACCATTATTACCGCCACCATTCTGGATCTGGATAAAGTCAACGAGATGGCCACCCTGAAAATGGCGGACGGCTCTGTGGCAACGGTGAAAGTGCAGAATCCGGCCAATCTCGACAAGGTCAAAGTAGGCGACAGCATCGCCATTACCTATATCGAAGCTGTCGGCATCAAGGTCAAAGGGAAAAAACGCTGATTAAACCAACGGATCAGAGTCCCGGAAACGGGCGCGATCGCCATCTGGATGCACCACAACCAAACGCAACCCTCTTTAAAACAGGAGCACACCATGATAACAGAAAGAGCAGAAGAGATACTGAAACCCACCCTAATGGACAACATGCGGTCAACATGCATTCGACTGGGAGTCATGATGGCCCTGATGTTGCTGGCCATCCCCCAGATCTCACAGGCCGAGACGGCCGCTGAAATAAACCGGGATGTCGACATTGCCCTGAAAACATTGTACAAGTCGACCCCGGCCGCCAAGAAAATGTCGGAAATCGCCAAAGGCATACTGGTCTTCCCCAGCATCATCAAGGGTGGATTCATTATCGGCGGACAATATGGTGAAGGGGCATTGCGCGTTGGCGGCAAAACAACGGGATATTATCGAACGGTGGCGGCCTCTTACGGCTTGCAGGCCGGAGCACAATCCTTTGGGTATGCCATGTTTTTCCTTTCTGACGACGATCTGAAGTATCTGAAAAAAAGTGAGGGCTGGGAGGTAGGCGTTGGTCCCACTGTTGTGGTTATGGACGAGGGTATGTCCCGGTCGTTCTCCACCACCACCGCTAAATCAGGGGTGTATGCCTTTTTCTTTGATCAAAAAGGCCTGATGGCGGGACTGGGAATTCAAGGCAGCAAGATCAGCAAGATTCAACCAGACAAATAATCCGTCAATTTCATCCACCTTTTATCAGTAGGAGACGAAGATTATGAAGAAAAAACAATATTTGACCACAGGACTACTCGTGGCGCTGAGCTGTTGTGTTTTCTCCGGTTGTGCCTCCACCTCCACTGTCGGACATTCTGGATTTCTCAAGGACTATCCAACCTTTCAGCCGGGAGCGCCAGACGGCGTTGACCTTGTCTATCTCAAGCCAGGCACTGATTTAAAAAAATACAACAAGGTAATGCTCGACAAAGTGCAGTTTTTTATCAAGAAAGACGCTGACTATAAAGGTATTGAGGCCACTGAACTGGCAGAGCTTACCGACACATTTCATCGTGCGATCATTGATGCCATGGGAACGGCCTATCCCCTTGTCGATAAGCCGGGGCCTGACGTATTACATGTTCGACTGGGGGTTTCCGATATCGAACCGAGTAATCCGGCCCTCAGCGGCCTGACCACCGTGCTGCCGGTAGGACTGGCAGTCAGCGCCGTTAAGAAGGGCGCCAGCGGCTCGCACACCGGGGTGGGAGGGGCAAGTATGGAAGTGGAATTTCTTGACTCCATCTCCGGGGAACGGCTTGGCGCCGCCATTGACACCTTCAACGGTTCTAAGCTGAGCGGTTTGAGCAAGTACGGCG
The DNA here is from genome assembly GCA_019163335.1 of Desulfobulbaceae bacterium. Classification (GTDB taxonomy): domain Bacteria; phylum Desulfobacterota; class Desulfobulbia; order Desulfobulbales; family Desulfocapsaceae; genus UBA2270. Next base: position 7,218 of record JAFLKM010000089.1, on the reverse strand, counting down.
CTGCCAAGGAGGCCTTTGAATTCTGGGCAAAACGGTTGCGGGTAACCCTGGACAAGGCGCACGGCAAGGCTGCCCAGTAATTGCGTTTAAGAAAGACTGAACCTGCTCTGCACGACAATGGGAATTATGGGAGTCATTGGAACGAAAACTCATTCCATGACTTCCCATAATTCCCATTGTGGATAGTAAACAACAGACTTCGAACCTTCTGCCATTTTCAATTACGGACATTGCGACCATGCCTTTTCATCGTATCCAGCACTTATTGCACAAGCTCTTGCCCGGGACTCCTCAACTGAGGCCGGTCGAGGAAATTTCCCCGCCCTTCGGTTCCGATTTACCCGCAGGCTCGCTCAGCGTTATGGCCTGTCACGACTGCGACCTGCTGAACCGATTTCCCGAACGAGTAACCAGAACGGTACTTTGTGCACGCTGCGGGGCCGTGCTCTACCAGCACAAACCTAACAGCATTGATCGCTCCCTGGCCTTGACCCTTGCAGCCTTGATTCTTTTTGTCCTGTCCAACTGTTTTCCCTTTCTGGCCATGAAAAGCGGCGGGTTTATCCAGGAGACCACGTTGTTAACCGGCATTCATGAACTCTGGAAGCAGGAACTGTACGGGCTGGCAGGCCTTGTCATGCTCACCTGTGTGCTGGTGCCTTTGCTGCAGATGGTCGGATTGCTCTATATCCTGGCACCGCTCAAGTTGGGCCTTCGTCCGGCCGGTCAGGCCGCCCGGGTTCTGCGTCTGGTACAGGAGGTTGCCCCCTGGGGCATGATGGAGGTGTTTATGATGGGAATCCTTGTTGCCCTGGTGAAGCTGGGGCACATGGCGACCATCATTCCCGGCATATCGGTTTTTTCCTTCGGGGCCTTGATCTTTGCCATGGCCGCCGCCTTTTCCAATCTGGACCCACCGATGCTCTGGGCCCGCCTGGATCTTCGCCGATATGCATAAATCCGCTGCCGCCACCGCCCGCCAGCTGGGCCTGATTACCTGTCATGACTGCCATCTGCTGATTTCAGAGGAGCAGTTCCAGGCGCACCCGCACTGCCCGCGTTGCGGTGCCCATCTGCACCAGCGTAAACCCAACAGCCTTACCCGCACGTGGGCGCTGGTCTGGACGGCGATTATTTTAATCATTCCGGCCAACGTTCTCCCCATGACCATCACCTCTTCGCTGGGCACCAAGCAGGGCGACACGATCTTAAGCGGGGTTATTTTTTTCATGCAAACCGGTTCCTGGGAGATTGCGTCTGTGATTTTCATCGCCAGTATTTTTGTTCCGTTCTGCAAACTGCTTATTCTGATTTTTCTGCTGACCAGTGTGCAGTTTAAATCAAGCTGGAGGCCAAAGGATCGCACATCCCTGTACCGCTTGACTGAACTGGTTGGCCGCTGGTCGATGGTTGACATTTATGTGGTGACCATCCTCGTTGCCCTGGTCAAGCTTGGCGCCGTTGCCACCATTGAGGCCGGACCGGCCGCCGTCTATTTTGCCGCAGTGGTGGTGACCACCATGTTTGCCGCTGAAAGTTTTGATCCCCGACTTATCTGGGATGTCATTGAGGAGAAGATATGAACGACCGCTCATCCATCGAGCAACATGCTGCTACCGCCAAAATCCAGACTAAACGGGTTTTTTCCATCGTCTGGATCATCCCCCTGGTGGCCCTGACTATTGGTGTCTGGCTGGCATTCAAGGCCATCAATGAAAAGGGCCCGACCATTACCATCACCTTTGCCACTGCCGAAGGTCTTGAGGCCGGCAAGACCAAAATCAAATATCGGGAAGTAGATATCGGCCAGGTGGAAACCATCGCCTTGAGCAAAGATGTCTCTAAGGTGCTGGTCACCGCGAAGATGGTCAAGGGCAGCGAGCAGTACCTGACCGACCAGACAAAGTTCTGGGTTGTCCGCCCAAGAATCAGCGGTGGTTCAGTCTCCGGCCTTGGAACAATGCTCTCCGGCGCCTATATCGGCATCGATGGCAGTGATAAAGGCAGCCCGGCCCTCTCCTTCACCGGGCTTGAGGTCGCGCCGGTGGTCACCATCGGCCAGCCTGGCCGGCATTTCGTCCTGAACGCCGAGATGCTCGGCTCCTTGGACATCGGGGCCCCGGTCTATTATCGGCAGATCCCGGTGGGGCAGGTAGTAGGTTACGGCTTTAATGAAGATGGCAAAGCCGTGGATGTCAAGATTTTCGTTGAAGCGCCGCATCACACCAAGGTGACCGAGAACACCCGTTTCTGGAACGCCAGCGGTTTTGATGTTACCCTCAACTCCCAGGGCCTCAAGGTTGATACCCAGTCAATGATTTCCATCATCAGCGGTGGCATTGCCTTTGACGTGGTCAAGGATTTTCCGCCGGGGAATGAGGCTCAGGAAAATGCTGCCTTCTACCTGTATGCCGATCAGGATGCCATCAAAGAAAAAAAATACTCGATTCGTAATTACTGGACACTCCTGTTTGACGAGTCGGTGCGAGGACTCAGTGTTGGCGCCCCTGTCGAGCTCTATGGCATCAAGATCGGGGAGGTTGTAGCCCTCGACCTGGAGTTCGACCTCGAAAAGAAGAAGTTCCAGGTTCCGGTCATCGTGGCCATGGAACCGGAAAGAATCGGTTCCACCCAGAAGGAGGCGGCACTCAAGATTGCAAAAGATGATCCAGAAGCGCTCGTGAGGTTACTGGTCGAGCAGAAAGGTCTCAGGGCCCAGCTGCAGAGCGGCAACCTGCTCACCGGTCAACTCACGATCAATATGACCTTTGTTAAGGATGCCCCAAAGGCCATCCTGAGTACTTACGGAGGGCTTCGCGTCATCCCGACCATCCCCGGCTCATTTGAGAAATTCCAGGAGAGTTTGAGTAAAATCATCGCCAACCTCGAAAAGGTCCAGTTCGACCAGGTCAGCACCGATCTCCAGCAGGTGCTGAAAGAGGCGAGGACGACGGCAGCCGAGATCGGTGGTTTAGCCAAAAAAATGAACAGTGAAACCACACCGCAGTTGCAGGCGACATTGAGCGAACTCCAGAAAACACTGGTGGACGTCCAGAAGGGGATGGGCAAAGATTCCCCCTTCAACTACAACACCACCAAATCCATGGAAGAACTGTCCATGACCCTTCGTTCCCTGCGTGAACTGACCGACACCCTGAAGAACCAGCCCCAATCGATTATTTATGGAAAGGAGAAAAAATCCGGTGAATAAATCTCTCAGTTTTCTCATCTGCCTTGTATTTCTCGGGCCGGTTCTGTTCACTCTCAGCGCTTGCATCCCGGTTTCTCCGCCCGTTGCCTACCACAGTCTAGTTGACCTTGATCCGGCTGATCATAATGCCGGATCAAAGAGCCCCATTGCGATCCTGATCGGCCCCGTCTCGACTCCTGATATCCTCAAACAGTCCCAGATCTCCACCGGAGATACCGACGGGCGGTACCAGCTCAGCGAGCAGCATCGTTGGGCAGGTGACGTGGATCGCGAATTTTCCCGGGCCATCGGTGAACTGCTGGCCACCCGGCTTGGCACCGAGCAGATTGCCCTCTTTCCCATGGGGCAAAATCTTGAGCCGACCCATCAAATCATATTGGACATCCTGGCCATGGATGGAGCTCTGGGCGAGGAGGCAAAGCTGATGGTGCGCTGGTCACTGGTTGATCCCAAGAGTAAAGCCGTGCAGCTCATGCGCCGCAGCAGCTTCAGCGAGCGACCGGCTGACAGCAGTTATGATGCCTGGGTCAGCGCCCAGCGACGCAATGTGAAACGATTCAGCGAGGAGATCGCCGCTGCGATCAACGCGACACATTAATTCCATCCCGAAGCGGCATGGAGCTCCACTGGTGGACAAGAAACAGGGTGAAAAAAGGGTGTTTTCCCCAGGAAACGCGCTCCCGACTAACACCGGATATCTGAGGTGCCATGACCATGAACCAACCCGCCGATATAACCCGTTCCACCCTGGCCGTTCTCTTTATAGGCCTGCTTATCGCCTCCTGCCTGTGGATCCTGCGGCCCTTTCTCTTTTCCCTTGGCTGGGCAGTGATGATCGTTGTCGCAACCTGGCCCTTTATGTTGAGCATCCAGAAACGATGCTGGAACAAACGCTGGATAGCCGTTCTGGTCATGTCCCTGGCCCTCATCCTGCTCCTGGTAATCCCTCTCTCCTTTGCCATTCTCACCATTCTCGAGAGAGCTGGTGATCTGATTACTCTCCTCAAATCACTGAAAGCCGTGCACATAGCCGCACCACCCGACTGGTTCGAAAAGGTTCCGCTTTTCTCCCACACCCTGATTGATCGCTGGGAGGAATTATCAATGATCAGTCCCCAGGAACTCTCAGAAAAGCTGGCGCCGTATGTAAATACAACCCTGAAGTGGTTTGTTGGTCAAGTCGGCAACATCGGGCTGCTGGTGGTGCAATTCTCTTTGATGATCATCCTCTCCGCCGTTCTCTTCGCGCAAGGCGAAAAAGCAGCGAATCTGGTCTGCTCCTTTGCCAGGCGTCTGGCCGGAGATCGCGGTAAAGAGGTGGCCATGCTCTCGGCTGCGGCCATTCGCAGTGTTGCCCTCGGCGTTGTCGGCACGGCCTTCATCCAGTCCGCCCTCGGCGGCCTTGGCCTGATTGTCGCCGGAGTCCCATCGGCGGCTCTGCTGATAGCGGTTATGATGATCCTTTGTATCGCCCAGATCGGGCCGAGTCTGGTGCTCTTTCCCTCAGTGATCTGGCTGTACTGGAGCGACCAGACGACCTGGGCCGGCATCCTGCTCGTCTGGTCGCTCTTTGTAACTCTTGTTGATAATTTTGTCCGACCGTTTCTCATCCGACAAGGAGCTGACCTGCCCCTCATTCTGATTATAGCCGGGGTTATCGGCGGTCTTCTCGCCTTTGGGGTGATCGGCCTGTTCATCGGGCCGGTGATGCTGGCCGTCACCTATACCCTGCTTATTGCCTGGATGAAGGGAGCGGAACGCGACGAGATAGCAGAGACTCATTGATCGCAGCGCCATCGGCCAATGCAGGATTCAACACCAGACACCAGTCAAAACCAGGCACGTTCTGCCGTGGTGAGGACTGAAACAATGGCAATGCCCCTTACCAGTCAACCAAAAAAGGAGAACTCCAATGAAAAAGGTGAAAGAAAAGGGAAAGGAAGCAGTGCATACGGAGCAGAAGGCAGAGCTCAGTGCGGCCGCAGAAGAGACCGGCAGCAAAAAACTCAACCAGAAAAGCTATGACAAAGAATTGGCCAAACTGCATGGAGAGCTGGTCAAACTCCAGCAATGGGTCATCCACAAGGGACTCAAGGTGTGCATCGTCTTTGAAGGTCGGGATGGTGCTGGAAAAGGCGGCACGATCAAGGCCATCACCGAGCGGGTCAGTCCGAGAATTTTTCGCATCATTGCCCTGCCGACACCGACGGAGCGAGAGAAGTCCCAGATGTACGCACAACGGTATATGCCCCACTTTCCGGCTGCCGGAGAGGTGGTTATTTTTGACCGGAGCTGGTACAACCGGGCCGGAGTTGAGCGGGTCATGGGCTTCTGTACTGAACAACAGTCCAAGCGCTTCCTTGATCGTGTCCCGGAATTTGAAAAGATGATGATTGAATCCGGCATCATCCTGCTCAAATTCTGGCTGGAGGTCAGCCCGGAGGAACAGACCAGACGGCTGACCGCCCGTATCGATGATCCCCGTAAGATCTGGAAGCTCTCGCCCATGGATGTTAAATCCTATGACAGATGGAATGACTATACCCGTGCCCGCGATGATATGTTCAACGCCACCGACACCCCATGGGCACCGTGGCATGTAGCCCGATCAGATGACAAAAAACGGGCCAGGCTGAATATCATCACTCAGATTCTCAATGCCATCGAATACAAGGAAATCAAGGGAGAGAAAATAGAATTGCCCAAACGAAAAATCGACAAGATTGCTCCGGGCAAAGAGTATCCCTTCAAATTTATTCAGGAGAAATATTAACTCCCATTCTAAGATGCATTCGGAACAAGACCGGGAACAAGCAAGCGGCGACGACGACGAAGCAGCACAGAACGTACAGTGAGAAGCCAGGCATCATCGCCGCCGGAGATGCCGGCTTGAATGCCCATTTGGATTGAGATCGCCATGGATTTTACCCATGGAACACCGGCCATAGGCCCTGGAGGAACAGTATGCCAGAGAAGAAAATTGCCGACCGTGAAACCATCGACAAGCTCAAGCGCGCCTTTGCCTACAAGCTGTTCTTCCAGCAGGGGGTACTTCCCTTCACCGCCTCGTTAAACGATTACTATATGGCGGTGAGTTTTGCCCTGCGCGACCGGATGCAGGGACTGTTCATCAATTCAGTGGCCGCTCTGCGTGAGAACAAAAGCAGAATCGTCTGTTATTTCTCCGCCGAGTTCCTCATGGGGCCCCATCTGCTCAACAATATGATCAACCTCGGCCTGTATGACGAATATGCCCAGGCCGCCGAGGAATCCGGGCTTGATCTCCAGCAGATCATTGACCACGAGGAGGAGCCGGGTCTGGGTAATGGCGGTCTGGGCCGACTGGCAGCCTGCTACCTCGATTCCATGGCCAGCCTTGAGATTCCGGCCATTGGCTACGGAATTCGCTACGAGTTCGGGATGTTTGATCAGGCCTTTGACAAGGGCTGGCAGAAAGAGCTGTGTGATCGATGGCTGCAACCGGGCAACCCCTGGGAATTCAAGAAACCTGATGTTGCGGTGACAGTGGGATTCGGGGGCCGCACCTATTCCTTTTCCGATGACGATGGCCGTTACCGTGTCCGCTGGATCCCGGGACTGGTGGTCAAGGGCATCCCCTATGACACCCCGGTTCCGGGATATCGGGTCAACACGGTCAACATCCTCAGGTTGTGGAGCGCCGAGGCGCCGAGAAGTTTTGACTTTGAGGAATTCAATGTCGGTGACTACTTCGGGGCGGTGGCGGAAAAGATCCAGGCCGAAAACATCACCAAGGTCCTCTATCCCAATGACGAGCAGTTCCAGGGAAAGATGCTCCGCCTGCGCCAGCAGTATTTCTTTGTTGCCTGCTCTCTGCAGGACATGATTCGCCTCCATCTCCTCCAGCACCCCGGACTGGACAATTTTCACCGGCATTTCGCCGTCCAACTCAATGACACCCATCCGGCCATCGCCGTTCCTGAGTTGATGCGACTGCTGATCGATATCCATCGGTTTGAGTGGGAGCA
>JAFLKM010000030.1 GCA_019163335.1 Desulfobulbaceae bacterium | reverse complement strand
CCAAGGAAATCCACCATGGCGGAAACCACTTCTAATTCTGGAAAAGAACTGTACAGCTCCCGGAAAGAGCGGATCGAACCGGTCACCAGCAGACCATCTTCCACCACATCAATAAACAGAAATTTAGGCAGACAACGAAAGAAGTCATTGATTTGAACTGCTGAGCAGTGAAGTCGCAGTGTGACCACTGCCATTTCCATGACTGAGTTATGACCATGTTCCGCGATCTTCTTAACAAAGGGCAAGGCCGAATCTACAGTGATCTTCTCCTCGCTTTTGTAACAGATACGACCGCAGGCCTCCAACCGCACCGCAAGCGATGCCTGGTCCAAGGCGTCCTGAATCTCGAAACCCGGATCAACGATATTCATTTACAGATCCGCCTTCCAGAAAGGAGACATCTCACGCAGCCCGGCAATGATGGATGGCATTTTTTCCAGTACAAAATCAATTTCTTCTTCTGTATTGTAGACACTTAAGGAGTATCGAATGGAGCCATGGGCCGCGGTAAACGGCACTCCCATGGCACGCAGAACGTGAGATGGCTCCAATGACCCGGAAGTGCAGGCAGAACCAGATGAGGCACAAATATTGTACTGATCCATATGGAGCAGTATGGCCTCGCCTTCCACATACTCAAAGCTGATATTAGCGGTATTGGGCAGTCGGTCGGTCTTGTGCCCATTGAGCATGGAATGTGGGATTGAGGAGAGTAGTCCATGCTCGAGTTTGTCGCGCAATTTTTTGACCCGGTTATTTTCATCGGCCATATTGGCTGCAGCCAACTCACAGGCCCGGCCAAGTCCGATAATAGAGGCCACATTTTCGGTGCCGCCGCGACGGCCTCGTTCCTGATGACCGCCAACCAGAAATGGCATAAATGGAGTTCCCCTCCGGACATACAGCACGCCAATGCCTTTTGGACCATGCAGTTTATGTCCTGAGATGGAGAGAAAATCAATATCCGTCTCTTTCAGGTTGATGGGAATCTTGCCCACGGCCTGAACGGCATCGGTATGAAACAGAATGCCACGTTCTTTTGCCATTCTGGCCATCTCGACTACAGGAAAAATCACGCCGGTCTCATTGTTGGCCCACATAACACTGACAACAGCCGTATCCTCGGCGAGGGCTTCTTCGTATTTCTGGAGATCAAGGCACCCCTCGGCGTCAACCATTAACCGGGTCAGTCGATGCTTGTGACCGGTCAATCGGTCAAGATTTTCGGATAAATTCTTTACCGCTGGATGTTCAACCCGGGTTGTAATCACATGCCGCTTTTCCGGAAAAGACTGCAGGGCTGAGAAGATGGCGGTTGAATCACTTTCCGTGCCGCAACTGGTAAAAACAATCTCTTCCGGTTCGGCTCCTAACAAAGTAGCTACTTTTTCCCGGGCCTGGGTAATCGCCGCCCCAACCTGCCCGCCAAATCGGTGCATGGATGAGGGGTTGCCATAATAATCATGCAAATACGGTAACATTTGCTCCAATACCTCGGGCGCAATTCTGGTGGTGGCATTGTTGTCCATATATACGACATCATTGAGATTCATCATTTGGACTCCTCCACAATCAGGGTATCAAGCACCAGCTCTCTCAGCTTTTTCTCAACATACTCCTTGATCGTGGTCTGAGATTTCACACAACTGGTGCAGGCACCACGCAGGGAAACAAAGACAAAATCACCATCAACATCAACAAGCTCAATGTCACCGCCATCCTTGCGCAAGCCGGGCCTGATCTCACGCTCGAGGGCATCTTCGATTTTCTTTATCTTCTGCAGAGTGGTCATCCTTGGCTTGGTTTTTCCCGCCAGGTTTTTGAGACTGATCCCCTGATGTGTTGATTCCACCAGAATCTCCCGCAGACGATCCAGGCATTTGCCACAGCCGCCGCCTGCCTTGGTAAAGTTGGTGATCTCTTCCACCGAATGCAGATTGGATTCTTTAATGGCCCTGATAATCTCAATATCAGTAACCCCGAAACATTCACAAACAACCTCTCCTTCCGCCATGGGCAACTTCAGGCCGCGATAATCAGCGATGGCAGCTTCAAGGGCCTCACGGCCCATGACCGAACAATGCATCTTCTCTTTAGGTAAACCACCCAGACGATCCGCGATATCTTCATTAGTGACCTTCGAGGCCTCTTCCAGGGTCATGCCAATGATCATCTCGGTCAGGACCGAAGAGGAGGCAATGGCGCTGGCACAACCAAAAGTCTTGAATTTGGCATCAGTTATCACCTCTTTATCGTCGAGCTTAAATGTCAACTTCAAGGCATCCCCACAAGCCAGCGACCCTACGTTTCCAGTACCTGAGGGGTTTTCTATCTCTCCAACATTCTTGGGAAACAAAAAATGCTGCTGAACTTTATCGGTATATTCCCACATGCGTTGCTCCTGTTTATTAGTAAAAAAAGGTGAACAAAAAAGATGTTTCCTGTTCACCTTTTAATTTTCATTTTTGATCACACTAAATACTGGATCGGTAAAAATCAACGAACAATTGAAACCGTCAAAATCATTTCATCAAAAAATATTTACTTTAAACACGTTACGAACTAAAAATTGAACTTCATGCAATATTAAGGCGCTATAAACATGACAAAAAACGTCGTGCGCCCCAGAGTACCCAACAGAATAGTTACAATAAACCAATCTCGTGCAACATTGCCCTGGCAGCCAGCACAAGGTTTCCAGTCCCGCTGGCAGTCCGGGATTCCACATAATAACGAACCTTTGGCTCCGTCCCTGATGGTCGGATCATAATCCAGGAGCCATCATCAAAAATCATCTTGCGGCCATCGATATCAATCACCTCGGCGATGCGCTGTTCGTTCTCCCCTACCCTGACATATTCCCCCGCTTGGAACTTTTGCAAGCCCTGCAGAATGAGTTTCAGGGCCTCTCCTTTGGCACTCACCGGCAACCCGCCGCGATCAGGATAATAGGCTCCATACTCAGCCTCAATGCGTTGCAGGTATTCACCCAGATTAACGTTGAGCGTCAAGACCATATCTATGGCCAGCAGCAAGCCGATATAGGCATCCTTTTCCGGAGTATGGCCAACCACCGAGATTCCGTCTGACTCTTCAAAACAGACCAGGGCCTGACCAATCACCGGTTTGAATTCTTTGAATCCGACTCTGGGCTCAAAGACCTCTTCATGAAAGGCCTTGGCCAGAGCGTTGGCGAGATTGGAGGTGGCGACGGTCTTGGCCACCATTCCCCGTTTCCCTTTGATCTCGTGCAGGAAATGATAGGCCATGGCCCCAAACTGGTTCATGCTGATCTCAACCGTACCGTCAGTGAAACGAATGCGATCCCCGTCAGGATCGATGATGGCTCCGAGTTTAAACCTTTCAGGCCGTGCCCGTAAAGTCTCTCCCACCTGCTCCATATTCACCGAAGATGGCTCCGGGGCTATTCCGTTAAAGGTCACATCTGCGTTCGCGCGCAGATGGATTAACCGTTCACCACCGTTGCCCTCAAAAAGAGGCGCGATATGGAGACGACTGGCTCCATGCACAGAATCGATGGCAACACAGAAATCATTTTTGATTGCAAAGGCCAGCATGATTGCGTCCAGGTCCAGACCATGCCTGGAAACATTGCGCCGCACCAGACTCTTCCAGCATTGAAGCGAATCAAAAGGGCGGATATCGGTTCGTTCAGAAGGAACGACAAGGGTTACAGAAGATGTCTCCAGGGGGATGCTGTCATCTGCAATAATTGTTCGTGCATTCGCGGTAATCCTGTCGGTCAATTCAGAGGCAGCCGGGCCGGCATCGGCAGCGTTATATTTAAACCCGCCATACTGCAGAGGATTATGGGATGGGGTGAGATTAATGGAAAAGGCCGCACCCAGTTCCAGAAGAGCCGCTGACAACACGCCAGTGGTGGACTCTCCCGCATAGTGGACCGTAAATCCTGCCTTAACCAGGACATCAATAACAGCAGCGGCCAGGACCTCGCCACCAAAACGGTTATCAAATCCAACCACACAGCCCTTATCCTGTGCCTCTCGTAAACTGGAGACCCCTAAAAAAGGGACAAGCTCCTGCTGTTTATCAAGCACTTGATACATCTGGACAATGGCCGTGGTAACAAAAGAAACAGACCGGACAAAAAGATCTTTTCCCAAAGTCCCCCGCCATCCGGAAGTCCCAAAGTTTACGACATCCCGTGGTTGCCCGCCATTGGCAACAATCTCAGTCAGAACTAACTGGTAGACCTGATCAATATATTTCTGCCAGACTTCGCCCTCAATCTTTCTTTTTGCAACAAGCTTTTGAATCAGCGCAAAATAATCACTACTGGAATGGTCTGGTCCAATGTTGCAGCTTTTATACAGATCACGGACGGTTTCAGCTATTGACGTCATGGAAGTCCCTTTATAAAGAGCTTAGGGGCCGTTAAAAAATAACTTGAACTTTTTATCCATTTCCTTACGGCCTCTTATGCCGTTTAAGAACATAAAAAATCCAAGCTATTTTTGTACGACGGCTCAGTTCAAAAATGAAACAGATTAAAGTGCACCAGCACCTTGTTTCCGGGAAGATTTAACCTTGCCGGGACCCTTTTTTTCCAGAAGAATTCCTAGGGCATCTTCAATGGTCTGCGGATAATGAAAGACAACCCCTTTCCTGATGTCTTCTGGGATTTCGAGGACATCTTTCTCATTTAAAACCGGCAGGACCAACTCCCTGATGCCGGCCCGGAGAGCTCCAAGAACCTTCTCCCCTATTCCACCCACCGGCAGGACGTCGCCTCGCAAGGTGATCTCGCCGGTCATGGCCAAATCAGGACGAACAGCCCTGCCGGTAATAACAGAAACCAGCGAGGCAACCATGGCAACTCCGGCAGACGGGCCATCTTTGGGGATTGCACCTTCCGGCACATGCACATGAATATCAATTTTGGAAAATATCTCTTCATCTATACCCAACTCTTTCGCATGTGATCGAATATAACTGTGCGCAGCGGTCGCTGACTCTTTCATTACGTCGCCCAATTTACCGGTCAGGGTCAGACCGCCACTGCCTTTCATCTTCGAGCTTTCAATAAAGAGAATTTTTCCACCAACCGGCGTCCAGGCCAGACCTGTGGCCAGACCCGGCCCCCAATGACGGGCTTTGATCTCTGGGAAAAATCGTACGGGACCAAGGAAGGTATAAAGATCAGCGATGCCGACAACCCGTTTCCCTTTGTGTCCCCTGGCTTTTTCAGCGGCCAGCCCACGACAGATTGCCGCGATCTCCCTCTCCAGATTACGAACTCCGGCCTCTCTGGTATAGGATTCCACAAGTCCCCCGAGAGCCTCGTCAGATATCTCCAGATCATCTTCACCCAAGGCATGCGCCTCCATCTGTTTGGAAAGAAGATGGCGTCTGGCAATGGCAACCTTTTCCTGCATGGTGTAACCGGACAACTCTACCACCTCCATGCGGTCCCGTAATGGTTCCGGGATCGTATCAAGGACATTGGCGGTTGCAATAAACATGACCTTGGAGAGATCAAACTCCAGGTCAAGATAGTGATCGGTGAAAGTGGAGTTCTGCTCTGGGTCGAGAACTTCGAGCAGCGCAGATGAAGGATCGCCACGGAAATCATTGCCAAGCTTGTCAATTTCATCAAGCAGGAAGACGGGATTATTGGTTTTGGCCTTTTTCAGACTCTGGATAATCCGGCCTGGCAAGGCGCCGATATAAGTCCGTCGATGCCCTCTGATTTCTGCTTCATCCCTGAGCCCGCCCAAGGCGATCCTCACAAATTCACGATTCATGGTCTTGGCTATGGACTGGCCGAGGGAGGTCTTGCCAACCCCTGGCGGGCCGCTGAAACAAAGAATAGGCCCATGCATGTCCTGCTTTAGTTTACGCACCGCCAAAAACTCGAGGATTCTTTTTTTAATCTTTCTTAGACCATAATGATCCCGTTCAAGATCACTCTCCGCCTTTTCAAGATCCAGGGTATCGGTGGAGGATTCAAGCCAGGGAAGATCAAGAATCCAGTCAAGATAATTCCGGGTAACGGAATACTCCGGCGAGGAAGGGGAAATGCGCTCCAGACGAATCAACTCCTTATCGACCACACTCCGAGTCTCTTCCGGGAGTTTCTTGACTGAAAACTTCTCTCGCAGCTCCTTGACCTCCACCTTTTCCCCGTCTTCTCCCAGTTCCTTACGAATGGAGTCCATCTGCTGGCGAAGATAGAATTCACGCTGCCGGCCATCGATATCCTTTTTCACCGATTCCTGGAGTTGGTGACTGGTTTCAACGGTTTCCAGTCGTTTACTGAGCTCCATCATGACTCTTTTCAGAAGCGCTTCAAAATCCTTGATCTCGAGGATCTCCTGCTCATCTCCTACTTTAAGATTCAGCTGACTGGTCACCAGATAGCTGATATGAAATGGATTATCAAGGGCGTTGAGGGTGGCGGCCAGCTCTTTAGGTAGTTCCATAAGCTGAACTAGCTTTGCAAACTGGGTTCGAAGACTGAGAATCATGGCCTGTCCCTGGGGGCTTTCATGCCATTCCATGGGGATTTCAGAAACCGATGCCTGATGATAAGGGGTCGTTTCTATGATTTTTAGAATTTCAATTTTTTTGGTCCCGCTGATCATCACATGGTAAAAGCCTTCCTTTTCCTTGCTGAGTTTATGAATGTAGCCAATGACTCCCACCCGGTACAAATCATCTTCTGAAAAACGATCCACACCTTCCGGTACGGGCTTCTTGGTAGAAGCAAGCCCTATCATTCGATCACCCAATAAAGCTGCATCAATGAGCTGCTTTGACGAATCATCTGCAATCTGCAATGGAAAACCCATCCCAGGAAAAAATACGAAACCATTTAATGGAAGAATTGGGAGGATCTCAGGGACTTCCAGGCTGGTTGGGTCAACTTTTTTTTCTGATTGCTTTTCAGTCTGCTGCTGTTCCTTTTCCATATTTCAGCCCCCAACCTGTATCCTGACAGTTATCTGACTTCCGACCTTCTTCTTTTTCAGGGACACAATGAGAACACCGTCAAGATAAGAAGAAGCTACCTTTTCCACATCAATCATCACAGGAAGTGCTACGGTCCGGGCAAATGATCCATGTTCCAGTTCCAGTTGATGGATACAGACAATGGTTTCCGGCCTGGAAAGCTGGCGGCGGCCACTTATGTGCAGTTGATGTTCTTCCACCAAAAGCTCCAGTGAATCCTTGATTATCCCGGCAAGATCACAATATACGATAATTTTGTCGCTGGACTCATAAATGTCCACCGAGGGCCGCCAGAGACCGGAGTCAAGTCGGATCATTTTCGCATACGACATGTTTCGCATAATACGACCAGTTAACATTTGTATCTCCTTAATTTATTTAAAGAAATCGACTTCAGCAAATCGAAGCTCTCCTGAGCCGTGTTTGGCAAAACAGGTCCTATCCCTGATTTGCGAAGTATGAAATAAAAGCTAACTAAAAGTCAACAAAATAGAGGGCGCGAGGGCGTTTGAATTTCAAAACTTAATCCGTATCCGCCCACAATTTTATCATAAATTAATTGCACAAACTGTTTATAATTGGGGCCTAATACCCGACTACTCCTTGACGAATTGACACTATTTTTTATATAGTAAACATGTTATTCATACAGGTGATGACAAACAATCAGTTTTCAATATTTTTTTTTTACAAACTTATCCCAGTAGGAGAAATTAACATGGGTGACACTCACGACAAAGAACTTATTCTTTGGTTTGACGACATCGGCATTGACGATGTCCCTATGGTTGGCGGCAAGAACGCCTCCCTCGGCGAAATGTACCAACATCTTACCTCTGAAGGTGTTGCCGTACCCCATGGTTTTGCCATCACCGCCTATGCCTATCAATATCTTATTCAATCAGCAGGCATTGAGGATGCTGTTCGCGAAGCCCTCGACGGCCTCGACACCCACGACCTGAGAAATCTCCAGGAGCGAGGCAAAAAGGTGCGCGCCATAATCAGGGGAGCTGCCTTTCCCCAGGACCTGCAAGATGCAATCATCAGCGCCTACAAGGTAATGGAAGCTGAATATGGTAAGGATGTCGATGTCGCCGTCCGTTCCTCCGCCACCGCTGAAGATCTGCCTGACGCCTCTTTTGCCGGCCAGCAGGAAACTTATCTCAATGTTCGGGGATATGAGGCCATCCTTGATTATTGCAGTCAGTGCTTTGCCAGCCTTTTTACCGATCGCGCCATCTCTTACCGACATGATAAGGATTTTGGTCAGTTCGATGTCTATCTCTCCATTGTTATCCAGAAGATGGTTCGTTCCGACTCTGCAAGTTCTGGTGTTCTTTTTACCATTGATACCGAATCAGGCTTCAAAGATGCGGTCTTTATCACCGGTGCATGGGGACTCGGCGAAAACGTGGTTCAAGGTGCCGTGACCCCTGATGAATACTTTGTCTTTAAACCCACCCTGAAGGAAGGAAAACGGCCCATAGTTTCCAAGCGTGTCGGCTCGAAAGAGCTCAAAATGATCTATGATAACGATCCCAACACCCCGCATCCCGTAAAAAATATCCCTACGACCAAAGAAGAGCGGGAATCTTACGTCATCAGCGACGACGAGATTCTACAACTGGCCAGGTGGGCGGTTATTATTGAAAATCATTACCAGAAAGGTATGGATATCGAGTGGGCGAAAGATGGCGACGGGATAACCAAGGGCACCGGCAAGCTGTTCATCGTCCAGGCCCGTCCAGAAACCGTCCACTCCCAGACCTCCAAAAAGGTCATGGAAACCTATGTTCTCAAGGAACATGGTAAGCAAATAGCCCATGGCCAGGCAGTTGGCGCTAAAATCGGCCAGGGTCGTACCAGAGTGATCGAAGATGTCTCCGGCATCCATGACTTTAAAAAAGGCGAGGTTCTTGTCACCGACATGACCGATCCTGACTGGGAACCGGTTATGAAAATCGCCGGCGCCATTGTAACAAATCGTGGGGGTCGTACCTGTCATGCCGCCATTATCTCCCGTGAGCTTGGAATCCCCTGCATCATCGGCACGGTGAATGGTTCCAAGGCGATTCCCGGTAACATTGATGTCACCGTTTCCTGTGCTGAAGGCGAGACCGGTGTGGTGTATGATGGCCTGCTGAAATTCGAAGTGGAGCGACTTGATCTGGATAATGTTCCGGCAACCAAAACCAAGATCATGATGAACGTGGGGATTCCGGAAAAGGCCTTTACCGAGTGTCAGATCCCCAACGAAGGTGTAGGGCTTGCCCGTGAAGAATTCATCATTAACTCGCACATCGGTATCCACCCCCTGGCTCTTTACAACTTTGAAGAGCTGAAAGCCAAAGCTGCGGCAGGTGATCTTGAGATTGACTCGATTGTCAAAGAAATTGAGGCCAGAACTTCTGCCTATCCCCTTGACAAGAAGCAATTCTTCATCGACAAAATCGCTGAGGGTGTCGGTCGCATTGCTGCTGGTTTTTATCCCAAAGACGTTATTGTCCGTCTTTCTGACTTTAAATCCAATGAATATGCTAACCTGGTTGGCGGAAAGCTCTATGAGCCGGTGGAAAGCAATCCCATGATTGGCTGGCGAGGCGCTTCCCGTTATTATGATCCTAAATATAAAGTTGCCTTTGAAATGGAATGCATGGGGCTGCTCAAGGCCAGAAATGATATGGGGTTGACCAATATCAAGCTTATGGTGCCTTTCTGCCGCACTCCTGCTGAAGGCCGCAAGGTTATTGAGGTGATGAAGGAGTTTGGTCTGGTGCAGGGTGAAAATAATCTCGAGGTCTATGTTATGTGCGAGATTCCCTCCAATGTCATCTCTGCTGACGCCTTCGCGGATATCTTCGACGGATTCTCCATCGGCTCCAACGATCTGTGCCAGCTCACCTTGGGGCTCGATCGTGATTCAGACCTTGTCGCCCATCTTTTTGATGAGCGCAATCAAGCCGTCAAGGATATGGTCAAGATGGTTATTGACACTGCGAAACGAAGGGGCAAAAAAATCGGCATCTGTGGCCAGGCCCCATCCGACTTCCCAGAATTTGCTACCTTTCTTGTGGAATGCGGCATAGATTCCATGAGCCTGATTCCGGACACCGCCATTAAGACGCGTCTAGCGGTTCATCAAAAGGAAAAGGAACTGGGCATTAATCCCTGATTAATCTCACCCCCGATGAACGATATTAGTGCCTTACAGATTATTTCCATGTAAAAAATAAAAAAATAATCTGCAAGGCACTAAACAGACAGTTTTAATAGAAAAGCAGAAAAGGCATGGCCCCAAGGGGCCATGCCTTTTCTGCTTCAAGGACCTATATATATCGGGCTTTTCAGCTATTTTTCCTGCACGTCCAAAGATCGAGCCTCGTCAACGAGCATCACAGGAATATCATCATGAATGGCATAGACCAGCCGACACTTTTCACACACCAGGCCATCCGCTGATTCGGCAAGCTTGATCGGCCCCTTGCATTTGGGACAGGCCAGAATATCCAGCAAATCTTTACTGATCATTTTTTCCTCCAATAAAAATATCTACGCCAATCAATACTCGGCTCATTTTGCAAATTCTATCAAAACAATCAAACACCCTATCATAATCACAATCAGATTTCACCTCGAAAGCAGATTGCAGCCATCCAGTATGGACTGTTTTCTTATGACATGGTACAGTCGCGACATCTTGCTGATAAGAATCAGTAAGGGGTTTACAGAGCCGATATTAAACATAGTATAGCTTGAATAATGAGTGGCATGCACCACGGCCAAATATCTTGATCTTGAGGAGAAAAAATGACAAAGAAAACAACAAAGCTAGGGTTTATCGGTGGCGGTCAGATGGGTGAGGCCCTGATTCGTGGCATCATTCAGTCCGGACTTTACGCAGGCGGTGACATTCTGGTCACGGAACCAAACGAAAACCGGCGCACGTATCTGCAGGAAACCTATCAGGTGCAGCCCTTTGACAGCGGAGCACCCATCTGGAAGACCTGCAGCACGGTTATTCTTGCAGTCAAACCGCAGGTGATGGGCAGTCTTCTTGCAGATGCAAGAAAGATGATTTCCTCCAAACACTTGATCATCTCCATTGCTGCCGGCCTTCCCATTTCTTTTTACGAAGAACATCTCAACGGTCAGCAATGCAGAATCGTCCGGGTCATGCCCAACACCCCTGCCCTTATCCTTGAAAGCGCTTCAGCCCTCAGCGGCAACAGCCATGTTACCCCTGCCGACATGGATCTGGCTAAATCGTTGTTTGATGCAGTGGGCAAGGCCATCGTTATGGACGAGCGCTACCTGGATGCGGTCACCGGGCTCAGTGGGTCCGGGCCGGCATACGTTTTCAGCTTTATTGAGGGCATGATCGATGCGGGAGTCAAGGTCGGTCTGGCCAGACCCGTTGCTGAGACCCTGGCTCTGCAAACCGTCCTTGGATCGGTCAAGCTCATGCTGGAGACAGGAAAACATCCAGCTGTCCTGCGGGACATGGTGACCTCTCCAGGAGGCACCACCATTGCGGCTCAGCACGTCATGGATCGCGCTGGATTTAAAGGAATTATCATGGATGCCATTGAGGCGGCGACCAATCGTTCCGCAGAACTGGGAAAGTAAAATGGCGGCATCGTTGAAGCTTCTGGCAAGACCCTTTCGTACTGAATCTGATTTCCAGGTACGGCGGGCTGGTATCATTATCAAAAAAAATCATCCACCGGCTGATATATTTTCCGAAAGACTCAAGGGCTGGCTGGATGATAAAAAGATTGAAATCTCCATCAATGAGATACAACCTGATCTTGATATTCTGATCATCGCCGGTGGTGATGGCACCCTGCTTCATGTGGCTGAACAGGCAGCGAGGTATTCCATTCCGGTGATCGGCATCAACCTCGGCAATTTGGGTTTTTTGACTGAACTCACGGAACAGGAAGCCCTCCCTGCCCTGGAGAAAATTATTAACGGGTCTGTCTCCGTGGAAAACCGGATGATGTTGAAGACAAGGATCACCCGGGACGTTCGGGGACTCCAGCCCACAGAATACCGGTATGCTTTAAACGAAGTGGTGATCAGCAAGGGTACACTGGATCGGGTAATGCAACTATCTACCAGGGCCAACCAGGATTTTATCACTACCTATAAGGCGGATGGCCTGATCTTTTCAACCCCTACCGGCTCCACTGCCTATAACCTCTCGGCCGGCGGACCGCTGGTTTACCCGGGGCTGGCATCAATCCTGGTCACCCCTATCTGTCCCTTCATGCTCAGCAGTCGACCGATTCTCCTGCCTCCGGAAACCAGACTCAGTACCTGTATTGACAATGGCCCCGGCTATTCCGCCAAAATCATTATCGATGGTCAGTCAGACTGGGATATGCAGGAGGGTGAAATCCTGGAAATAGAGATGGCGGAACACCCTCTGCTCCTCATCACTTCCCCACACCGCGACTATTTTTCCATCCTGCGCAACAAACTGCATTGGGGGATTACCCAATCCTTCAGGAGCTTGTAATTTCTGGGAGCGAACTCCAAGTTAAAGGTGAGCAGAAGAAAAACAGTCCAAGAGTGTGTCGGAGAAGCGACATTACAAAGGAAGCAAAAAAATACCGGCTGATCCTTATGAATTTACCAGGCATCCCCTTGTTGTTTACTTCTCTTTTTTTATGCCGAATTTCTTCATTTTATACTGCAACAAACTCTTGGTAATTCCCAATCTTTCGGCTGCTCGCGCCTGGACAAAACCCGCGGAATCAAGGGCACGGTTCAACATCTTTTCCTCCACTGCGTAGAGGACATCCCCAAGTTCCGCAGAATCAGGGATGAGTTGCCCCAGATCCATGGCATGACTCCAGGGAGCCTGAGCATTTCTGTTCGTTGATTCCGGCTGCACATCTTCCGCCTCAATCCTGTTATCATTGCACAGAATCGCAGCCCGCTCAATGGTGTTTTCCAACTCTCGCACATTCCCCTCCCACGGCAGCATCACCATCAGGCGCAAGGCATCAGGACTGATGGTGAGACCAGGCTTGGCAAGCCTTTCAGCCACAGTCCCGACGAAATATTCCACCAGAATCGGGATGTCATCCATCCGTTCCCGCAACGGCGGAAGTAAAACATGAATAACCTTAAGCCGGTAATAGAGATCTTCACGAAACCGGCCAGAATCCACCTCTTCCCGCAAATCTTTGTTGGTGGCACTGATAATGCGTACATCGACAGCCAGGGTCTTGCTGCCGCCCACCCGTTCAAACCTTTTCTCCTGCAGGGCCCGTAAGAGCTTCGCCTGCAGAGACAGGGGGATCTCGCCAATTTCATCGAGAAAAAGCGTGCCGCCGTCCGCCAGCTCAAAACGCCCTTTACGCATGGCATAGGCCCCGGTAAAGGCTCCCTTTTCATGACCAAAAAGTTCGCTCTCCAGCAGATTCTCCGCCAAAGCTGCACAATTTACCGTGATAAAAGCCTTGTCCTGCCGAGGACTGTTCATATGGATGGCCTTGGCCACTAACTCTTTCCCGGTCCCGCTTTCACCGGTGATAAGAACTGAGGACGGGGTTGGTGCCACTTTTTCAATCAGCTCATACACCTGAATCATGCGCGCATTCTTGCCAACCATTCCGGAAAAACCGGTACGAGTCAGAATCGATTGTCGCAAGCGGATGTTTTCACGAATAAGAGAATAGTGCTGTAAGGCCTTGTTAATCGTGACAATCAGCTCATCATTGGAAAAAGGCTTGGCCAGATAATTAAATGCTCCGGCCTGCATGGCTGTAACGGCTTTATCCACCTCAGCAAAGGCAGTAATGATGATCACCGGCAGATGGTTGTTAATCTTCTTAATGGCCTCAAGAAGTTGCAGACCATCCATCCCCGGCATCTGCATATCGGTGATCACCAGATCCAGATCGACATCCCGCACCAAATCCAGTCCTTCAGCGCCACCCGGAGCGGTAAACACCTCGAAACCATCATCGCGCAGCAACTCAGAAAGGATCACCAGATAGTTTGGTTCATCGTCAACGATCAGTATGGAGTTCATAATCAGTTCTCGTACACAAAAGTGTTAATGGAAGCCGTTACAGAATAACGACTGAAATAGCCCATATTTGAAGAGGGCTCATGACGATATTGCTTTATGTCCCCTTCAATTAATGTCGACATGCAAGGCGAGAAATACAAATTTATCTCTGTAAAGCAACCCGTTCCTTCATTTTCACCAGAAGCTCCAAGGGTACAAAGATATTACCACCACCAGCAAGAGTGGTTCCGGGCCGAATATCACCATGATAATCACTGCCGCCTGTGAGCAAAAGATTATGCTGAGCGGCCAGTGCTCGCAGTTTTTTCTTCATTTTATGCGAATGTGTTGGATAATACACCTCAAGCCCATCCAGCCCCGCCGGCACCAAATCGGCAAGCACGGAGGGCAGGCGTGTGAATTCCGGATCATTCTGGGTGGGATGAGCCAGCACCGCCAGCCCACCGGCCTGATGAATCAATGTCACCGCCTCAATTGCGGTGAAAGCAAAGCGTGAGACATAAGCCACTGCTCCTTTTTTCAGAAAATCATCAAAGGCTTGCGTGATCGTCTTCACCACTCCATATCGCACCAGAAGCTTGGCTATGTGCGGGCGACCGGTCTGTCCCTGTTCCGACACCCGCTCGAGTTCTCCACTGGTTGCTGGAATACCCAGTTCATTGAGCTTTTGCAGAATCCTGTTGTTCCGTTCTGATCTTGCCCCCTGCAATTTGGCAAGTGCTTCTGCCAGCACATTGTTTCGAGGATCAGCCCAATATCCTAAAATATGATATTCAACTTTATCATGAAGGACACTTATTTCAATACCGGGAATAATCTCTACGCCCAGCATTTCTCCAGCCAGAACTGCTTCTTCGACTCCCGCCATGGTATCATGATCGGTCAGTGCCAACGCAGATATATTCTTTTTTTTGGCTAAAGTTACAAGTTCGGTTGGAGTCAAGGTTCCATCAGAAAAATTAGAATGGGTGTGTAAATCAATAGACATGACAATGCTCAGATGGCAGGAACAGCTTTACTTGAATGATAAAAAATATCCTAAAGAGGAAATTAAACTAACGGAAACAGATAAAATTTTCAATGAGATAGCGCAGGCATTATAGAGGCTAGCTTATTTTAGAACTCATTGGGAGTGAGGATAAAATTCGAAGGGCCATTCATGTTATGGGCCTTGCTTATCATTATGTTCCACGAGACGTTAATGAGAAAAACTCTGTATATTACTGGGAAGATTTGACAAAAATGCAGCTTCACAATTACTGTCAAGCTTATCCGCCTGACAATTTAAACCTCAATGAAAGTCCATCTTTTGAAAATTGTATTGACCAGACTGTCATTTTCCATTTAGATAACCAGCAATTTTGTTAGTGCCTTACAGATTGTTTTCTTGTTTTTTTAAAAAAGGAAATAATCGGCGAAAGGCACTAATCCCGTTCATTGGGGTTACAATATTCATCAAACTCTACATCGGAACATACCATGGCATCAAAGACAAAGAAAGCACAGGTAAGTGCGAAACTGGTCGCAGAAAAATCAGAAGAAGCAATGATAGCTGGGATATTAGAAGGAAGCCCGGATGGAATCGGGGTGGTGGTTGTCAGACTTGAATGCGGTTGCCGGAAGATGGCGGCAGTTGACAAAGAAGGTGAGCCAGCCTCTAAAGTTATCATCTACCGTGATCTGGCAGAAAGTATTTGTGACAAATGCAAAGAAGATAATGGTGATTTCATGCGGGTAGCCGAGTCCTTTATCTACTGGGTACAACCCGAACCAGCCAAAGACCAAAAACAGTTGATCACGGCCAAGGTCCTCGGAACCGCCCCCACCCCACATTGACGATGAGTAGTTTTACATCACCTCGGACATTCTGGATGAAGATTAGTCTCTTGCTGGGCATGCTTTTTATGTCAGGATGTGCCATTGATCCGCAACAGGCTGCGATTGATGGCAGTCAGGATTCTCTGCAGGAGGAGGTCTGCCAAAATACTGCAGAGGTGACGACATCGCGCACCGCTTCCCTTAAATCGGAAGAAGACTCTTCAGATGATCCTGATCTGTCGTCTGAATCCGATCTGAATTCCTCTTCCTTGCGACATCGATCAAGCAGGGAATGTTATTCGTTACAACCAACCTGTACTCAAAAAACAAAAAAAAGGGAACGACGCTGTGAGCCCCAGAGTCTCCCTTTTGCCCGTTGTCGAAGCGGGATCAACAGTTGCGGACTAGGCTGGAATAACGGCCCGTTGACCTGGTTTGCCTGCGAAAAAAAACAGAATAATACCTCTTCTGTTCCTAGAGCAGGTAGCGTCCTCATCCTTGCTGCTGTTACGCGTCACAAAATGCCCACAGGTCATGTTGCATATGTAGAAAAAGTTATGCCCGAAGACGATTCTCATTACCAGATTATCTTCAGCCATACCAACTATGACCGCCAATGCAGCCTGGAAACGAATATCAAGGCCAGCTACAACAGCTCAACAAAAATCCTTGATATCCACAGCGGTGCATGGAAAGACTGGGGGAAAAAACTCCCGGTGGCCGGATTTATTCTCAGATGAAAACGACCAGCCTCATCGATCTTCCCTCTACTCTGAACAGCCGTTTTTCATCTCCCTCACTCGCCTGCACCTATTGATAAACCCTGGCGCCCATTCGGGAGCACCTTCGGCGTGGACATGGGTGTATAAGGCCAGGACATTGTTCATGGTCAGCCCGTCACGGCCTGACATGAACCCCTGACCACGCGACATCTGCAAAACCAGCTGCTCTGGTTTCCCCTGCCAGTCCAGGACGGTGGAATAGCGGAATTCATGGCCCTTGACCGTAACTCCCGTTGCATAAAAGGGATTCGTGCCCTCCACTGAGAATACCGAATACCCATGGGCTTGCGGCCTTTTCGACATCCCGAAACGAATGGGGAACACCCCGGCCAGTGGATATTCCTTTCCCTCAAAAACAATCGACTCCCCCAGATAAATCAATCCGCCACATTCTGCATACACGGGCAACCCGGACTCGGCAGCCCGCTTCACTGATTGCCGAAAATCAGCATTCGCCGCCAGCTCAGCGGCATTGGTCTCCGGGAACCCTCCTCCGATATACAAGCCGTCAAGGGCCGGTAAAGTCCTTGTAGTGAGTGCATTGATCAGGATCAGTTCTGCTCCCAGCCGATCGAGTGCCTCAAGATTTTCAGAATAGTAAAACTGGAAGGCTGCATCCATAAAGACACCGATCCGCAGCTTAGCAGTATCGATGGTTTTATTGTTTTTTGATTCCGGATTCAGAGGAGTTACAGTGCCACTCAACGGAACCATCAGGTGTTCAATTCTATCGATATCAAGATGTTCGGTCATGGTTGTTGCCAGAAAATCGATAGCCGCTTCGCTCCCCTCATATTCCTGATGGGGAGTGACGCCAAGATGGCGCATTGGAAAAATATCACGCTTCATTCTGGGAACCGATCCCAGAACCGGCAGGCCGGTGTAGGTTTCTACAGCCTGGGTCACAATGGCTCGATGTCGGTCCGTACCAATCTGATTCAGTACCACTCCCTGAATATTCACCCGTTCATCCAGCCTTTGACAACCAAGGACCATGGCAGCCACGGTTCGGGTGGTTTTGGTGCAATTCACCACCAGCAAGACAGGCATGTTCAAGGCAATAGCCAACTCTGCCGTCGAAAATCCCCCTTCTGCATTCACGCCGTCATAGAGGCCCCTGTTGCCCTCGACTATCGCCAATTCTGCCCCCAGCGAATGGGTTAAAAAGGATTGGCGAATTACTTCTTCGTCCATCAAATAGGGATCAAGATTATAACAATGACGACCGGCTGCAAGTTTTAACCAGCCGGCATCAATATAATCAGGCCCCTTCTTGAAAGGCACCACACATCTTCCAGCTCTTACGAGTGCTGCTGTCAGCCCAACGGAGACCACACTTTTTCCCGAGCCACCGGCAAGACCTGCTATGATAATTCCTTTTCTCTCTCTTTCGGGCATCACTTGTTACCAATTCCGTTTCCAGAAATGTTCTGTGGACGGAGAAATAAATGAACTCCAGTACCAGGAAAAGCTTTCCAAGCTCATATCCATTGGCACTGAAGATTTTTTTTCAAAAGCAATTATGAAAATTCAAAAAAATCAACCAACTGAGTTGATTCTATCGGAATCTTAGGCCTTGCGCCCCACTCCAACATAGGTAAATCCAGCTGCCTGCAACCTTTGTGGAGAGTAGACATTTCGCAGGTCAATAAACAGAGGGTTACGCATCAGCGACTTGAGCCGATCAAGATCAAGGGCGCGATACTGGTTCCATTCAGTCATCAGCACCAGGGCATCAGCTCCTTCAGCGGCCTCGTAAACATTCTGAACGTAGAAAAATTCAGGGAACATTTTTTTGGACTCTTCCATGCCTTGCGGATCATGCGCTTGTATTCTGGCGCCTTTTTCATGCAAGGGGGGAAGGATACTCAATGCCGGCGCATCACGCAGATCATCTGTCTCCGGCTTAAAGGTCAGACCAAGCACCCCGATGGTCTTTCCGGAGACATCACCGCCAAGGGCATCACGAATTTTCTTAACCATGCCCGCCTTCTGGGCCGCATTAATCTCAACGGCTGCAGCAACTGATCGTGCGGAGACCCCGTTTTCCTGGGCTATACGTAATAAAGCAAGGGTGTCTTTAGGAAAACAGCTGCCGCCAAATCCTGGACCGGGATGCAGAAATTTACCACCGATCCTACCATCAAGCCCTATGGCCTTGGCCAGGTCAACAACGTCTGCGCCGACCTCTTCACAGAGGTTGGCCATCTCATTGATAAATGAAATCTTGATCGAAAGAAAGGCGTTGGCTGCGTACTTGATGAGTTCAGCAGATTCAAGCCCGGTAAAAACAAAGGGGGTGGAGATGAGATAGAGCGGATCATAGATTTCCTTCATGACTGACTGAGCCTTGACCGATTCAGTGCCGATAACAATCCGGTCCGGCCGCATGAAATCAGCCAGTGCAGCTCCCTCACGTAAAAATTCAGGATTGGAAACCACATCAAAATCAGCCGCAGGATTTTCCTCCCGGATTAAACGGGCTACCTGCCGGGCCGTTCCCACCGGCACGGTACTTTTGTCTATAACAACGGTATACTTTGATAGATGGGGTGCAAGATCCCTGACAGCAGCATAGATGTAAGTCAAGTCAGCATATCCATCGCCACGGCGGGATGTGGGTGTACCAACCGCTAAAAAAACAGCTGATGCGCTTGAGACACAAGGTTCGAGCTCCGTTGTAAAAAAGAGTCGCCCCTCTTCTACATTTTTGCGCACAAGCTCAGTAAGTCCAGGCTCATAAATAGGAATTTTCCCGGCAAGAAGCGAGTTAATCTTTCCAGAGTCCTTGTCCATACAAGTGACATGATGTCCAAATTCGGCCAGACAGGCACCTGTTACTAATCCGACATACCCGGTTCCAATGATTGTAATTTTCATGGAAGTATATTGATCCTCTAATGGTTGCTGGTTATTTGTAAATCAAATTGTTTAATAAATACGAACAAATAGGCTGACAGGTTTCTTGGCATTAACCGCCGGGGTTGTATTTTTTGTCAGAATATGATAATAATTTCTAATCTGTATCCAGACAAAGTCGTCGCTCAAGAAAAATAGCCACCTCATTGATGCTTAAAATGAACTGGTTGTTTTGTAAAACGACCCCTTACTAATGGAGAAACATTATGACACTACTGGAAGGAATTCTATGGCTGACCCTGAACATATATCATGAAGCCCGTTCAGAACCGCAGATAGGACAGGTTGCCATCGCCCATGTCACGCTGAACAGGGCAAAACAAAAAAACATCTCCATCAAAGATGTCCTCGAACAACCAAAACAGTTCCACTGGATAGAGAAAAAATCCTATATCCCGCACAACATCCCCGTTTTTTTTCAATGTATGCAGTCTGCTCTTATCGCCGTCAGTACCCGGGATTTCACCGCGGGGGCGACTCACTTCCATCTGGTAACTAAAAAACCTAAATGGTCAACCAATCTTACCTTTATTGATCAATACGGCAGTCACAAGTTTTACAGATGATGGCTTTATAATAAAAAGAGTCCTTTGCTGAAGATCTTTGTCAGCAAAAGACTCTTTTTTTATA
>JAFLKM010000080.1 GCA_019163335.1 Desulfobulbaceae bacterium | reverse complement strand
AAGTCGAGCCTAAATATAAGCAGCTGTTATTGTTTGATTAAACGTTGGGACACTATTGAGTGTACATCTTGATTTAGAAGTGGAATTAGAAAGACGCTCTTCTGGAGCGAACCCGCTTTTATCCCCACTCTTTCAGGGCACGCTCAAGCCCTTCTGCTCGAAAGCAGTGCGCCGATCATCGCCAGGAATGCGGTCAACCCAAAGCTCATCCGCAGAGACTGGATAAAGGCGGTGGTATGCTCGAAGCTGAACTCCTTCACGTCCAATCCGCCACTCAACCAGAAAAACATCTTCCCGAAAACCAGCCCGGCCAGGGCAACTCCCGCCAACATCCCCATATTTCGTGCTGTGGCCAGCATCCCTGAGGTGACGCCGATCCGGTGCGGATCAACACTTACCAGCACCGAGGCCGAATTCGGGGAAAGGAACAGGGCCTGACCAACACCAAGCAGGGTCAGGCGCCAGGCAACATCGAAAACCTCTGCCCGCTGATCGAGAAAACACAGGGCAAGCAAGGAAAAACAACAGAGAGCAAGCCCGGAAGTTGTTAATAATCGAGCCCCCATGCGGTCATAAAATCGACCCGCCAGAGGAGCAACCACAAAAACCGCCAGGGGCACCGCCGTCATCACCAGACCAATCCGGTCCACCGGAAGTCGCAGCACATAATCGAGATAGAATGGGGTCAGAATCAGGACCACAAAGAGAACGAGAAAGGAGAGGGCTGCACTGGTCATGGCAATGGCATACTGACGATCCTGGAACATGTCCAGGGGGAGAAGGGGCTCCACCGCCCTGTGCTCGACCCATTTGAACAGCAGCAATAAACCACAGAAGCCGCTCCCGAACAGCACCATCATGGCCACCGAAAGAGTGGCATGATGACTTGCCACGAGCACCGCCATGGTGATCAAGACCGTCCAGATCAGCAGGCCTGCCCAGTCAAAACAGGACTTTTGCGTACATCTTGAAGCAGATGTGGGAAGATCCGGGAGCAGCAGAGACCAACCCAGGCCAAAGCAGGTCAGACTCACCGGCACAGTCACAAGGAAAATGGCCCGCCAGGAAAAAAATTTGATCAAAAAGCCGCTGATCACCGGCCCGCTCATCAGGCCGATGGATGTGGCAACCCCAATCAGCCCCAAGGCCCTGCCCAACTGATGCACAGGGAAGACCGTCTTGATAATGGCAGGGCCGGACGACATCATCATCGAGGCCCCGCAAGCCTGGACAAAACGGCAGAAAACCAGGGCGGAAAGGGTCGTTGGCAGATAACAGGCCACCGATCCCACCGTAAAAACCAGCATCCCCAGCAGATACATTCTGCCCTTTCCGAAACGATCGGAAAGTCGCCCCCACACCAGAAGGGTTGTGGTAATCGTCAGCAGATAGATCAGGGCCACCCATTCCGTCTGCGCCAGGGTGGTGTCAAAGTATCGCATCATACCGGGCAGCGCGACGTTGACCATGCTGCTGTCCATAGTGGAAAGAAAGACCCCGGTGGCCACCATGAAAAAATAGCGCCAGGGTTTGTAGTGTTCAGGATGCGACATGGACATCAACACGACAAGGTGAAATTGACCAAAGAAAACAGAAAAAATCCGAAGAGAAGCTCTCCCTCCAGGCAAGGACAGGCGATCATATAGGCCTTTCCATCCGCCGGCAGCCGTTCTCTGCAATGGAAATATCAGAATCCAAACCAGATATTCTCCGGCTTAAAATCAAATGTTGCACTTACAACTTGAATCCGCGTATACTTTTAAGTTGTATGGTATTCAAGACCGAGAAGACAGGCGAGCGGCAACAAGGATTCTAACTTGAAAGCAACGTAAGAATGAGAAGGGAAGGTCTTCCCGTATTACTCATTTATGCTTGCCGCCATGGATTCGCGCACAAGATTGTGCCTTAAGATCAACTTCGGCCACCCATCTTTTAACCACCCATCATGACGACTCTCTTTCCCGGCGACCACAACAACCGCCACCTTTTTCTGGCAACCGGCAGCAATCGTGAGCAGGCACGGCAACAGACCCTCCATTTCATGAACACCACCCGACTTGTGACCTACCAGTCAACCGGAATAAACGATGAAGAGATCCGGCCGGGAATGAGTGAGGACTTCTGGATTGGCATTGAGTCAGGTATTGCCGCCAATCGAGCATTCTGCAAGTCCCTGATGGTGGAACTGCAGGGAACAGGCCTGACCGGGATTGAGGATCTCCTGACCATTCCACATGGATACCCAAGCAAGCTGCTGCATATCCTGACCCATATGCTGGATGGTTTTATCGGCATCGACTCCGTTTTTTACAACCTTGCTGAAGACAGCCACTGGCTCAGCGCTCCCCTCCGTACAACCATTGAGCAGCACCCCGAAAACTACTGGCTGGTTCCTCTCTGGCATGGCCCGGTGACAAGCTCGCTGCTTGCTAAATAATCATATTTTCAACCCGAAGTGTTTTTTATCGGGAATCCATTTTTCTAAATTTACCCTATTTCAGGTTCCTGCCTGCGCGGGAATGACAGTGAAGGGACGTTGGCTCATTCGTCATTCCGCAGGAGGCCCTGCTGTCTTCCGGTAAATCCGGTCACTGTATTCGGTATGACACTCGATACAGAGGCCGACGTTCAGAATTTGGCGCAGTTCCTTGCCGGTAAAGGGCCGCAGGTCTGGACGCGAGCCATGCTGCAGCTGTTCTCCGTCAATGGTGACAAAGGTATCAAAGCCCACGGTTTTCCCGTCCAGGGTGTCGATTCCCTGATCCAGGGGGGTAAAGGTCCATTTACCATCCTTCACCGTTGCCGTCCCCTCCCCTAAGCCCACCACCTTGGTTGAAGCATGGCAGTCGGCACAGGTTCTGCCCTTGGCCTGGGTGGTATGGGGGTTGATGGCGGCCATGGTGAAACGGTTGAACCCACCCGCCACCTTGCCTTTTTCATCGACCAGACTGACAATGTCCTGACAGCCGGGAGTGACAATCACCACCTCGTCTTTCCATACCGCCAGCATCGGCTTCTCATAGCGGATATAGGAACGCCCTTCCTCCCACATCCCCGGCGTTTCTTTCAGACTCAGCTTGTCCAGATGGGTCTGGCCGGCATCACGTTTAACATGACAGCCATAACACTGGGGCACCCAAGTGGAATGACAGGCCTCGCAGGTCACCCGTTTATGGCCGCTGAAGTCGCACACGCCCTTTTTCGGAGGCCGCAAGGGATGTTCCTTGCCGCTCACCTTGCTGATCATCTGCCATTTCCCGTCTTTGTTGACGATATTATTCACCGGCTTTCCCTTCCGGGTTATGCCGGGACTCTCTGCGTGGCACATCTCGCAGGAGATCTCAAGCTGTTCCTCATAATGGGCATAGCTGACCCCATCCCCCATGATCTCATCACGGGTATGACAGTCAATGCAGGCCATCCCCTTTTTATGATGCACATCCTCGGCAATCTCCAGATAAAAACGAGCCCCGGGCAGCTGTTTTGCGGTCAAGCCCCCCTTTTCATAGGGCGTCCCGTAGCCTTCCGATTCAAAGACCCCGGTGTAGGAGATGCCGATGCGCCCGGAGCGGTTATGGCAGCGGATACAGTTGTCGTCCTGCACCTTTTTAATCACCAGCGGATGGACCTTGCTCTTCTGGTTCTTGACGGCATCGTCAAAACCGGCCACCCCTTTGCGCTCTACCCCTTCCGGCATGACAAAATGACAGGCAGAGCAGCCGCCGCCCTTCTCATTAAAAAACTCCGGGGCCCCGGGCAGATCATTCTTCTGTTTCCACAGATGACAGGTGGCGCAGAGCTTCCGATAATAGTCAAGGGCGAGGGAGTTTTCCGGACTGGACAGGAGTTGCTCAACGGTCAGATCGGTATTCTGACTGGCCGATTCCCCCCAGTAGAAGAGCAGGGTGCCGATAATCCCGCGATTGGTGGCCATCAGAGAGTTCTTGACCTTCTGCACATCAGTGGGATGGCAGCCTTCCACCCCACAGGTCTTCTCCACCACTCGCAAATCGCCGGGGTTGAGAACCATGCCGGCATGGGCCTTGGTCTTATCAAGGGCCATGGCATCGCCAAGGTGACAGGAGGCGCAGCCGATCACTCGCGGGTCATGGGCGGCATCCAGCTTCTCCTCCTTATGACAGAAGAGGCACATATCGATGCGGCCGCTGGTGGTGACATAGACCTGATCGGCCCTCTTGATACGCAATTCCCGGACCACCAGCACAGCAACAGCTGCGAGGAGGACTAGAACGGCGAATTGCTGCCACAGTCGTGAGAGTTTACGCCGTGCCCCTTTTTCTTCCACCATGGTCTTATCTGAAGTAATATTATGAATTACGAGTTACGACTTGTGTCATTTTGACCAGGAAAGTGAACCGGCGAAAGGCCGGGTAAGAGAAATCTTCGGCCATACCGGTAGAACATCAACAGCATACAATGGCCCTCGCACCGCTCGGAATGACATCTGTTCTCTTTTCACAAAGAGCCCTCGCACTTTGTCATTCACCATTGGCAATTCATCCTTCCTGAAAATTCTGGACATTGGGATACCGCCTGCCATAGCCGAAGGCCTTGCTGGTCACCTTTAAACCCATGGGTCCCTGCTTGCGTTTGTACTCATTGAGTCGAATCCGGCGCAGGATGTCCCGAACCACCGCTGGATCAAACCCCGCATCAACCAGCTCCCGCACTCCCCACCCCTGTTCAAGATAGAGATCCAGGATACGATCCAGGATCTCATAGGGAGGCAGATCATCCTGGTCGCACTGCCCGACCTTGAGCTCCGCCGTGGGCGCCTTGTTCAGGCTGCGCTCCGGAATCCTTTCCTGCCCGCGATTGACGTAGCGGGCCAGCGCATAGACCATCTGTTTGGGAACATCACTGATCACCGCCAGGCCGCCGCTCATGTCCCCGTACAGGGTGCAGTAGCCCACCGCCAGTTCACTTTTATTCCCGGTGGACAGGAGCAGGTGGCCAAACTTGTTGGACAGGGCCATGAGCAAAGTACCACGAATCCTGGCCTGCAGATTCTGTTCGGTGAGGTCTTCGCCAAGACCGGAAAAAAGCGGCTGCAAGGTTTCCTGAAAAGCGGCAAACAAGGGGCTGATGGGAAGGATCTGAAAGCCGCAGCCGAGATTCTCAGCCAGGGCCCTGGCATCTTCCAGGGAATCATCGGAGCTGTAGGGTGAAGGCAGGGCAACGCCCAGCACATTTTCAGCACCTAAGGCATCAGCGGCAATGGCAGCGGTCAGGGCCGAGTCAATGCCGCCGGAAAGGCCAAGCACCACCGAACGAAATCCGCATTTGCGCACATAATCACGCACCCCCATCACCAGGGCCGCATGGACATCCGCCACCGACTCCTGCTGAGCCGGCGCATGCATCTCACCACGCCAGGTCTCGGTATCCAGCACCACCATGTCCGGGATAAATCCGGCACACCGGGCAACAATTTCGGCGTCACTATTCATGGCCAGGCTATGCCCGTCAAAGAGGAGGGAATCCTGTCCTCCCACCTGGTTTACATAGAGAAAAGGAATCTGATATCGAGCGCAGAGGGAGCGAAAGAGGGCATGCCGGATACGCTCTTTATCGTGCTGGAAGGGAGAGGCGGAGACATTGATCAGGCAGTCAATATGCTGTCCCTGATCCGCAGCGGCATCAAAAAGAGAGGCCACCGGATCACGACGATAGCGGCCGGTGGCCTCATACCAGATATCTTCACAGACGGTGAGGGCAAAGCTCAAGCCACCCTGGTGATACAACTCCGAAACCGGGCCGGGCTCAAAGTATCTGGTTTCATCAAAAACATCATAGGCAGGGAGCAGCTGTTTTCGCACCCGGTGGACAATTTCACCACCATCAGCCACCATCACCGAATTATACAGCGGTTTTCCCTGCTCCCCGGCCCGTCGCTCAAAACAGCCAAACATCACCGCCAGGGCAGGAAGGTCACCAACCAGGCCGGCTACGGCATGCTCATGAGCATCCAGAAAGGACGGCCTTTCCAGAAGATCCTGGGGCGGGTATCCGGACACCGCCATCTCGGGAAAAACCACCAGGCTGCAACCGCAGGCAAGCGCCTGCTCTGAAGCAAGGATGATCGCTCGGCAGTTGCCTGAAAAGTCGCCAATGACCGGGTTGGTCTGCACCAGGGCAATCTTCATGGCCGACCTTGCAAGGAAAGAAATTCATCCAGAAAGATTCCCTTGAACCAGTCCTTTCCAGCCTGACAGCCGTATGCAACCCGACATCCTGTCACAGCTCCACCACCTGCCCTTCCCTGGCGAAAAAGACCTCCGTGTCTCCGGCACTGCTGGGGATACAATAGTCTGCTGCCATCGCATCGATCTGCGCATCGGTTCGATCCGGGTCATGATGAAACAGGGCCAATCGTTTTACCCCGGCCCGTCTGGCTGCGGCAATGGCATACTCACAGCTGGAATGCCCCCAGCCCACGCGGCTTTTCATCTCTGCCTCGGTGTACTGGCTATCGTGCACCAACAGGTCCGCCCCGGCAAAAAAATCCTCCATGGCCTGATTCTGTTCACGGGCCACCTCCTCCCCTTCCACCGCCATCGCCTCATCATAATCGGGGTGCTCAGGATCGGTGATAAACAGATTGCGGAACGGCTCAAAATCATAGCAGGTACAGAAGGATTTTCCCTGATACTCAAAACGATAGCCCAGGGCGGTAATGGGATGATTTAGAAACTTGGTAGTCAGCAGCAACCCGTCCCCATGGTCACGAGCTGCCTCTTCGCGCAAGCGGATGTACTCGATGGAGGAACGCAGTTCACCCATATTGACCGGGAAATATCGATATTTCATCTGTCCCCCCACCACCTCCTCCAGGGTCTCATCCTCAAAGGAGACAGGGCCGTACACCTTCAGCCGGCTGCCGGGCACATAAATGGGCACAAAAAAAGGAAACCCCATGATATGATCCCAATGGGTGTGGGAAAGAAAGATCTCGGCCTGGATCGGCCCCTTGGGCAGATCATGCTGCATCAAAAAATTGCCCAGTTGCCGGATCCCGGAGCCGGCATCGATAATCACCAGCCGCCCTGTATCTCCAACCCGCAGCTCAATACAGGCTCCGTTGCCCCCATATTTCTGGGTCAAAGGGCCGGGACATGGGATCGATCCCCGTACTCCCCAAAATCGAACATTCATCATTTTTTATACCTGTAAGAAAATCTGGGCCTTCTGAATCTCTTCCTCGACCTTGCCGCTGATCGCAGCAAAATCCGACCAATCCAGCCCCGCAAACGACAACAGCATGTCCGCGCTGGCATATTCGGGAAATGGATCTCCCGCAAACCCGATATCATGAATATTCACATACAGATTGGCCAGGGCGACAATGGCAACCAGCGAACGATCATCCTCTTCGGCCAGTTCAATGTCATGATGATACCCGATACTACTGGTCATGGCGCGACTCAGCTTCCACTTTGCCGCAATCAATTCCCCGACCTCCTGGTGATCTATCCCCAGAAACTCACGTTCCACATCCACCAGCGGCCTCTGTTCCTGACCGGCAATAAAGAGGACCTGGCTATACTCATCCCCGAAAGGAACCTTGCCGATATCATGGAGCAGACCGGCGATAAAATACTCTTCCCGCTCCTGAATGGGAACACCCCTGGCGATGGCGAGCAGCTTGGCACTCACCCCCACCCCAATGGAATGCACCCAGAACCGGCTGGTGGGTAGGGCCTTCGATTTATTGGAGCCGGCAACGGATTGGATAATGGCGGTACTGAGGGCCATATTCTTGACCGTATTCATCCCCAGCATGGTAATGGCACGGGTAAGCGAAGTGATCTTGTTGATCAGTGAATAATAGGCCGAGTTAATCAGCTTCAACACCTGGCCGGTCAAAACAGGGTCGAGAGAGATGACCTTATTCAACTCATTGGGTGAGGCGTCCGTACGACTGCAGATTTCCAGAACTTTGCCGACTGTGGTGGACAGACTCGGCATCTTCTCGATAAATCGCTCTATCTTTTTTCGTTGGCCTGCCCGTTCTAACTCCACAACCAAAATTCCTCAGGAAATAGTTAAATATCAGATAATTAGGCAATGAAAACAATAATTTATTGCTAATAATAGCCAAAGTCGAACGCGAGGTCAAGGAAACAAAGGGCAGGGAGAAAAAAAGGAGTCGATGGCGACCATGGGTTAAATAAACGATTTATGGTGGCATCGTACCAAAGAGAGTGGATTAACATCCATGCTTTATCAAAAAGTCCCGCACCATCTCTTCCATCACCGCCAGAGGCTGGCGGCCGGTTTCATGAATAATCGCCCACGAACAGCGCTGGTAGGCGACATACAGATCTGGTGGAATCTGAATCTTCAGCTCAACCAGGGTTTCCGATGCAGAGTCCCCCGTTGCCGGAGTAGGAGGATTTATCAAATCCTTTCCCATCGGGCATCAGTCCTGTTCAGCGTGGTGAAAACGTACGGCATCAACATAGGTCATCCCGCTGCCGCCAAAGATATCAAGGGCGCTGCCCACGGTGGCATCGACTCTCCCCTTCCCGAGACTCCGAATCAGTTCCAGATCGGCAAGGTTTCGCACCCCACCCGCATAAGTCACGGGGATAGGGGACCACGCGGCCAGCTTCTCAATCAACGCTGATTCAATGCCCTGACACTGTCCTTCCACATCGGCGGCATGGACCAGAAACTCGGCACACTCTTTTGCCAAATGGACGAGAACCTGCTCACTGATGACCACCTGGGTAAAACGCTGCCAACGGTCAGTCACGATATAATACTCTCCACCCCGCTTGCGGCAGCTCAGATCAAGCACCAGCCGACCAGCCCCCACCGCCTGCACCAACTCCTGCAACCGGGCCTCATCGATCATCCCATCGCGGAAGACGAAGGAGGTGACTATCACATGGGAAGCCCCACGATCAAGCCACCAGCCACCATTCTCGGCCGAGATGCCCCCTCCGATCTGCATCCCGCCCGGCCAGGCGGCCAAGGCCGCAAGGGCTGCATCATCATTACCCGGGCCCAGCTTGATGATATGGCCTCCAGTCAGATCGTCCCGGCGATACAGCTCTGCATACCAGGAAGCGGGATGAACGGCAGTAAAATTGGTTTGCAGCTGCTCGGGCCGGGCATCATTCAAGGTTGAGCCGACAATCTGCTTCACCTTTCCATCATGCAGATCAATACAAGGCCGAAATTTCATCCTGTTACACTCCCATCATCCAATAAAAAAACGGGTATCTCATTTTTTGAGATACCCGTTTGCGTTGCTGTTAATCGCAGATCATACTGTCAATTAAGCACGATAATCGCTCTGAGAAGAGCATCGTTACTCGATACTTTCCCGCCTATGCCTTCTGGATCAGCATGGTGGAGGGATCAAGGATCAATGAGGTGCCGGGATCAACCGAGCAGCCTTTGCATTTTATAATCTTCAGATCCACGGCATCATCCTTGGGCGCAATCATTAAAACTGCATCAAAGAGATCATCAATTTCGTGACAGGGAGCAGGGACACCAGCCGCACTCTTGCGGTCATCTTCCCGATGGGTGGTCGCTGAGAACCAGATCATCTTCACGCCATGGTTGACCATAAACTCCTTGAACTCTTCAAGATCTTTATGGGTACCTGCCTGGAAATCATAGCCGTCAATAATCAGGCAGATCGGCTTGTAGATATTCTGCTGTACCAGGTCGCCCAATCGTTCTTCAAGCTTAATCGGA
Organism: Desulfobulbaceae bacterium; assembly: GCA_019163335.1. Lineage (GTDB taxonomy): Bacteria > Desulfobacterota > Desulfobulbia > Desulfobulbales > Desulfocapsaceae > UBA2270. Next base: position 10,537 of record JAFLKM010000080.1, on the reverse strand, counting down.
GAAAAACCGGTCTCCTTGAAAGTCATGATCATTCGGTTTGGCAGGATCTCGGCGACGGTGGTCTGGAAGCTGTCTGATTTCTCAGTGGAACCCATAAGCGCAAGAATATCGTCATACCAGGCCCGAGTCTTGTCAAAGCTCTCCCCGATGGAGACATGTAGTACTTTATCGCCCCAAAGCATCGAATCCAGAGCAATCTGTACCAGGATAGCGGTCTTGCCGAGACCTGGACGGGACATGACCAGACCCATGCTGGCATCTTTGTCCTGTACTTTTTTCTCAAGTCCTAAAATTCGCAACGGATTATTCATTACCAGATTTTTTTTACCCATGGCCATGGACCTCTTTTATCTATTCGTTTGTTCGTCCATAAAGGGACGATCCGCAAGGTATGAAAAGCATACCCGTAACCGCTCACTGTTTATTTAAAATACCTTGTCAAAAGATCGTTCAGCCTGATCCAGGATTACCCGTTCTTCTTGTCGCTCTGATACTTCTTGATCAACTCGTCATTCACCAGTTTTGGAACCTGCTTGAAGGCCGAAAACTCCATGGTAAACTCAGCCTTACCCTGGGTCAGAGAGCGGAGAATGGTGGAATATCCAAACATCTCGGAGAGAGGTACATCGGCCTCAACCACGGTATATTGACCCTCTTCCATGGTGCCGATGATCATACCGCGACGCTGGTTGATACTGCCCATGATGGAACCCTGAAATTCGGTGGGACCTTCAACCGACACCTTCATGATCGGCTCCATGATCACCGGTTTAGCCTTCATGTATCCATCCTTGAAGGCGCCAATGGCGGCCAGCTGGAAGGCCACATCCGAGGAATCCACGTTATGATAGGCGCCATCGTTGATCACGCAACGAACGCCGGTAACCGCAGAGCCGCAGAGCGCACCCTTCACCAGACTTTTTTGGAAGCCCTTGTCGCACGATGAAATAAACTCGCGGGGAATAACACCGCCCACGATGGCATCAACAAACTCATACTCGCCCTCTTCCAGGGGCTCCATATACCCGGCAACACGGCCAAACTGACCGGAACCACCCGTCTGCTTCTTGTGCGTATAGTTGAACTCGGCCCGCGAGGTGATGGTCTCACGATAGGCAACCTGGGGCGCGCCCACTGTCACTTCGGCGTTATACTCACGCTTCATCCGCTCCACATACACCTCCAGATGTAACTCGCCCATGCCGGAGATAATGGTCTCGCTGGTCTCGTGATCGACAAAGGTCTTGAAGGTCGGATCTTCCTTGGTAAAACGATTCAGGGCCTTGGACATGTTGATCTGGGCCTTGTTATCCACCGGAATGATCGCAAGGGAGATAACCGGCTCAGGAATGTGCATCGAGCTCATGGAGCAGGAGATTTCCCCGGAGGTAAAGGTATCACCGGAGGCGCAGTCCACCCCGAAGAGGGCGACGATATCGCCGGAACCGCAGAATTCAATATCCTCCATCTCGTCTGAGTGCATCCGGCACAGACGACCGATCTTCACCTTCTTGCCGGTGCGGCTGTTAAAAACCGTATCGCCCTTGGTGACCTTGCCCTGATAGGTACGCACATAGGTCAACTGACCGTAGCGGCCATCCTCGAGCTTGAAGGCCAGCATAATCAGGGGATCAGCGGGGTCGTTGGAAACAGGAAACTCTTTTTCTTCATTGTTGAGATCAAGGGCCATATTCACAACATCTGTGGGGCAGGGCAGATAGGCGTCCACTCCGTCCAGCATGGGCTGTACGGCCTTGTTCTTGTAGGCGGAACCAACAAAAACAGGGGTCAACTCCAGTGCCAAGGTGCCTTTACGTATCGCACTCTTGATCAGGTCGGGATCAATGTCACCCTCTTCCAGCATCACTTCCATCAGCTCATCAGAGAACATCGACACTGCTTCCAGCAGCTCATCCCGCTTGGTCTGGGCATGGTCCTGCAGGGCCGCAGGGATCACGTCCTCACGCACGACCTCGCCATTGTCGCCGTCAAAGTAGAGGGCTTTCATGGTCACCAGATCAATTACTCCCACCAGATCATTCTCGAGCCCGATGGGCACCTGCACCATATGGGCATTCAAGCCCAGCTTCTCCCGCAACTGGGCGGTCACCCGCTCAGGATTAGCGCCGGTACGGTCACACTTGTTGATAAAGGCAATGCGGGGAACCTTGTAACGGGTCATCTGACGATTAACGGTGATGGACTGCGACTGCACGCCGCCGACGGAACAGAGCACCAGAACCGCGCCGTCGAGTACGCGCAGGGCACGCTCAACCTCAATGGTAAAGTCCACATGGCCGGGGGTATCGATAATATTGATATCCTTTCCCTTCCAGTTACAATAGGTGGCGGCTGACTGAATGGTAATGCCGCGCTCCCTTTCGAGTTCCATGGAATCCATTTTGGCACCGACTCCATCCTTGCCGCGCACATCATGGATGGCATGGATCCGGTCCGTATAAAACAGGATGCGCTCGGTCAGTGTCGTTTTTCCTGAATCGATATGGGCACTGATCCCGATATTCCGCACGTTACTTAAATCTACACTCATGGTTGCTTTCCTCTACACCTGAATCTTTTCGACGGCCTTGCGCCACCTCAGATAAAATAAAAATAAGGCCCCCGCAAACCCTTGCGATTCCTTATTCAATAAACCTATAAACTACCCATCAGAACCATTTTTCACCGCCTGCTAACAGGTCGATGCCCCCTGCATCAGGGTATTTCTCCGGTATTTTCCCCGTCAGGAGAATTCCATGGAAAAGAAAACAGTAGATAGTACCCAACTAACATCGCTTTGTACAGTATTTTTCCGATTATTTTGCAGATATCAAAATACGCCGAATTTTCCCTGGTCCGTGCTAAAAAAAAACGGGCAGCCCTCAAGAGATAAGGGATGCCCGTAGACAACCGGCAAGAAAGGAGCTTTCAGCCCTTGCGTCGTTTCAGAAAGAAGAGGCTGGTGCAGCCGGTGAGCAGCATAAGAACGGATGGTGGAACGGGAACGGGGTTCAAAAGCGCTACGCGCGTATCGGCACCCGCCTCGAAAAGGAGATACGAATCTGCAACAGCAGTGTACCTGATACTCAAAGACCCGTCACCTGATGTTGCTGCGCTGTAAGTATCAGCAATCTGACTCCAATCACTCCCACCAGTCCACAACCTGAGCCAGCTCCAGGCCCGGGTATAAGAATCTTCAGCGTTATCTCTATTGTTATCGCTAACGTTAACAAAAAGCTCATAGGGAATGATGAAAGTCGCCGTTGCTCCTGAAGCAAGAAAATAGGTCTGCCCTTGCATAGCACGGGCCTCTGCAGAATATGCTCCGTAGGAACCGGACAAGAGCTGAACTGTACTCCGAGAAACAATTGATGTGGCTTCAGTCTCCCCAGTAGCTTTTGCTGCCTCATTTCCGTCCGACAAGACAATGCTTTGCGCTACGGAATTAGGAGCAGCAGGAGCAGGAGCAGGAAGAATTGGAGGATTGTATGTTGTTTGCTGCACCCAGGTTGGCTGCAGGGTGATATTCCAATAATCGGCTGTCCTTGCCATGGACTGACTATGGGAAAAGATAAAAGCGTTAGCCCCGGTCACAATCAAGTTCTTCCAATCAAGATCTGCATAGGCATCGACCTGACCATCTACTACAACAGGTTCTTCTCCATCAAACGTAACAGCCAATGCTTGCGAAGAAGAAAACGCCAGAAGAGCAAAAGAAAGTGCTAATATTTTATTTTTCATAACAGTATTCTCCATAAATAAAGTTCTAAGGGGGATGCGTCCTAGGCAGGAGGCATTACCGGCATAGGCATTGCCGGTCCAGGCATTGTCGGCATACCGGGCATTACCGGTCCAGGCATTGCCGGCATACCGGGCATTGCCGGGATAGGCGGCAGTGGCGCCACCGGAATCGGATCTGGCGTTGGCGGAATCGGATCCGGCGTCGGCGTTGGCGGTGAGGGCAACGGCGAGGAAATCGTTACTCCGACCGGTGCCAGTGGCCCGGCGGCAGGCGACACCATCTTGTCCCAGTATCCCCACTGATAGGCGGAGAGATCTTCAGCGTCTTTCTCCTCGGCAAGAGCCAGGGAGCTGGCGGTCACCAGCAGAAGTCCTGCCAGGGTACTGCTCATAATCCATTTCATTTTCATTATAGTTCCCTCCTATTTAGTTTGTGATACGATTTGATTATAACACCATTAAAACGTTCGTCTTAAAAAGTCTTGGACATGGTCACATAGGTCTCGGCCCGGTCATAATCGAAGGGGTCAAGGTTTGAATCACTCTCGGTATAGACAAACTTGAGCTCAGCCTTCCAGTCCTTGAGCCACTCGGGACCATCAAACTTGTGGTTGACGCCGATGGTATAGCGCCACTGATCCTCATCACGACTGCTGGCAAAACCAGTGGGTGGCTCATCATACTCGGCATCCATCCAGTTTATCTGGGCAAAAACGTGGTCATTTTCCAGCACCTTCCAGATCCCGCCCAGGAAAACATCCGTGCCGGTATTGCTCCACTCATTTTCATCAGCATTCTCATCAAAGATATCAACCCCGCCCTGGACACTGACCGCCCCCTCGAGCATGGTGTAACCAACGGCGATGCGCCCCAGGAGATAGACACTGTCCCGTCCTTCATACAGGGAGTTGGTGAAGTCCCGGTTGGAAAGGATCATATCCGTGGTCACCTCCAGGGAATCCGTCACATGGTAGGTAAATGTGGGCAGCAGATAGAGGTAATTCGCCAACTCTTCATCTCCGTAACGGATATAATCATCCTGCAGCGACAGGTTCGCACTCCATTTTCCCTGGGCCACAAGGGTGGGGCCGGTGCGCACCGTCAGTACATCAAAGGTACTGTCAGTCTCACTGAAATAGGAGCGTCTGTAGGCGTTGAAGCCGCTCTGCCAGAGGAGCTGAGCCTGACTACCTCCTATCTGATACTGCTTTGTGGTCTGATAGGTATGATCCACTCCGGCCTGCACCACAATCCCGGAATCAGACTGGGCCACATCATCGGGGTTGAAAATAAAACCATCGATGATGGAATCATTGGGCCCGACATTGACGTTGGTATCATAGACATAGCCTATTTCAACCGGGAACTTCCAGTGATGCCGGGAGATGGGGGTGGCCTGCTCCTGTTTCACCTGCGCCAGAAAGGCAAGGATGGTTGCCCGGACGTTGGGAGGGGTCTCAGGGTCTTCAAGCACCTTCTCGGCATTGGTGACGGCCTCCTCATAACGCATTGACTGATAATAGGCCACCGCCAGCTCAAGGCGGGCCCGATGGATCATCGGTTGATTGGCAAGAACCGTCTGGAGGATCTCAATGGAAGCGTCCATATCCCCTGACTCCCGGTGTTTTATGGCCTCCTTGAACTTCTCTTCAACGGCCGGGTCAAAAGCCACTCCCTTGTAAATCGCCTCGCCCCATGCTTCACCAACACCAACGGAAATGCCGTGCGTCAGGAAACAACCCATAACAGATGCCATCATCGCCAATTTATAGGACTTTCTAAGTATCATCTTGCCTCTCTCCCTTTTATGTGAGGATATTTTTTTTAAGCACAGCGTCAGACTTTGCTATTCTTTATATAAAAGAATCTCACATTATTAGTTCATTAGCAAGTGGTTTTGACCAAAAAAACCCCATCGAATAATGAACAAGATACAACACCTGATGCCACCCTACAATACAGCAAAAGGATGATTTATCATGCATATCATCCCCCTGTTTACTCATGAAAAAGTATGAGGCGCAGCCTCCCCATAACCCAGAAAACACTGGCACAAGAGCTCTACGCCCGACCCTGTATGGACACAAGCTCCCCTCTTGCCTTCCACGCCTGCCAGTCGATGTCGTTTTCCACCACATGAAACAGTGCGGCCACAACGTGACGGTCATACACCACGTCAGCCTTACCCACAATCTCCCGGGCGGCCACTTCAGGATCAAGACTCTCCCGGTAGGCCCGGGGACTCACCATGGCCACAAAGGCGTTGGCCGCCGCAAGCACCCTGGCGGTAAGAATAATATCCTCGCCCTTGAGCCCCCTGGGACCGCTTTCATCCAGGGCCTCATATTTGCCAAGGATGGTATCAATAACCGGCCCGTCAAACTCAATCCCCGCAAGAATCTCCTCGGTGTAGCGAACTTCCTGGTGAATAATCTCCCTTTCCGCTTCGGATAGCAGCTCCGTCTTCATCAAAATCTCACGGGGGATGGACAGCTTTCCTAGATTACAAAGGTTGGAGGCGGTCTCAAGGGTGGCAAGAGCCTTGTCGTCAAGCCCCATTGCCCGGCCCACGGCCATGGCAATGACCGCGGTATTTGCGGAGTGATTGGCCGAATGGGGGTCATGCAGATCGATGGCCCGCATAAGGGCAGAAACAATCTGCCGCCGGAGCCGTTCGCGTCCAAGATGGGCCTCAATGAGTTCGGTGAGATCATGAAGCCCCAAAAGCACACTTCCGCGACCGGAGTCACCGAAAGCAAAGGGAACGACAGTGGCATGGAATCTTCTTTCCTGTTCTTCGAAGGTCAGCAGAAGCTCCCGCTCAAGAAAAACACCGCCTTTTATCCCTTCCCGACTCAGATCGAGGAGTGATTTCGCATTCACCGGTCCAAAGAGTCCCGGCAACCCCTTCCCCTCCATATCCTCGGGCGGAAGGCCAAGGAGCTGCCCCGCAGAGTGATTCGCGAGGACACAGCGAAAATCGGAATCAAGCAAAAGAAGAAGATCCGTCACATGGCCGGTAATGGCACCAAGGAGTTCGGCCTGAGTGCCGATTTCCCTGTTTTTGACAAGGAGCTCCCGGGAAAGCGCCCGTGCCCTGAGCGAACTTCCATAAAACCAGGAGGCAGCAAGAACCACGAGACCAAGCAGACAAATCAGGGTCAGGCCCACCTGGAGACTTCGCTTATGAAGCCGGGACTCAGAAAGGGCCTCATCGACCAGCACCGTCTGGACCAGAACCCAGGAGGTGCCGGCGATCTCCCGGCTCGTAAAAAGACATTCTCGCCCAGTCTCGTCATGGGCCTTACCGAAGGTGCCAGGCCCTTTAGCAGCCAACACAGCAGCCGTTCCATCGGTGTCAATCCCCATCCTCCGATCAAACGGCAAGGTACCGTCCGGCAGTGGAGAAAGATTAACAACATACCCACCCTCGCGCCGCACAAGAAAGGCTTTAGCCGTCTTCAGCGCACCAGGGGAAGGAACAATCAGCGGGTACAGGTGGGTGGATGCGTCCTTTATGCCAAGAAGAAGCCCCACAGGCTTGGCGGTATCACCCCCCAGTTGCAGGGAAGAAACAGGAACCACAAATCCAATCACCGGCTTTCTGTTCTGATTAAGACGAATATCAATCAGGGCAGCGCTGCCTTTCTCGAGAACCTGGGCCAGAACGGAGCGCACCTCTTCGTCAGGCACTGAGATCCCCGGTGTCCCGGTGATGATCTCATGCTTTACCCCCAGCACAGCGAGGGAGTTGTCGGCGACAAAGGCAACATTGGCAGGGATTTGGGAGTTGGTGCCTTCATGGCCCGCAAATCCAAAGCGGTCAGCCGAGACCCGGAGAAGATTTCGCAGATAGGATAATTCCGCAGGTTCAACGGAAGCATCAGCAGGATATTCGCGCTGCTGAATGTTTGCGGTATAGAGTTGAAGCGAACCGTTTTCAGCCAGGTCCCCGAGGGAGGAAAATTGTTCGCGAATCCATGAATCCACCCTGTTCGAAGCCTGATCCGCCATAACTCCGAGGGTTATCTGCCAATTCATAAGATCACGTCGCTCCTCGTAGTCAAGGAATCGCTGCGTTCCCAAAAAAGAGGCCACCAGCAGGAATACAAAAACGCCGACAAAAACAGCGCCGGAGAGACGTTTCGGCTCAAGGGAACTTTTCATAAGGTTTTACCTCCGCTACGCAATGACATTCCTGGTGGAAGATGGAGCCACCATGCCGTTTCATTGAGGGAAAAAAGAGGAATATAATGGACGATCCTCCTGTGAGGAAGGGTCTCCCCGCTCTGATTGTCAAGGATAAGGGTATCGCGGTTGGTGGCAACCGCGAGCACAGCATGGGGAGTACGCAGATTAGTGTCTTGCAGGATCACGATCCGAAGTTCTTCCGGCGGATAGCCCAGCCATTTTAAGGAAAAAAATTTGGTGATGGCGTAATCCTCACAATCGCCTCCATTATAAAGGAACTCTTTGGCAATGGCCCAGTAGTCCTCTTTTCCGTAATTATTCAGGTCTATGACGTATTCTTTTTTGTTGACGTAGCGATTTACCTGAAAGATCTGCTCTTCGCGGGACAGCCCCCGGATGGAGTCAAGAAACGCAAACCATTTTTGCAGATGGCATTTTGTCAGAAATCCCTCCGTACAGTTCCCCTCCGGCAGATCCTCCAGGACATGCCGCTCAAGGACACTCAGCCACTGGGGCAGATGGGTCAACCCGTTTTGCTCCATGGCCTGATACCCAAACAGGCCGGTAAAGGCATCTCCTCCAATGGCGTGGGCAGGTGACCATGAAAAAGAAAAAAACACTGCAAGAGAGACACTCACGAGACACAAACGCTTTATCATAAAATACTTTTTTCCATTGCACCTTCAGATTGTCTTCCCAAGCGGTACGGCAAACGAACCCTTGTTTTTCTGTATTTCCTGCAATATCAGCATCTCTGAGTCCATGGGCAGTATAAAACTCCCATTAAAATGCATACCATATTTATTTTCAGATATGAACACTAATCTCCACCCAAGTACCTTGCCCCAACAAGGACAACAGGAAACTAGCCCCCTATGGACACGCCTGATGGCAGCAAAAAAATACAAAAAAAGGGGTTAAGCCAAATATTGACTTAACCCCTTAAATTTACTGGTGCCGGGACCAGGAATCGAACCAGGGACACACGGATTTTCAGTCTGTGTTTCGGGTAAATATCTAAAAATATCTATCAATATTTATTCCACCTTATCAAGTATTTATCCTTGACCTACCATTCATTTCGTTGTACCATTTTGTATCAAATTACCCCTGTTTTACCGTTCAAAATATAACTGGCATATAACCGAGAGCCCACAGATTAAGCGGAATATGCTCTAAAATATTGGTTTAAAATATAACTGAGCGTCATAAATTAAAAAAAAAGGAGGCGATCATGGGCAAGGAAAACACTTTCAATTTCACTGAAGACCGATTGAGAAATATTTTACTTCCGGATGTTGGCAAGCGAGAATATTACAACGACACCACCGAAAAAGGGTTGCGCCTGTCGGTGTCCGGAACCGGCGTTAAGTCCTTCCAGTTTCAAAGATGGAGTTCTGAAAAGCAACGGCCCGTTATTGTCACCCTGGGCAAGTGGCCCGACCTCCCCTTGAATTTGGCAAGAGCTAAAACCAATGCCATGCGGCAAGAGGTAAGCAAAGGCAAAGACCCGCAAGCAGAGAAAAAAAACATCCGCGACACCATGACCGTGGCCGAACTCCTTGACCGCTACCTGACCGAACACTCAATTCCACACAAGCGATCCGCCAAAGATGACCAGGCAATAGTCCGCCTGCACCTCAAGCCAACATTCGGCACCCGGCGCGTCAACGAGCTGGCGCCTGAAGCTGTACGATCCTGGCACAACGGCCTGACCAAGACCATGAAACCAGCTTCAGCAAATAGGCGCCTGGCATTGTTGCGATCCGTTTATAACGTCATGATGCCCGACCTTCCCAATCCATGCCGTGGCGTCAAGATGTTCAAGGAATATTCCCGCGACCGATTCTTACAACCAGAAGAGCTTGAAAGATTCTTCCTGGCCATCGAGCATGAACGCGCAACCGGGAATCCGGATATTGCCGACTACTTGCTGTTGAGTATCTTCTCTGGTGCAAGGCGCGCCAATGTGCTGGCTATGCAATGGAAGGATGTTGATTTTAGCCGGGAACAGTGGCGCATTGCTGGCGAGGACTCGAAAAATAAGAGCATCATGCTTGTTCCTCTGGTTGGTGAAGTCCTTGAGATTTTGACCAAGCGGCGGTTGACCGCTTCCAGTGTCTTTGTCTTTCCGAGTTATGGGAAGACCGGGCACCTGGCAGAACCCCGAAAAGGATGGGACAGGATAAAAAAGACCGCTGGTCTTGAAGATGTCCGCCTGCATGATCTGCGTAGAACTATGGGCAGTTATCAGACGATCAGCGGCGCGTCAACGGCCATCGTCGGTAAGACCCTGGGACATAAGAACCCGGCAAGCACGGCGGTCTATGCAAGAATGACCCTTGACCCTGTACGCGAAGCCATGGAAAAGGCAGTCCAGTTAATGAAAACACCGGTTGAGAAGAAGGTTGTTAATATCAAAAAGTGAGGGGAAAAATGAACACGAAATCGATGGAAATGAGGATTGAATACCTAGAAAGTAGCATCGAGTCAAAGAGAGAAGTGATAGCTAGCAAAGAGAGACTTATTGCTCTCCTTCAGGAACGGCTGGCCAGATATGAAGAGCCAAAGCCCCGGCTTGCGATTGTTCGGCAGATTCGACCCG
>JAFLKM010000101.1 GCA_019163335.1 Desulfobulbaceae bacterium | reverse complement strand
TTATCCCGTTTATCGGGGTTAGTTGATTTTGGCCATTCTTTCTTTATTCTCCAACCTGTTCAAACGCCAATGACAAGCACAGAAAAACTGCCGGACGATGTTTTTTCAATAAATCTTAAAACTACTTTTGTATTCGCTGCTGCTTAATTTTTTTCCCTGCCTTCAATCGCATCAACCGCTCCCCACACCTTCCTCTCAACTACTCAGGAGGACCGATGACCATTCATAAGATCAGCCCGGATGAAGCCTATCGTCGCTGCGACCCGGAAATTTTCTCCTTTGATACCACCAGCGAAGTGGAGGAGCTTTCTCGCTTCATCGGGCAGGATCGTGCTCTGGAAGCCGTTGATTTTGGTATCGGCATGCAGCAACAGGGTTTCAACCTTTTTGTCATTGGCCCGGAGGGTTCCGGTCGCCACAGTGTAGTTGAATCATTCATCCATGACAAGGCCGCCACGGAGGCCACACCCGGCGCCTGGTGCTATGTTAATAATTTCCGCCATCCGCACAAACCCATGGCCCTGGAGCTTCCGCCCGGCCAGGGCTTCATCTTCAAGGTTGAAATGATCGAACTCATCAATACTTTGAAGACCATCATCCCGGCTATTTTTGAAGGGGATGAATACCGGGCGCGGCGCAAGGCCATTGCGGACCTCCTTTCCCAGAAAATCGAGGCCCTCTATCATGAGGTCGAGAAGCTGGGCAAGGAACAGAATATTGCCCTCTTACGCGGAGACCAGGGATTTCGCTTCTCTCCCACGGACGACAAGGGCGAACCTCTCAATGTCGAAGACTTCCACAATCTGCCGGAAAAGGAAAAGGAACGAATCGAACGGAACATTGAGAATCTCCAGGTCATGCTGCAGGAGGCTGGCCATCAGGTCAGTCTGTGGAAAAAGGAAGGCGAGGAACAGAACCGGAAACTGAAGAGGGAGACCGCCAGACTGACGGTCTCCCCGCTCATTGAAACCTTAAAGATGAAATACCAGGGACATGAGAAAATCATTCATTATTTTGAGGATGTCAAAGAGGTTCTCAGCGAAGGAGTGGACGATTTTCTCGTCGAGGAGCAGACCGGCCAGCATGCGCTGATGCTTGCCATCGGCGGGGGAAGCATGCCGTCCTTTGATCAGTACGAGGTCAACGTTCTGGTCAACCATGAAAACAATCACGGCGCCCCCGTGATCTATGAAGATCTGCCCACCTACCAGAACCTCCATGGCCGCATTGAACATCAGGCCAGAATGGGCATGCTTTCCACCAACTTTACCCTGATCAAACCGGGCCGTCTGCACCAGGCCAACAACGGCTATCTCATTCTGGATGCGAGGAAACTGCTCATGCAGCCCTTTGCCTATGAGGGCCTGAAACGGACCCTGCGGTCCCGCAAGATTCATATTGAGCCGCTGGAGCGGCTGCTGGGCCTGATATCCACAGTCTCCCTCGAACCCGAACCCGTTGATCTCAACATCAAGGTGGTGCTTATCGGCGACCCCATGATCTACTATCTGCTGCACGCCTATGACCCGGAATTCATCTCACTCTTCAAGGTACAGGCCGATTTTGAGACCGACATGAAGCGCAGCGAGGAAAACCAGGGCCTCTACGCCACCCTCATTGCCAAACTGGCCAAAGACAAGAATCTGCTCCCCCTGCACCGCACGGCAGTGGCCCGTCTCATCGAGCAGGCAGCCCGTGAGGCCGGTGACCAGGAAAAACTGTCGCTGCGAATCCGTGAGTTCGCCGACCTGATACAGGAGGCTGACTATCTGGCCAAAAAGGAGAACAAGACTGTCATCGTCGACACCGACATTGAAAACGCCCTTGCCGCCGGTCAACGGCGAGGAGGCAGGATCAGGGATCGGCTCTTTGAGGCCATGGAAAATAACATTCGCCACATAGACACAGATGGCACCAGGGTCGGCCAGATCAATGGGCTCTCCTTCCTCATGCTGGGCCGTGACTCCTTTGGCTGCCCGACCCGGATCACCGCCCTGACCCGTCCCGGCAAGGGCAAAATTGTCGATATTGAACGGGAGGTTGAGCTGGGCGGCCCTATCCATTCCAAGGGGGTGCTGATCCTCTCCTCTTTTTTGAGTAGCCGATATGCCCGCACCACTCCTCTCAGCCTTGATGCCAGCCTGGTTTTCGAGCAATCCTATGGCGGCGTTGAAGGTGACAGCGCCTCCTGTGCCGAGCTCTGCGCCCTGCTTTCCTCTCTGGCCGATGCCCCGATCAGGCAAACACTGGCCATCACCGGATCGGTGAGTCAACAGGGAGAAGTGCAGGCCATTGGCGGCGTCAACGAGAAGATCGAAGGCTTTTTCGACCTCTGCGCGATCCGGGGATTAAGGGGCGAGCAGGGTGTCATCATCCCGGCCAGCAATGTCCGCCATCTGATGTTGAAAAAAGAGGTGGTCGCAGCTATGGAACAGGGAAAATTCAGTGTAACGGCGGTGGACAACGTGGACGAGGCAGTGGAACTGCTCACCGGAATGCCAGCCGGTCAGCGGGACGAGGAAGGAAGCTATCCCGCCGATTCAATCAATGGCCGGGTGGAACTCACCCTGCAGACCTTTGCCATGAATCTTCAGGAGTATAATATCGAACTGGAAGAAGAGGAGAATGGGACGCAGCCGAATCCCGGCTGACAGGGATGGCAAAGGATGCGCGTTGGAATGCCAACCCCCTTCCTGCACTCCCGGTTCTTATCTGCCTGATCCCCCCTTTGCAACCCGGGTATTTTTCATTATCTTGTAAACGGCCATCCCGCTTGACCGATGCGGGATTTCACGCGTCTCAAGCTGTTTGCTGACAAAGGCAAACGCTTCATCTTTTATGGATTCATCCCACCCGCCGGGAGATGAGAGGATAAAACGTTTATTGTTCCCATGGAGCACCATTGTGCCCTCTCCAGCTCCCACCTCAACCTGCGATATTTCGTCCCAGCGTATTTTCCAGGTGCCAAACGAAGAAGTATGGACGATGCCTTCATGGTCGAGGTCAAAGCTGCCGGAACCCAGAACCATATACGCCCCAAAGGCTGCAGAAATAACACATCCGGCAGATAGCAGGTACAGTTGGGAAAAAAGCGCAAAGATTAATCCAGCGGCACAAATTCCCATCCAGACCCTCCCCATGATCTTGTATGAACGCATCTCAATGTGGTATCTATCCTGACTGTTTTCCATTTTACCCGACTCCTGCCTGCTGTTTATTTCATGGCCATCACGACATATCCATGAAGACTATTTTACCAAAAATCCTATCCCCTGCCTGGAGATTATTATGAAAATACTTGGCATTTCCGGTTCGCCCATTCAAAACAGCAATACCGATCGGGCCTTAAAAATTGTCCTTGAGGCCACCGGGATGAAAAGTGAATTCATCAAACTAAGTGACTATACGATTGGCCCGTGTGATGCCTGCCTGAATTGTATCAAGACCAACAGGTGTATCAAAAAAGATGACGGGGTCATGCTCGCGGAAAAGAGTTACAAGGCCAACGCCCTGGTCATCGCCGGTTTCACGCCCTATTCCTCACTGGACAGCCGCACCAAGGCCTATATGGAACGACTGTACCCCCTGCGACACCGCCATGGTTTGATGTCCGGTAAACCCGGCGCAGCCATTATTACCAGCGCCATTCCCCTCGGACATCAAGGGATGCCGCCTGCCGCCGACATCGGCATCGATGCCGTCAGGCATTTCATGCTGGAAGAAGGGATGAGGTTTATCGGCGGAGTAAAATTACCGGGCAATGTCCCCTGTATCCGCTGCGGTCAAGATGGCCAGTGCCAGATGTCCGGCCTCAAGATGCTCCATGGCCAAGATGCCACCCCGGAAAGTGTGGGCATCAACGATTTTGCCGACGACCCGGAGAAGATCGCCGAGTTGCAACAACTGGGAGAGGCGATCAGGGATGCTTTTTAATGACTTACAGGAAAATTTCTTGTTTTTATTAAAGAAATTTTCCTGATAAGACACTTCTCCCGTTCATCAGGGTCAGTGACATTGCCGCCCTGCACCCTCGGGGGCAATTGAAATGTCAATGGACCCCCCCTATCTACCATATCGCCACAGAATAATAACCCTTTTCCCCTCCTGCATGGCCAACGTCGGAATTTACGATGAAGATTCGCAAAGAAGACGGTTGCTATTCCACTTTGCGAGAAAACCAGGCTGTCGTTCCCGGACGAGATTGTCGCGAATGAACCTCTTGAAGATGCTATACGTTCCGGCAGCGAGGGACTTTAAACGGAGTGAACCTTGTCGGTTATTTTTCCTTCTTGGCGTTGTCGGAGAAGACGGTGACAAAGCGATCCATGGCGGTAAAAAGCAGCTCAACGCTGTAGCCTGCAAGAAAGGCGATGGCAAACTGGGACAACGAGGCCAACGGCAGCTGAACATTTCCGCCGTCCTTGATAAACCAGACGATGGCCAGGCCGGACAGGGCGCCAAGGTTCATGCGCAGCCGAAAGCCGATATCCGTCTCCGGAGTGTAGGTCAGGTCTCTGATCTTGCGGGCAAGGGTGCGCAGAACATATGTGGTGGCACCCAGCAGTCCGTAAAGAATCGGCAGCAGATAAATCTGCAGGGCATGGAGGACAAACTTTGCGGTCTTCAGGGACTTGAGCAGTTCCTGGTAAGGATCGATCCCTGCATTTTCACCATTTTTAAGACTCCGCTCAGACGATTCGCGGACAAAACTGCCAAAAAACTCCACCGGCCAGCGCCAGTATCTGTTCCAATCGTTGAGAATAAGAAGATCCACGTCGGTCGTCGAGATGGAATTTTCCCGGCGCGCATCAATGGCGCTGATCTCCTCGAGCTTCTTGACCATTTCACCCTCGAGAATTTTCACGTCCCTCTTCATGGCATTCTGGTTAGAGGCAACGCCCCTACCGGCGTTCCTTAGCTCATCGAGCCGATTGTTCAATTGTTTCTGTTCAAGGAGCAACAGTTCTTTTTTAACTTTGTCGGCCTCATCCTGCGCCAGGGTTTTTGCAACATCTGCGGTGAGCAGGAATCCTATCACCCAGTAAATCTGCACAAAAAGCAAGAGAATCAGGGTGCAGAGCGCCCAGAGTCGAAACCGTCGGACCGACAGGGCGGCAAGGGAAATCTTCGGCGAAGAACGCCAGATTAACCGCCGGAAGCGTCCTATCAGGGAAGTGTCGTCCCGCTTTTCATAACTGGCACGCAGACTGGCCACCGTCACCGGACTGACCGCTTTGGCCAGGGCCTCCGTTGCCTGCAGAAACCTCGTCTCCATTTCCACCAGTTCAGCGGAAGAGATTTGGCTTTCCTGACAATGGGTTATTTCGACAATGCTTTTGATAATTTCCGGCGGCAAAACAATCCCCGTTTCAGAGGCATACGAGAGGAGAAGCCGGGCGTTGCGGATGGATTCGGCCATGTCCCAGCGAGGTGGGAGGCTCTTTGGGATGATCTTTTCTTCCATGGTTATATTCTCACTCAATTTTACCTGACCAGGATTTCATATTGACAGGCCTTCTCCCCTTCACACAGAACGGCGCTGCCATCGGCATAGACGACTTTCACCACCCATTTTCCCCGGCGGATATTTTCCTTCATGCTCCATGTCGTCCAGTCAAAAAAGCCGCGACGGCTGATTTCCGTCTCCAGGGCTCCAACCAAACTCTGGCTGCCGGCCGGAATCATGATGTTGTCTATCATCTCGGTGACACCTTCAGAGGAAGCACCGATAACCGAGTAGCGAAACCACTGGTGATAGATGGGCAGTTTCCCCGCCTCCTGCAACCGCTGCAATGCCCACTCCGAGCCTGTCACCTTCATCCATAAATACAGGGGCGCAACAGGGGCGGTATTGCTGTAGACCACCCCATGACTCCTTGCCTCGACACCATTCGTCCACACCGCTTTCTCAACGGTAAGGCGGGCGTCATCCGCACGAACCACACCGGCTGGGAACATTCCCCAGACACAGCCGCAGAGGATGAAAAATTGAACAACTTTGGAATACTGATTGAACTTGGCCATTTCTCTCTCCTTTGTCATATTCTGCAATTAATTCGAACTCTCAATCAAGCGTTACGTATCCGGCTCGTTCGGGAAAGAAAACTCCCCTCCCTTGACGGGAGGGATTGGGGGGTGGGTGAAGCTGCAAGGGGAGCTTTCCATTCGTAATTCCCCCCTGACCCTCCCCGCCAAGGGGGAGGGAAATTCCAGAATGCGCTGAAATAGTCCCTGGAATTCTGCCTCCCCATTTCGAGATCTCAAAAACAACGTTCAGGCATCGTCATCTCTGCCTGCGAAGCTTGGAACTTATTATATGATGCGGGAATTTACGGAGAATTGCAAGAGAGCGACAGAGACTATAAACTCAAGCCTTGTCCCCTTTCTGATAAAGTATCAAAGAAGACGGTAACAAAGGAGCAATGAGAATGGGGGAATATTGGACATTATCCAAAAAGCATTCCAGTTGCCCCCGGGAAGGCAGGCGAGCGGCGACAATGATTTCAACCCCTCTTACTTCGACAGTCAGGACTGTTATTCTTTTTTACTGTCGATTGCCGCACGGACTTTAGAAGCTAGTTCTTTTAGAGAGAATGGTTTCTGGATGAAATTCACCCCTTCATCCAGAACACCTTGGTGGGCGATGATATCGGCCGTGTACCCGGACATGAACAGGCATGCCATCTCTGGTTGGCTTGCTAATAAATGTTCGGATAAGTTGCGGCCGTTCATCTCGGGCATGATCACATCGGTCAAAAGTAAGTGGATTTCGCCGCCACTCTCACTGGCCACGCCGATGGCTTCACCTGGGGTACTTGCTGTCAGCACGGTATATCCGAGTTGTCGGAGCATAATTTTGGTCATTTCCAAAATCGTCGGTTCATCCTCCACGAGCAGGATAGTTTCATGGCCACGCACTGCCGGTTTCGTCGTGTCTTCAGCTCGTAACTGTCCGATTTCGCCAAAGTACTTAGGCAGGTAGACCGTAAAGGTCGTTCCTTGTCCCGGTTCGCTGTAAACATTCATGAAGCCATTGTTCTGTTTAACAGCACCATACACTGTGGCCAGGCCAAGGCCGGTTCCTGCACCGATGCCCTTGGTGGTAAAGAACGGCTCAAATATGTGGGCCAGCGTCTGTTTATCCATGCCACAACCGTTGTCGCTCACGGTAATCCGCACATATTCCCCAGGCATAAAACCAGCATGAACTTGGCAATATTCTTTATCGAAGGTCTTGTTTTTCGTTTCAACGGTGATTTGACCCACACCTGCTATAGCGTCCCGAGCGTTGACGCAGAGGTTAGCCAGAATCTGGTCGATTTGTGATGGGTCAACCTTCACCGGCCACAGGTTGGAGCCGGGCATCCAGGAGAGCTTGATGTTCTCTCCTATAAGCCGCCGGAGCATCTTCAGCATCCCTTCCGTGGTTGTATTCAGGTCAAGCACTTTTGGGACGACATTTTGCTTGCGGGCAAAAGTCAGCAGTTGCCGGGTTATTTCGGCAGAGCGCTCGGCGGCATTATAAATTCTTTTCAGATCGGCTAAAAGCGGCTGATCACGAGGTATCTTGTGCATTGCCATTTCTGCATGTCCAAGTATCACGCCGAGCATGTTGTTAAAGTCATGTGCCACGCCCCCTGCCAGAAGAGCCACTGATTCCAATTTCTGGGCCTGCTGCAGTTGGGATTGGAGTTTGGCATTTTCTTCCTCGGCTCGCTTGCGCTCGGTGATGTCGATGATTGCTCCGATAAGTCCAATGTTCACCCCTTGTGAGTTAATAAGCGAAGCCTTATGGAAGATGACATTATGATGGATACCCTGTGAGTCCTGAAACGTCGATTCATACACCTGTAATCCTTGTTTTTCAAACAGCTCAGCGTCCTTGGCATGAAAGATTTTGGCAAGCTCGAGAGGATAAATATCAAAAACGCCTTTACCGATCAAGTACTCCTTAGTTTTCCCGTAAAAGTCTTCAAAAGCCTTATTGCACCCAAGGTACAGCCCGGCACTATCCTTGTAGAAAACCGGAATCGGCATGGTTTCAAGCAGTGAGGCTTGGAATGTTTTGCTTTCATCCAGTTGATGCAATGCCGAATCTTTTTGGGAAAGTGTGCGGGCGAGCTTGATTGAACTGTAGCTCAGGGATGAGATCATCTTCGAGAGGTTTCCGTAAAAGGACATGGTTGCCTCGACCGTTTCATGACTCCAGCGCGGAGCCCGATCAAGGGCTGCAAGGTAGTCCTTTTCGTTAAAGCCATACTTTTTGGCCTGGTTCCTGAACAGCTCGTAATCAATCTCCTCGTTATCGTAGAAAAACTGACCAAGGAACACATTCCCCAGATGCCTGTCGCCGATAACGATGGGAGTGGCGATATCCCATAGATTGTTGTTACAGTGATACGCCATGCACGTCCCTGCCGGAACGTCCTTGACCAGTATCGTGTCGCTTTCTTTGCAATTCTTCAACGTGTCGGGATGCACCCGATGGAATTTGGTGCAGATGTCCTGCCAACCGGCACTGACCAATACCTGTCCACGGTTATCAACAATAGCGAACACGAGCTTCGTGAGCCGGTGAAAATGTTCCATCATAGTTTGCAGTGCCGGGGCGTCAATAATATCGGCAAGCTCCAGGGTGCCGATATCTCCCTCCGGTTCGAGGATGATCTGCAATTTTTTCCGGACGGCAGCCTCGCTTTGGCGTAATGCTTGCTCGGCATTTTTGCGTTCGGTAATGTCACGGAACTCAGTCACCCGGACAGTCTGCCCTTTATAGGGAATGGTCGTGCCTCGAATGTAAAGGGGATATATTGTGCCATCTTTGCGGAGCCCTTCAACATCGTAGGCTTGCTCAAACCGCTGTTGAATATGCTGCCGCACCAGGTCCCGCCAATCAGGTGCAATGAGCCTGAGCCCATCCATGCCGATAAGCTCTTCACGGGAGTAGCCGGTCAGGTCTGAAAGGCCCCGGTTACAGTCTAAAATTATTCCTTGATCATGGATAACAATGCCACCAAAGGAGGCGTCATGGAGTGCCCGGTAGCGTTCTTCACTTTCCCGCAACGCCTCCTCCGACTTTTTGCGTTCGGTGATGTCTCGAATGATACCTATTGTATCCCAACCATTCTGCCCAGGGAGTGCTGTAAGGGAGAGCTCAACGGAAATTTCATCGCCATTTTTATGACGGGCCTGGAGTTCGAGCGTTGCGTCAAGGGCTTTGCCTTGACCTGTCAGCTGATATTGAGTGAAGGCTGCATCTAATGCCTTTTGGTATCGTTGGGGAGTAATGAGGGTGTGCAGATTTTTACCAGTCACTTCATCGCTTGTATATCCGAACAGCTGGCCAGCAGCAGGATTCCAATAGGAGACCAGGCCTTTCTGATCTATTATGACAATGGCTTCCTTCACAGAGTCGGTAATGGCGCGCATACGGGCCTCGCTCTCTCGTGAGGCACTTTCGGCACGTTTTCGCTCGGTGATATCACGCCAGACACAATGGTAGCCTGGATACCCCTGGATATCTATAATCTGCGCCGTGACATGGACATTCCTGATTTCGCCATTCCGGGTCCGATGTAATGTCTCAAAATCGGCCCTCCCATCACGAATTACAGTTGCAATACGTGCAGCTGTTTCTTCGACCGTTTCTGTGGCTTCCACATCACCTATACGGAGTTGTGCAAACTCTTCACGGGTATATCCCAGTTGTTGGTGGGCTACTGTGTTGAACTCGAGAAATCGCTTTGTCTCCGGATCAATAATCAGGATGCCATCAGGTGACTGTTCAAACATTATGCGTCTACGTGCCAATTCCTTCTCAAAAGTTTGTTCAGCAAGCTTTTGATCATTGATGTCACTCAGCACAATGCGACACTCAGGGGTGTTGTCATCTTTCAACACGAGAGTAGATTCCAGCCTTGCCCAGAACGGGATCTGATTGCCTCGCAACATTCGCAACTCGCACACCTGAAATTCTGTTGTCGAGCACAGTTGCTTGCGGTGCAGGTAATAGCTGTCCTGATCTTCGGGGATAATAAAGCTTGTGATCGACCGCCCGATCAGCGCACTCGGTTCTAATCCCAGCAGGTTGGTGACTGTGAGGTTGGCCTCCACTACCACTTCTTGTTCAGAAAGGGTGCAATAGCCGGCTGGCGCCAAGTTGTAGAGGTCAAAATATCGAGATCTCGACTCCTCCAGTTCCTGTTGCATTCGAAGCAGCTCCTCGTTCTGCAGTTCGAGCTCGTATTGATGCACTTGCAACTCATGGAGCATCAACCGGGTTTCTTCGAGGGACAGAAGCTCCGTGGCTTCCTTTGTTTGGGCTATTTTTTCACGAAAGAGCTCTTCGGCCTTTTGGCGCAGAGCCGTTTTTGAGTGGGGCATGTTCGTCGAGGTGGCACCAGGTTCGAGGTGTTTATCCTTAGTGGTCATGGTGAATCCCTCTCATGGAATCAAGCCTTAATTTTTCCAGCCGATTGGTTACTGCAATCCCCGCCATAGCCCTTCTTTCCTGGAAAAAGTAGTTCATCTCGGAGGCTCTTGCTATGTAACGATACCTACTAATTCTAACATACCAGTGAATATCCGAGGTGTCTAGCAAGGAATAGAAAGATCATAACAGGCTATTTTGTTACAGTATTTCACACAATCCCCGGTCGCCGGTATACTTGCCGATTTTGCGAGTTTAACATTGCAGTTGAGAAGAGATAACTTCAGGGAATTTTTCACCAGGCGGGCAATTATGTTCCGTGACACAAACTGCGCTATCGTGCTCTACGTCTTAAGGTAAAGAAAATGCGTAGCATTGCGTTGCGCTGATCGCAGCTCAACACCCAACGGAGGAGCCGCCTATGACTCCTTTCTCCATCACATTGTTCCCTTCTTTCAGTAAAGGAAGCTCCCAGTTAATTGGTGATTTTGACTGTTCCTGGAGATATGAATTTGCTTTGGAAAAATGATTATTCCCAAAGAAACCACGATGGGCGGATAAGGGGGACGGGTGCACCGACTGGAGCACCAGGTGACGCTTTGGATCAATAATCGTTCCTTTTTTTTGGGCATAACTGCCCCACAAGAAAAACACCAGCCCGGAATGTTCGCTGTTCAGCCTTTGGATAATGGCATCGGTGAAACGTTCCCACCCTTTTCCCTGGTGGGAACCCGCCCTGTTCATCTCAACTGTCAGCACACTGTTGAGCAGCAGCACACCCTGCTTTGCCCAGCTGTTAAGATACCCATGGTTGGCCGGTGCAATCCCGAGATCTGTCTGGATTTCTTTGAAAATGTTTTTAAGGGATGGAGGAATCTCCACCCCCGGCATGACTGAAAAACACAGGCCGTGGGACTGCCCCGGTCCATGATACGGGTCCTGGCCAATGATCACGACCTTCACGTCCTCAAAAGGAAGCAGGTTCATGGCATTAAAAATATTTACTCCTTCCGGGTAAATGATCTTCCCGGCCTGCTTCTCCTGAAGCAGGAACTGTCGGAGGTTTTGCATATACCCCTGGTCGAATTCCCCGCCGATCCGGCTCTTCCAGGAAGGGCTTAACTGCACTCGATCTTGTATCTCAGACATTGGACAACACCTTTGTATGATTATGCTCCGGCTTCATGTTTCTTTTTCCACCTTGCTTGTGTCAGTATAGATCACGAAGATAAATTCAGGGAAGTCAAGGACTTAATGACTCGGCAAAATGTTCCTCAAGCAGCCCCGCAGTTCCTTTATAAATGGATGTCTCCCGTAGAGGCGAGATACGCTTTCCCATCTTCGGACAGACGGTACTTTTGCAGACGGCTGGTGGGTTTGTCAGGGAGAGTGTATTCAATCAGCGCCTGCTGCAACAGTTCTTTGACTTTCCGTTTGAAGGCTCCTGTCTTGGTCTCCAGCCCGAGCAGATGCATTAGTTCGGCAGCAGACAAAGGAGTATCCGACAAAGCCAGCAAAACTGCTCTTGACTGGGCCCCCGACTGGGCCCCTGACTGGGCCCCTGAATCAGACCGAGCAGCCGTTCTCATCAACTCCAAGGGTATCAATTCGGCCGCCATGGGTTTTGCCGGTTGAATATTCAGTGGCCAGACAACGGACGCCAAGAAAAATCTCAAGATGAGCTTCCATCTGGGTCTGAAGTGACTTTTCCACCGAGGCGGAACGCCCCTCAATCTCAAGAACTTCGTCTTTTTGAATTCTAAACAGTTTGATATCACTCATTGTTTTTTTGCCTTACACCTCTGTACTTTTCAGGAAAGTCATCGAAAATAAATCAGACCCGATTTCCCCATAAAACTCCAACAATCTTAGCTATTCCTGAGACTTACCATTCATTCTGCTACTCCTAAATCATCAGCTATTTCTTGAAATTGCTCCAGAGCGGCCCGGAGGTCTTCGATGATTTCGGCGGCAATAATGCCGGGTTCGGGCAGGTTGTCGGAATCCTCTAATGATTCGTCCTTGAGCCAGAAGATATCGAGGCTGGCTTTATCTCGGTTGATGATTTCGTCATAGTCATAGACCCGCCAGCGTCCAGCCTGATTGGCCTCAGACCAGGTGGGGTTGCGATCCTGACGGTTAGCCGGGTTGTAACATTCGACAAACTCATCCAGGTCGGCCCGTTTTAAAGGATTGGTCTTGAGGGTGAAGTGGATGTTGGTGCGGAGATCGTAGATCCAGAGCTTCTTGGTCCAGGGGGTTTCCGAGGCCGGTTTTTTGTCGAAGAAAAGGACGTTGGCCTTGACCCCCTGGGCATAAAACAAGCCGGTCGGCAGACGCAGCAAGGTGTGGACGTCGCAATCATGCAAGAGCTTACGGCGCACGGTCTCACCGGCCCCGCCTTCAAACAGCACGTTATCCGGCACCACGATCCCGCAACGGCCATGCTGTTTGAGCAGGGTTTTTACGTGCTGAAGGAAGTTAAGCTGTTTGTTGGAGGTGGTGGCCCAGAAGTCTTCCCGTTCGACAATATCCGTCTCCTTGGAGGCCTTGCCGTCTTCGCCGACAATGGTGGTGCTGCTCTTTTTGCCGAAAGGGGGATTGGTCAGGACAATATCGAAACGGTCGCCTGGATCGGCAGCCAAGGCATCGCTCACTGTCAACGGCAGTTTGCCGTCGTTATTGCCGATGCCATGCAGCATCAGGTTCATGGCACAAAGGCGGGCCGTGCTTTGGACCAGCTCCCAGCCGGAAAAGGTGACGTCCTTGAGGGCGTGCTTCTCCTCCTTTGTCATATTAGGATTGCCCGCGATGATATTGTCATGGGCTGCCAGCAAAAAACCGCCGGTGCCACAGGCAGGATCACAGATTTTCTCGCCCGGTTTCGGTCGGATTACATCGATCATGGCGCGAATCAGTGGCCTCGGGGTGAAGTACTGACCGGCTCCGGACTTGGTATCTTGGGCGTTCTTTTCCAACAAGCCCTCGTAGGCATCGCCCTTGACATCGGCGCTCATCATCGACCAGTTTTCCTTGCCGATCAGATCGACCAGCAGGCGGCGCAGTTTTGCCGGGTCCTGAAACTTGTTCTGGGATTTATTGAAGATCAGGCCGAGCAGGCCTTTTTCCTTACCCAATTGATCCAGGAGATGCCGGTAATGATCAAAAAGCTCATCGCCATCTTTCTTGATCAGGCTGGGCCAGTCAAATCCTGCCGGCATCGCACTTGGCTTGTTATACGGGGACTTGGTCCGCTCGTCCGACATCTTGAGAAATAGGAGATAGGTCAACTGCTCGACGTAATCTCCATAACTCATGCCGTCGTCGCGCAGGACGTTGCAATAATTCCAAAGCTTTTGAACGATATTTGCTGACGTCATTGTTAATTATTCCCACCGGGATAAAGGATCTCTGGGTTTACTATTTTCTTGGCGCTCATTTTCAAACTCAAAGAGGAAAAGGAAGTTATATGGTAAAGGAGACAAACTGGTCGAGAAGGGGCAATTTCTTCACTTCATACCGCTCGGGAAAATCCTTCCCGGTTGTTTTCACCAGCTCCGCCAGGCCGAAAAATCCGGCAAAATTCTCCAGGGTCCGATAAAAATAAGCGTTGCGAATGGTTTCCTCAACCGTTTGATACGAAGTTTCCTGGACATCACGAATCAGATCGGGAAAGGCCTGTAAAAAGATGTCTTCGTAAAATGACTGCGGCCTGGATATGTCACCGTATTTCTGCAAGAGAAAGAGAGTAAACAAAAAGGCCTGCTGGAAAAACGGGATCTCCTGATACCTGTCACGATACCCCCAGTTGAATTTTTGCGCATAGGCCCTGAAGAGATCGGGATACACGGCCCCCACCCCATGAGCGGCTATTTTCTTCTTGCATTGTGCGGTGAGAATGAACTTCCCCTTGTATTTTCGGACAAGCCCGGCCAGCCCTGCTACCAATCGCAGGCAATGCATATCAAAAAAATCCATCTCCGAGCGGATGCTGCCAAACCGGGTATTTTTCGCATATTTTTCTTCACCCCAGAGAGCAAGGGCAGCCTCCCGGCAAAAACGCTGGGGCAGGTTGCCCGTCGCCGTCGGCGTTAAGCCCTTATCACCGATGGCTTCAGCAAGCAAGGAAAACAGGATAAGAACCGGGGCTGCCAACGCAGAGGCGCCATCTTCTCCAAACTGAACAAAGGACGGAGAGTCAAAAGGAAAGTTCAGGAATCGGGTCATCTGCTCTGGAGACAGGCCATGAAACTCAGCAAGGGGCGCTGCATTTTTTTCCCGCATGAAGGCATCAAGAACGGCCTGGGCCTCTTCAAGGGAGGAAATCTTGCCACTCTTCATCTGTTTTTCGACTTCCGCCAGAATATCCTGCATCGACTCGGAACCGGTTGCACCGGCCATCTTGTCGAGACAGCACTTTTTGTATTTCTTGCCACTGCCGCATGGACAGGGCGCGTTTCGGTCTATTTTCATGGGGAAACAGACTCCTTGCTGGTTGTTTTCTTCTTGCCTCCTTTTTGTCCACCATCCAGCAACCGGCAGACAAGTTCGCCGATGGGCTCCGACGGAACCAGCCGACCGGTAAAGGCCTGCTGGAGGATGGATTGACGGAGGCTCTCGGCCCGTTTGAGATTGGTCTCGACCTGGGCCTCAACCTCGCGGACGAGGGAGAGGCGGCGGTCGACTTCGGTGACGATGCGGTGTTGCTCTGCAAGCGTCGGTAGCGGTACAGCTAAAGAACGAAGCTGCCCTAAGCTAAGTCCTGGTTTCCCTGCACCATATGCCAACGCCTCAAGAATTTTTCGTCCATTAGATGTTGAAACAATCCACTTGTAAATGAACGATGCTGTTTCGGGGGCGTTGAGTTTCAACAATGCAACATGTTGACTCACAAACGCCTGCTCTGACAAGGAGGTCACTATGGCTGCCTTGGTAACATTCGCACCAGTGATTGTAATAAGTATGTCGTTCACCCCGACACTGCTTCTCGTACCCTCGGCGTCTGCGAGAACGTCTACACGCACCACGGTAGCGAGATTTAGCTCGTCTGTCTTGATATCTTGAGCTCGGATAAAGAGAACCCCGGCGTCAGAGTAGAACTTTCCCCAACCACGCGAACCACTTGTTACCAGCCATGTTAATTGTTCGACTGTAGCCCATACCCACCCCTCAGGCAATTCGGGCAGACCGCTCGTATCCGGGGCGGCGGGTTCCTTGTACTTGCCCTTGCCTTGCCATTGGCCGCGGCGGGTTTTGAGGATGCGCTGCAAAAGCTGTTCCCCGGTTTCAAAGTCACGTCCTTGATGGCGGGCAAGTTCGGCCTCGGTCTCAACGAGACGGCCCTCGACAGCGGCTTTGAGGACGGCGGCTTTGTAGCGTTTGAGGTTGGCCTTGACGCGCTTGAGGTTGGCAACGGCTTCATCAAGCCGGGAGAATTGTTTTTCGATTTCCGCAACGATGCGTTTTTGTTGTTCAGGAGGTGCGATTGGGATGGGCCATCTTTCGATCTGCTTTGAGCTAATATTTTGAACAGCAACCCCTTTCGCAACTTCGTTGAGTTCTCGTTTGATGGAAAGGAGAAAATACTCTACATACTTTTTTGAGCCTTCAACATTTTCAATCAGTAACCCTGTCCGCTGATTCTGTAACGCAGGGAAATCCTCTCTATAAGTTGATAGACTCCCAATCGAACCAGACAAACCTATTAGGACGTCACCTTTTTCAATCTTGTATCCTAAATGATTTTCAAGAAAATCTTCTGGTAAGAATTTCGGCTTATCAAAATTTACGGGGTCAGTGCTTAGATTGGTTTGTCTGATAACAGGTACGCCATTTTCAACATTAAAGTCTTCGCTTTTAAATGCATATCCGTTGCGGATTTTCACAAGGTCTTGGACTTCTCCTAAAACCCATCCCTCAGGTAAATGCAGATTTGGCAGGGGATTTATTCCGACCTCTTGTTTTTTATTCACGCCGATAACGCCTCATTCAATTCTTCAATCATCATATTCAACCCCGATCTCCAGGCATAAAAAAAACCGCCAAAGTGTGCGTGCCCAATAGGCAGAGGCATGGCGGGTGTGTCAGTTGCACTGTAAATTGGTAAGCCGATGAATGCACGAAAATATTTCATATAGTTTATGTAGAGATGTGTCGTCTGGAATACTATTTCCCTTTCAAGAGATGATTGCCAGTATCCAGGTTGATTGCGCTCTTTGCTTTACCATACAAAACTCCACACAAATACCTATATTTTGTTTTATTGCTATAAAAACAAAATATAAATTACGTTGTCATGTTTTCGACTCGGAAAATATCAATATAGCGTTGGAAGATAAAAATCCGATTGCGCTGAAACCCGGTAACCTCCTTCAGAACATTCATCTCCACCAGGGTGGTGACCAACTGATTGGCGGTGTAATACTTCAGCCCCAGTTGTTCGCTCACAAAATTCACGGTTATGGCTGGATTACCATATAAAAGGATGATCAGACGGCGGGCGTTTTCGGCCCTTCGACCCAACTTGACCACGTCACGTTCCAGTTCCTGACGCAAGACGAGAATATTTTGGAAAGTGCGTTTGCCACTTTCAGCGGTTTCAAAAACGGCTTGCAGAAAAAAACGCACCCAATGCCCAAGGTCATGGGACTCTCGCACTCTGGTCAAGGCATCATAATAGCTGCCGCGATGTTTTTCAAAATGAGCTGACAGGTACAGGGATGGTTTGGCAAGCAGACCATGACTGACAAGATAGAGGGTGATGAGCAGCCGACCGATACGGCCATTACCGTCGAGAAACGGATGGATTGTTTCAAACTGATAATGGCTTAAGGCGCAACGCACCAAGTGGGGAACCTGAACGCCTTCATTATGCCAGAAGGCCTCCAGGTCTGATAACAGATTAGTCATATCCTCATGATGCGGCGGAATAAAGGCGGCATCGGCCAGGGAGGTACCACCGATCCAATTTTGGCTACGGCGGAATTCCCCCGGTGTTTTCTGCTCCCCCCGAACACCACTCATCAATATTTCATGGGTCTGCCGCAAGAGCCTGAGGGAAAGGGGTAACGTATGTAATTCTTCAATGGCGGTATTCATTGCCCGGACATAATTCTGTACCTCCCTCCAATCATCACGCCGCTCGGGAAGAATGGATTCTTCATCCATTACCGCTTCATCCATTTCCGTCTTGGTTCCCTCGATCCGGCTGGAGGTGTTCGCCTCCTTGATAATGTGCATCCGAATAAAAAGATCAACATCGGGAACAATGAGGGTAAAGGCATTCAGTTCGCCAAGGGATTTTATGGCATTTTCGAGCAACACGTTAATACGAGGATCTTCCCAGGCCCATTCATGGTTGATCAGCGCGGGTTGAAAACTCTTGTACTGATACTGTTGCTTTAATTCGCCCGATCTAAATTCTTCGAATTTCATGCTTCCCTCTGTTTCAAGCCGCCAAAGTATCGTTTAATTGTTCAATGATCAAAGTCAAATCTTCACCAAAGAGTTGGTGAACCTTGCCTAACCCGCCTTGCTGAGAGAATGGCGCATAATCGAAATCATCCGTCTCAATACCAAGATTGGCGGCGATATGGTCGCGGATCATCACCAGCCATTGGCGCTGTTCATCGCTGAACTTCTTGCCGGCTGACTCCTGTTGGGACAGCCAGGCCTTGAAGTTGACCTCGATCTTTTCCGGGAAGGGTACCAGCTCATTTTCCTGGTGCATGGCAAAACGGACCAGGGAAACCAGATCGGTTAAAATATGCGGTCCATTGGCACCCTTGACCTTGGCCTTTTCCAGAGTCGCATAGGCATCCCAGAGAGTATCGACCCGGAAATGGTGCGGCGGCTTTTCAATCATCCCGGCCAGTTCCTTGATATCCTCAAAGCGCAAGCGGCTTTTGTAGGGCCTGCTGTAGAGAATCTGCAGGGCGGTGATTTCGTCGCGGTTATCGGACACAAACTGCTCGAAGGATTGGACCATGGACTTTACCTTTTCCAGGGCCTCGACGGAAAATTCGGCAGAGATCAGCTGATCTTCACTAATGTTGTCGATGATCTGCTCGTTCTTCTTCTTGACCTCGACCAGGAAGTTGCGGAGCTGGGGATTATGGAGCGGCTTGGTTGCCTCGACAATCAGTTTAACCCCGGCCTGGGTAATCTGCTCTTCGCTGGGATCGGCGCAGCCTGTATCCTGCTTGGCCCTTTCAATCCGATTGTCGGGCTTGAGGGCAATAACCAGATCGGTGGTCAACTGCTCCAGGGTTTTACCGCCGGAAAGCTCAGTGACCTTTTGATCATCCTCCCTGCTGATCTGACGACCAATTCGGGCCAACCGGGCGGCCAGTGAGGAGATCACATCCGATTCAATATTGCCGAGGCTCACCGCCTGCAGGAGTTTTTCGAAACTAACCGTGGGCTTTCTCTCCATGGGCCGGGAATCGGTCTTGTCCAGTTCGCAGACGCCGACGCAATCGACAATGATGAAATGGTCCTTGACTCGGGCATCCGGGGTGACCGATTGCAGATCGTTGCTGTTGATGATCCGCACACCCCGGCCTTTCATCTGCTCGAAGAAGGAGCGGGAGCGGACGGCCCGCATGAACATGACGATTTCCAGCGGTTTAATATCTGTACCGGTGGCGATCATATCGACGGTGACGGCAATACGCGGATTGAAGCTGTTGCGGAATTCGGCGATGAGTTCTTCGGGTTTCTTGCCGGTGGTCCTGTAGGTGATCTTCTGGGCGAAATCGTTGCCCTTGCCGAACTCCTCGCGGATACACTTAACGATGTCCTCGGCATGGCTGTCATCCTTGGCAAAGATCAGGGTCTTGGGGACATATTGCCGACCTGGGAAGATCTCGGTCAGCACCTTATCCCGGAAGGTCTGGATGATTTTGCGAATCTGGTCGGGAGCCACCACGTTGCGGTCAAGGGTGCCCGGATCGTACTCGAAATCCTCTTCCAGTTTTTCCCATCGGGTGGTGCGGGTCTCGCGGTCACGTTTGTCGATATAGTAGCCGGACTCGACCTTGGAGCCTTGTTCGGTAATTTTAGTCTTGATCCGGTAGACATCGTAATTGACATTGACGCCATCGGCTACGGCCCGTTCATGATCGTATTCCATCACCAGGTTGCGGTTAAAGAAACCGAAGGTCTGCTTGGACGGGGTGGCGGTGAGGCCAACAAGAAAGGCGTCGAAATACTCCAGAACCTGCCGCCAGAGGTTATAGATAGAGCGATGGCATTCATCGGTGATGATGAAATCAAAGGTGGAGATGTCAATATTGGGGTTGTATTCCAAGGCCGGGATTTCCTTGAACAGGCTGTCCATGCCCTGGGGAGATTGGTCCTCGGCCTCTTCCGGCAGCTCTTGCCCTCGAAGCATCGAATACAGCCGCTGAATGGTGCAAATGCAGACCCGGGCCGTAGTGTCGATGGTGTTGGAGGTGAGGCGCTGGACGATGAACTCCTCGCTGAACTTGTAATTATTGTAGGGCGAGACGTATTGCTGGAACTCTTTCAAGGTCTGTTTGCCCAGGTTACCGCGATCGACCAGGAAGAGAACGCGTTTGGCGCCGGCAAACTTGATGAGCCGATAAATGATGCTGATGGCGGTGAAGGTCTTGCCACTGCCGGTGGCCATCTGGATCAGCGAACGGGGACAGTTCTTGGCCAGAGATTTTTCGAGATTACGAACCGCCTGGATCTGGGCGGGCCAGAAGCCCTCTTCGATGAGTTCCGGCATATTGCGGAGGCGACCCCGCAGCGTAGTCGATTGGCTAATATATTTGGGGCTGACTTCAGCTGCTTGATTGATGGCCTTCTCTGCTTCCTCGAAGATGTAATCCGGTTTATGGAAGGCAAAGACCTGCCGGGAGCGGGGTTCTGGATCGAGGTTGTTGGTAAAACGAGTTTCGTCACCGGTGGACTGATAACAAAAAGGCAGCGGCCTGGTCCAGGCAGGCAGCACATCGGGCAGGCCCTTGGCGTATTTGTCCGACTGGGTTTCAACCCCGGTCAGGGTGGTCCCGGTCTTTTTGGCTTCGATAACACCGGCGGCCCTGCCATCCACGTAGAGAAGATAATCGGCAAAACCATGCCCTTGCTTTAAAGGAAATTCACGGATTGCCACCCCCTTGCCGGCATAGATGTTGGTGTCCTTGACATCCTGAACAAACCAACCAGCTTGGGTTAGAAGCTGATCAATTTTTTCACGGGCGTGACTTTCGCTGCTCATTTACCCTCCCAATACAGTTCCACATTGACAGCGACACGATATTTCATCCCAGTCAACCAGATGAGAACACCCCTGAACACCTGATTGAAAATCAATCTACCCGAAGACACCTTTTATTACGCAATTCGTTAGATGCAAACAATTCTACCAAACTCCTGAATTTAAGAACAAAAAACAGGCAGATTATTATTTCACCCTGTTCGTTCTTTATGCAACGCCACGGTGTCGTAGGTTCAAAGAAAAATAGTATTCACAGCAGGTTATGGGCTGCCATGTCTCAAATCCTGCGACACAGTGGACAATTGCCGGCTACCAGATCCAACGATCCGACTTTAGTCAGCCTCAAAAAAATCTTCTTTAGCGGCACCACATTTA
>JAFLKM010000017.1 GCA_019163335.1 Desulfobulbaceae bacterium | reverse complement strand
AAAATTTCTTTATTTCTTTCTGCTGTTTCAGCCCAGTTGTCAATAAATGTGTTCATTTCCTGTTTGATTTCTTTTTCAGTATTCATCGTGTTTCCAAAAGTTTGATGCGGTTGATGGTTAACGGAATTGCGTTGTTGGCGAGCTCGAAGTCCGCCTGAGTCAATTGAATGGTGTCGTCAGAGAAGGATGTCTTTCTTCGCTGTAACAACCGTATAATCGGCATGGGGGGAAGAACTTGATGCATCAAGGAGCGTACTTGTTCTCAGATATTGTCTGACACCTACGGATTCGTAGGCAGTACAGAACCATGTCAGCCAAGGGTAAACAAGAGTGACGAGTAGCCAATATAGACGAAATTAACTTGATTTGTTGAAGTATCTTTCATTTTTTCTCATAATTATTACACAGTGGAAATTGCTCCAGATAAAAAAGAAAATCACGGGCATGTTGGAATCTGGTCAGACATGCATGTCCGGTCCATCCAGTCTAAATCTTAATCTTCATTTTTCTAATAAAAAGATCTGTCGCGATGCCCACTCCGAAGGCCCATCCCATGTTTGGAACGGCCATTGCAATACCAGCTATCAACAGAGCAATAAAATATTCCTCATTGGTCTTCAGACTTCTCAGCAATGGGCAGAGCTCTAGTCCGGCAAACACGAGAAGCACCCCAAGAACCGACTGGGGGATGATGGACAACAGTTGAAATCCCAGTTCTCCCAATACCAAGGCCACGATGACGAAAAAGGTACCAATCATGATCGGAGCACCCCCAGACCTGGCCCCAAATCGATAGTGGGCTGCCAAGCCACCGGTACCATGACACATCGGTATGGCTCCCAAAAAACCAAGGGGTAGGTTGACAATCCCCATGGTAAATGCGAATTTTCCAGCTTTAGCCTTGGAGAGATTTTGGTTGCCGCTGAAGAGGTTGGCACAGGTCTCTGCTGTTCCAACACATGCGTTTCCGATGGTGAGAGGCATCTGAGGAAGGATCAACAAAGTGCAGGCAGTCCAGAAATCCCCGGCAGTGGGATGGATAAGCTTGATGTCTGTGGGTCCGAGGGTAATTGTGTAGTCAGTCAACCCATCTAAAGCAATCCCGGAAACAATGCCAACCGCGAGTGCCACAAGAGCTGCGGGAAATCGTTTGTTATCGAGAAGGAGGAGGACAACGGCAAAGACCACGATGCCGAGTATCAGATTGATTGGGTATTCTGAAAAGTTCCCTTGCATCCCTGACATGAAGATATCCTTGCTTATAATAAGCTCGATGCCTTTTTTGAGGAATATGAGTCCCAATGTCAGTTGGATACCTCTTACGACTGCCTGAGAAAAAAGTTTGGCAATCTGGTCGACCATCCCTGTCAAAGAAAGCACCAGAAGAATGATTCCAAAAATGATACCCGAAGCGCCTATTACCGATTCGGTAATAATTGCTGGATAAGCGATGGCTATGGCACTTACTGCTTTCAGCGGTTGTACGGGAATTGGGAGGCGAAAATAATATCCGGCAACAATGTATAAGACTCCAAATGCCAGGAATACTGAAGACGGGCTTAATTTGTTGATAAGGATCATGGCTACCACAATAGGCAGTAATGTCCCTAAATCACCAAAGGCTCCAGACAGCTCAACTCTATTGAACCGGTTAGTTTTTTCTTGAGGAGGAGGCGCAACATTTTCAGAGTGTCCGATTTGAGTTCCTTTGGAGGTCCTCGAAAGTTCATCATCGGCAATCTTTGTCATGAGGTTCCTCTTTCGTAGAGAATTGAGCGTGTTATAGATTACGTTCTTGTTTTTTTCCAAGGAAATAATCTGTAAGGCGCTTATCCCGTGTATCGGGGCTGGATTATAATTATAGCTCTATTTGACACGAATATTATTATAATCGTGATAGTGTAGCCATGTTTCTCTTCCGTTGTCAAGATGTTTGATTGTCTCTTGCGTATCGAACTGAATATGTTAGAGATATGTCTGATTTGAATACATACGCCTTGTCCTTGATGCGTATCTTTTAAAAGACAGTAGAAAGACCCTTAAAACACTATATTATGATACCAGCAGATCGGTTAACCTCAGAGATGATCGAGGAATGTCAGACCCTTGACTCCTCTCAGCTCAATCAACTTGAACAGTCCTTCCGTCAATGGGTTGAAACATCTTCTTCTCGTAAAGACATCCGCCTGTCCAGGCAACGGATTTTT
The DNA here is from genome assembly GCA_019163335.1 of Desulfobulbaceae bacterium. Lineage (GTDB taxonomy): Bacteria > Desulfobacterota > Desulfobulbia > Desulfobulbales > Desulfocapsaceae > UBA2270. The sequence goes on along the minus strand of JAFLKM010000017.1, from coordinate 19,229 downwards.
GTCATCTTCCTGCTCATCCGCTATACTGGGGCAAAACTCAACGAGGTCTTAAAGCTTAAATCTCTAGAGGATATCGACACTGACAACCATTACATAACCTTCCGAATGCATGAGCATGACGGCAAGGGAATTTCACGTCAGGTGCAGATCCCGGAAGCCTTGTCCGAGGGACTCAAATCACTTCTGGCTGAACCGCAGTTCCAGGAGCCTGGCTGTAAGCTATTCAATATTGATCCTGGATTCGTGCGGCGTAAGTTTTATGAGCGAAGCACATCCTGTAGCTTTCCCAGTCGTTCCGGTGGACCGGAGATGATCCGTAAGGCAAGAGCGGTGGAGCTCCTCCGTAATAAAATGCCCCTGACAGCGGTTCAAAGACTCTTAGGTCATTCCACCTCAAACCTCACCAGCGCCTATGCCGCTTTCTCCGAAGAAGAGTTGCGAAGAGCGACAAAAATTCATATCGAAAAGGAATTTTCACGTAAGACGAGCGCATGCAATTCCTTCTTTGGCAAGATTCAGGTCATTCACAAAGGCGATATCCAAGCCCGAATAGAACTGGTAACCATCGGAGGTGAGGTGGTTCAGGCGATAATCACCCATGGCAGTGTTGAAAGACTTGGGATTGAGGTGGGGAAACTCATCACCGCAGAGATCAAGGCTCCCTGGGTTCTTTTAATGAAGCAGGAAGAGGAACCAAAGTGCAGCGCCGAAAACAGATTTCAAGGCGTTATTGAAAGGATCACAAGGGGGAAGATTAACACCGAGTATAGCATCCGACTTGCAAATGGAACAGAGCTCTGCTCAATCACCGGCACCCAAAGCAACCAATATTACCTGCTTCAGGAAGGGGACCGGGTATGGGCAATGTTTAACTGCTATGCCGTTGTTTTGCATGTTGACTGACAGCTGGGCTGACAGCTTTGAATATCCGGCAACGATGATGATCCGCTCCACTTGAAAAATGAGATCGGGGTTGGCTTTGAAGTTACAGAGCCCCTGATATCAGTCCCAGTGAAATTATGACCAGCAGCAGTGAGACCACTGTCTGGATGGATTGAATGGTGAGTTTGTGAAGGAATCGTTTGCCCAAATAGGCCCCGGTAAATGCCGAGAGTGAGGCTGCTGTTACCAATAGCCAGTTAATCTCCTGCTGCTGCCGTCCCGCCAGATCCCAGCCATACACAAGTAACCGTGACATGTCTACCATCACGGCCAGCATGACGCCGGTGGCGACAAATGTATTCTTGTCAAGGCCGGCTTTCAGCAGAAACATGCTTCGGAATGCCCCCTGATGACCGGAAAGGCCTCCGAAAAAACCGCTGATGATGCCGCCGAATGGCAGATACTTTCTGTCCAGTGCAAGGGCGGAGAACCTAGATGATAATTCGAGGAAGACAAATCCCAGGATGAGCAGGCCAATGCTCAGCTTGACCGGAAAAATCTGCATCTGTCGATTCAAAAGAGAATATTCAAGAATCGGGGACATCCCTGACAAGGCGTCAAGAACCAGGGCACCGGCAATGGCCGAGAGAACTGCGGGCAGGCCGAAGCTGAAAAGTATTTCCCGGTTTGCGTGTTTCCCCAGGAGGGCGACCTTGAACAGATTGTTAGCCAGATGCACTATGGCGGTCATGGCGATGGCCACTTCAACCGGAAAAAAGATCGCCACCACCGGCATGAGCAGGGTGCCGAGACCAAATCCGGAAAAGAGGGTCAGGATTGAGGCCGTGAGGGCGGCCAGTGAAATGATAATGAGATCCATAAGAGCTTTTTTGGGAAATGGAAACGAGAAGTTGTTTGGGCGATGTTAAAAAAAACAGCTTCTTACTGTGAAGAATTCTTGTTTATTCTTCAATCATCGCCATTGATGGTGGTGGGCATATTCAGAGTCTGTGGTGCCGCCGGGAAGAACCTTTTAATCAGCCGGCGGCAGAGCAGGGCTAAGCCTAACAGCACAAAACCAATGGATACCTGATAGAAATTGCCACTGGTTCCACCGCTGCCAAAGGCGGCAAATATCAGGGTCAAGGGGATGGACCCTATGAGGGTGCCGGCAAGATATTGTCCGAAGGGAACCCGGCAGCAGCCGCAGACCAGGCTGTTGATCGTCGCATTGGTAAACGGAAAGAGGCGCACATAGAGGACCCACCAGAAGCCGTTCCGGCGGAGGAGTTGTCCCCAGATGGCAAGGCGACCGGCAAAGCGGCGCCGTACCATGTCGGCCAGGAGGAAGCGGCCCAGCAGGTAGACCGCGGTCGCGCCGATAATGGAGCCGCCAAGTGCCAGCGGGGCGCCAAGTCCTACTCCGTACACTGCTCCGGCCGCGCCGCAGATCCAGAGACGGGGCATTCCGAGGCCGATCAGAAGCCCTGACGACAGCAGAAAGATGGCGCCGCTGCCCCATAGCCCGCCGGCTTGATTCGTACCCAGCAAACGGGCGCGGATCTCCTCAAGCTGGAATGAGGAATTCCCGGCCATCTCATGGCGCAGGAACATGGCCATGCCAAAGAAGATAAGTCCAACGATGCATAAATTACGAAGATCAGCGGACAGAGGAACCTTGTCGGCAGCTGTCTTTTTCTTTGGTTGATCGTCGCTGGGTGGGGTGGCGTTTTCCGTCACTTTTGGTGTCTCTGTAAAAATTTGGGTGCAATATCCATCGGCGGTGGACGCGATTGTCTGGGGGCCGGATCGTTCTGGTTGTCGCCGTCCCGGGTGATTTAACTTGTCCCGGTTTGCTTCGGCCAGGGGATCAAAGGACTTCTCTCCATGGGTTTAAAGGCGGAGGGACAGTGCTCTTGGTTCTGGACGGGCAGAGAAATTCGAAAAGTGCATCCTTGATTTAGTATGCTGGTCAGATCGATGCGCCCTCCATGTTTTTCCACTGCCCACTGGGCAATGGCTAAGCCCAATCCTGAGCCGCCGGTATCGCGGGAGCGAACCTTGTCCACCCGGAAAAATCTATCAAAAATCCGGCTCTGGTGTTCTGGGGCAATGCCTGGCCCGGAGTCGATAATCTCCACATAGCAAAACTCTTCGGTCTTGTCCACCAGGATCTCAACGCTTGTTGACTGCGGTGAGTATTGAATGGCATTGAAGAGGATGTTGGCAAAGGCTTGCCGGAAGATGTTCTGATCAAGGCATACCGAACAGGTCTTTTTGACCGTCAGTGACAGCTTCTGCTCTTTCTCTTCGGTAAGAACCTCTAGACGAGCCATTTCCTCTTTAACAACCTCGCTTAACTCCAATTTTTTAAATTTCAGTTGGACTGCGTTACTGTCGGCACGAGTCAGGGCCAGAAGGTCGCTGACCAGGTGACTCATCTTGTCCACCTCTTCGAGCATGCTGGAAATGGTATCTTTGTATTCGTCTACGCTCCTGGGCGATCGCAGGGCCGCTTCGCCCACGATGTGCATGGCGGCGAGAGGGGTGCGAAGTTCATGGGATGCGTCACCGGTGAATTGGCGCATCTGAGTGAATGAGTGGTTGAGCTGTCCCAGGAGGTGGTTAAAGGTGATGGAGAGATGCCCCAACTCGTCATTTGCGTTTTCAACAGGCAACTGTTCATGCAGACGTTCGGCGGAGAGCGTCTTCATCCGGGCAATGATCTTCTGTAGCGGCAAGAGTACCCGTCCAGCGACAAAGTAGCCGCCAACCCAGGCTAACAAGAGTACCAGTGGGAAACAGAGGGCCTGAACCAGCAGCAGATGACGCATCTCTTTAAACATAAAAGTGGTGATGCGGCCTACCCTGATCACCACATTGACCCCATTGACCTTTCGGATTTCCTGGGCGAGGAGCAGTTTTCCTTCATCATGAAGGCGCAGGGTGTGAAATTCCACGCCTTGATCATTTGACTGGGCGGAAACCGGCGGCAGGCCGAAATCGGTCGTGGCGAAGTTCTGGAAAATCGGGAACCCGTCCAGGCGGAAGACCGAGATTAGATATTCATTTTCTGTGATATCCTGATTTTCTTTCCAGACAAGATTCCCATCCTGGCCAGGTTGCAGGAAAAGGGTGGCGATTTCTTCGACCTCTTCTTTAAGGTCGGCCTTGAGTTCAGCGTTGAGCTGGTGCCATAGAGATATTTGGGTCGAGAAAACGTAGGCTCCGAGGGTTATGACCAGTACCACAAGATGCCAGAGGGTGATCCGGGTACGGATACTTCGATGGTGGAGGCTGAAATTCATGACTCCTCCTTTTTGACGATGAAGCCGATTCCGCGGATGGTATGGATGATTTTTTCCGGAAAATCCTTGTCAACTTTTCGCCGGAGACGGGCCATGTGGACATCGATGACGTTGTCCATTGGGGTTGCCCGGATGGTCTCCTGCCAGAGGTCACGGGCAATCATGCTGCGGGTGATGAATCGGCCCTGGTGACGCAGCAGATAGGCCAACAAATCAAATTCCTTGGTGGTCAACTCTAATGGCCGGCCATCACGCTGGGCTTCACGAGTCACCAAGTCCAGACTCAGGCCGGCAAATTGAAGTTGAAAGATCTGTTCGCTCCTGCCGCGCCGCAGCAGAACCCGGATACGGGCCAGGAGTTCGCTTGTGGCAAAGGGTTTGATCATGTAGTCATCGGCTCCGCTGTCAAGCCCTAAAATCCGGTCTTCCAAGGCGTCGCGGGCGGTGAGGATGAGCACCAGGGTCTGGTTGTCGCGGCGGCGCAGGGCTTCAAGAATCTCCAGACCGCTGTGGCCCGGCAGCATGATATCGAGAATAACGACATCAAAAATTTCAGTATTGATCAGAAAAAAACCCTCTTCGCCGGTCACGGCGGTACTGACGGCATACCCCTCCGCTCCGAGCACCTGTTGCAGGGAATGGGCAATTTTGATCTCGTCTTCGACAATCAGTATTTGATGCATGGGTTTCCTTGGAGGCGGAGACGTGGTGATCGTCTAATTTTTGGTAATGGGTTTTTGGGGCATTTTATCGCATTATCTATTTGTCGTGGCGGTCGTCTGTTTTTCAGGGTACGGATCGTTGCGGGCCTCGTCCGTATGAGCGTTGCGCAGGATATCCAACGCGGAAACATAGCTTTCGGTATGAATTTCCAGGGCGCCAAGGAGAGTATGGAAGAGGTTGTCATGGGAGTATGTCTGTTGCGCCTCGCTTTTGAGAGTATCTCTGTTGATGTGGAAGTTTTCGCCAAACCATAAAATGGCGGCAATGTGTTTCTGGGACTCTGGGGCCAAAGGATAGGGCATACCATGGAGATATACTCCATACTCTCCCAGGGATTCTCCATGATCACTTATGTAAAACAGAGCTGTCTCGAAATGTTGATCATTTTTTTTGAGCAAATCAATCGTCTTGCTCAAAAAAAAGTCAGTGTACAGGATGCAATTATCGTAAGCATTGTTGATCTCGTCAGGGCTGCATTGCTCAAGCTGGTTATTTTTGCAGACAGGGGTAAACTGCTCGAACCCTTTGGGGTATCGCTTGTAATAAGCCGGCCCGTGGTTTCCCATCTGATGAAGAATGATCAGGATGTCCTTTTTTTGGGCATCAATATACTCTTGCAGGCCGACCAGCATTCCTTCGTCGCGGCACTCTTCGTCGCAGATCGTGTTGTTATCCGGGTTCATATAATCTTCATAGGGAACGCGTAAGGCTACTCCCTTGGAATCGGAGTTGTTATCCCGCCAAAGCACATTAACCCCCGCCCGTTCAACAATATCAAGAATATTTTCCCTGGTCTTCGCCTTTTTGCTGCTGAATTCAGCTCTGGTCAGATCGGAAAACATGCAGGGCACGGAGGTGGCCGTTGAGGTGTCACAGGACTGAACGTTGGGATAAAAGATAACATCTTCCCGGCTGAGCAGAGGGTTGGTTTTCCGCTCATAGCCGTTAAGGGAAAAACGATCGGCCCTGGCCGCCTCACCCACGACAACAATGATCAGTTCCCGGTCTTTGTCAGACTCGGGAATCTTGGCGTCGGCGCCAATAGATTGAACGATGACAGGAGTTGAGCCGGCGTTTTTAGTGAGATATTTATACGTGGAATAGATCGCGTATGTCGGGTTCGCATAATAGCGTAGCACCTTATGTTCACGGAAGAAGGAGGCATAGAATCGGCTGAAGGAAAAAATGGGGATGAGGATAAGAAGCAGGGCGATTCCGATGAGCTTGAGTCGGGATATTACAGCCACCCGTAAAGGTACATGTCGAAAGGAAATTACGCAGACGGCAAGCGAGGGAAGGATTCCAAGAAAAAAAAGGGTGGAGAGTAATTTGAGGGAGATGAGATCGCGGCTTTCATGGACATTGGTCTCAAGGATGTTCTGAATCATGGTGGAATCTATCACCACGTTATAATTATTCATAAAGTAACTAAAAATTGCCCCCGTCATGAGAAAAATGACCAGTAGCGGCTTGATGGTCAGACGTGAGGCAAGCAGGGCCAGAAGCAAGACGAGAACCCCTGTTGTGCCTATGCCTAAAGAGATGATGTAGAGCAGGTTATTTCCATTGGCAGGAGGGTAGACCGTGATGACATTTCGGAAAAAGGCGGCATTGTCGAAAAGAATGATGAAAATGGCCGCTGCCAGAATGATTATATTAGTATTGTTACGAGTTTGCATTTAAGCTGATGCTTTGGTGGAGATATAAGATGAATGTGGATTGTGTTATCTATTTGATTTTAATGATAATTATTTTTAAATCGATAGAAGGGTCGGGGAAAAAAACATAAATTGGTCTTGTCCGCAGAATCTGTGAGTGAAGTCAAGACGTTGGCAGCCGTTAAGAAATGATAAGCAGCCAGGCTACTTCGTGATGGCGCTTATGCTGAGTAACTCCTTCCCCAGGTCATTTCTCCCTTTTTCTTCCCAGCGATTCAATCGATGCTTGAGAATGAAATCAGCACCCTGGTAGAGGGCCATTGCCTTCAGGACATTGCTGCTTTGGGGATCAGCTGGGATTCTGTGCACATTGGAAAGAGGAGCAGGGATTATGTCCATTCGTTTCACTGGCGCGAGAATAGTCAGTATATCGTTTTCATAAAGTCCCAGGCGTTGATAGTTGCTGATAAGTGCTCTCTCCTGAAAGGTATCGCTTAAAATATCCTGGCCAAAGAAATGACTCTCATATTGTACCCCTAAAAGGGCCAGAAGTGTCGGGGCAATATCAATCTGGCTGCTGAGTTTGCTGACAGTTTGAGTCGGAATATGGGCTGGTGAATAGATGAAGAGTGGAACATGGTACTTCTCAACCGGCAGTTCCGCCCTTCCAGCGCTACCCGCGCAATGATCAGCCACGATAACGAACACCGTATCTTTGTACCAGTCCTGTTTTTCGGCTGCGGTGATAAGCTGCTGCAGGGCGAAATCCGTGTATTTGACTGCCCCGAATCGTCCCGTTCCGGAGGGGATATCAATTTTTCCTTCCGGGTAGGTGTACGGCCGGTGATTACTGATGGTCATGATATGGAAAAAGAAAGGTTTCCCGGCTGCATGGGAGGTATTTGCTTCCGAGATGGCTCTCCTGTAAATATCCTCGTCTGCCACTCCCCATGCATTTTTAAAGGTGATTTCATTAGCCTTCAGATCTGTTTGATCAACGATACGGTAGCCATTTCCTGAAAAGAAAGCATTCATATTGTCAAAGAAACCATGCCCTCCATACAAAAAAGCCACATCGTAGCCGTTATCCTTAAAGACCTTGCCAAGGTTATAAATTTTAGCGTTGTCAGGTCGTTTGACCATGGACATTCCGGGAGTTGGTGGAATGGACAGGGTTATTGATTCCAACCCTCGGGTTGTTCGGGTTCCGGTGGCATAAAAATTAGTAAACAGCATCCCTTTATCAAAGAGTTGATCCATAAATGGAGTGATGTTTTCTTTTTGGCCAAATCTGGTAAAAAAATCAGCGCTCAGGCTCTCGACGGAAATCAGGATGACATTCAGCTTCCCATTCTTTTCCCCATTTACCGGGACCATCATTTTTGAGATATTGAAAAGGTCGCTGTCATCCTTTTTCTTGCCGACCATTTTTTTTAACTGCTGTGAAAGCTCGAAATCATTACCCTGTGCGTAGAACGTTTTGTAATCAAGGGCATTATTTCTGAAGGCAGCAACAAATTGATAGGGGCCGTTTGAGCCCAATTCATTGACATAATTGTTATCAGAAAGCTCACGCCATGATTGACCTACGAAAAGATACGAACAGAGTGACAAGATAATGAGTAAGGCTGTAAAGGATAATCTGCCGCTGAATTTTTCCTTTACTTCCAGGGCGTGCGTTAGAGAGGACTTCAATATGGCAAAGGTAATGAGGGTTACAAAAAGAATTCCTGCAAAAATTGGCACGACTGGATAGGACTCGTAAATGTTTTGAAGGACTTCATCTGTGTAGATAAGATAATCGATGGCAATAAAATTAAATCTTGTATGGAACTCATCCCAGAATATCCATTCTGCAAATGTTATGAAATACGTTCCGTAAATAATTAGAAAGACAAATGAAGATGTTGTGTATCGGTAAAATCTACTGTTGTAGATACTGTCGGGAAGAAGGAGGAGCAGGAAGGAAAAAAACAGACTGAAGTAGACACAGAAGACCCCATCATAGAAGGTGCCGATAAAAAATACCTGACACAGTCCTAAAAAAGTCATTTCGTGAACAGTCCAGGAACCTATGAGAAGGGTAAGGCGCAAAATAGTCGAGATGGTCAGGTATGTCACTGCGAAAAGGGCTAGCAGAGCGAAACGGCTATTTTTTACTATGGCATATGGTTTGTACATGCAGCACTCCAACGATTGTCTCGAATTTAAACTATCTATGCAGTCCCTGCATGATTCTGCCGGCAGGGAGTTTGATTTTTTTGAATTTGAACTGTGTTGTGGTCAAAGGGTTTGATTTCCTATAAAGCAACGTTGAAACGACTTTACCGAGAAAATGGCATGCCATCAGCTGACGTGTTTCTGAAGTTTTCTTCAGTTTGTTGGTACTGGGATGGTGTTAGGACGAGCGCATGAGGATTTTGGATGAGGAAATTGCCTTATTCCTTCGCAGTTTCTTCCTTTTTTGGTAAGTGGCGGCCTTGGTTTGGAGGGAGAGCAAGAAAGAGTTGTGCCGGATGTTGATCAATGTAGTTGATAAAGCTGTCACCAACTATTATGAGTATGACATCCTTGGTATGGAGTATGCTTGGGATGCATCCCTTTTCGACATAGCTCAAGTATTGGGTTTAGCGGGGGGCCGAAGTGATATGGACTGTTATGATTTTGAATGTAGAGGACTCTGTGCTCCGCAGACCTCTGTGAACCCTTTGTGATGATAGAATTCTTGAATATGAAAAACCAGAAAAGATTGTGGAAGACGATTCAGCGTGTCTTGTTAGGGGCGGTCGCTCTTCTTTGGATGGCAAGTGCTCCGGTTGCTGGATTTGCTAGTGAAAAAAATAATGAGCAAGGGGCTGCCTCTTGCGTACAATCTCAACCGGCAGCCATCTCTTCCCTCAGCTTTTTGGATGCCGCCATTCTCGGACTGGTGGAAGGGGCCACCGAATATCTGCCGGTGAGCTCCACCGGACATCTGCTTCTTACTGAGCATATTCTCGGGATTGCCCATGATCCGGCAAGCAAAAAGGCGGCCAATGCCTACGCCATTGTTATTCAGGCCGGAGCGATCCTGGCGGTGCTGGGCCTCTATCGTACCCGCGTCAGACAGATTTTCCTTGGACTCTTGGGCAAGGATGTGGATGGCAGAAGGTTGGCCATCCATCTGGTGATTGCCTTTCTTCCTGCAGTGGTGGCTGGCTTGCTCCTGGAGGATGTGATCAAGGGCGCGTTGTTCGGATTGTGGCCGGTGACCGCGGCCTGGCTGGTCGGGGGGATCTTGCTCCTGGTGCTGGATAGGAAGATTCCACACACCCATGCAGGGCTTACTCTCGAATCTTTTGGGTGGCGTCATGCGTTAGGTGTCGGCCTGATGCAATGCGCGGCCCTGTGGCCGGGAGTCAGCCGCAGTCTGGCCACCATTGCCGGTGGGTTATTGATGGGAGTGGGGATGTCGGCAGCCGTAGAGTTCAGCTTTCTGTTGGGGCTCATGACCCTGGGCGCGGCTACGGTGTATGAGGCCTTGAAAAACGGCAACATGATTATTGCTCATTTTGGTTTTACAGGTCCTCTGGTGGGCTTTTTTTGTGCCTTTGTCTCGGCCTGGGTTTCAATCAAATGGATGGTCGGTTTCCTGCAGAGGCGCGGGCTTGCCCTGTTTGGCTGGTATCGGATTGCCCTTGCCCTGGTGGTTGCGGCAGTGCTGGTGACAGGCGCGAAGTAACTGGAGGCAGAAGCTGGGAGTCAGGAGACAGCGGATCGTTTTTACCTGTTTAGAGTTTCCTGAAAAAGACCCTGGAGCAGGACAAAACGTCCCAGGCAGGTCACCTTGCAGGGGAATGAGGCGACAAACAGGGGATTGTTGCAGAGTCCTCCGGACAGATACACTGTTTCAGGGCTTCCGGCAAAGTTATAGGCATTCAGGGCAATCCCTTTCACAAATCTGGCAACCGCCTCGGTTTCGCTTTCGCCGTTGACCACCGCGTCAAAGATATTACTCATCCCCAGGACTCCGCAGGTGACCGAAAAGGAGTTGGCGGGAACCTGCATCGTCGTAAAGTCCAGATCGTAGTACCTCTCCAGCAGTTCAATGGTAAACCCCATGGAGGCGCCGCATTCGGTGTTCCAGCCCATGTTCTTGATCTTGCCCTGGTCGTAGTGGATGAATTTAATATCCCGGCTGCCGCAGTCGAGCAGGGTGTATTCGTCGGCATCGATGAGGGCGTTGCCACCGTGGGCCAGGGCCGTAAGTTCGTTGATATACCGGTCGGCGTGCCGCTTGCCGTTATGGCCGGTGGCGATATCGACCCTGAGTGTCTGGTCGATCTTTTTAGTGGCAATAAGCTGTGGGGTAAAGGTGTCCGTGTCCCAGAGTTTACAGTAGGAGGTTCCGAAGTCGGCAAGCAGCATTTTTAAAGGACCGAGGGCAGGAATGAGTGGAGGAAGCAGAACGTTAACAGTGCCCAGGACAGCAGGCAGAAATCGGATTGCCGTCTCCTGCTTTCTGTCTTCTGTTCCGCCGCCAGCTCAAGGAAGGCTTGGATCTTGGCCTTGGTGCTGTTGCCGGCAGTAACATCGCAGTCCACATAGAGTCCGTGCGGATGCCTGTTCGCCAGGTGTCTGGCCAGGGCCGTCTTGGCGCAGAAGGATTGGGCGAAAAAGACCATGGGGATATCGGGATTGATCAACTCTTCCATGGCTCTGTTGTCGGGGGTTTTGTTCTCCATGCAGCGGGTCCAGCCGAAGACGTGGGTGGTGTCCGGGAACAGGCTGAGCAGGGAGAAATCGCGGGGCGGCACTCCCCAGAAGCCGGCGGTGGGCAGGCAGGCAGGCCGCTTTTGATGGGGCTTGACCGATTGGACGGAGCGGGTGATGGCGCTGATTTTATCGAGAAGCGGCATCTGGGTGGTACAGAGGGGAGTACCGAAGTCGGAGCGGTCCTGATTGCGGGTCTGAATGATCGTTGTTTCCGGCAGGATGTCGGTCAGGATGGTGGCCGTGTGCAGGGCGCAGTCACATTTTCCGGGGCCGACATCAATATAGATCAGATCGGGTTTGAGGCTGAGGGCATTGATGACCACGGTGCGGAGAATGGCGCAAAAGACCCGGGGCAGGTAGGATGAGGCCAGCTCAATATCCTGCTTGACGTGGGGCTCATCGAGATCAAAGATTGCATCGCCTGCCATCTCCAATTGTTGGATAATGGCCAGGGGCGGCACACCGACAATGCCGATTCTTTTTTTAGGCGGATCCTTTTTCATTCTTCTCCCATCCATCGTTGAGCGGAACGTTTTTGTTAGTTGTTTTGTCTGTACAGGAGAAAAAAGCCAAGGCCGCCAAAGAGAATATGAATCGAACTCGCTGCCAGCAGGGGGTTGATGTAATCGGCACGGGCCAGCGATTGCAGAGCGCCCCAGAGGCCCCAGGCGACAAAAGCCAGTCCGGTGCTTGCTGGAATGGCGATGGAAAGATCGCGGCCCCATTTCTGGTAGGAGATGAGCAGCACCGGCAGGCCAAGCAGTAAAAGCGGGAGGCCAAGCAGGGTGTAGGAGAGGCGCCCATAAAAGTCCGCCCGGGCCTTGACCTTGTCTGCACCTGTGCGTTGTTTATAGATCCGGTGATAGAGAGAGGTGATGGAAAGCTCGGAGGCCTCATACTTCGGGACAAAAAAGTCGTCGGGTTCTTCGGGCAGTGAGAGTTTTTTTTCGGCGAAGATGGTGGTCTGGTAGGCGTCGTCGCCTTGACGAACCTGGGCCTGGCCATTGTGGAGAATCCATTCCTGATTTTTCCATTCGGCTGATTCGGCGCTGAGCAAGGTGTCCAGTTGGTACTGGGGGGTCCAGCTTGAGTAGGAGAAATTCAAGAAAGTCGCCTGCTCCGGATTCGGCCTGGCGAAGGAGTAAAATCCTTGCTGCCCCTTGTAGTAGTAGCGTCCATTGCGGAAGATTCCCAATGGCACCATGCCTTTGACGTTTTCAAACCAGATGGTGTTGGTGGTGGCGATGGTCGCCGGCAGCAGCCATTGGGCCATGCAGAGAAAGAGCAGGGTGCAGAGTATCCCGCCGGTGAGAACCGGTTTGAGGATCGTACGCAGGGACAGGCCGCCTGCTTTAAGGGCCGTCAGCTCATGGTGATGATTGAGCAGGCCTAAGGTGATAACCCCGGAGAGCAGAATCAAAACCGGCCCCAGTTGATCAATGATAAAGGGGATGTTGAGAAGAAAAAACTTGAAAACCAGACTTAGCGGCTTGTCGGCCTCGGTAAAATTGTCTATCTTCTCGAAGAAATCAATGAGAATATAGATGGCCGCAAAGGCGGTGGACACAGTGCAGAAAATTCTGAAATACTGGGCCAGGATGTAGCGGTTTAATAAGAACAAGATGAGTGCGTCGGTTGGTTGATCGATGGATGAATAGAGGGTAAGCGGGTGAGCCGGCGATCGAAAATCTCAGGCTCTCCATCTTGCAAGTAGGTACCATCATCCAGGGTTCTCGTCAAGAAGAACGAAGGACATCGCAATGCCGGAAGGAAATATGCCCCAGACCTTGACCCCTTTTGTGCGCCCTGTGCAGGTGAGGGCAGCTGTGCCCAGTCTGGAGGACAATACCGCTGATCTTGATCGTCTGCGCAATGCCATCCAGGCACATCTGCCGGATGCAAGGCCGCTGGAAATTCCCTTTTGCAGGGTCGTGCCGTTAAGCCGCCTCTTTCGCCAGGCGGGATTTGCCGGGGCGGCCCTGGTCAACGATCTTCCCGGGCGCTGGGTGCTGGCCGACTTTCTCCCAGCCTTGCCGCTGGTTCTTCCGGCCATGGCCCTTGATCTCGGGACAACCCATCTGGAGGCAAACCTGGTGGACCTATTGACCGGCAAGGTCCTGGCATCTGCCGGTCGTGAGAACAGTCAAATCCAATACGGGGCCGATATCCTCAGCCGGATTCATCAGGCAACCAGCATGCGGAGGCAGATGAGGGAGGTGGAGCTGTCGTTCATGGATCCCGGTCTTCTCATTTTACAACAGAGTATTCTTGCCTGCATCAATGCCCTGGCGGCGGAGCTTGCCATGGCTGGCGGGATGGATGCAGGCGCGATCCGGGCCCTGTCGGTGTCCGGCAATACCGCCATGGTTCACTTTTTCCTTGGCCTTGATCCCTTTCATATCTGTCGTGAACCCTATATTCCCATGGCCAATATGATTGAGCCCATGGAAAGTCGGGAGCTTGGCCTGGCCTTGCATCCAGCCGCGCCAGTGTGGATTATGCCTTCCATCGGCAGTTATTTCGGCGGGGATCTGATCTCCGGGATTCTGGCATCGAAGCTGGCTGAGTCCGATCAGGTGCGGATGCTTATTGATGTGGGTACCAATGCTGAGGTTGTGCTGGGGAATAAGGATTGGCTGATTGCCTGTGCCGGCGCTGCCGGGCCGGCTCTGGAGGGCGGAGTGGCACGGATGGGGATGCGCGCCGCGCCGGGCGCCATCGAGTCTGTCGCCATTGATCCTGTCACATACGCCATTGAGGTGCAAACCATTGCAGATGCTCCGGCGCGTGGCCTCTGCGGCTCTGGCTTGATTGATCTTGTGGCGGCTCTTTATCTGGCCGGACTGGTTGATATCCGGGGAAAATTCAGAGAACCCAGCCAGGAAAACGACCCGGCCCGTGCCGCATTCATGGAAGAGCGGTTTGTTATGCGGGGAGAACAGCGGGCCTTTAAGGTGGTCGCTGCGTCCGATGCCGGTGCGGTGCATGATGTGCTTCTTGAGCAGATTGATCTTGACGCGATGATTCGGTCCAAGGCAGCCATGTACGCGATCTTGTCGACTCTTGTGAGTCAGGTGGGACTGCGCTTTGCTGATCTTGCCGAGATCTGTGTGGCAGGGGCCTTCGGGAATCACATCAAGCCACGGGCGGCGATAACCCTGGGGATGCTCCCGGATTTGGACTCATCGGTTTATCGAGCCATTGGGAACAGTTCACTGCAAGGGGCACAGGAGGTACTTCTTGCCCGTTCTGTACGGCAGGAATGTCTTGATATTGTTTCCAAAATCACCTATATCGAGTTGAATGTGAATCAGGAGTTCATGATCCAGTTTTCCGGTTCACATTTTATTCCCCATACCGATCTTTCGCTGTTCCCTTCGGTTCCTTTGTTGGCAGAACAGAAAGAATAACGAATGAGACCAGTCGTCTGATGGCCGCCTTTGCTGGCTGATCAGGTTAGTCTCAGGCGGGGGCCTGCTTGCGTTCCTCGTTGCTGATATGCTATACTTTTTTTTGATTGCTTGCTTAAATGTCCCGCCTTCTCCGGACTTGGTGGTTCAAGATGGGAGTGAACTCAATGGCTGGAGTTCTTTGCAGCAGGTTTGATTTGTCTGTAAAATTAAAATTAAAATGTTCCAGGATGTTAGAGGATAAATGCCGATAAAATCAAAAAACGGGTGTGCTGTTGCTGTTAGCAGTATCTGTCACCGAACGGCCAGAGAACGTTTACAGGGATTCTGGAATGTTTTTGAGAAAGAGGATGATGTCCTCATCATTATCAATGCCGATCCCGATGCCTTGGCCTGTGCCATGGCGATCAAGCAGTTGCTCCGATATCGGGTGAAGTCGGTTGTCATCGCCCATCCCAATGAGATCCGTCGCCTCAATAATATTGCCATGGTGCAGCGATTGAAGATCCCTCTGGAGCGGTGGAGCACGATAAAGCTTGATTCCTTTAAGAAAAAAGTGCTGGTGGATTCGCAACCAGCCCATCTTCCCTCCTTTGAAAAGATCAAATTTGATGCGGTGATTGATCATCATCCGCTTTCCGGCGAGTGTCACGCTGGTTTTGTCGATATCCGTCCAGATTATGGCGCGGCCTCCTCAATGATGGTGGAGTATCTGCGAGCTGCCAGTATTAAACCGACGGTGGCCACGGCCACAGCCCTTTTTTACGGGATCAAGGTGGACACCCGGAACTTTGAGAAGCAGTCCCGTCTTGCCGATGGGATTTCTTTCCGGTATCTGTTTACCCTGGCAAATCGCGATCTGGTCAGAAAGATTGAGCTGACTGATCTCAGGCGCTCTGAGCTCAAGTATTTTATTGCCGGACTGGCCGATCTGAAATATTCAAAAAGGCGTTTTTATTCTCATGTGGGCAAGGTCCGCAGTCCTGATGTGCTGGTGATAATTGCGGATTTCCTCAATCATGTGGAAGATGTGGACTGGGTTTTTGTCTCCGGCATCCACGGAGAACGTCTGGTGGTGATCTTTCGTTGTGACGGCTATCGAAAGAATGCGGGAAAGCTGGCGACTCGTATCTTTGGCAGTGTAGGCTCTGCAGGAGGGCATAAAGAGGCCGCTCGAGCTGAGGTTCCGATGAAGAACCTGGCGCCGGAATGTCAGGAGTTTACCACCCTGACGCTCAAACGCCTGACCACCCGTCACATGAAGTAGGTGGTGAAGATGTTAACGGGACGCAGCGTACGAAAATGGTATTGCGCTGAATAATTGACCTTCTTGATTTCATAGCAGGTGCCTATGCATACCCCATCTACATTGGCAATGATCCTGGCGGGCAGTCGGGTTGACGAGCTGAACGTTCTGACCTGCTACCGTCCGAAATCAGCCATCCCGTTCGGGGGGTTCTGTCGGGTGATTGATTTTCCCCTGAGCAATCTCATGAACTCCGGCATCGAACGGATTGCCATTCTCAGTCAGTATCGAAGTTATTCCCTGATTAATCATATCGGCACCGGTGCCGCCTGGGACATGATCGGCCGCTATCGCGGGATTTCGATTCTCCCCCCCTTTAAGGATATGGAGAACAACGCCGAGTGGTATCTGGGGTCTGCGGATGCGGTGTATAAGAATCTCGATTTTGTCCGTTATTACCAGCCTGAGGAGATATTGATCCTGTCCGGAGATCATATCTACAACATGGATTATCGGAAGTTGATTACCTATCATCATGAGAAAAAGGCGGATCTGACCATTGGCTTTACGCAGGTGCCCCTTGCAAAAGCCCATCGGTTCGGGGTGGCAGCCCTTGATGAAGAAGATGGGGAGCGGGGCGGGCGAGTGCTTGCCTATTGGGAAAAGCCAGAGGTGCCGACATCCGACTGGGCTTCGCTTACGGTCTTATGCTTTCGCCCCGAGGTTCTTTATCGCGCCTTGGAAGAGAATCATGGCAAGAATTCCTATGAATTCGGCCGTGATATCATCCCCATGCTTATGGAGCAGAAGCGCCGGGTCTATGGCTATAAACACCAGGGCTACTGGGGATATACCCGAACCATTGAAGAGTACTGGCAGACCAATATGGATCTGCTGGGCGAGAACCCTAAGATTGATATGGAAAAATGGGGAGTACGCACAAACCTGGCCCATCGGGGCATCTGCGATGTTCAGCCCACCCTGATTGGAAAAACGGGCAAGGTTCAAAACAGTATGATTTATAATGGCTGCGTGGTGGATGGAGAGGTTCGTAATTCCATTCTCTTTCCAGGGGTTCATGTGAAAAAGGGGGCCGTGATAGAGTCTTCCGTGCTGTTTTTCAATAATAAAATCGGAGAGAACTGCTGTCTGAATAGAGTGGTGGCGGATGTGAACAGTATCTTCGAGGCAGGGGTGTGTGCAGGACCGAGTTCAGAGCAAAAGGCCGAGCAGATCACGGTGATTGGCTGGAATAATCATATCCCGGCAGCCACAGTCATTGAGCAGGGAGCCACGATCTACCCTCAACTTTCTATCGGGCAGTGGAAACAGAAGGTGTCGACCGGGGAGGTATTACGATGAACCGGAAGAAAGATGCCCTCGTTTTGTTGCTGGCAGGCGGCGTCGGTAGCCGTCTCAATATCCTGGTGCAGAGCCGGGCCAAACCGGCAGTCCCTTTTGGCGGCTTGTATCGGATCATTGATTTCAGCCTGAGTAATGTAATGAATTCAGGGCTGACCCGGGTGGGTGTTCTCACCCAGTACAAGCCCCTTTCCCTTATGCGGCACATCGGTACCGGTGATGCCTGGGATTTTACCGGCCGCAGTCGGGAGGTGAAGATTCTTCCACCCCGGACCGGGTTTAAGGATTCCGACTGGTATAAAGGGACGGCGGATGCAGTGCGGCAGAACATAGATTTTCTTGAGGCCAATGCCGTCGATGAGGTGGTGCTGCTTTCCGGTGATCACATCTATCACATGGATTTTTATGCCATGCTTGAATATCATCGGCACAAAAAAGCAGATGTGACGGTGGCCATGATGGTGGTCTCCCGTAGTGAGATTCACCAGTTCGGCGCCGGGATTATCGATGCCAATAACCGGATTATCGACTGGGAGGAAAAACCCAAGCAGCCCAGAACCAACCTCGCCTCCATGGGGATTTATGTCTTTAATCGGCGCTATCTGCTCGATGCCCTGGCCAGGGATCGAGACGAGATCGATTTCGGCATGCATATTCTCCCCTGGGCCATTCAGAAGGACAATGTTTTCGCCTACCCATTTTATGGATATTGGCGGGATGTGGGGACGATCCAGGCCTATTGGGAGGCCAACATGGATCTGCTTAAGCCGATGAGTGGAATCCAGCCTGAAAAATGGGGAATCCGTACCAATGTAGAGGCGGATGGCCGCAGGGCTGACCGGGCCCCGACCCGTTATGGAGCTGATGCCGTGGTCAAGGGTTCCATGATCTCTGCCGGATGTAATATTCAAGGGACGGTGATCAATTCCGTGCTGGCACCTGGCGTCGTGGTTGAGCGTGGGGCCGTGGTCAAGGATTCCATCCTTTTTGCCGATTGTGTCGTTGAGACGGATGCCTCGGTGGATCTTGCCATTTTTGATAAGCGGGCGCACATCAGTTCAGGGGCAATCATCGGCGCGGGCACGAATCATCATATTCCCAATCGCCGGGAACCAACCCATCTCTATACCGGAATTACCCTGGTGGGGAAAGAAGCCGTGGTGCCAATGGGACAGGTAGTGGGGCGGAATTGTATCATCAACTCCCATACCCATCATGACGATTACTCCGGAAATGAGGTGGCAGATGGCGAGTCGGTGTAAGGGCTGGAATCTTTGATGAGAGAATGGTGAAATTGAAAGATATTGCGTTTTTAAGGAACTCAGGTATTATGCCTTTCTTCTTGAAAAAACCATCCTGCCCGCGTAGCTCAGGGGATAGAGCACTGGATTCCTAATCCAGGTGTCGCGCGTTCGATTCGCGCCGTGGGCACCATTTGAATGTTTTATGTAGTCCAGGGAAGTACCTTTAGCCCGCAACCTGACAAGGTTTGCGGGCTTTTTGTTGTCCGTTGAAGTCCAGAGAAAGTTCTTGTGATCCAGCTCTTTCATGGGTAAGATCATGGGTAAATAGTTACCGTAAAAATACTTTACCCATGAAGAGGTGTTCCATGCCACCTACCGCCAGAAATATACTGTCAGAGCTTGCTACTAAAGGAGCTAAGCCAAAAGACAAGTCCTACAAAGTCCGAGATGGAGCAGGACTTTTTCTGGTTATTGAGCCAAACGGAAAAAAGTGGTGGAAGTTTAGAGTGATCTACGCAAAGAAGGAAACTTCCTTTTCTTTCGGCGAGTACCCTTCTGTCACACTCTCACAAGCAAGGGCGGAAAGCCCCCTGTGTTAGGAAAGATGTCGCCTCTATATTTTTAATTTGTGTGTTAAAATA
>JAFLKM010000003.1:10150-22239 GCA_019163335.1 Desulfobulbaceae bacterium | reverse complement strand
AAGGTGGCGGGGTCAGGTCTTGAAAAATAAGTATGAGTGTGTTAGATAATTCCCTCCATGAGCAGACCACTACGACTCGAATATGCGGGCGCCCTGTATCACGTGACTTCTCGGGGCAATGCTCGGCAGGATATCTATACAAACGACGCTGATCGCCAGGAGTTTTTGAAGATCCTGGCGGAGGTCAATGCGCGCTTTAACTGGCTGTGCCATGGGTATTGCTTGATGTCCAACCATTACCACCTCCTGATTGAGACCATTGACCCCAACCTTTCTCTAGGAATGCGCCAACTCAATGGACGCTACACCCAGAGCTTTAATCGAAGCCACAGCCGGGTCGGGCATGTCTTTCAGGGGCGTTACAAATCAATCCTCGTTGAAAAAGACGCCCATCTGCTGGAGTTGTGCCGTTATATCGTACTCAATCCGGTGGCCGCTGGCTTGGTCGCAAACCCTGAACAGTGGCAATGGAGCAGTTATTGCGCTACGGCCCTGTCCGGTCAAAGTGATGGCGTGGTCTCTCCGAACTGGGTTCTGGCTCAGTTTTCTCAAGACGTGGAACAGGCGCGCCAACAGTACCGCCAATTTGTGGCCGACAGGCTTCCAAGCACGCCGTGGGGGCAGATGCAGGGCCATTTTTTAGGCGGGGAGAAATTTCTGGCGGAGATGCAGATCTTGCTGGAGGAAAAGGCAGAGATTAAGGAAATCCCCAGGCAGCAGCGGTATGCCGGGCGTCCCGCCCTTGCTGCGATTTGCAGTCGCAGCAACGACAAAAATGAGAGGGACAGGGGTATTTGTCAGGCTTGCCTCGCTTACGGCTACACTCTGAAGGAGGTAGCCGATCATCTCACTATTCACTATACGACCGTGAGCAAGGTTTTGAAAAAGGGAGCAGGAGGAAACTAATTTTTCAAGACCCGACCCCACTCCGCTTGCTGCGATTTGCAGTCGCAGCAACGACAAAAATGAGAGGGACAGGGGTATTTGTCAGGCTTGCCTCGCTTACGGCTACACTCTGAAGGAGGTAGCCGATCATCTCACTATTCACTATACGACCGTGAGCAAGGTTTTGAAAAAGGGAGCAGGAGGAAACTGATTTTTCAAGACCCGACCCCACTCCCGTCCGACCCCACTCCCGTCGCGACCCCACTCCGCGCTCCGCGACCCCACTCCCGCGACCCCACTCCCGTACTAATGTTTTTGATTGACATGCGTGTCTAGGCTCAGGTACGTTCTTTGCGGAAAGTTTGAATCGTGTTGAAAAAGGATGCCTTTGATTTTCTTGTGTTATTCCTCTTTAAACCCTCTTCCAGCAGTTCAATAAACAATTAACATATACCCCCAGGGTTCACACACATTATGGTGTGCGGGGCCGTCTAAAATTTTCCCGGGTAGGAGGCATGCTGATATGCTTACGGTGTACAAACGATTTAATCACCAACTGCAGATTGTCACTGATAGTGGACCGGTTTCAAAATCTTGGATTCGTATGGTCAACCCAACGCAGGATGAAATAAATACGGTTACCCAGGCAACCGGAGTACCCGAAGATCTTCTCCGCGCCGCCCTTGATGCGGAAGAGCGATCCCGTATCGAAATAGAAGATAATTGTTTGTTGGTACTTACCAATTTCCCCATTCTGCGTGGGCCTAACATATATGACACCCTGCCGCTTGGTATAATCTTGACTGCGGATCAAGTCATTACCGTATCTCTGGAAGAAACTGAGATCCTGCCCGGAAATATCGTCGGACCCGGAGCGCCAGCCCATTACAATACCGGCAAGCGCACCCGTTTTCTCTTCCAGATTCTCTATAAGACCGCCAAGGTTTATCTGCGCTTCATCAATCAGATTAACCGTCAGACCGATGAAATTGAACGTCATCTGCGAAAATCGATGAACAACGCAGAGGTCTTTCAGCTTCTTGATCTGGAAAAAGGCCTCACTTATTTCACAGTGGCCTTGCGAACCAACGGCATTGTTCTGGATAAGCTGTTACGCCTAAGGATAGCAAGTGCTCTTCAGCACTTGCTGCCACAATATGAAGAGGATGAAGACATCCTTGAGGATGCCATTATCGAGAATCAACAGGCTTTGGAAATGGTGAAGATGTATTCCGATATCCTGAGTGGCATGATGGATGCCTTCACTTCTGTTATCTCCAACAATCTCAACCAGGTAATGAAGCTGCTTGCTTCAATCACCATTCTCATCTCCATTCCGACCATGATCTCCAGTTTTTGGGGCATGAATGTTGGTGTGCCCTTTCCTGATCAACGAGCAGGCTTCTGGCTCGTATTGCTCCTTTCGCTGTCGCTAACCAGCATTGCTGGTTTTGTGCTCTGGAGAAAACGAATGTTTTAGTGGACAGATGGTTTGCGGTTTCTGATTAGGAGCCGTGAAGTGGCGGGGTCAAGTGGCGGGGTCGTGTGGCGGGGTCAGGTCTTGAAAAGTAAGTATTGATTGGAATTCTGTGGCCAGCATACAAAATCCTCCCCCAAAAAAACTTCAAACCTGCCCTTTAAATCGATAGCCCACACCTGTCTCGGTGACAATAAAGGCTGGCCGCGAGGCATCTTTTTCGAGTTTATGGCGGAGGTTGCTGATGTTGACCCGCAGGATGTGGGGTTGTTCCAGGTAGGCGGCGCCCCAGATCTGCTTGAGGATCTGGCGGTGGGTCAGCACCTTGCCGGCATTGCTGATCAGCAGGCGCAACAGGTCGTATTCCGTGGGAGTCAGGGCTACCTCTTTTCCTTGCCGCAGCACCAGCCGCCGTGCCAGATCCACCTCCAGTTCATCAATGCGGAAAATCGGCTCCGGCACTTGTTGAAGCGAGCGTCGCAGCATCACCCGTATCCGCGCCAGCAGTTCTCCCACCCCGAATGGTTTGGTCAGGTAGTCATCGGCCCCGGCGTCCAGGGCCTTGATCTTGTCGGTCTCACGATCTCTGACCGAGAGGATAATGATGGGGACCTGCGACCACTCCCGGATGCGGCTGACGATCTCAATGCCGTCCATGTCCGGCAGGCCCAGATCAAGAAGGATGATATCGGGCTTGACGCTGACGGTGGCTGTCAGGGCGGCGCGGCCGGTCTCCGCCTGAAAGAGGGTGAACTCGCCACCCTCCAGGGCCGTCATCAGGAAGCGCTGAATCGCCGGTTCGTCATCAACAATGAGCAGGCGGGGGAGATGGGGATCGATTGCCATGGCGGTCACAAGGGGAGTTGGATGGTAATGCGCAGGCCGCCGCCGGAACGGTTTTCCGCTCGGATGGCGCCACCGTGGGCCTCGACGATGCCCTTGCAGATAGACAGTCCCAGTCCGGTTCCACCCACCCCTTCGGGAACGGGCAGCCGGTAGAATTTGTCAAAAACCCGTTTCAGCTCCTGCCTGGGGATACCAGGGCCGCAGTCGAGCACCTCGATGAGCAGCTTGTGTTCATGGATTTTTGCCCGGATCTCCAGGGAGCTGTCCGGCGCTGAATACTTCAAGGCATTGTCTATCAGGTTGATCAAGACCTGGTTCATGAGCACCATATCCATATTGACCAGCGGTAGATTCTCCGCGAGCTGGACGCTGACCTCCCTTGCGCCCAGTTTTTGTTCCAGCGCCGACAGGGCGCAGCCGATCAGGTCCTGAACGTCACAGGGCTCTTTCTGTACCTTCATCTCCCCCGCCTCCAGCCGGGTCATATCCAGCAGGTTCCCCACATAGCGGTTGAGTCGTTCCGCCTCTTCCCAGGCCCCGTTCAGCAGATCCTTGCCCTGCGTGGCGTTGATGTGCAGATCCTTGTCCCGCAGACTGCTCAATGCCCCCATGATGGAGACCAGGGGGGTGCGAAGGTCATGGGAGATGGAGTTGAGCAGAGCTCGCTCCAGGGACTCCCTCGCCTGCAAGACTTGCGTCTGTTCGGCCTGCTGGGCGAGGAACACCCGTTCCATGGCCAGGGAGATCTGGGTGACAAAGGCGTTGAGCAGTCGGCGGCGGTGTGGAGAACGATAATCGGCAGCCTTTTCCAGCTTGACTCCCAGCACCCCTAAGATTGACACAGAAGTGGAGAGCGGCAGGTAGAGGAGCTCCGCCGAACTGAGGGTCTCCGTGCCCATCCCTGCTTCCCGGCGGTTGCGAAAGGCCCAGTCGGCGACCGCCAGCTCCTTGTCGGAAAGCTTCAGTCCCGCGCTGATGGCCGAGATCTTCATCTGCTCTCCCTGGGGAATGAGGATGGAGAGTTCGGCATTGAGGGCGGCGTTGATGTTTTTGATGACTGCCGCCATGATGGAGTTCATGTCGGCGGCGGTGGCCAGATCCCGGCTCAGGTAGTAGAGGCTTTCGGTCTGAAGCTCCCGCTCGCGCATGGCATCCGCCCGTTCCCTGGCCTTGGCCACCAGGCTGCTGATGACCACGCCGACGATGAAAAGACCGAGAAAGGTGAAGATATATTCGGTGTCATCAACGGTAAAACTTCCCCACGGGGGAACAAAGAAGAAATCAAAGGCGAGGACGCCTGCGGCAGCGGTCAACACGGCTGGTTTCAGTCCGAGCCGGGCGGCGGCCACGACCACCGCCAGCAGGTAGATCATGACCATATTGGTGGGCGACAACAGGGGCCTGACCAGAAAGGCCAGCACCGTGGCTGCGGCCACCAGTCCCAGGGAAGCCAGATAATCAAACCAGGGGATGGCAGGTCCGGAATGGTATTTCCGGGTGTCTGGTTTGGCCGCGACCCCGTTGATACTGACCACATGGATCTGAATGGTCCCGCTCAGGCGGATAAGCTGGTCAACGATGGGTGGTCGGAAGAATTCGCGCCAGCGGGATTTGGCCGGCTTGCCGACCACGATGCGGGTGACATTGTGGCGCATCGCGTATTCGATAATGGCCTCGGCCACCGAGGTGGCGGTGAGGGTCGCCACCTCGGCACCCAGGCTTTCGGCGAGGCGCAGGTCGCGCCAGATCTGTTCCCGGTTTTCCTGTTGTTGTTTGCCGACGCTGGGGGTTTCAATATAGATGGTAAACCACTGGGCCTGCAGTTCTTCGGCCAGCCGACGGGTGGTGCGGATCAGTTTTTCGCTGAAGGGGCTGCCGCTGGCGCAGACCAGGAGCCGTTCGCTCACCGGCCAGGGGCCGGTAATGGACTGCGTCTCCATATAGGCCCGCATCTCTTCGTCAACCCGGGAGGCGGCCCGCCGGAGTGACAGTTCCCTTAGGGCGATGAGGTTGCCGGGCCGAAAAAACTGTTCGGTAGCCCGGGCCGCCTGCTCCGGGATATAGACCTTGCCTTCCCGCAAGCGCTGGAGAAGGTCTTCGGGGGGGATATCCACCAGGCGGATCTCGGCGGCAAGATCCAGCAGCCGGTCGGGCACGGTCTCGCGCACCGTGACTCCGGTAATCTGGGCCACCACATCGTTGAGACTCTCGAAATGCTGGACGTTGACCGTGGTGTAGACGTCGATACCTGCGGCCAGCAACTCCTCGATATCTTGCCAGCGCTTTTCGTGGCGGGCGCCGGGGACATTGGTATGGGCCAGTTCGTCCACCAGGGCGATCTGCGGCTTGCGGGCCAGCGCTGCATCGATGTCCAGCTCCGGCAGCCGGACGCCCTGATACTCGATGGCGGCCTTGGGTAAAACCTCCAGGCCCACGAGCAGGGCATCGGTCTCGCTGCGGCCATGGGATTCCACATAGGCTGCCACCACGTCCCGGCCATCCCGCTGCTGCTGGTGGGCGGCCTCCAGCATGGTGTAGGTCTTGCCGACCCCGGGGGCGTAGCCCAGAAACAGCTTCAGCTTTCCCTGTCCAGTGGCTGCCTCTTCGGCATGCGCCAGTTTCAGCATGGCCTCGGGGGAGGGGCGGTTGTCGTTTTGCAAGGTACTCATGGGGTCATTGTATCCAAGCCGTTGGGGTAAAGCAATATTGTCATGGGAATATTCAAAAGAGCACTTGGGCCGTGATAAGCACTTTTAAATCAAAAGCTTACTTCCCATTGGTCTCTAAATCCAGGTTGACCGCAAGAACATTGACGCGGGGTGCGCCCATGAAGCCGAATTGCCGGGGTTCCGTATGGGAGGTGACAAGGCTTGCCACCTCCTCTGCGCTTATGCCGCGGGCGTCGGCAATCCGCTTAATCTGCAGGCTGGCGGCCAGGGGCGTGATATGGGGGTCAAGGCCGCTAGCCGAGGCCTGCGCCAGATCGGCGGGCACCGGCCCGATGATTCCAGCGGCGCGCAGGTCCAGCACCCGTTTGGTAACCGTTGCGACATAGGCGGGATTGGTGGGGCCGGCATTGGAGCCGCCGGAGGCCATGGGGTTATAGGCGAATTCACCGCTGGCAGAGGGTCGCGTCCACAGGTAAGCGGGGTCGGAAAAGGGCTGGCCGATGAGCTCGGAGCCCACCACCCTGCCGTTGTGGTCGCTGATCAGACTGCCGCCTGCCTGGTCCGGGAAAAGCAACTGGGCCAAGCCGGTGACGGCAGCGGGATAGAGGCCGCCGCAGAGAATGGTGAACAGGAAGAGCAGCAGGAATGCCGGTCGTAGAGTCTGCATAAGAAAAGTCTCCTGGTGTGGATAAATAGTGCCTTACAGAAAAACTTCTTGTTTTTTCATCGAAATTTTTCTGATAAGACACTGATCCCGTTCATCGGGATCAGAGAAAAAGGGAGATGCCAAGATCAATAATCTTAATCCCGATAAAGGGGATGATGATGCCGCCCGCGCCATACACGAGCAGGTTGTGGATCAGCATCTTCTCCGCTGGCATGGGGCGGAAGCGGGTGCCCTTGAGCGCCAGCGGCACCAGCAGCGGGATAATGACGGCGTTGAAGATGACCGCAGCCAGGATGGCGCTGTGCGGGCTGGTCAAACCCATGATGTTCAGCGCCCCCAGCTGCGGATAGATGGAGCTCAGCGCCGCCGGGATGATAGCGAAGTACTTGGCGATATCGTTGGAGATGCTGAAGGTGGTCAGGTTGCCGCGGGTCATGAGGATCTGTTTGCCGATCTCGACGATATCGAGCAGTTTGGTGGGGTTGCTGTCGAGATCGATGATGTTGGCGGCCTCGCGGGCCGGCTGAGTGCCGGTGTTCATGGCCACCGCCACGTCGGCCTGGGCCAGGGCCGGGGCGTCATTGGTGCCGTCGCCGGTCATGGCCACCATGTAGCCCGCCTCCTGACTCTCCTTGATCAGGCGCAACTTGTCCTCCGGCCTGGCCTGGGCCAGGAAGTCGTCAACCTGAGCCTCGGCGGCGATGGCGGCGGCGGTGAGGTGATTGTCGCCGGTGATCATCACGGTCTTGATCCCCATGCTGCGGAGCTGTTGAAAGCGTTCCTGGATGCCGCTCTTGACAATGTCCTTGAGGTTGATGACCCCCAGGATCTCCTTGTCCCGGCTGACCACCAGGGGCGTCGCTCCGGCGTGGGCGATGGCGTTGACCTCCTGGTCCAGCTCTCTTGGCACGATGCCGCCCTGGTTGCGGATAAAGGCGGTGAGCGAATCCGTCGCCCCTTTACGGTACATGATACCGTTGGTGTCAACCCCGGAGAGTCGGGTGTCGGCGCTGAAGGGGATGGTTTTGGCCTCGGCGGTCAGGGCTTCCACCGGCAATGCATGTCTTTGCCGGGCCAGGGTCACCACGCTCCGTCCCTCCGGGGTCTCGTCACTTAAGGAGGCCATGAGTGCCGCCTCGGCCAGTTCTTCTTCCGTATGTCCGCCCACCGGGACAAAGGCCACTGCTTCCCGGTTGCCATGGGTTATGGTGCCGGTTTTGTCCAGCAGCAGGATGTTGACATCGCCCGCGGCCTCGATGGCCCGGCCGGAGAGGGCGATGACATTCTTCTGAAAAAGGCGGTCCATACCGGCGATGCCGATGGCGGGCAGAAGGGCGGCGATGGTGGTGGGGGCCAGGCAGACAAAGAGCGCCACCAGGATAGTCAGCGACACCGGGGTGCCATGGCCGGTGGCGGCGACGCTGTAAATGGACAGTGGGCTGATGTTGGCGCAGACCAGCAGGAAGACCAGGGTGAGGGCGATGAGCAGCACCTCGAGTGCGGTCTCGTTGGGGGTCTTGCGGCGCTTGGCTCCTTCGATCAGCGAGATCATCCGGTCGATGAAGGTCTCGCCGGGGTTGGCGGTGATCTTGACAATGATGGAGTTGGCGATCACCGTGGTGCCGCCGGTGACCGCGCTCCGGTCGCCGCCTGATTCGCGTACCACCGGCGCTGATTCGCCTGTGACCGCTGATTCGTTGACCAGTGCGGCGCCTGCCACCACCTCGCCGTCACCGGCGATGAGATCACCGGCCTCCACCAGGATGTAGTCCTCCTTGCGCAGGAGGTTGGCGTTTATAGTTATTGGCTGGCTTTCAAAATCAGGGACCTCGAGCTTTTTGGCAGTGACCTCGGTCCGTGATTTGCGCAAAGTTGCAGCCCGGGCCTTGCCGCGCCCTTCGGCCAAGGCGCAGGCCATGGTGGAGAAAAGCACGGTCAGCCACAACCAGATGGAGACGGCGCCGGTAAACCAGACCGGTTCACCGCCAATGCCGATGAGGGAGAGGAGGAAGGTTACCAGGGTGATGCAGCTTGCGATTTCGACCGCGAACATGACCGGGTTACGCCACAGGGAGCGCGGGTCGAGCTTTTTGCAGGATTCGATCAGGGCGCCGGTCAGCAGTTCCCGGTCGAAGAGCGATTTTGGCTGGGGCATATGTTTTGACATGCGGTTAATGACCTCCGAGCATGGTCAGTTGTTCAACGATCGGCCCCAGGGCCAGAGCCGGGAAAAAGGTCAGCGCCCCGACAATCAGGATGACCAGCAGCAGCCAGATGGCAAAAGGCGCCTTGTCGGTGGGAAGCGTGCCTAAACTGGGCGGCACGTATTTTTTTTCGGCCAGCGACCCGGCCATGGCCAGGATGGCCACCGCCGGCACATAGCGGCCGATGATCATGGCCAAAGCCCCCAGCAGATTATAGAAGCTGGTGTTGGCGTTCAGGCCGGCAAAGGCGCTGCCGTTGTTGTTGGCCATGGAGGCCGTGGCGTAGAGCACCTCGGAGAGGCCGTGCGGCCCGGGATTGGCCATGGCGGCCACCGCTGCCGGGGTCATCATCGCAATGCCGGAGAGGATCAGTACCATCACCCCGGCGGTGAGGATGGTGATAATTGACATCCACATCTCCCGCACCTCGATCTTTTTTCCTAGATATTCAGGGGTTCTGCCGATCATCAGGCCCGAGACAAAGACGGCGATGACGGCGAAGGCGAGCATGGTGTAGAGCCCGGAGCCAACCCCGCCAAAGACGATTTCGCCCAGCAGGATGAGCGACAGGGGAACCAGGCCGCCGATGGGGGTGAGCGAGTCGTGCATGGCGCTCACTGCTCCGCAGGAGGTGGCAGTGGTGGCCACCTCAAAGAGACTGGTTCCGGCCAGGCCGAAGCGCACCTCCTTGCCTTCCATATTGCCACCGGCAATGCCGAGTTCGCCGAGTTGCGGGGTGCAGCTGGTTTCGGCCCATTGCAGAACTCCGAAGGCGGTGACCAGCAGCAGGAACATGACGGCGAGCAAGGCCCATCCCTGGCGGGTATTGCCGGCCATTTTGCCGAAGGTATAGGTGAGAGAGCCGGGAATGAGCAGGATAAGGAGGATCTCCAGCAGATGGGAGAGTGGTGTTGGATTTTCAAAGGGATGGGCCGAGTTGGCGTTGAAGAAGCCGCCGCCATTGGTGCCCAGCTCCTTGATCGCCTCCTGAGAGGCCACCGGCCCCATGGGAATGGTCACCTCGCTCACAACAATCTCGGTGCTTATCGGCTGCCCCTGGGCATCCAGGCGCGGAGTCCCTGTTTTATCCATCTGGATCTTATCGTACCTGACGGCCTCAATCAGGGGTACGGTCTGGTAGGGGCGGAGGTTCTGGATCACCCCCTGAGAGACGAGGATAAGGGCGGCGATCAGTGACAGCGGTAGCAGGATGTAGAGGGTGCCGCGGGTGAGATCTACCCAGAAGTTGCCCACAAGCAGGGTCTTGCGCCGGCTGAATCCGCGAATAAGGGTGATGGCGATGGCCATGCCGGTTGCGGCCGAGACGAAGTTCTGCACCGTAAAACCTGCCATCTGGGTGAGATAGCCAGCCGCTGACTCGCCGCTGTAGGCCTGCCAGTTGGTATTGGTGGTGAAGCTGACGGCGGTGTTGATGGCAAGCGGCCAGGAGAAGGCCGCCATCTTTTGCGGATTCAGGGGCAGCAGATGCTGCAGGAGCAGCAGGGCCAGGAGCGCCAGAAACCCCATGAGGTTAAAGAGGAGCATCGCCCCGGCATAGTGTTGCCAGTCCATTTCCTCGTCTTTGTTCACTCCGCTGATCCGGTAGATCAGATTCTCGCACGGAGCAAGGAGGAATGAGAGCAGGTTTTTTTCGCCCTGATAGATCCTGGCCATGGTGTCTCCCAGCGGTCTGACCAGGAGAAGCAGGACGGCGAAGAACAGGATGATTTGCTGCCAGTCATGGATATTCATGGTGATATTTTTGATCCTCGTTTGTTCAGATCAAGTCCGGCGGCGGGCTTGATCATGATGGCTGCGGTTTTTCTATCAATCTTTGTGCTGATATGATGAGTGTATCATGTCTCACATAAAGATGAGGTCAAAACAGCTGGCAAAGTTATCAAAAAAGTATCAAGATGAAAAAAATTGGTTCCACAAAACCACTAACCCCGATGAGCGGGAGAAGTGCCTTTTCGCAGATTATTTCCTGGTATAAAAAACAAGAAAAGAATCTGTAAGGCACTAAACGAAAAAGGGAGAAAAAATGAATGAAAAAGATGTGGGAGAGGCCCTGGTGCAGGTGATTCGCGATCCGCAGGGCTCCACCAGTCAGGAGAGTTTTGCCCGGGCCATGGAGTTGACCAAGGCCTATGCCGGTTCGGGGTCAGCCACCCATTTTAGCGCGGTGGCCCGCCTGTTTTATGATCTGTTTGAGATGTTCGAGACCGGCGCTGATCCCCGCAAGAAATAAGGAGAAAGAAGGGCCGTGGGGAAGGAGGCTCCGGCGAGGATTCAGGGCGCAGGGACTCGCTTGAGATAGGTTTCCAGGCATTCAAGCCTGTTTTCGCACAGTTCAAGAATGGTCTTGAGGTAGTCAAGGTTCTTTATGATATTGGTGCAATAGAGATTTTCATCGATCTGCCAGCGTGTCTGAAAATGGATGTGCATGGCCACGGAGATGTTGGAAAAAGATTTCTCCAGCCTGTCGAGGATGACATTGTGATAGAAAGAGGTGGTATTCTGCATTAGTTCAATGGCGGAACGGAAGGTTTGCAGGCCGCCTTCCTGGTGTTCCTGAAAGAGAAAGGGGAGACATTCAAGGTAGTACCGGTCAGCCATCTGGGCCAGAATATCTGCGGAGCCCAGAACGTACCCGGCGAGTTTTGCTGCAGGGGAAGGAAAGGCAATGGTGTCCGGGTCGAGGGCAAGATTTGTGCTCTGGATGACGGCGGGGCATCCCTCGGCAAGGAATTTTGGGAGCCCTTTATCGGCCAGGTATTGGGTCAGGATGGCAATGGAACGTTCTTCATGGTTCTGGATGTAGAATGCCTCGCTCCGGGCCTGGTCTGTTTCCGTCCTGAGCAGGCCGGTATCATGGAAGTAGGCGCTGTAGAGGGCAAGCTCCATGGTCTGGGCGGAAACCTCCTGCCCTGAGCAGGTCAGCCCATGCAGCAGCCTCGAGGTGGCCAGAACCACACTGCGGGTATGTTTGAGATTGTGATAGCGGCTGTTGCTGGCCAGAAATCCCGGATAGCTTCCGGCAAAAAGGCGGACAATATCCTGATGCAGTTGATGCAGGGCGGTGCAGTTGAAGCCGGGTTGAATTTGTGTTGCCAGGAACAGCACTTCATCGACGGGATCGTTGGTGGCCCCGGACTCAAAGATTTTTGTGAGTTGCTGATGGTTCATCGCAGGCGCTCTTGTCAGGCCGTTTCCCTGTTCAGGGAGATGCATTTTGCTGCACAATAGGCCGCTGCTTCTTCAATCCGGGCGGTGATTGCGGCATCGGGGCAAATGACCTCGGCTTTTTCACCAGCCTCATCCATCTTGAAGATATCCGG
>JAFLKM010000003.1:0-10050 GCA_019163335.1 Desulfobulbaceae bacterium | reverse complement strand
CGGGGCAAATGACCTCGGCTTTTTCACCAGCCTCATCCATCTTGAAGATATCCGGACAGATTTCCACGCATGAGCCGCAGCCGTTGCATTCATAGGTATCCAGGGAGATGGTTTCTTTCATGATGTATCTGTGGGAATGAAAATGGCGTTAATCTCATGGAAACAGCTGGGAGTCCCTCCGGTTTTCAAGGAAGGGGGTGGGGGTAGTGCTGTTTCGGTGGAGTGCTGGAAGGTACTGTCGACTGAGCCGGCAAAGAAAAGACTTTGCTTTTATAACTGGAAACGGGTGGCCGGAATAGGCTCCTGTGTTTCTGGTGGCCGCCACTTATGGAAACAGCTGAAAAGATTGCTGATTCCATGGAGTGGCATAAGGTGCCCTAAACCAATCCGGCAAAGAAAAGACTTTGCTTTTATTAAGGGTCAACGGGTTGGCTTAATAGGCTCCTGTGTTTTTGGTGGCCGCCACTTATGGAAACAGCTGAAAAGATTGCTGATTCCATGGAGTGGCATAAGGTGCCCTAAACCAATCCGGCAAAGAAAAGACTTTGCCGGATTGGTAAGGGCACCTAACAATCCAGTGCCTCTTTATGAAAATTGGTATCCGGTTCCACTGGATACTGGCCGTTAAAACAGGCCAGGCAGTAATTTTCCTTTCCCAGGCCGGCGGCTTCCACCAGTCCTTCCATGCTCAGATAATGGAGGGAATCCAGTCCCAGATGTTTGGCAATATCAGCCACCGAGCGTTTGCAGGCGACCAGTTCCCTGGATGAAGGGAAATCAATGCCATAATAGCAGCCATGCCGGGTTGGCGGGCAGCTGACCAGCATGTGGACTTCTTTCGCTCCTGCATCCCGAAGCGAGCGCACCCGGCTTTTGCCGGTGGTTCCCCGGATAATGGAGTCTTCGATGATGATGACCCTCTGGTCTTTGAGGATGGAGCGGACCGGATTGAGTTTCACCCGGACATTGAAGTCGCGCATCGATTGGGTGGGCTGAATGAAAGTCCGTCCCACGTAGTGATTACGGATCATGGCCATTTCCAGGGGCAGGCCGGAGGCCTTTGCATAGCCAAGGGCTGCATAATTGCCGGAGTCGGGAAAGGGCATGACGAAGTCGGCGTCAATGGGACACTCGCGGGCCAGGATTTCGCCCATCCGTTTTCGGGTTTCATAGACATTGATGCCGAAGATATCTGAGTCGGGCCGGGCGAAATAGACCTGCTCAAAGATGCAGAAGCTGGTCCTCTGCTTCGGCCATGGGAACAGTGAGCGCATGCCATCGTTGGTGATGATGAGCATCTCGCCGGGCTCGACTTCCCGGATATACTCGGCTCCGACCAGATCCAGGGCGCAGGTCTCAGAGGCGACAATCCAGCCGCCATGATTGATTTTTCCCAGGCATAGCGGCCGGAAACCATTGGGATCACGGACGGCGATGAGGGTGTCGGCAGTCATCATCAGAATGGAGTAGGCGCCCTTCAGGCAGCAAAACGATTCTGTCAGGGCGCGGTCAAGGCCAAGGTGGGCAGTGCGGGCCATCAGGTGGAGCACCACCTCGCTGTCCATCCCGGTCTGGAAGATGGAGCCTTTGTCTTCCAGTTCACGACGCAGCTCGATGGCATTGACCAGATTGCCGTTATGGGCAACCGCCAGGGTTAGCCCCTTGTGGGTCACAAGCAGGGGCTGGGTGTTGGTGATATTGGAAGAACCGGTGGTAGAGTAGCGGACATGCCCCACCGCCATATGCCCGGGCAGACCCCGCAGGATGGATTCGGTAAAGATCTCCGGAACCAGACCCATGTCTTTATGAATGGAAACCTTGGTGCCGTCCGAGGTGACAATGCCGGCGCTCTCCTGGCCGCGGTGCTGGAGGGCGTAGAGTCCAAAATAGGTGAGCTTGGCCGCATCTTCATGGCCGAATATACCGCAGATGCCGCACTCATGTCGGGGGCGTCCGGATTCGGGGAGGGATTTGTTGTTGAGCATTATGTATGGTCTCTTGTGTCAATAAGTGTTGCCGATGCGATCGGCTGTTTATTTGATCATCCGGCGGATGGCAATTTGCCGGACGCCACGTCCTGGAAGCAGTGGGAGAGCCCCTTCCTTTTTTTAAGGAGGGGGTTGGGGGTGGTGCTGTTTCCAGGACGTAGCATTAGAAGCCGTAAAAGACTTGAGCAAAAGAAGACTTGCTCTTTTTTTGCGACTTTCTGTAATCTTCTCCAGTAGATGTTGTTTGCTAAACGCCACGCCCGGAAACAGCGGAAAGGATTGCTGTTTCCGGAACGCGGCATAAGAAGCCGTAAAAGACTTGAGCAAAAAAAGACTTCCTCAAGTCTTAACGGCTTCTAAAAAGTCGAAAGGCACAAAGAGGAGATTATCTTTGTGCCTTTCATGCAAATCTGATAATAAGCATTTATAATGAAGTTATGCAGAAATTCAACAAGAAAGAAGGGCATCAACCTTTTTTCTTGTTTCATTGCCCTGCCGGATCGATACAAGATCGCTGTGGACAGGGTAAAATTGAAGGTTACAAGAGATGATCAAGCTGACAAGTACCGTTAAAGCCGCTGGTTGAGCGGCCAAATTGGGCCCGGGGGATCTGAGCCGAATATTGTGCGGAATTACCTTACCAAAGGACCCAAATCTGATTGTCGGGGCTGAAACCTCAGACGATGCCGGGGTGTATCGTCTGACCGATGAGATTGCCCTGATCCAGACCCTGGATTTTTTCACGCCCATCGTCGATGATCCCTTCAGCTTTGGCCAGATTACCGCCGCCAATGCCTTGAGTGATGTCTATGCCATGGGGGGCAGGCCGATTCTTGCCATGAATATCCTTGCCTGTCCGGTCAAGACCATGGATGTCTCGGTGTTCCGCGAGGTGATCCGCGGCGGCCTGGACAAGGTGCAGGAGGCGGGCGCTCTGCTGGTGGGTGGCCATTCCATCGAGGATGCGGAGTTGAAGTATGGTCTGTCGGTCACCGGGGTGGTCCATCCCGATCAGGTTCTGCTCAATGCCGGAGCCCGCCCCGGAGATCGTCTGATCCTCACCAAGCCTTTAGGCATCGGGATTCTGTCCACGGCCATCAAGGGCAATCTGACCGGCCCCGAGGTTGAGGCTGCCATCGTCGAGGTGATGGTGACCCTGAATCGTCTGGCCGCCGAGGTCACCCAGGAGGTGCGGAGTCGCGGTGGGGAGGTGCATTCCTGCACCGATGTTACCGGTTTCGGTCTGCTTGGCCATCTCTCGGAGATGCTTCTGGCCTCCGGCGTGGCAGCAAGGATTTTCGGCAAACAGATTCCGGTGCTGGCCGGGGTACGGGATTTTGTCGATATGGGGATTATCCCGGAAGGCGCCCATGTGAATCGTAAGCATTATGCCGCAGCCATCGTCAATCGAAGTGCCGGGCTGGACTGGCTGGAGTTGATCCTGGCCGACCCGCAGACCTCCGGCGGCCTTTTGATTGCGGCCAGCCCTGATGCTGCTGCCGCCATCCTCCATGAGCTTCGGGCCCAGGGCTATCCCCTGGCCTGTGCCGATATCGGCGAGATTATCGCCGGAGCCCCCGGTGCCATTGAACTTGTCTGAGCCCGCGTGATGGGGAATTAACTATTCAGCTTGGGACGCTAAAGCCCCCTCCCCCTTAATCTAACCCCGTTCATCGGGGTTAGATTCCTTCTCCTGCGAAATCCCCGAATGTGGTCGTGTTATTACCCAGATTATTTCTTTCCTTTTCGTCTGTCCAAAAAATCATCTAATCATAATTTTGCCGTAACATTTTTTGAATAATCGTCTGGTATCTATCTTTTATGTTCAACGTTGGCTGGATTTTTCCTTTTGGAGCAATCCAGCCGGGGAGGTTGACGGATATTCTGTCGGAATAATTCCGGCAGGGGGGAAACATAAAAATAGATGGAGGAAATGAAAATGAAAAAAGTATCGCGGAGAGCTAAAAACACCTGCTGTAAAGTATTAATGGCGTGTACCGCACTGGCCTTCACGGCTGGGGCGCAAGAGGCGATAAGTGCTCCAGGGCCTCAGCCGAAGTATGTATTCTTTTTCCTGGGCGACGGGATGTCCAACTCCCAGATTCAGGCAACCGAGGCCTATAAGACCACCGTGAACGGCGGATCAGCGATGAAGGCCACCGATCTTCTAAAGCTTGAAAACCGGCTCAACATGAGCAAGATGCCGGTGCAGGGCATGCAGACCACCTTTGACTCCTTTGCCCTTATGACCGACTCCGCCTCTTCCGCCACCGCCTTTGCCTGCGGTCTGAAGACGATAAGCGGCACCATCGGCATGGATGAGACCAAGACCACTTCCTACAAGAGTATTGCCCAGCTTGCCCATGAGAATGGAAAAAAGGTCGGCGTTATCAGCAGTGTTTCCTTGGATCACGCCACCCCGGCGGCTTATTACGCAAGTGTTACCAGCCGTGGGTACGCGAACAATATTGCCACCCAGATGGCAAACACTGGCTATGAGTTTTTTGGCGGCGGCGGTCTTGCCGCTCCCACCGGCGCCCTGAGCGGGAATGGGGATACCGATACGGAAGTATGGCAGCTTCTTGAAGATAATGGCTATGAAGTGCTGAACAGCCGTGCCGACATTCTGGAGCTCAAAAACAATCCCCAGGACAAGGTGGTCTGCATCAACCCTTGGCTTCAGGATGGTCAGGCCATGCCTTATGCCATTGACCGTCCTGACACCAACCTCTCCTTGGCCGAGATGACCGATGTTGCGATTGCCACCCTGGTGGACGAAGACAATGGACACAGGAAAAACAGAAAACATAAAAAGAACGATGGCTTTTTCCTCATGGTGGAAGGTGGCAAGATTGACTGGGCCTGTCATGCCAACGATGCCAAGGCGACTATTGGCGACATGATTGATTTTGATAACGCCGTTGGTGAAGCCCTTGAGTTCTATGCCCAGCATCCCAATGAAACTCTGATCATCGTCACCGGCGATCATGAAACAGGTGGTATGACCATCGGTCACGCCACCACCGGCTATAAGGCTTATTACAGCGAACTCACTAAGCAAACGCACAGTTTTCAGTACTTCGAAACCTTGTGGGCTCCCCATGAGGCCGCAAATGAAGGAACCGTGTGTGCCAGTCCTGCCGCCAACAACCTGGAAAACGACGCCACTGTAATGGGTTGGATGCTGAACGATTTTGGCCTCGATTACAGCACCCTGAATGATTTCCAGAAACAGAAGCTGGAAGATGCCTATGATAAATCCATGTGCGAGACCAATGATAACAGCTCAGCTGAGAATACCTTCCTGTATAGCGGCTATAATCCGATCACGGTAACCATGACCCATATTCTGAATGAGAAGGCCAGCATTGGCTGGACCTCTTATTCACATACCGGCGTTCCGGTTCCGGTTTTCGCCAAGGGAAGGGAGGCCTCGCGGTTTGCCGGTTTCTATGATAATACCGATATCGCCAAACGGTTGGCCAAGGTTATGGATCTTCCGGCCCTACCTGTTGAGAAGTAAGCAGTTTTTTGTCACGTCGCGTTGTGCAGTTTCTTTAATCCTCAAATGTTTGTGGAGGCTATGAGCAAGAAGATTCAATTAACAGCGTTGTTTGCATTCTGTTTTTGAAGTTTCGTTGTTGCCAGAAGTTTGATCCGTTTTTGTTGTGGTGCTGCAAGTTTTCTTGCGGCACCACTTTTTTTATTGTTTCGAGAGGTGGCGCCGTATGTCCAGTCTGCGAATCGAATGGCTTTTTTCCCTTGTTATTGCTGCTTTCTGTATTGTCCTCTGCTTTGTGGAGATCTTTCATACCCAGGGGGTTCCCCATGGACTTCACAGCCGGGGCCTGATTACGGCGGTGGACAACAGCCAGGTGCATATGGATCTGATCATCAAAACCGAGTCCCAGTTCTTGACCGTGGAGTTGCTTGACGGACCCTGCAAGGGGCAGACGGTGGATGTGGAAAATATGCTGAGCGGCAAGATGGAGTTTGACGAGTTTTACGAGCCCGACAAGGTTATCCTGGTGGAGTACAATATCAAGGAGGGCAAAGTTGCCCATGCCATGGCCCGCGGATACTACCGACTCCACCTGCAGGTGATGCTCATTGCCCTTTTTGTGGTTCTGCTGGTGGCGGTGGCGGGCGTCACCGGTCTTAAGGCCGCCCTCTCCTTTATCTTCGCCGCCCTGGTGTTGTGGAAGCTGTTTTTCCCGCTCCTCCTGCGGGGGTATGCACCCATTCCCACCGGCCTTGCCATCGTGTCCCTGCTTATTGCCGTGATCACCTTTTCCGTGGGCGGCTTGAACCGGCGCGGGACAGCCACGTTTATCGGTTCGATGCTGGGTGTGCTCCTGACCTGCGGTCTTGCGGTGTGGTTTGCCAAGGCCTTCCATCTACATGGCGCCATCCGGCCATTTGCCGAGTCCCTGCTCTATTCCGGTTACTATAATTTAAATCTGACCGACATCTTCATCGCCAGTGTCTTTATCGCCTCCTCCGGGGCGGTTATGGATCTGGCCATGGATATTGCCGCGTCAATGGATGAGATCAAGCGGAAACATCCGGAAATCAGTATTGGCGAGCATGTGCGATCGGGCTTGCGGGTGGGTCGGGCGGTCACCGGCACCATGACCACCACCCTGCTTCTGGCCTATTCAAGCAGCCACATCACCATGTTCATGCTTTTTATGATCAAGGGCTTGCCGGCGGCAAATATCCTCAATGCACCCTTTGTCGCCGCCGAGATCCTGAATATTCTGGTGGGCAGTTTTGGCCTGGTCACCGTGGCTCCATTCACTGCTGTTGTCGCGGGGTTCCTCTATCGCAAAGGCGAGGGGAGTGTTTGAGAAGTTGTGTATAATTCCATTTCTAAATCAAGCGTTCACTTCGTCGAATGCGCTGCGTCGCTCCTCACCGTACTTATTGTACTGCCTCGTCGCGACTCGCTTTTCTCCTCGTGCACATCTTGATTTAGAAATGGAATAAGTTGTGCCGCAGGATGATCTTTTATGACTTGCCGGTGAGTTGCAGGATCACCGCATTGGCGATGATCAGGCCGAAGATGCCGGTGAGGGTGGGCAGGCTGCCAAGACTGCGCCGCTTGCGTCCGCGTTCGGAGAAGGGCGCGTCCGGGTCGGGTGTTTCTTCCTGCTCATCGTAATGCCAGGTGACGGCCTCGGTGGAATAGACACAGGAGATGCCCCGCTCTATGCCTGCCCGTCGGATCCGCTGGCGCAGACGTTTGGCCAGGGGGCAGTTACGGGTGTCCATGAGATCGCCCATGCGGATCTGAGTGGGATCGGAACGCAGGGCCGCGCCCATGGAGGAGATGATGGGAATGCCGAGGCTGTGGGCGGCGGTGAGTAATTGCACCTTGGGGTTCATCGAGTCGATGGCGTCAATCAGAATGTGGGGCGCCGGGGTCAGGATCTGCTCCACGCTGGTGTCATCGGCAAAGAGTTGCAGGCCCTCTACCTGACAGCGGGGATTGATGGCCGCAATCCGGGCTTGTGCCGCTTCGACCTTGGGCTGGCCCAGGGTGGTTTCCAGGGCCATGATCTGGCGGTTGATATTGGAGGGCTGGATGACGTCGAAATCCACCAGGCGCAGGCGGCCAATGCCGGCCCGGGCCAGCCCTTCCGCGACGTGTCCGCCCACCGCGCCGATGCCGACGATGGTGATGGAGCTGTCCTGTAAAATCGCAAAACCATCCTCACCGAGGAAGGAGCGTATCCGTGAAAATCTCTCCATTTTTCCATATCCTTTGGCGAAGTTCTTGCTGTTCCATTCCCCGCATTGCGGCGGCCCAGGCATACAGGCCGGGGATGTCGGCAGGTTCGCTGCAGCTGGTTTCAGGGTTCTCAATATCAATCGGTAATACATTCCGGGCTTGCTCTGACCCCTGTTTCGTTCCTCCCGCCTCGTCTATAGCGTTCGCTGCTGCGCCATCCATGGCGCCCGCGACACTCAACCCTCCCTGGCTGTCGGTTTCGAGGAGCAGATGGGTGAGTGGGGTCGCGAGAAATGCGGGGTGACGTTTGCGGTCTGCGATCAGTCGGCAGGAAAAGGAGATAAAGCAGCCAAGCCGGATCAAGCGCTGCAGGGTCTCTGTTGATCCTCCATAGGCATGGATCATTATGGCCGGAAGTTGCTTTTCTTGTGCAAATTGTTCGAGGATTTCCAGCAGAGGCCCCCAGGCCTTGACGCAATGGATAGCCACTGGCCGCTTCAGTGCCGAGGCAATCTGGAGCTGGGCCACGAAGACCTGCCGCTGCCGGTCAAAATCGGCCCGACAGGACTTGTCCAACCCTATTTCTCCAATGCCGGCCGGAACCCCTTGCAGTCTGGCAAGGAGTCTTTCCTCCCATCCTGCCTTGGCGCCTTCCACAAACCAGGGATGGATGCCGAGAAAGGGGACGATAGCCAGCCTTCCATCTTCTTTCCCCCTGCCGGCCAGATTGATCACCGCCTGCCAATCCTCTTCATCAGTGGCATTGCAGAACATCCGCTCCACCCCGGCCTTTTCGGCTCGTTCAAGAATGCTGTCCATCGTGAGCGTCAGGCTTTGTGCCTGCAGGTGCAGATGGCTGTCGAGGTATCCCGAAGGGACGGTCATGGCAGGGGCTTCTTCCATTTCTTAATCAAGCGTTCACTTCGTCGAATGCGCTACGCCGCTCCTCACCGTACTCGCTGTACTGCTTCGTCGCGGCTCGCTTTTCTCCTCGTGTACATCTTGATTTAGAAATGGAATTATTCATTCCAGGAGAAGAGCTTGGCGGCGAGGGTCAGACAGAAGAGGGTGATAAGCACCAGGATAATACATTCGCTCTGGACCTCGGCAAGGGTCGCCCCGTCATTCATAATCTTGCGGGCGGCGGTGAGGAGATGGGTCAGGGGAAAGATTTTGGCCAGGGAATGCACCCAGGCGGGTGCACCCTCGATGGAGAGCCAGACCTCGGAGAGAAACATCATCGGCAGGGAGATCATGTTGAGAATACCGCTGGTGAATTCTTCACTTGTGCCGCGCGAGGCGAGAACCAGGCCAATGGAGCTCAGGCTGAGGCCGCCCAGTAAAAAGATGAGGCTGAGCGCCCAGTAGCTGCCATACACATGGAAGTGGAAGATGAGGTTGGTACCGAACCCGACCACAATAATGGTGAACATGAGGAGAAAGATCCGGGAAAACATCTGGGCGCTCAGGTACTCGAGCGGGGTCAGGGGCGTGGCTTTGAGCCGTTTCAGAGCGCCGTTCTTGCGGTAGCGCACCACCACAAAGCCCACCCCCCAGAGGGAGGAAAACATCATGTTCATGGCCAGGATTCCGGGAAAGAGCCAGTCAATGTGACGGATCTGGACTCCTTCAATACTCTGCTTTTCGGCCACGTTCTGCCGGTCTTTCAGGAATGAGGCGAGGAAGACCTGTTCGATAATGGAGCCTTGCGGGGAAGACTCGTTAATCCAGTAGCGGTGTTCCGGTGAGCGGACGTCAAGGAGCAGGTCGATCTTGTGATGCTGGAGTTTTTTCTCGCCCTCTGCCTGACTGGAAAAATTGATGAACTGGAGATATTTAATCTCCTGGAAGATGGGCGGTATTGTGCTCTCCCTGGCGTTTACCTGG
Organism: Desulfobulbaceae bacterium; assembly: GCA_019163335.1. Taxonomy (GTDB): domain Bacteria; phylum Desulfobacterota; class Desulfobulbia; order Desulfobulbales; family Desulfocapsaceae; genus UBA2270. The sequence goes on along the minus strand of JAFLKM010000003.1, from coordinate 441 downwards.
ATGTCGGCCGGAAAAATGCCGACCTTGAACTGTGGCTGATCCTTGCCGCCGTAGATAAAACCCAGCCCGACAATGATCAGGAAAGGAAATGCAAAATTCCAGCCGAACGAGGCCTTGTCCCGAAAAAATTCGTGATTTCTGGCCGTAAACATGGCCCACATGCGTTTGAAGTTCATGATATCTTTGACGTTGAGAGCTGCTTATAAAGCCCCCCTCCTTTTTTTCAAGGAGGGGTTGGGGGTGGTTGTTTCTTGGCGCGGCATAAGAGGCCGTAATGCACTGAGCAGGTGAAGCTCTGCTCTTCTGTTGTGCAACTTATTGGTTTCGAACGAGTTCTTTTGTTTTTTGCAACGGCCACGCCAAGAAACAGCTGGACAGATTGCTGTTTCTTGGGACGCGGCATAAGAGGCCGTAATGCAGTGAGCAGGTGAAGCTCTGCTC
>JAFLKM010000062.1 GCA_019163335.1 Desulfobulbaceae bacterium | reverse complement strand
TCGGGATGCCCTTCGACAGGCTCAGGGCGAACGGCCGTGTTCTCCGTTCGGGCTGGGCCTGTCGAAGCCTTGCCCTTGTCGAAGAACCACAGGGTGCAGGGCAGGGTGACGGTGTAGAACATATTGGGGCCGACGGCGACCATCACATCCACCGCCCGCGCCTCGATCATTTTTTGCCGCAGCTCCTGCTCGCTTGATCGGGCATCGGAGGCCGAGTTGGCCATGACGAAGCCGGCGCGGCCGGTGGCATTGAGCGCCGAGTAGAAGAGCTGAATCCACAGATAGTTGGCGTTGTCGGTGCGCGGCAGGCCGAAGGGGAATCTACGACCGGCGCCGACCATGTCCTTGAGCCGTTCCTTGTCCACCGCGTTGACGTTGAAGGGCGGATTGGCGAGGACAAAGTCGAACTGGCCGCCATCTTGGGTAGCGGTGTGCGGGTCATCATAGTAGCTGTTGATATTGCCGCCGTGTTTGATGTCGCCTTCCAGCCCATGCACGGCGAGATTCAGACGGCACAGGCGGCCGGTTTCGTCGGTCTTCTCGACCCCGCAGATGGAAAGTTCGGCAGCCGGGTTCTTCTGGTGTTCGGCAACAAAGCGCGCCGACTGCACGAACATGCCGCCGGAGCCGCAGGCGGGGTCAAGGATGCGGCCGTGGAATGGTTCGATGATCTCGGCCAGCAGGCGTACAATGCCGCTCGGGGTGTAGAATTCGCCGCCCTTCTGGCCCTCGGTGCGGGCGAACTCACCGAGGAAGTATTCGTAGATGCGGCCGAAGGTGTCGTAGTCCACACTGGCTGGGATTTCGGAGACCTTCTTGAGCAGCTCCTTGAGCAGGGTGCTGGTGAAGAGGTTGTAGGTCTTGGGCAGGACGCCTGCAAGCTGCGGGTTGTGTTTCTCGATCTCGCGCATCGCCGCGTTGACCTTGGCGCCGATGTCAGCCGCCTCGGGGAGAGTAAGCAGATACTCGAAGCGTGCCTCGGGACTCAGGTAGAGGATGCCCTCGGCGTGGTAGGCGGTGGCTTCATCGACCCGGCTGCCTCGCCTGGAAAATTCGGGAGATAAGGTGCCGGCCGCTTCGAGCTTGCCGCGCTGGATGGCGAAGCGCACCTCGGCAAAGCGCAAAAAGATCAAGCCCAGAATCGGCCCCGAATACTCTTGCGCCTTGAGGCCGGAATTGGCGCGGAACTGGTCGGCGGCATCCCAGAGACGCTTTTCCAGCGTGACGGAGGCGGTGTCTTTTTCAGAAGGGGCAATCCAGAGCATATTTTCTCGATAGAGGTGGTTGGTCGCAGGGCGAACAGTGTATTGGCCGGAATGTTACAGAGCAAATACCATTAATGCCGATGTGCCATTCAGGAATTTCACCTGACAAGCTCGATGCCACTGGCGTCGATCACGATCAGTCTTTTTTTATAGAGGGAACCTATGGCCTTCTTGAAGGTTTTTTTACTGACCCCAAAGAGTGCGTAGATCTCTTCCGGCTGGCTTTTATCGGTCACGTCAATCCTGCCGCCATGCTCTTCCATGGTGGCAAGAATGGACTGGGAAACCGCATCAACTCCAAGGTAGCCGGGCCGTTGCAGGCTCAAGTCAATTTTGAGGTCTTCGCGTATCTTCTTTATATAGCCTTTCAGCTGCTGACCCGGATGAAGCTCCTGAAACACTTCATTTTCATAGATCATGCCTTCATGATAGAGGTTCACCACCGCCTTATAGCCAAGATCAGTTCGCTCATAGATAATAAGATCCACCTCTTCGCCCTCTTTATAGGCCGGGGGCTCAAGGCCAAGAAATTTATCGATCTTGGAAGAGGCGGTGATGCGCCTGGTCTTTTCATCAAGGAAGACAAAAACAACATACGACTTCCCTTCCACCATTCTATTCTGCTGCTCACTCTTGGGTACAAACAGATCAAGGTCCAGTCCCCAGTCCAGGTAGGCGCCCGATGCCGAGTTGGACACCACCGGCAATGTGGCAAACTGACCGACTGTCACCTCGGGTTTCTGGGTGGTTGCCCGCAGATGATCTTCCCGGTCAACATAGACAAAGACCTCCACTTCATCTCCTGTCTGGCAATTCTCCGGAACATAGCGGGTGGGCAGGAGGATATCCCCTGACTTGCCACCATCCAGGTGGACTCCGTAGTCCCGCCTTCCTTTCACCGTAAGCGTATTCATCCTGCCGACCTGTGCCATTTGGTTTCTCACATGTAGAGTATTTTTGAAGATTCTAACCCCGATGAACGGGATACGTCACTCATGGTCATTTGTGCTCAATGCTCAACTGCCGAAGGTCATGATTATTGACAGATCCGGGCAACAAGCTTTTTCAGACGGACATGGGCTGCATCGATATCGGCGAGACAGGCAAAGGCCTTGACCTCTTCCGCATGGGCCGGATCAAAACCACTGCTTAAAGGGTGACGACCGAGCAGTGCGGTTACAAAGGCGCGCTCCAGCCGATCACCCGGATCATCCGACTGGTTTGTCTCGGCCAGATCATACCAGGCACGAAACTGGGGCTTGTCCAAGGACTGTCGTGCCTCCTGTTGAAGTCCCAGGGTCGCACCAAAACCGTGCCGGAACAGATCGGTGATGCACCAGACTTCCAGCAGATCGGACGCCTTGGCCGCTGTGCCGCCGTCCGCCGGAAAGTTTTCCTCCTGCGCCAACAGTGATTCCAGCCCTAGGGAGATGGTATCCCGCACCCGCTCGGCAATATTTGTTATCTTTTTGATATCACATGCCTTCTCTCCATAGGCAATGATCGCGCTGTTAATGGCCCACACGATTTCCTGTTCCAGCCCTGACAACCTTTCCTTATCGGTAATCAGGGACAGGGCCTGCTGTAGAAGGGAGGTCGCGATCAAAGGGCCGGCATACACGGACGGCAGCCGGGTGAGGGCGCTGTCTATCGGTTTCTGAGGCCGGGCTAAGGGCTGACGAGTGGCCGGCCGGGAGAAGAGAACAGCGGCCTCCTCTGGTGGCACAAAGCCGATGTCCTCCATCCGGCCGTTACGGAAGCGCAAGGCCTCTTCTTCGATCTGGGTCGGCAGATCCACGCGGGAATCGCTCAGCAGTCGATGGGACGCGGAGGGATCGTATTGGTACAGGGCGTCCAGCAACGAAAAGGGATGGGTCTTCAGCGCTACTTCATTGTTTAGATCAAGGAGATAAAAGCCGTCCGGGGTGGCGGCACGGGGCGTGTCTTTCCCTTTGACCTCTTGAGGTACCAGATCGGTATCAGGATCATATACCGTGACGGTCTGGGCCAGAAAAAGGAGCTGCACCACATAGTCCAGGGAGAAAAAAGCCCTGGCCAGGGCTTCGGGACCGCCCAGCGCAAAGGCCGTCAGCCATTCATCAAGGCTGTCAACGGCAAAGTCGTAACGATTCCAGCAATCCAGATCGACACAGGCCTCCAGTTGTTCCTGATTCAACTCGAGGAGGATTGGCAGAGCCTGATCCAGGCCGATCTCTCTGACAATATAATATGCCTCCAAGGGTTCGAGGGCTGCAACTTCATCGGCCAGGTTGGCGGCATCAAGAATTCGCTCGCCCCGACGGGACAATGAACGGGTCAGATCAGCACGGAACGGGGTTAATTCAATAATCTTATTATCAGTCATGGTTTTCTTGTCAGTCAGAAGGGATTAAGGTAATTCGCCGCAGAGCACAGGGGAATTATCGGAAATTGAACAAAGGGGATCGGGTCAGGCGTGACAGATGAATGTTTCCTGGGAAAGCAAAACATCCCATTGTCATAGACTAACGCTTCTTAATACACTACGTTCCAGTAAAATGCCAATCATCCAGATGGTGCAGCCTTCTGTAGCCGTTTCCAGACACCCCGGGAAAGCGGTTCGGTTTGCTGATCCGTGCAAGGCAGGTCGGTTCTCCTGCCGCCCCTTTCGTAACCCAAATAATCAAAGATCGCTAAAAAAACGTCCAATGAAAGTTGTTATTGCCGAAAAGCCGTCCGTGGCCCGTGATATTGCAGAAGTTCTCAATATTACCGCCAAAAAGAAAGGGTACATTGAGGGGCGCGGTTGCGCGGTCACCTGGGCCTTCGGGCATCTGGTAACCCTTCAGGAACCGGGCGAATATGATCCGGCGCTCAAGCGCTGGTCGCTCGATTCCCTCCCCTTTGTGCCCGACGAATTCAAACTCACCCTGATCAAAAACAACGGCGTGGCGGAGCAGTTCCAGGTGATCAAGACCTTGTGCGAACAGGCCGAGGAAATTGTCTGCGCCACTGATGCCGGGCGGGAAGGAGAGCTGATCTTCCGGTATATCCTGGCGCTGTGCCACTGCGAAGACAAACCGATCCGCCGCCTCTGGCTCAACTCGTTGACCCCCGAGGCCATTCAGGCAGCGTTCAAGGATCTCAAGGACGGCCACGACTACGACGCGCTCTATGCCGCCGCCCGCTGCCGCAGCGAGTCCGACTGGATTGTCGGCCTCAACGCCACTCGCTACTACACCGTCCGCCATGGTCAGATCGGCGGTAGCGATCGCGTCCTCTGGAGTATCGGCCGGGTGCAGACGCCGGTGCTGGCCATGATCGTTGAACGTGACGACACCATCCTCCAGTTCCGTCCCCAGCCGTTCTGGGAGCTGACCACCCGCTATCGCGAGGTGCTGTTCAAGTACAGCGGCCAGCGTTTCGAGCGACCGGAGAAGGCCCAGGCCCTGCTCGACAAGATAATCGGCCAACCCTTTGGTATCACCGGAAGTGTCGGGAAAGAGAACAAGGAGCAACCGCCGCAGCTCTTCGATCTCACCACCCTGCAGCGCGAGGTTAACAAGCAGCACGGCCTGTCGGCGGCTGCCACCCTCGCCGCCACTCAGAATCTGTATGAGGCCAAACTCGTCACCTATCCGCGGACCGATTCACGGTATCTGAGCCGCGACCTGAAACCGCGTGTTCCCAAGATCATGGAACAACTCAAGGCCATGCGGGCCGAACAGATCGCGCCGCTCAACCTCGCCAAGCTTCCGTTCACCGCCCGGATCATCGATGACACCAAGGTGACCGACCATCACGCCATCATCCCCACCGGCGTCAGGCCGCGCAACCTGGGCGCCGATGAGCAGCTCGTCTATGACGCAATCACCACCCAGTTCATTGCCGCCTTCTATCCCGTCTGCATCAAGCATGTGACCACGGTTGACGGCGTCAGTCAGCAGGTAAAATTTCAGGCCAAAGGAACCCGGATTGTTGAGCCAGGCTGGACCATTCTCTTCCCGAAAAAGAAGGTGAGCCAGGACGCTGCCGATGAGCAGGTGTTGCCGGAATTTTCCAAAGGGGAAACCGGGCCGCATGAGCCGTCCCTGCGCGAAGGCAAGACCAAACCTCCCGGTCACTTCACCGAAAACTCGTTGCTCGGCGCCATGGAGGCCGCCGGAAAGTTTGTCGAAGACGACACCCTGCGTGAGGCGCTCAAAGAGCGCGGCATCGGCACGCCCGCCACCCGCGCCGCCATCATCGAAACCCTGCTCCGCCGCGATTATATCCAGCGCGAGAAAAAACAACTGCGTTGCACCGACATGGGCCGCACCCTGATCGCCTTGATCCAGGACCCGCTCCTCAAATCGCCGGAGATGACAGGGGAGTGGGAGGAAAAACTGAAGAAAATTGAGCGCAGCCAACTCGATCCCGACACCTTTATGGCCGGGATCAGCGATTACATCCGCACCCTGATCGAGCACAGTTCCGCCCGGCGGCTTGATCCAGCCCGCTGGGGCAGTTGCCCACTCTGCGGCAAAGAGATTATCAAGGGGAAACGGGCCTACGGCTGCTCCGGCTGGGAAGAAGGGTGTCCATTTGTGCTTGAACCGGCGTGCAAAGGGGTAACACTTTTGCCCAGGCAGATTCAGACTTTGCTACAACTGCGCATCCTGCCGCAGCCGGTCAGGATCGAGAACGAGCCGCGCATCCTCATCCTCTCCACTCAAGGGTTGGTCATGGATTTGGGGCTGCCCTCCGCCGACCGGCAAAAAAACGTCGTCAAGGAAGATCGTCCTGTCAAGCCCCCGGTCAGAAAGAACGAATAGCTGACGGTCATCACTTCCCTCCTTATTTTTTAGACCGCTTGCAGCGATTTATCGCAAATAAATCAAAGACCCAGCTCACGTTGAACCCAAAATTGAAAAGGGATCAACAACGACAAATGATCGTTGGTCCTTCTTGGGTAATGCCGTTACGAGCTGCACGACAGCATGGAACAGCCGGGACGGTTGCGGGCCCATTCCGGGCGTTTGCTGAAGAAGTGTTCGCGGTTTGGCTGTTCGTCGTAAGGGTGGCGTATCAGGTCGAGGACCTCCTGTACCATGCTGAAATCACCGCTTTCGGCCTTGTCGATGGCGAGTTGGGCGAGGTAATTGCGAAGGACATATTTGGGGTTGACCCGGTTCATTCGGGCCGCGCGCTCTTCGTCGGTTTGGCTGTCCTGATCCCGCCGATGGAGATAGGCGGTGAGCCATTTGCTGACCCGCAGGCGATACTCAGGTGTGATGGATTCCGGCTGATACCATGCGTCTGCAAAGGGACGCAAGGATGCGTCAATGTCGGCTGCTCCCTCTTGTTCCATGGGGCCGGCAGAGGCAGGGAGGAAGGCCAGTTGCCGGAAGAAGATGGTCATGTCGGTTTCGGTCAGCTGCAGGAGGTCCAGCATTTCGTTGATAAGCGGTTCATCGCTTGTTGCGACAAACGCCGAGAGCCCAAGTTTTTCTGCCATCATCTGGTTCCATCCGCTGAGGAAAACATCGTTGTACAGGGCAAGCGCCTCCTCAAAAGGTTTGCTGTCACCAATCAGCGGATAGATGGCGTTGGCCAGCTGGAGCAGGTTCCACTGGCCGATATGGGGCTGGTTGCCGAAGCAGTAGCGATGGCCCTGGCTGTCGGTGGTGTTGGGAGTCCAGTCGGGATCATAGCCTTCCAGCCAGCCGTAGGGGCCGTAGTCGATGGTCAGCCCGAGAATGGACATGTTGTCGGTATTCATGACCCCATGGACGAAACCGACCCGCATCCAGTGGATGATCATGGTAGCGGTACGGCGGCAGATCTCCCGGAACCACTCCAGATACACCGGCGTTGTGGGCTCGCCCAAGTGGGGGAAGTCGGTGCGGATGGTATAGTCAACCAGTGTTTTGAGCAAGGCGGTTTCGCCTCGGGCGGTGAGGATTTCGTAATTGCCGAAACGCAGGAAAGAGGGCGCAACCCGACAGACCACGGCTCCCGGTTCATCCTGGGGGTGGCCGTCATAGAACATGTCTCGCTCCACCAGCTCGCCGGTGCTGATAACGCTCAGCGCCCGGCTGGTGGGAATTCCAAGGTGGTGCATGGCCTCACTGCAGAGAAATTCGCGGATGGAAGAACGCAGTACGGCTAAGCCGTCGGCACTGCGGGAGTAGGGCGTGGGCCCGGCGCCTTTGAGTTGCAGGAGCAGTCGTTGGCCGTGGCTGTTGAGTACCTCGCCGAGATTGATCGCCCGTCCGTCTCCGAGCTGGCCGGCCCAGTTGCCGAACTGATGGCCGCCATAGCACATGGCAAAGGGCTGCATCCCGGGCAGAAGGCGATTGCCGGAAAAGACTTCGGTGAAAAGGGGCAGGGTGCAGGCCTCCGGGGAAAGATCGAGCAAGGCCGTGACCTCCTGACTGCAGGCGACAAGCTCCGGGCTGGAAACCGGTGTCGGCTGGACGGGAGAGTAACAGGCGCCCCTCACCTGGCGGCGATAATTATCTGTCTGCGGATCGCCCGGTAGTTCCCTGAAAAATTTGTTGTCGAAGGTGAGGTCGGAGAGCGGGATAGACATGGCAGGTATGAGGTTCAGTGACAGGGTGGAAAAAAGATTAAATAACAAAGCCCTCTTCTCGCCCGTGGGGCGATGGGAGGGCTTTTCAGGGTCCTTTGATCTTGAAGTCTGTGCGAATCCCGGGGGAGAATGAGTTATCCCGGCAGCCGCCCAAGGAGCGGTAGCCTGGTGCCCTCAGTTCGTGTTTTCAAGAGCAGCTTTCGCTCCCTGTTATTTCTATTTGCAGCCGCAGTTCTGTTTACAGGCACAGGGAGTCTGATTCAATTTGGATGATAGCGAGCGTAACAAGGCAAGGGCGGCCTCGTAGTCAGGTTCCTGGGTGATCTCCGGAACCTGCTCGGTGTAGGCGATATTTCCGGCCGGGTCGATCACCACTATGGCCCGGGAAAGCAGGCCTGCCAGGGGTGGGCTGGTTATTGTCACCCCGTAGTCCTTGCCAAAATTCGGGGCGCGGAAGCTGGACAGGGCAATGACATTCTTCAGCCCCTCAACTTCGCAGAACCGCTGGTGGGCAAAGGGGAGGTCGGCAGACACACAGAGCACCACGGTGTTGTTCAGTTCTCCGGCTTCCTTGTTGAATCGCCGTACCGATGCCGCACAGACGGAGGTGTCGATGCTGGGGAAGATGTTCAGGACAACGGTTTTCCCGCCATATTCCTGGAGGGTGCCGTCGGAAAGATCAGTTTTGGTCAAGGTAAAGCCGGGAGCCTTGTCCTTGACTGCGGGTAAAGTTCCTATCGTTTGAATTGGATTTCCCTGGAGTGTTATCTGAGCCATGGCTGTGTCCTCTCTGTTGATGGGTGAAAGAGCGATTAACTGCGCCGTAATGGACGTCATTCTGTCCAAATTGTCTTAACAGTATAATACCTGTGTCAACCGTATGCCAGACTGGGTGAAAAAAAATGAGGCCATTTAATAAAGGGCTGATTGGAATTCCTCGAACACCGTCTCGATGGGAATGGCAAACCCGATTCCTTCCGTGTCCAGCAGGATCATGGTGTTAACCCCGCGAACATAGCCCTTCTCGTCAATCAGCGGGCCGCCGCTGTTGCCGGGGTTGATCGGGGCATCAGTCTGCAGGAGGATTGCGCCGTCGGAATCCCGTTTCCGGTAGCTGGAAAAGACCCCGGCGGTCACGGTATTGCGCAGTCCGGAGGGGTTGCCGATGGTATAGACCTTGTCGCCTTGCTGGATAAAGGTATTTTGTGGTGGTCGCTGTAAAAAAGGCTGGTCGTTGACGTACAGTGACAGCAGGGCCAGATCATGCTTCTCACTGAGCAGGAGGGTGTTGGCCGTCTGTTCCGAACCGTTCGCCATGATGACCTTGATGTCCCCTGGCTGGATCTCCCGTTTAAGTGCCTTCAGTCGCTTTTCCGCCTGTTCGAGGGGCGGCAGGTTTTTGCTGAGCTCTTCTTCGTGTTGCTGGATGATAATCGCAAACTGCTTGCGGGTCGGTCCATCCGGCAGTTCCTGCATTTTTTGACGCATCTGCCTGATTTTCTCTTTCTCAAGTTCGATCAGCTCCCGGCCGGCGTCCACCTTGGACCGGATTTTCTTCAGTTCCTCCTGATTAAGTTCCACGACATGCTTGTTGGTCACAATATAATTTTCTTTCACAAAAAAACCTGAGCCGCTTCCCCAGGGGGTTTCAATGGAAACCGTGGCATTGCGGGCGTGTTCGATGGCTCCCGGAGTGGCAATGGGAGCTTGGGCATTCTGGAGAACAGGTCTACTGGGGGAACGGGGAGAGGCCAGAGACTCAGGGCTGGGTTGCGGGACGGTTGCGTTGTTTGTTTGCTCTGCGGCGTTGTGAGATGGTGCCGGCTGCTGCGGTTTTCCACTGCTGAAATACCAGGTCAAGGCGGCAGTGGCGATAACCAGGATTGCGGCTTGAAACAGGCGACCACTGGATTTCTGCGGTGGTTGTTGAGTGGTGAGCAGCATCTCATCCTGCTCTTTCTGCTTCTGCTGAAACCGATCATAGCGGGCGAAAATAAGGCCGCAGGTTTCGCATTCAACCAGCCCATCTTGTTCGTGCTGACACTTCGGGCAGCGGATTCTATTCTTGCTCATGGGGGTCTCCAGTCTGGGCGTGGTGGTCGGTCATGGTAGCCAGGATGTGGGGATTTGCTGAAAGGCTACAAAAAGTCCGTCGCATGGGTTGTCAATTTTTTATCTACCAGCAAGATTTGAAATTCTCAAGAAGAATGGAGGACACCCTGAATAATCCACAAGCCTGAATAAAATTTGACGATATAAAAATTGATTCAATCTGTTTTGGTACTTATTACAGGTGGAGAGGTTGAGCGGTAGGGCGCAGGCTTAAAGGTAAAATAGGCTGAAGAGTGATAGTTCTGCGCTGTAAAAGCAGCATCTTCCCGTGGCTGCAGGGGATTCTTGAGGGCAGGGCACTGGATTTGAAAATTTTGGCTTACTTGAGGCTATCGTGGAATTCATGCTGTTGATTGCCATTCTTGTCTTTCTTGTTCTGGGCTGGTTGATGATAGACATCATTCAGGGCAGCCGCCGGCTGGTCAGCCTGAGTGCTATAGCGCCGATTATCACAGCAGATCAGCCTCGGGTCTCGATTATTGTCCCTGCCTGCAATGAGGCGACGACCATCGCCCCGGCTCTGGTCACTTTGCTGGCCCAGGAGTATGAGCAGCTTGAAATTGTCGTGGTCAATGACCGTTCAACGGATGACACAGGAGCGGTCATTCGCGAGATACAGCAGCGTCATCCCCGGCTGATTGTCCTTGACCTTGATATCCTGCCGGATGGCTGGCTCGGGAAGTCGCATGCCCTGCACCGTGGGGTTGCCCTGGCCACGGGCGAGATTCTTCTTTTCACCGACGCCGATATCCATATGAAGCCCGATACCATTGCCCGAGCCATACAGCGACTTCAACAGGCGGGGCTTGATCACCTCTGCCTCTTGTTCAAAAATAAAGCCAAAGGCTGGCTGCTCAATGCCTTTATTCTGGATGCGGGGAGTGGGCTTTTCATGCTTTTTAAACCCTGGCTGGCCGCAAATCCAAAAAGTCGCCGCTTTATGGGAATTGGCGCGTTTAATATGATCCGCCGTTCGGCCTATGCACAGGTGGGCGGGCACGCGGCGATTAAGGCCCATCCCATTGATGATCTGATGCTCGGCAAGAGTATCAAGGATGCAGGATTGCGTCAGGAATGTCTCAGCGGCTACGATTTTGTTACGGTCAGCTGGTACGATTCCACCGGCTACATGATTGACGGTCTGATGAAAAACATCTTTGCCCTGGCCAGTTACAACACGGCGCTGGCCTTGAGTGGAGCTGTGGGCATCGGGTTGCTGACCATTCTGCCGCACTGGGGGGTGCTTTTCTGCCATGGCCCGGCCCGCCTGATTTTTTTCCTGAATGTGGTGATTCGGCTTGTTTTTTTTGGTCAGGTGGTCAGATCTTCGGGATTTTCTCTCTGGCTGACTCCTGCGGCACTTATTACTCCTTATCTCACCGTTTATACCATTCTCCGGGCCACCTTTATGACCTTGAAGAATAAGGGCATCATCTGGCGGGGCAGCCATTATTCCCTGGAGGAATTGCGGCGGAGGAACCAGTCTCTGCTTTAGGTTTTCGGTTTGGCCACAGGTTGCTGATAGCTCTTCCGGGCTTGTGATGCCATGATGGAGAGCGTATCTCAAAACTGTTCCAGGATGGCCTTTCAACTTTTCACCGTCAAATTTTCTTGACGATGAACCCTGAAGCGGGTATATAAATTCTTTCAAAAATGAAAGAAGAGAAATGTCCCTGACCTTTGTTGAAAAAATTTCGCTCTTTCTATCCATCATAGACCCCATAGATTCCGGTTTGATAGCCGGGTCCTGTGCAACAAAGATTCATGAACCCCGCCAGATTCGGAAGGAAGCAACGGTAATGACCCTCTTTGTGTGCCACAGGGTGCTCGGCTATCATTTTTTTAAAATCCCTTAGTGCAAGTGTCCGGGATCCATTCCCCGCGATAGAAAAACTCCGTAGTCTTCCTGAAGAGCTCCCATGTCCTATTTGGTACTTGCCAGAAAAGCACGCCCCCAGACCTTTGATGAGGTTGTCGGTCAGCGTCCGGTGGTGAAGACCCTGCAGAATAGCCTGATGCGCGACCGGGTGGCCCATGCCATTCTTTTTTCCGGGGTACGCGGTGTCGGCAAGACCACTCTGGCCCGGATCATGGCCAAGGCCATCAACTGTGAAAAAGGCCCGGCCGAGAATCCCTGTAATATCTGTGAATCCTGTCGGACGATCACCGCTGGTTCCTCCCTGGATCTCTACGAGATTGATGGTGCATCCAATCGCGGTATCCAGGAAATCCGGGAGCTCAAAGAGAAAATCCGCTTCCTGCCCACATCTTCCAAGTTCCGGATCATCATCATTGATGAAGTGCACATGCTCACCACTGAGGCTTTTAACGCACTGCTCAAGACCCTGGAAGAACCACCTGCCCATGTCTATTTCATGTTTGCCACCACCGAGCTGCACAAGATTCCCATCACCATCCTCTCCCGCTGTCAGCGGTATGAGTTGAAAAGGGTGGTGCCGGTGGAGCTTAGCCGGCACCTGCAGAATCTTGCCCAGGCTGAAGGGGTACAGATTGAGCAGGGCGCCCTTGATTTAATTGTCCGTGAGGCAGACGGCTCCGTGCGTGACGGTCTCAGCCTGCTGGATCAGGTCTTTTCCTTTGGGGAAAAAAATATCAGCATGGCTGATGTGGTCCAGGTACTTGGTCTGGTCAGCCGAGAGGTTATTCTCAAATTGACGCGGGCTTTGCTGGAACATGATTCAGTCGTTGCCTTTCAGTCGCTCGAGGAGACATTCTCCTACGGGATGGATCTGAAGCGTCTTACCACCGATCTGCTTGGCTGTTTTCGGACGCTGATTCTGTGCAAGATCCAGGGGTGTGACGAGTTGCTGGACATTTCGCAATCGGAACTGACCCTTTTTCAGGATCTGGCACGAGAGTATTCTCTGCAGACCCTGCATATGCAGCTCACCCTCTTGATGCAGGGGGTGGAACAGATGCGTTATTCGGGCCAGCCCCGATTGGCCCTGGAAACCACGTTTCTCAAGGTCATTGAAAGCCACGAGGTAACGCCGGTGGTCACCCTGCTTTCCCGACTGGACAGCCTGCTTGCCGGAAACAACACACAGAATAATGGGGAGATGGCTGCCGCGGAAAAGGGGTTTGTCTCTGGAATGGTAAAAAAAAACACTCCAGTAGCTCCTGAAGTTGAAGGGAACGCTGCCGCTGAGCCGACCTCAAAGCCCGTTCTGCCGCCTGCACAGCCTGTCAGTCCTGCAATTCCTCCGGAACCTTCGGATCTTGGCGCGGTAGAAATGGATGAGGAAGAGGTCGAATGTCTCGAGGATGTCAACGAGGCGCCTCTCGTGCAATCAGAGGAGTGTCTGGACAAACAGGTTCCTCGCGTAGAGCCCCATCAGCGAAATGTACGCCGGGATTGGATGGACTTTATTGCCTATGTGCGTGAGCGATCGGTGTGGATGGCCCAGGATCTGCAACGGGCCGACTCCGCCAGGGAACAGGGGGAAGAGCTGCTTCTTTCCTATGGTGATTCTGCCAATTGCACGCTGCTTTGCAAAGATGAAAACAAAAAAATGATCACCGAGTATGTACTCGATTTCTTTCAGAAAGACCTCTCTGTCCGGTTTGTCCTTCCTGATCAGAGTTGTGGAGAGACACAGGAAGGTCAGGCAAGCCCACTGAAAGAACGGCATCAGCTGGCCAATGATCCCCTGGTATTGATGACCGCAGAGATATTTAACGGCCAGATTGGGGATATCCGGGTAGGGGCACGATTCAGATAAGAGTAAACAGTTTTTATTGAGGGATATATTATGGACATGAGCAGTATTATGCAGCAGGCCCAGCAGTTTCAACAGAACATGGCTCGAATTCAGGACGAGCTTGCCCTTAAAAAAGTCACCGGAAGTGCTGGAGGCGGCATGGTTACGGTCACGGCCAATGGCAAGAGCGAGATCCTCTCTGTTGTCATTGAGCGGGCCATGATTGTGGAAAAGGAAGCGGAGATGCTGCAGGATCTGATCGTGGCGGCAAGTAATGACGCCCTTCGCAAGGCCAGGGAGTTGGGCAAGGCCGAAATGGGCAAATTGACTGGCGGGTTAAACCTTCCCGGTCTTTCTAATATGTTTGGCTGAAAGGAATTTAGTTGTGCAGATTGTTCCTCCCGCCCTTGACCGGTTGATCCGGAGCTTAAGCCGTTTGCCTGGTATCGGCAACAAGACAGCGGCCAGGCTGGCCATGAATATCCTGCGCCGTTCCCGTGCCGAGGCACGTGAATTGGCCTCAGCCCTGTCAGAGTTGCATGATGCGATTCAGCTCTGTTCCTGCTGCTTCACTTTTTCAGAAAGTGATCCCTGCGCAATCTGCTCGGATGCGCGAAGAAATGGGGCGCTTATCTGTGTGGTTGAACAGCCCGGAGATCTTCTTGCCATTGAGAAAACCGGCAGTTTTCAGGGGCATTATCACATTCTCCACGGGGTCCTTTCGCCAATGGATGGTGTCGGGCCGGGAGAAATCAAGGTCGAAGAGTTGATGGCGAGGATTGCAAGCGGAGTTGTTCATGAAGTCCTTATTGCAACCAGTTCAACAGTTCCAGGCGAGGCCACGGCATCTTTTTTAATTGATTTGCTGCACAATAAGGGAGTGGCTGTTACTCGCCTTGCCTGTGGGATTCCGATGGGAATGGATATAAAATACGCCGATCGCCATACTCTGGCCAGAGCCATTGAAGCAAGGACGAATGTGGAATAAATTTTGCTGAAAATTGGGGGGAAGGCGGAAGGGAAAATTCTATTTTTTCTTGACAGGCAACCCGTTTACTGTTATTTGAAAATGTTTTAAGCGTCTTTGGCGCATTGATATCCTGCAATATTTTTTTACAGGCGCGTAGCTCAGTGGGAGAGCGCTACCTTGACATGGTAGAAGTCGGCGGTTCGAAACCGCCCGCGCCTACCAGAAATAAGGCTGAGGGAAAACGGATGCACAGCTTTCGTTTCTTCTTTGGCCTTTATTTTTAGGTGCCGTTATGCGGCTTTTTTTACTTGTTGCATAACGGCACCTAATGCCGCATCAAAGAAACATGAACCTTTACTGGCTCTTTCTTTGAGTGGTTTTTGGTATATAATAGAGTTTTTTAAAGCGATTTAATATTAGTTTTGTGATTTTTTATAGATTGCTGCTATTGCTGGTATAATTTAATATATTTTTGAACCTCCTTCCTATTTCGAAATGGCAGATATTCAAGTTACACTTCAGGATGACAAGACAGTTTCTTTGCCGGCATTGATTACCGTGCAGGAGGCACTTGCAAAGCTCTTGTCCAATAAGCAGCGTAAGCTTACCGTTGCCGCCATCGTGAATGGGCAGAGTGTTGATCTCAGCACCATCCTGCGTGAAGATGCCGTTGTCAGTCCCATTCTGATGGATTCCCCTGCCGGTCTGGAAATATTGCGGCATAGTACTGCTCATGTCATGGCCCAGGCGGTAAGGGATATCTTTGGAGTCGAGGTCAAGGTTGCCATTGGTCCAGCCATCGAAGATGGTTTCTATTACGATTTTTCCTGCGGAAAGACCTTCAGTCTGGAAGATCTCGATAAAATCGAGGCTCGTATGTTGGAAATAGCCGGCAAGGCGCTCCCTTTTATCCGTAAGGAGGTCAAGGCTGTTGATGCCCTTACTTCTTTCGAGACGCAGGGCGAAAAATACAAGGTAGAGCTTATCCGGGATCTTGAGACCGATGTGGTTTCTACCTATCAGCTTGATGAGTTTGTCGATCTCTGTCGTGGCCCTCATCTTCCAGATACCTCCTGGATCAAGGCCTTCAAGTTGTTACGAGTTGCCGGCGCCTACTGGCGTGGTAATGAAAAGAACGACGTTCTTCAGCGTATTTACGGGACGGCCTTTTTTGATGAAAAGGCCTTGAAAAAGTACCTGTTCACCCTGGAAGAGGCAAAAAAGCGCGATCATCGGAAACTGGGCAAGGAGCTGGAGTTGTTCACCATCCAGGATCAGATCGGACCAGGTCTTATTCTCTGGCAGCCGAAAGGCGCGCTCCTGAGGAAGCTGATTGAGGATTACTGGAAAGAAGCCCATTATAACCATGACTATGACTTGCTGTATACGCCGCACATAGCTCGCCAGGATTTGTGGAAGACTTCGGGACATCTCGATTTTTATAGTGAGAACATGTACTCGCCTATGGCCATTGACGAGGTCATGTATCAGCTGAAGCCGATGAACTGTCCCTTTCATATCGGAATTTATAACAGCAGGAAGTGGAGTTATCGGGAGTTTCCCGTTCGCTGGTGTGAGCTGGGGACGGTGTATCGATATGAACGTGCCGGTGCCCTGCACGGGCTGCTTCGGGTGCGTGGATTTACCCAGGACGATGCCCATATCTTTTGTACACCCGATCAACTTGAAGATGAGATATTCAATATTCTTGAATTAAATCTCCTGATTCTTCAGACCTTTGGCTTTGATCAGTACGACATCTATCTTTCCACCCGTCCGGAAAAATATGTTGGCAGTGATGCGAACTGGGAGAAGGCGACTGAGGCCTTGAAACAGGCCCTGGAGAAAAAAGGGCTGGCTTATTCCGTTGATCCCGGGGAAGGCGTCTTTTACGGCCCCAAGATTGATATTAAGATTAAAGACCAATTAGGTCGTTCCTGGCAGTGTTCCACCATTCAGGTTGACTTCAATCTGCCGGAGCGCTTTAACATGAGTTATACCGGTGCAGATAATCAGGAGCATCAGCCCATTATGATCCATCGAGCCTTGATGGGCTCTTTGGAACGCTTTATCGGTGTCCTGATCGAGCATTACGCCGGTGCTTTTCCGCTTTGGTTCTCTCCAGTGCAGGCGAGAATTATGAATATTACCGATGCCCAGGCAGAATATTGTGAACAGCTTTATTCCGAATTGCGAAAACTCGGTGTGCGGGTGGAGAAGGATTTGCGTAATGAGAAGTTGAACTTCAAAATCAGGGAAGCACAGATGGCAAAGACTCCCTACATGCTCATTATCGGTGACAAAGAAAAAGAAAATGGCATGGTGACAGTGCGCATGCGAGACGGTAAAAATCTGCCGGAGATGACGGTTGCTGATTTTGTCGCAAAAATTCAAATTGAATGTAAAGAAGGGCGCGGAATTTAAGAGCCGTTACTGATTAGTAAGATTTTGTAGCCTCATTTTATACGGCACCATGAGCGGTACCGGCTATTGAAGCGGGAATGTTTCTGCTCATTAGATTAAAGACCGTTAGACTGTTTTTGTTTGCCTTTGCCATTGAGATGATGAGACTTTTTGGTTGCAGCGACTCAGAAATCATCAAGAACTAAGGTGTATCTGTCTCGTTATTCAGTTCCTATATGCAGGGAGGTAGAGATATTAACCCAAGAGGAAAAAAAGCCCCGGTCCAGCGTGAAGTAAAGGCCAATATCAATGAGATGATTCGACATCCTCAGGTTCGACTCATTGGTGGTGATGGAAGTCAGTTGGGTGTTGTAACCCTCGAAGAAGCGAGGAAGATAGCCGATAATGACGGGCTTGATTTAGTAGAGGTTTCAGCGAATGCTGATCCACCTGTATGCCGGATAATGAATTACGATAAGTTTCGTTACGAGCAGGCAAAAAAAGAACAGGAAGCTAAAAAGAAACAAACAACCGTTGAGACCAAGGAAATTAAATTCCGACCTAAGACCGATGATCATGATTTGAATTTCAAGATCAGAAGTGTTATCAAATTTCTTCAGCAGAAAAACAAGGTGAAACTCACCATGCGTTTTCGTGGCCGTGAAATTGTTTATAGTCAGACCATTGGTCTTGAAGCCATGCGGAAGATTGCTGTAGCCCTTGAGGCCGATGCCATTATATTACAGGAACCGAAGATGGAAGGGCGACAGTTGGTGATGTTTGTCGGTCCAAAGTCGTGAGAGTATCGATAGGAAATCGAAACTCATTGTTTAAGAAAATTTAAAAAAAACTGAATATAAGCTGTCATATTTTTCCTGCACCGTAGTAAAATTGTTGTCGTCATTGGGATGATAAAACGGTAAAAGAAGCTGACACGAAAGAAGTTTAATCGTTCGTGATGGTTTATATGGAAAATTGTCAGATCTCTATAGGAAGTGTAAAGGAGCAAGGTTATGCCAAAGATGAAAACAAAGCGAGGAGCAGCCAAACGTTTCAAACTGACCGGATCAGGAAAGATTAAACGTTCCAAGGCCTTTACCAGTCATATTCTGACCAAAAAATCCACCAAGAGAAAGCGGAATCTGAGAAAATCAGGGTTGGTTAACAGCACTGACATCAAAGGAATTCGCAGGATTTTGCCATATATGTAGTTTGATGGAATGTTTTCCTTGTAGATAAAAAAAGTTAAAAGTATCCGAAAAGACAATTTCAACATTTTGGTCTTAGCTCTTGTCTCTCTGATAATAGACGACAAAGCCAGATGAGCCAATAAGGAGTAAAAAATGTCACGTGCGACAAGAGGGGTTAAGGCCCGAAGAAGAAGAAATAAGGTATTAAAGCTTGCCAAAGGTTTCAGAGGCGGACGCAGTCGTCTGTTTCGTTCTGCCGCAGAGGCCGTTGACCGGGCCCTTGTCTATGCCTATAGAGACAGACGCACCAAAAAACGCGATTTCCGTCGCTTATGGATAGCCCGCATTAATGCCGGTGCCCATATGAATGATATTAGCTACAGCCAGTTGATTGGCGGCTTGAAAAAAGCCGGGATTGAACTTGACCGGAAGGTTCTCTCCAATATGGCTATCCTCGATGCGGCAGCCTTTTCGGAAGTGGTAAAATTAGCAGTGACCGCAAACGCCTGATCCGTTCTCCCAGAAAGGGGAAGTCTGTATTTTTTTTATGCCGGTTTTGATAGTCATCGAAACCGGCATGTTGTTTTTAACCGCAGTTTAATGAGTATCTACAATTCTTGAGAATCATGGAACAGAAGTTAAATAGCCTGTTGGATCAAGCGAGAGGGCAACTTGACCGGATTACCAAGGACGGTGCGCCTGACGAAGTTAAGAAGCAGCTGGAAGATTTTCGTATTCGGTATCTTGGTCGCAAGGGCGAGTTTAGCACAATCATGCAGCAGCTTGGCACCATTTCTGTTGAAGATAGACCACGAGTTGGCCAGTTGGCGAATACGATCAAGGCGGAAATTGAACAATATTTTGAGGATCACAAAACAGCACTTGTCGGTACAGCTGGTGTAAAAGGGGAAGGTTTTATCGATCTATCCCTTCCGGGCAGAGTTCCGGAGCGTGGCCGCTTGCATCCGGTGACCCAGATTATGACTGAGGTTTGCGGAATTTTTGAGGCCTTGGGATTTTCGGTAGCCGAAGGTCCTGATGTGGAGCATGATTACTATAATTTTGAAGCCCTGAATATTCCTGCGCATCATCCCGCCCGGGACATGCATGATACGTTCTATGTCAGTGACTCTATTCTCCTGCGCACCCACACCTCTCCTATGCAGGCCAGGATCATGGAAAACCAGCAGCCTCCCTTGCGCGTCATTGCACCCGGCAAGGTCTACCGCTGTGATTCTGATATTACCCATACTCCGATGTTTCATCAGGTAGAAGGATTTCTGGTTGACACCAAGGTCTCTTTTGCAGATCTGAAGGGAATTCTGACCGTGTTTACCCAGAAGATGTTTGAGAAAGATCTTGCCCTGCGCTTTCGTCCCAGTTTCTTCCCCTTTACTGAACCAAGCGCCGAGGTGGATATCGCCTGTGTGATGTGTGGTGGTTCCGGGTGCCGGGTTTGCAAACAGACTGGATGGCTTGAGATCCTGGGAGCCGGAATGATTGATCCTGAGGTGTTTAAGATGGTGGGCTATGATCCGGAGCGATATAGTGGTTTTGCCTTTGGTTTAGGCATTGAACGAATTGCCATGCTCAAGTACGGTATTAACGATATTCGTTTGTATTATGAGAATGATTTACGGTTTCTTTCCCAATTTTGATGAGTTCATAAAAAAGATTTCCTTGATATCCGGGGGTGTGGCCGCCCACTGGCCAGTATTTTTCTCTTATTATAGATAGTTGAATGTCATGAAATTTACCATTGACTGGTTAAATGAGTATGTAGATACAGATGGGATCAGCTCTGCGGAGTTGGCCGATCACCTGACCATGCTTGGGCTTGAGGTTGATGCGGTAAAAGATCTTTTTCAGGAACTTGAGCCCCTTAAAACAGCACAGGTCTTGTCCGTCGAGCGCCATCCTGATGCTGACAGCCTAAGTTTGTGTCAGGTCGCGGTCGGCCCGGAGACTCTGCAGATAGTGTGTGGTGCCCCTAATGTTAAACCAGGCCTTGTCACGGTCATCGCCCTGCCGGGTACGACATTGCCAGGCGGGATTAAGATCAAAAAATCAAAGGTGCGTGGGATAGAGTCTTTCGGAATGCTTTGTTCCGAGCGGGAATTAGGTCTTGGGACAGCTCACAGCGGGATTATGGAACTGCCCGAGGGAACCCCGCATGGTCAGCCGATGATGCAGGCCCTTGGGTTGAATGTGACCATGGTTGAGGTAGACCTGACTCCCAATCGTCCTGACTGTGCCTCGGTTATCGGCATTGCCCGCGAGGTTGCAGGCGTCCTGCGCAGGCCCTTGACTCTGCCGGTGGATAAGGCTGAGGTCGAGTCTGCCCGGACATCTTTTTCGGTGGACATTGAATCGTCTGAGCTTTGTCCCCGCTACGGCGCAAGGCTGGTTACTGGTGTTACAATTGCCCCCTCACCATGGTGGCTGCGAAAGCGTCTTCTGTCCATTGGGTTGCGGCCGATTAATAATGTTGTTGATATTACTAATCTGGTCATGATGGAATATGGGCAGCCTCTGCATGCCTTCGACTTTGATAAACTTGCTGACAGGAAGATTATGGTTCGCCATCCCCATATGGATGAACTTGACTTCACCACCCTCGATGGTGTTTCCCGCAAGCTTGATCCGGAGATGCTGATGATCTGTGACGGCGTTCAGCCTGTTGCGGTAGCTGGAGTTATGGGAGGAATGAATTCGGAGGTCAGTGATTCAACCACGGCTATTTTGGTGGAGAGTGCCTGTTTTAATCCTGTTTCCATCCGGAAGACAGCGCGAAAGTTGAAACTGTCATCCGAGGCCTCCTATCGTTTTGAGCGCGGAGTTGATCCTGGTGGCTGTCTTCTGGCCATGGAACGGGCCGTGAGGTTGCTTTGTGAAGTAGCCGGCGGGGTCGCTGTTCCTGGTGGTGTTGATAAATATGGCGGTCAGCGTCCTCTGAAAACCCTTGTTCTCCGTATCTCAAGAACTTCGGAACTACTTGGTATCGCCTTGAACTATGAGAAAATTGCGGATGTTCTGCTCTCCATTGGTTTTCGGTGCAAAGAGAAGGACGTTGATTCTCTCTGGGTTGGGGTTCCTTCGTTCAGGGTGGATATCGAACGTGAAGTTGACCTTGTGGAAGAGGTTGCCCGCCTGGTAGGATATAACGCTATTCCTACAACCCTGCCCACAGTCCATTTGAGTTATCCAGAGCAGGATCAAAGCCGAATGATCAGAACAGAAATCGGCGACCTGCTTACGGGGATTGGCTATTTCGAGGCCATAAATTACAGTTTTACCACTGAAAAACATTTGCAGAGCCTTGGACTTTCTGAGTCTGATCCCCGTTGTCGACTGGTTCGGCTTCTCAATCCGATCAGTGATGAACAATCGGTCATGCGAAGTATGCTGCTGCCGGGACTTCTTGAAAATGTCCTGCGCAATATTAATTTTCAGAAGAATGCCATCAAGTTGTTTGAGATCGGAAAGGTTTTCGCTCCCAAGGGTGAGAATGAACAACCCTTGGAGAAAACCCGGTTAGCCGCAGTTTTGAGCGGCAATCGATTTGGGGATGCCTCTGCGTTTCATTTCAAGCACAAGAGCGTGGATTTCCTTGAAGCCAAAGGTGCCGTTGAGCATCTCCTTCAGGGGATTCGATTGTGGGGGGTGGGTGATGCCTCACCGCTGAGCTTTTATAAACCCGAACAGAGCCGTATCGATCCCTATTGTGACTCGTTGCAATCCCTGACCATTCATGCCGGGGAACAGGAGGTAGGTTGTGTTGCCCGAATTCTGCCGGAAGTTCTCCGGAAATTTGGGATTAAACAAGACGTGTTCTTTTTTGATTTTGATCTTGATGCCCTTTGTCAACTGAAAGGAGTGCCCAAGATTTTTAACCCGCTTCCGGTTTTTCCTGCAGTTGGACGTGACATTGCAATGCTGGTTCCTGAAAATGTCGAGGCAGGAGGATTGGTCGAGGCAGTTCTTGCGGCTCGTGAGCCGCTTATCGAGCGGTGTGAAGTCTTTGATGTGTATCAGGGAGATACGCTTCAGAGTGGGATGAAGAGCGTGGCCATGTCGGTGACATACCGTTCTCCCCAGAAAACCCTGACTGAAAAGAATGTGGAAAAGGTTCACATGAAAATTGTTAATATGCTCAGTTCCAAGTTTGAAGGAACTCTTAGAGAAGGATGATATGAATAAAGATAATCTTACCCGCAAGGAACTGGCAGAGGTTATAAACGGACATCTCGGCTATCCACAGAATAGTTGCGCCGCCCTGGTTGATGCTTTTCTTGAGCAGATGAAAGGGTCGCTTCTTGATGCTGAATCCATTAAGCTGGTCCATTTTGGAACCTTTACGGTGCGCGAAAAACATCCGCGTCGGGGACGCAATCCACGAACCGGTGAAGCCATAACCATTAAATCAAGACAGATGGTAACGTTTCGTCCCAGTAAAAAATTAAGGGAGCAGATTAACGAATAATTTTTTATCTTGGAATGGGGGCAACTTTTCGATGAGACCAGAGATACCGGACAAGCTTTATTTTAAGATTGGCGAGGTGAGCAAACTGGCCGGGGTTGCAACCCATGTTCTGCGTTATTGGGAGGCTGAATTTCCCATTGTTAATCCTAAGCGAGCGAATTCTCATCAGCGTCTCTATCGAAGGGTAGACGTAGAGATGATTTTCACCATCAAGACCCTTCTCCATGAACAGGGCTATACCATTGCAGGAGCGAGAAAGTTCCTCGAAAGTGGACATAGAATGGGGACAAAGCCGGAATCGACAGTGCCGGAAGACTCCACGGCTTGTCTTACACGGATAAAATCTGAACTTCGAGAGATGGAAGCGCTCTTGATTGGGAGAGACAAAGAAAAAAAGATTTGAAAAGGTTGATAATACCTTCGATCGTGATGGTGTTCTTGAGCTTTTATTGACAGCAGGAAAATCCCATGGTACATACCATGAATCATTTCGGGGCGTAGCGCAGCCTGGTAGCGCACTTGACTGGGGGTCAAGTGGTCGGAGGTTCAAATCCTCTCGTCCCGACCAAATA
>JAFLKM010000058.1 GCA_019163335.1 Desulfobulbaceae bacterium | reverse complement strand
GTCTTTTCACAATCGTGTATTTAAAACCATTGACGCCCTTGAAGATCACTTGTCGTCATCATTATTGAAAATGGAACAAAACCATCAGTTGGTGCATTCTATAGTCGCTTGGCCTTGGATAATGAATTCACTTTAGATTTAGAAATGGAATTAGAACCTCGTATGGCATCATACGAACCACGTATCAGGCAGTTCTTATTGGATTTTTTTAAATCCATCCCTTTAGCAGATTAATCATTTACAGAAAGGTTTTGCCCCATGACTCAAGAATCCACCGAACCAAGTTTTGCCGATCTCTTTCAGGAAAATTCATCCAAATCCCTGCGCCGCCTGGAGCCAGGTCAGAAGATTACCGCCACCGTCGCCGGAATTGCCGGGAACTCCATCTTTCTTGATGTGGGCGGGAAAAATGAAGGGATTCTTGACAGTTCTGAGCTTCTGGATGAAGAAGGGAAGGTGTCGGTAGCCATTGGTGACAAGGTTGACGCCTATTTTCTCAGGTCCAGCGGCGGCGCACAGCTCTTTACCATAAAACTTGGGGGCGGCAAAAATACCGGCCATCTGGAAGAGGCCTGGCGAAATGGGATCCCGGTTGAGGGCTTGGTCAAGGAGGAGATCAAGGGCGGGTTTGACATCACACTCGGCGGCTCGGTGCGCGCTTTTTGCCCCTACTCCCAGATGGGAGTGCATCGGGTGGCGGATGCCGGAGCCGAGTACCTCGGCCGCCGCATGATCTTTCTGATCACCCGGTTTGAAGAAAATGGCCGTAATGTTGTGGTCTCGGCCCGGGCCCTCATTGAGCAGGAGCGCGAACGCCAGAAGGAGGCCCTTCAGGAGAGTCTTGCAGAAGGCGCGACCGTGCAGGGTAAAATCAGTTCTATCCGCGATTTCGGGGCCTTTGTCGATATCGGCGGGGTGGATGGCCTGATTCCGATCTCGGAAATCGGCTGGAGCCGGGTGGAGGATATCAACGAGCATCTCACCCTCGGCCAGGAGGTCACGGCGTTGATTAAAAAGCTGGACTGGAAGGCAAATCGTATCACCCTGAGCCTCAAGGAAACCCTTGCGAACCCTTGGGATGCAGCGCGTGAACGTTTTACCGAGGGGTCAATCCATACCGGCATAGTTGCCCGCCTGACCACCTTTGGCGCCTTTTTCACCCTGGAGCCGGGCGTGGATGGCCTGATTCATATCTCGAAATTAGGCGGAGGCCGCCGCATCAATCACCCACGGGAGGTGCTGGAGGTGGGGCAGGAGGTTGAGGTCAAGGTGGAGGCCATCGACAATGATACCCGCAAGATCAGTCTGGCTCCCAGCGATTATGTGAGTAGCGAATCCACGGAAACGGCAGAGAAGGATGAATATAAAAAATTCATGGCAACATCGACCCCGAAAAAACAGGAAGAATCCATGGGCAGCCTGGGCGCCTTGCTTCAGTCAAAGCTTGCCGCCAAAAAAGCAGGAGCCTGACCGCGACAAAGGGGGGCTTCCGCCAGACTGTGACCGCGGTGGCTTCAGTCCGGCGCCTGTGTCCTTTGCCGCCTCCGCTGCCTTCATTTTGCCCCTTGCATTCCCAAAGATTCCGGGCCCAACCAGAAATTTACTTGTCAGTTTATCTGTTGATTTTCTGCTGTCTCAGCAAACGATGACAACGAGGGAGCACAGTCAGCAGGTGCAGGTGAGATATGGGGCAAGCAATGTATTAAAAGTTCTGGCAGATTCAGTCATCTTACTGCGTGTTCTTGGTACTGCCCCTGTCCATCATTGCTGATGGGGTGATCCATTGATTCCTTGATTTTTTTAGGCCTTTCAGTATCATAAATAGAGAGGTTTTGTCGCAGGCTACCCGACATATCTTTGTCGGGAAAGTCACAATAATCATCAATGAAAAGGAGGAGGCCATGGTAAAGACCGTAACTAAGAGCTTGTTTTTGTGTCTTCTGGCAACTTTTGCCCTTTCTGGCTGCGCCCAGGACGGGGCAAAAAGCGGCGCTGCTGTCGACCCCGTGGTTGATGCCAAAGCCCCGGTGGTAGAAGCCAAAAAGGCTGAGAATGTCTATCAGGGAAAAGTCGTCGGCAAATCCGAAAAGGCTAAGACCATTTCCATTGCGGTTGGACCTGAGGGGAAAGCCGAGACCTTTATGGTGAAATTTAACGATAAAACGAAAGGTCTGCAGTTTGCCAATAAAGATGAGGCCTCCATTATCACCTATGAAGTTGTGGGTGAGGACAAGGTTGCCATCGATATCAAACCGAAACTTGCCAAGCTGCCGGCTGGCGTAACCGAAATCAAGACCGAAGAACTCAAAGGCTTGATTGATAAACGTGTGTACATGGTTTTGGCCGATGCCCGTCCGGAGAGCCGCTATGCCCAGGCTCATTTGCCGGGAGCGGTGTCAATTACAGTGGAAAAATTGAAAGAGCAGGAGGCGAATATATTGCCGCCGGATAAAAATGCTCTGATCATTTTCTACTGCGGGGGGGTGACCTGCGGTTTATCCACAAGTAATGCGGATCTTGCCAGAAAACTTGGCTATACCAATGTGAGAGTCTATCTGGAAGGTGAACCTGCCTGGAGCAAAGCTGGATATAAACTCTATGCCTCCAATGACTATATCACCACCGGCAATATCGTTCTTATCGACCTGCGTTCCAGCAGCAAGGCCATACAGGGTCGTATTCCCCGCTCTGTGTCCGTTCCGTATGAAAAATTGGCGGGAAGAGTCAACGATATCCCTCGAAATGCCCCGGTGGTTCTTTATAGCGATAAAGAAGAGGAGGCAGTCAACGCTTTGAAAGATTTGAAGAAGGATGGCTTTAAATTTGTGTCGCTGGTTCAGGGAAATTTTCAAAGCTGGGTAGCCAGTGGCCGTGCTGTGGAGAAAGGATCTATCTCTTCCAATGAAATTAAATGGATACGAAAAATCGGTAAAGGTGAAATCACCGTCGATGAGTTTAAAAAGGCCACTGAAGGGAAAGTTCCGAACGTGATCATTGTTGATGCCCGTACAAAAGAAGAAGTCGCCGAACTCGGAACCTTTAAGAATACGATTCATATCCCCCTTGATGAGCTTTCAAGTCGCATCGGTGAACTGCCGAAGGATAAAAAGATCTATATCCACTGCTCAACTGGAGCCCGGGCTGATCTGGCTTATCAGGAATTGATGAAGCGTGGGTATGATGCAAAGTTCCTGCTGCTCAATATTGATGATGCGGCATGTGATTGCGAAATTATCCGTCCATAATGGAGAAACCAACTCCATCCTCTGTCAACCGGACGCTGGCGCCCGGTTGACAGTCCTGCCCCTTGTTTTCTGCAGGGCCTTGTTTTTCCATAACGTCTTTTCATCTTCTTGAGCAGCTATCTTGCTGGAGGCACGGAAATAAAAAAAAGAGGTTGATTGCCAAACGGCAATCAACCTCTTTTTTTATGGTGGTTCGGCAGATCGTTGAGATTGGAGAATTTTACCCCCAGTTTCCTGTCTGAGCGGGCGCATTTTTG
Organism: Desulfobulbaceae bacterium; assembly: GCA_019163335.1. Classification (GTDB taxonomy): domain Bacteria; phylum Desulfobacterota; class Desulfobulbia; order Desulfobulbales; family Desulfocapsaceae; genus UBA2270. Next base: position 20,702 of record JAFLKM010000058.1, on the reverse strand, counting down.
ATCCGCGCCAGTTGGTCGGCTAGATCTCCCATTTCCTGCTGCCAGTATTCATGGGTGCCGAAATTGGGCGCCACCCGCGAATCCCCGTCTTCGGCGACCTGGTGCGCGCACCAGGCTATATAATGGATGTAGCGCATGGCCCGCAAAGGTTCAATCAGGCTCAGGCTGCGGTGGTCAAACTCCATAAAGGTCTCATAACCCTCGAGAAACAGATCGATCTCGAGCAGGGAATCCTGCATCAGGCCGGGCAGGAGCATCCAGAAGTCCTGGACTGGCGGCCCCATCGCCATGTCGTCAAAGTCGATGATATAAAAAGATTTTCCGGGGAGATAGATAAGGTTGGAAAAGTGGCAGTCGCCATGGATGCGGATCATCCGGGTCTGGTCAAAGAGCGGGGTGATTTCCTTGATCAGGGCATCCGTCAGTTCTTTAAATTCACGGCGCTGTCCGGCCGGGATGAGATCTCCGGCAAGCAGGGTGTCCACCTGGGCTTGGGTTGAGTCGGCAGGAGCCATGGTGATCCGTTCCAGGGGGGGATGGGTGGCCCCGACGGCATGGACGCGGCCAATCAGACGGCCGAGTTCCAGCCATTGCTCTTCCGAGTATTCATCATAACTGCGACCGCCGCATTTCGGAAAACAGGCAAAGAAGATTTTGCCGTATTGGCCCAAGGTGCCTCCATCTGCCATGGTCAGGGGCGCAATCACCGGGATCTCGAGGGCCTGGAGCTCCTGCAGGAAGATGTGCTCATCCAGCAGACCCCGTTTTGACCAGCGTCCAGGCCGATAAAATTTGATTACCAGCCCTGATTTGCCTTCGATTTTCTCCTCAAATTCCAGCTCAAAGACCCGGTTGATGTAGCTGTTCAAGGGGCGGCAGAGATTGCTGCAGCGCTTCCCCAAGGCCTTTTCCGCCAGATTGATAACCGTATCGGGCGTCAGGCCGTGGAAGACATGGTGTTGAGGACGAGCAGAGTTGTCAGTCATGATCCGGGATACCCGGTATCCTCCTGTGGGTCTTTCTCTTTTGAGGCGGCCACTGCCAGTTGATCGCATCGTTCATTGAGTGGGTGGCCGGCATGTCCTCTGACCCATTGGAAGGTGATGTCCAGGCCGTCAATGAGGTCCAGCAGTTCGCTCCAGAGGTCGGGGTTGATGGCTGGCTGTTTGTCGGATTTGATCCAGCCTCTTTGTCGCCAGCTTTTTGCCCAGCCCTTGCTGATGCCATTGACCACGTAACTGGAATCGGAATGAACGGTAATGGGACGATCGCGGAGTGGAAGGGCGCGCAGGGCGACAATACAGCCCATAAGTTCCATGCGGTTATTGGTGGTTCGCCGGAAGCTGCCGGAGAGTTCCTGCTCGCGGCCATCGACGATGAGAATGGCGCCATAGCCGCCAGGGCCTGGGTTGTTGCGGCAGCCCCCGTCGGTATAGATGTTGATTTCTCCGTCGCGGGGGGCAGGGGGAGGCGCATCATTTTCCCGGCTGCGCTGAATGTTGACGGTGGCCTGTCGGTATAGGGGGTCAAGCAGCCAGCGCTCGGCCTCGGCGCGGTCGGTGAAGCCTTTAAATCTCGCTCCGGCAAAGCCTTTCACCTGCTTTTCCGCCTCCGGCCAGTTTTCGTAGATCCCCGGTTTGTGACCGGCGGCAATGGCATACACCTTCTTTTTGGTCATGAACGCAGTTTGCTCATTGAAAAGACGCAGGCAAGGAGATCTCTCCCCTCAAACGTTTTCTTGTGATCCTGACCAGTCTTCATTGCCGGCTCAATGCTAATTAATCATACCGATAAAAATCAAGGAGATAACAACCAGGGCCAGAAAGAGGCCAACCTTTACAGTGATGGTATGATCTTCCTGAGGTGCTGCCGGATGTTGATCGTGTGCGTCATGTCCGCTCATTTGTATTCTCCTGGTTTATTTTTTAAAGGGTGATCAATTCCATATCAGATTGCCTACCTGAACAATTTTATAGCGTTTTGTCGAGGATATTCTTGCCCTTAGAAGGCCATGGGAATGGCCTTCGTTGCCGCCAGGCGGACCCGCTGTTCCCAGAGCGGGGACTGTTTTCGGATACATTCCTTGTTGTGCTGGTATTGGGTAAAAGAGAAAAACGGCATCTTGTCTCACATGAGCCCAAGATAGGCTACAGCAGAAATACAGAGCAGCAATGCCGGCAAGGCAAACATCTTCAGGGAGTATTGGCGCGCAATCACCAATCGTTTAACAATACGTTGAGAGGCATACAGCGCTGCTATCAGTCCGCCGCAAACGGTTATAATCTGAAGAACAAATGTGGCCTCGCGATTCATGAACCGGCTGGAACCGTAATCCCCACCTAACCCGATAATGTCGAGTATGTTTGCCGGCAGCAGCAGGAGGCCGCCGACAAAGATTTCGAGATGTGCTGCCATGTAGGCCCCGAGGACCAGTGGAATCATGCCGTAACCGAGTATTGAAGCCGTTACCTTCCAGCTATTGCCGGTGATGCGTGCCATGATCTGTGACATCATCGCATAGCCGCTCAGATAGACAATTATGCAGGAAAAAAAGAATATGCTCGCGGCCAGGGCCGAACTCTGGAGGATACCGATGCCATGCAGGGGGCCAGCCAAGTTTTCAGCAAAACCAGGATACCTCTGATTGATGGCGAACGGATAAAAGATGGCAGCCAGGCTGACCACCAGAAAACTGTCCTCCAGGCGCGGTGACTGCAGGCTCCATAACTCCTGGGGAGCCAGCCGCAGATTGAGTTGGATCGAGTCAAGCTTGCAGTTCTTGATGCATTGTCCACACAGAGTACAGTCCCGGTTGTTATCCACCAGAAAAGGATGGCGAAACATAGGGCAGCCTGCTGCGCTGTCATCACCGATATAGCACAGGCGTTCATTGCAGCGGTTTATGCAAACGTTGGTATTCGCTCGCAATTCGAGGATAGACGGCATGGAAAAGATGGCGTTGATTGCCCCCAGCGGACAGAGAAACCGGCACCAGACCCTGCGTTTGTAAAACATGCTGAACAGGAGCGAACCCGCGGTGATGATGGTGAGGATCCAGGCGGTGAGATGCGGAGATTTATAGGCGTTCCAGGTTATTTCGATCCAGAACAGGAGAATGCAGAGCAGGGCCGTTATCCAGCCGGAATATTTTTTGATGAACGGCGGTGTGGGACGTTTGGGCTTGAAGATGGTTTGCGCCAGCCAGCCGGGCACGGACAGCCCGCAGACGCTGCACCAGGTCCGAGCCAGGAAGAAAAAAGAGAAGATCAGCAGGGGCCAGCCAACGACCCAACTGAGGGTGAGCCCTATATTTTTTTTGGCATTCATTGGACCGAAGAACAAGGCGATCAGCACAAGCATGAGGATAATAGCAATGAGAGCCCTCGGGAGCTCGGGAAAAAACCGGCTTGTGAAAAAAGCTCGAATCTTCACCAGCCGCAGAAGATTGAATGCCCATTTTCCTTCTGATTTGGGTATTCCGAGAAGGATCTGACTGCTGAGGGGTTCATTGTTTCTACCGAGGATGACTGCCCGCTGTAACACACTGGCCATCTCGGTCAAATTGCCCGGCCAGTCGTAGTTCATGAACTTTCCGAGTGTCTGTTTATCGACCTGGCTGATGGTTTTCCCATACTGCAGGCTGTAGCGTTTGAGGTAATACTTAACCAGGCGCGGAATATCCCGGCGATGTCCCCGCAGTGGGCTAATGCGGCAATGCTGGTTTTCCACCAGGGCATAGAGGGATGGCAGAAGCTGGCTGTGGCCGTCCTGCAGCCTGGGTGTATCCTTGCAGATCAAGATAATCCGCGAACGGAGCGCTACCTTGCTGTCCCCAGCCACTTTGGTAAAAAAACCTTTCTCGATGATGTCCATCAACTGGCGCTGAAAGTCTGGCTCCATATTTTCCGCGTTATAGAGGACGACAGTGCCGGCCTGCAATCGCTCGAAAGCACCAAGCTGATCAATCTGCGAGAAGGCAAAAGGGTCCCGCTCGTAACCAAAAAGCTCCACTTCCAGCTGGCCGGAATCAAAATTTCGGATGTCAACTTCCAGGTAAGGCCCGTTTCTGTGAGCACTGGCCTGGTGAATCTCGTAGGCGGCCATGCGACGTCCGGTACCGGTCTCCCCGGTGATGAGCACAGGTGCAAGGGAACTGCTGAATCGCCTTGCCGCCGTCATTATCTGGCGGGCGATTGTTGATGCGGTGGGCTGGTCTCCTCGGGAGGCCTTCAATGGCAGTTGAGCAGTTTCTTCTGGAGTTGTCGTTCCCGAAAGAAAGGTCGGGTCCAGGCTATATTCAGAACTCTTGCGATTGGTTATAGCTTTGGTCAGGGCGTTTACATGATCATGAAAAGAAAATCTCAGGCGGTTGGCCAGAGCGATGCTGAGCTGGCGCTGAATGATATGATTGGCCAGCAGCACCGAGTTAAAGGCCTGGGCATCGAAACAGAGCAGGGAGAGGCTGGTGAGAGCCCGGACATTGAGGCTGTGGCAGCTGTTGGTCAGCAAGGCGGTTTCACCGAAGTGACCTCCCGGACCAATGTGACTGACCAGGAACTGTTCGCCCCCGGTCACATTCATTGTCAATTCCGCTTCACCTTGGGCAATGATGTAAAAATGGCAATCATTTTCACTCTGCCGATACACGTACTGACCCTGTTCCACCGTCTGCGCGCTGCCGACAGCGATAATCCTGTCCACCTCTTCACTGTCAATATCCTTGAAAAGAACAGACCGGAGCAGGCTTTGTATGAGTGCTTCTTGTTGCATCATGGGAAAATTACCTTTTATCGCCTTGTTTTAAATAAAAAGGGTCTGAATTAAAAAGGTCAGATTGAAATTAATCCCTCTCTTTTCGCCACCCTAAAGGCCGTCCCCTTTTTTTCGATTTCAGGCGTCTGCCGGTAAGCATCCCTATTTCTTCTTTAAAGTGGTCTTCCCCCACCGCCATTCCTTTATGGGTATTGGTTCTTATCTCTTCCAATACTTCTCCCTCTAAGTTCTGACCAAAGAACTTTCGATATTTCTTCTGCCGTGCACCTGGCTTTTTCCCCAAGGACAGGTACTCCTGATGTGGCGTACACAACTCAGAGGCTTTGCCCATTCCATTCACCTGATAACTCGACCATCGATACTCACCAGGATCTGCAACCATCTCTGCCCGAACGGGATTGAGCTCGATATACTTATAGACTTCCAAAAGGTATCGCTCCTCCTGGACCAGGCAGGATCTAAAACGGCCTTCCCACAAGGTTCCGCTGCGGCCATATTTAAAATTGAAATACTGGACATATCTGCGTCCCAAGCCCTGCATCATTGTGCTTATGCCGCCCTCTACGTGAGGAGTACAAAGCAAATGGACATGGTTGCTCATCATCACCCAGGCATGAATATCCACGCTGCACTTGAAAGAATATTCTTTCAGCCAACCTGCATAGGCTGCATAATCTTCATCGGAAACAAAGCAATCTTGACGGTTGTTTCCACGCTGGATGATATGAACAGGAATATCTGCTGGAGATATCCTTGAGAGTCGAACCATTTTTTCCTCAGTATTGGTTGTTTACGAAAGATTAGCTATAAGTGAGCCTATGCTTTTTCGTCTTTTGAAGCAAGACTTAAAATAATTCTGACCCCTATTAATTGTTCAATCAATAGGGGCAACATTCTTGCGGTCATGCTAACCTGATTTCTGAGCATATTTCTTTTCTTCTCTTTCAATGAAATTGTCTACCCAACGACTGTATTTGATGACATGTTTCATTCGATACGATTTGACTAGTGGAACAATTTTTTCATGATAAAAATCTTTATTCTTCATTGATTGCAAACCGTAAGCAAAATTTCCGCATTTCATTCTAAAATGATCAAAACCATTTATGTCAGTTAAATCTATAGGCTCATTTATTAAATTCTCAATTCCCTCCAAAACGTAAGTGTCTAATTCGTCATTATATTTAATGTCTTCGACAATTAACTCAGACCATAAATAATATCTGTTATGCTTGCAGTTTGTCGGCTTGCCTCCCAATATTATGACTACACTTGATCCAAGCATATTGATTGCTAGTCTTTTCTTGGTATATATTCCGTAGTTAATATTTTCAGTAGTTATTGAATCGTCATCTGAGTCTCCTGGAAAATAGCCCATTTTTTCAAGACTATGATATTGAATAAAGTTTTGATATTTAAGGGTATTCCTTGTAGGGAAATGAGGATTAACTCCATTAAGTTGCACATTATATTGTGGCTTTAAAGTTTCAATGTAATATTTTTCTTTTTCCAAAAGTTCGTCTTCTGCACATAGTTCAATAATTTCAAACTTAAAATTCCCGTAAACGCCATGTTTGCTTACTTGATTTCGTAATTTGTATTTTGCAAAAGCCATTCTTACTACTGATTCATTTGAATCATTTTGTAACGACAAGGTGTGAGCTTTCCATCGTGCTGAAATGTCCCGAGATTGTCCAATGTAGAATTTTCCATTAGACAAATTAGAAATTTTGTAAATGCCTGTTTTTCTCATTTTTGACTCAATGTTTTCCCTACCCGTTAATATGGTGGAAATCATTCCACCATATTAACGGGTAGATATGGATAAGTTTCCCGCTGATTCTGATATTGATATAAAAAAATGGAAAATAATCACAATTTGTGTTCAAGTATTTGATTTCTTGCGAATATTTTCCTTATTCTGCCCAATGCTATGGGGCAGAACAGAGAAAGTCAAAGGAAAAGTAAGCCGATTTTTTTTCTCTTTAAAAGGCCATTGGGATGGTCTTCGTTGCCGCCTGACGGACCCGTTGCTCCCAGAGCGGGCACTGTTTGCGGATACATTCCTTGTTGTGCAGGTATTGGTCGCAGTGCAATTCGACGTTGGCTTGCAGGGGAATGGACAGCAGCTCGGCTGACAGTTTTGCGGCCTCAGTAAGGGCGATATAGGTTTCACGCTGACAGCAGCGGCCACCTTTGAAACCGGCGAGGACGGCCAGTATCCGGCTGGAAAAGGTTTGCGCCAGCTGGCGCGGGCCGGGGGTGAGCGGAGTGGCGGACAAAATGGTGGAGACCCCGATGCCAATCCCGATGGCGGCCCCGCACGCGCCCCAGAACCCGCAGACCCCGCCGGGGACATCAGCGCCCCGGTTGATCCCGGTGAGGATTTCTTTGTTGCCGATATCGCCGCCGCAATTCCGGTAACAGGCAAGGAAGATGCCGGGGATTATGGCATGATGTTCCGGGCCGTGCATGGGGATGGAGGGGTGGCTGCGGACAAGCTGGAGCAGGGCGATCATGTCTTTTTCTTTGGTGCTGGTGCAGATGGATCGGATGGCTTCTATTCCTTCCTCCTGATGGCACTGATCGCAGACGAAGTGATCGGACGCACAGCAGGCGTTGCTCATTTCAATGCGTTCGCAAAACTGACAGCGCATCTCCCGAGGTTCGGCAAAATAGTGCAGCTCCTTGCCGCAGACCATGCAGCCGGAACTCTGTCGGGTTGGTTCCCGGTGGGAATTGTCTGGCTCGGTAGCGCCTGCGGCTGCTGTTTTGGAGGTGGGTGGCGCAACGCAGCAGTTATTGGTCAACACCAGATTGGTGACGGCCCCATCCTCATTCAGAAGAAAGACCGAATCATCAAGGAGCTCACTCTCCCAAGCCGGGATCATGGTGCGACGACCCTTGACCAGAAGGATGCCGCTCTCCGTGGTCACCGCCCCATACGGTCCCCGGTAAACGCAGGCCAGGGACGGCCCAGTGTCGCGGGCGCCAGGGACGGCGCAGGAGCGACCGACAGCCACGGACAGCCCAGTGTCGCCGCCATCAAAAACCTTCCCCTCATCTGCTGATTGTCCCGGTTGCAACGGTCGCTGTGCCTGATAGGTGAGGGAATAAAAATCCATGCCGTCCACCTGGCGATAGGGGAAGCGCTTGATCAGCCGGATGGCCGCAAAACCTGCGGCAGAAAGCATGGCCACCAGTTCTTCCTGCTCCATGGCCCCGCCCAGGCACTCCCCCCGGTAAAGGACGTTATTCTTGATGGCGGTGGGGATAGGTGTGTCGGTGGTGATATCAGAGATAACCAGCTTGCCGCCCGGTTTGAGGATGCGGTGGATTTCGCGGTAGGTGCGGCGTTTATCCGGGCTGAGGTTGATGACGCAGTTGGAGATAACAATATCGGCGCATTGATCATCAAGGGGGATCTGTTCGAGAAAGCCCTTGCGAAATGCCACATTGTCATACCCCAGGCGGGCCACGACCTCCTGCTTTGAGGATGCGGCCAGATTCAGCATTTCGTCGGTCATGTCAATGCCGAAGACGTGTCCTTCCCTGCCCACCATGGCGGCGGCCATAAAACATTCCACCCCTGAGCCGGAGCCTAAATCCACTAAAATCTGCCCTGGTCGGGGATCGGCATCGGTGACTGGACTGCCGCAGCCGTACGAGCGTTTGCGCGATTCCTCGGGGATAAAATCGGCCTCCTCCTGGCCCTCTGCCAGTGGGTTGACGATATCCTCATTGGTGGTGACGGCTGCCTGCCCGTAAAATTCACGCACCTGCCAGTGGCCATGGTCGGAGGTATCCGAGGCCAGAGAAATAACGCAGTTGCAATGGGTCAGGGTGACATTCCGGTCGGCTGTCTCCGGGTCGGGGCAATCATGGCGGATATCGCCCATGCGCAGTTTAATGGCGCTGTGGTCTGTTACCGGCGAGAGCTCGGCCTGCCGCCTGATCAGTTCCAGGGCAATCTTGTCGTACAGTTCGATGTAGGGGTCATGTCCCATCCAGGCGCCGCCCGTGAGAAAGCTGTGGTCAGGATCGCCGCCGCCGATAATGAATTTGAGCGGATTGTCCTGATAGTGCGGGGAGTCGATGAGTGAGGCGTTGCGCAGACCATTGAGAAGCGGGCTGGTGTGCCACACTGCGGCCAGCCCCTGTGACAGGTCGCCGCACGCTGTCTCAGGCAGTCCCACCAAAGCGGGCGAGGGATAGATGACGCCATCGGGCCCGACCGTAAGGGACTCCCAGCCGCCGTTGGACAGATCGTGCCGGGTGCCGGGGGTGGAGAAGACCTGGCCGCGGATGGTCTCAAGGTTGTCGATGGTCAGCCCGCATGCCTCGGCCCGTTCCCAGGTGGCCAGCAGATGGCTGAAGATCTCGGTGGGTGGCACAAACTGTTCGCGGCTGCCCTTGCCGCGGATAAAGTGATAGAGCAGATGGACACTTGCCGCCCCGATTTCCTTTGCCAGGGTCATCATCGCGGGCAGATCGTTCACGTTGGCCCGGCTGACGGCAATGGAGAGGGTGAAGGATTTTCCGGCCTGACGCAGGGCGGCGAGGTTGGTCAGCAGGAGTTGATAGGAGCCTTTGCCCCGCAAATGATTATGGGCCGGTTCCAGACCGTCCAGGCTGACCTGAAGGTGGAGGCGGCCGAGGGCCTGCATGGTGTCGATATGCTTGCTGAGAAGCATGCCGTTTGTGAGGATCACCGCATGGCACTCGGGATTCTGTCCTAAAAAGGATGTCAGCCAGGGGAAAAAATCAGGATAGATAAAGGGCTCGCCGCCGGTGAAATAAAAGAGCTGGCAGCCAAGCTCCAGGGCCTGCCCAGCGGCCATATCAAGCTGGGCCAAGGGGAGGGTTCTGGTCGTGGTGGGAGAGGAGGCGAACAGGCAGTGGGTGCAGCTGAGGTTGCATCGGTCGGTGAGATGAAACCAGCATTCCTTCAGTCGCTGAAGGGTCAACTCCTGGCTCCGTCCTTTGTACTCATTATGGCCGATGCCTTTTAAGGAGTGGGCCAGTCGATCCAGGTCGAGGGCGAGACGATGAGCCTGAGCCGGAGTCCATGCCATACTGTTTGAAAAACGTTGTTGCAGAAGGCAGAGGGCACTGGTTGGGTTTTCGGCACGGGTCAGGGCCTGGAGCAGATGGTCACCGTATTCGGTGGGCACCAGCCAGTCGGGGGTTTCGGGCTGGACATAGATGACAGAGCCCGCATGTTCCAGTCGCTGCCATCCTTTGGGGGTGGGTGATATTTTGGTCATTGGTGGGCCTTCAGTAAACGGATGAATGGGATACTTTATTTTCTGATGGTTTTCTGCCTGATAGTGGGCGGATGAAATTTGTTGGACGCCACACCAGAAACCAGCGGTAAAGATTGCTGTTTTCTGGACGCGGCATAAGAGTCCGTAAGCTCTGCGAGCAAGAAAAAGACCTTGCTCGATGTGTTACTGCCTTTTGGATGATCTGGAGAGTTTGCATGTAATTTGCCGGGCGCCACGCCCAGAAACAGCGGAACTGATTGCTGTTTCTGGGACGCGGCATAAGAGTCCGTAAGCTCTGCGAGCAAGAAAAAGACCTTGCTTGATGTGTTGCTGCCTTTTGGAAGATCTGGGGAGTTTGCATGTAATTTGCCGGGCGCCACGCCCAGAAACAGCGGAACTGAATGCTGTTTCTGAGACGCGGCATAAGAGTCCGTAAGCTCTGCAAGCAAGAAAAAGACCTTGCTCGCAGAGCAACGGTCTCTAAAAATACACCCCCTTCACCTTTGCCTCTTCACGGCTTGCGCCGGCATTATCCCTGATTGATTCGGCAACCCGGGTGGCGCTTTTGATCATGTCGTTGATGCCGATGCCTTCCCAGCCGAAGCCGTGGATAAACAGCCCGGGCTGCTCTTCCATCAACTGATCACGCCAGTTGAGAAGGGCGGGGTAGCCAGCCTCGAGTTGGGGAATCCCCCAGTTGGATCGCAGTACCCGGGCAAAAACGGGTTCTCCTTTCAGGGGCAGCAGGGCGCGCAGGTCGTCCAGGGTCTGCCGGATCAGGGTGGCATCGTCCAGATCCAGACGCTCCGGGTGCCGGCGACCTCCCACCAGGGCCTCGAGCAGAATATGGCCCTGCGGGGCGCGTCCGCTGAACATGTTGGAGGAAAAGAGGGCTCCCAGGCAGAATCGTCCTTCCTGCTCCGGTGCCAGATAGCCAAAGCCCGGCGGCAGGCTGGAGCCTGCGCCAAAGCCCAGGGCAACAGTGAGGATCCTGGCCTCCGGGACGTTTTGCTGAGGCGGTGGGGTTGGGGCGATGCTGCGGAGCAGGGCTAAAGACTCATTAATCGAAAGCGCCATGACCAGATTGTTGGCCGTATGCTTTTCCCCTCCGGCTTCCACCTCCCAGCCGGATTCATTTCGGCGGATGGCCGATACCGAAGAGCCTGTGAGGAGATTTTGGCCAGCCTGGAGAGATTCTGCCAGCCTGTCCGCGAGACGCACCATGCCACCAGGAAAACTGGTCATGGCAGGCAATTCCTTTATCTTGCCCTTGCCGGATTTTCTGGCCTCTTTCATCTTTGCAAGAAGCCCGCGAATGACTGAGCCATGGGTTTTTTCCAGCCGGCGCACGCCGGGCATAACTCCGTCCATCACCAGCCGGTTCAGATCCCCGGCATAGGTTCCAGTGAAGACCGCATCAACATAGGGCAGCAGAGCGGGGCCGAAGCGATGCTCCACCCACTGGGCGACGGTGGGTTCGCCGGGCAGAGGTTTCTTGAAGAGCTCGCCTAAGACCCGCAATTTCTCCAAAGGGGAGATCAGGGGGGCCATGATGATTTTGGCCGGGCTTTGCGGGATGCAGAGCAAGGAACCCTTGATGCACACATAGCGGACAAAGCGGCTTAAAGGGGCTGTCAGCCTTTCCTGATCGAGGCCGGTTTCCTGCAGGAGTTCCTGGCTCTCGGAGCAATTGTCGAGGAAGCCATGGGGGCCGTTTTCCACCATGAAACCGTTTTCGGCATGGCTTGCGATGGCCCCGCCTGTCCGTGCTGATTTTTCAAGGATCAGGAGTTGATGCCCAGGGCAGAGCTGCTGCAGTTTATGGGCCACGGTCAGGCCGGAGAGGCCGCCGCCAATGATAAGGGTATCCATGATTGATTGTATGAATGAGGAAGTATGAGTGAGTTACCGATTATTTTCTTGTTTTTTTATCCGAAAATAATCTGCGGAAGGCATTTGTCCCGTTCATCGGGATTAGAAAGTAATATTGCCGATATGGCAAATGAGAATCGGCAAGAAATCTTGACACTTTGGCATCGATGTTTATCATTTTGGCCGAATTCAGGTAAAAATGCAACGGAATAGGACAATGCGTGTTATTGGGTATTGGCTTACTCCGCAAAACGTTCCGGCAGGTGCCGGAGATGTCTTTAGAGAATCAGCAAAAAGAGGATGAACGCATGACAAGCACCCAGACCACCACCCATGAATTTCAGGCAGAGACCAAGAAGCTCCTTGATATTGTTATCCATTCGCTTTACACCGAACGCGATATTTTTGTCCGCGAATTGATCTCCAATGCCTCGGATGCCCTGGAGAAATTTCGCCATGAAAGCCTCACTGCAGGCGATGTTTTTGACTCACATATGCCCCTTGAAATCACCATTGATCTGGATGAAGAGAAGCATACCATGACCATCACTGATACCGGCATCGGCATGAGCAGGCATGAGCTCGAGGCCAACCTCGGCACCATTGCCCATTCCGGATCCAGTGCCTTTCTCGACGGCCTGGCCGAGGCGGCAAAGAAAGATGTGAGCCTGATTGGTCAGTTCGGTGTCGGGTTTTACGCCGCCTTTATGGCCGCCGCCAAGGTTCGGGTGCAGAGCCGCTCCTGGGATGGTTCGGAAGGGCATGAATGGACCTCTGATGGAACCGGCAGTTATACCATCAGCGAGTCGGCGGGGCTGCACCGGGGAACCAAGATCATCATGGAGTTGAAAGATGATGCCCATGACTATGCAAAAAAATGGAAGGTGGAGAGTATCATCAAGCAATACTCTGCCTTTGTTCCCTTTCCAATCAAGCTGGCGGGGGAGACAGTGAACACCGTCCAGGCCCTGTGGACGCGCAACAAGAGCGAGATTTCGGAGCAGGAGTACAACGATTTTTACAAGTTCGTCGGCACGGCAACAGATGAGCCGCTCTATCGGCTCCACTTTTCCGCCGATGCGCCTCTCGCCATCAATGCCCTGCTGTTTGTGCCCAAGGAGAATTTTGAGGTCATGGGTTTTGGCCGGGTGGAGTCCGGGGTCAACCTCTATTGTCAGCGGATTTTGATTGATCAGCATTCGGAAAATGTCCTCCCAGATTGGCTGCGCTTTTTGAAAGGTGTGGTGGACAGCGAGGATCTGCCCCTGAATATCTCGCGTCAGTCTCTGCAGGATAACGCTCTTTTGGCCAAGCTCCGCAAGGTTATCACCAAGCGCTTTTTAAAATATCTCGATGAGCAGGCGCAAGAAGATCCGGAGACCTATCTCAGCTTCTGGAAGACCTTTGGTGTTTATCTGAAAGAGGGGCTTACCTCCGATTATGAGTTCCAGAAGGAGTTGGGACGGCTGGTCCGTTTCGAGTCTTCGCGTTCGGAGGCGGGCAAACCGATCTCCCTCGCCGCCTATGTGGAGCGGATGAAGGAAGGGCAGGAGAATATCTACTACATCAACGGCGCAAGCCGGGCTGCCATTGAGGCCGGCCCTTATGTGGAGATGTTTACCCGCAAGGATATCGAGATTTTTTATACCTTGGATCCCATTGATGACTTTGTCCTCAGTCATCTGGGCGAGTTTGACGGTAAGAAGCTGGTCTCTGCCGATCGGTCCGATCTCGACCTTGGCTCACAGGAGAGCCCGGAGGAGAAGGAAGAGGGAGAGAAGCAGGAAGAGGCCCGGCTGGAGCAAGGGGCCAGAGCAGTGCTCATCAGCTGGCTGAAGGAGACCTTGCAGGACAAGGTCGCCGACGTGGTGGAGTCCAAACGGCTGGTCACGGCGCCGGCCATGATCGTCAATCCTGACGGTTATATGACCACCTCCATGGAACGGATCATGGCCGCCAGTCGCCGTGAAAAAGGCCAAGAGCCGATGAACAACAAAAAAAATCTGGAGATCAATACCGCAAGTCCGCTCATCAAGCGGCTGGGGGAGTTGCAGAAAACCGATGCGGCCTTTGCTTCCGAAGTGGCGGCCCAGATTTATGATAACGCCATGATTCAGGCCGGTCTGGTGGTTGATCCCCTGGCCATGGTGGAGCGCAATTACCGGATTTTGAACCGGGTCGCAGGCGGGGCGTGATGTGACTTTTTTGTAACAGCTTCATAACAGTTTCGTAACCGTTACATAACTGTTGAAAAAAGGGAATCGCTCAGGTAGATAGTTCGAAGATGTTTTTTATAGTCTGAGAACATACTTGTCGATTCCCTTTCTGCGTATAAAGGGCATTCCTTTCTGGTGCAGATTGCCCGTGGTTCCCCCACGTGATCTCTGGTTTGAAAAAAGACATTCATCCTTATCCTCAAGCCGCCTTGAAGGCCGGGAAAGAATTTCGTGATTTGTCCTTCCATCTTTAGTCGCTCCTGTATACAGGGGGGAGGTTTGTTAAAAAGTCGTTTGGATAAACTCCGAGCTGCCAAGATGCAGAAGTAAAAGCCTATAGCGCATATTGGACAGTCATTGAATCATGAAAGATTGCATTAGGAGAGAAGTGGTATGATTGAGCGCCTCAAGAGTTTATCGATCAAGTCAAAGATTTTCTGGTTTGTAGTCCCCTGCACCATAGCTTTCGGAGTCCTTCTGACATGTCTTGCCCTTTTTTTCCTCAACGATTTCAAAAAACAGTCGATCCATAATTTCAGTCAGGCAATGACGGCTCAGCAGGCCTCGATAAAAAGCAGTGGTGATACCGGAGATACAACTCTTATGATGCAAGAGATGACCCGGAAGGCCGATGATATTATCCATAAGACTGCTGTTACATTTATTTCCATTGTTGCGGCGGTTATCCTCCTTGCCGCCATCGGTGCCCTGTTTGTGGCTACCCAGATTGGCAAACCCATCGGCAAGGTGGCTGATGGACTGGAGAACATCAACTCGGGTGATGCGGACCTTACGCAACGGTTGGCTGTCACCACCGGTGATGAAACCGGGAAGGTTTCAAAACTCTTCAACACATTTTTGGAAAGACTTCAGGATATTATAAGAAGCTTGCAGGAAGATGCGGAAAAACTCAACGATTCGGCAGGATCAATTCATGGTCTTATTGAAACGATTCAAGAGAAAACCGCCTCAGCGAATACAATCTCTCAGAGAGTCTTTCGGTCAGCGGGATATCAAAGCCAGGACATGGGCACCATAGCTCTCATGATAGAAGAATCAACCGGGAATTTCCATGCGATCTCCTCCGCTGTTGAAGAGTTGACTGCCACGGTTACTGAAATTGCCGGAACTTCCGCTACCGCCCATGCCAATACTCTGGAAAGCACGGCCAGGATGGAAAAGACCCTGGACAAGATCTCCGAACTCGGCCAGGCTGCCAACCAGATAGGCAAGGTCACCGAGACTATATCCGAAATCTCCGATCAGGTGAATCTCCTGGCGCTGAACGCAACCATCGAGGCAGCCAGGGCGGGCGAGGCAGGGAAGGGGTTTGCTGTTGTGGCCAATGAAATTAAAGAATTGGCCCGACAAGTTGCAAATGCGGCGACAGAAATCAAGACCCGAATAGAGGAAGTGCAGCATGCCACGCAAACGACAATCACCGAAATCAGGGATTCTGCCGAGATAATCTCTCAGAACAGTGAGATTGTCGCCACCATAGCCACGGCCGTTGAAGAGCAGGCTGCGACCGTCAACGAGATTGCCAAATCGCTTTCCGAGGCATCGGAGAAATTAGGCGATTCCAATAACAAGGTGTCCCAGGCATCTGTCTATGCCGCTGAAATGTCAACGATGGCCAACACCGTGTCTGAAAGGGTTACAGAGGTTGACGAGGCGGTGCTGTCAATCTTCACGACCTCGGAGTTCCTTCAGCAGATGGCAAAGAAATCTGCCGATAAAACCCGGCAATTCAAGACTTGATGACGAGAAATTGGGGCCTGTTGTAAGACATTGTGGCAAAAGGTTGAGCGCCTCCTTCCTGCAAGGGTGACCGGTTTTTGGGCTGGGTATTGACAAAGAATCATCCGATTTTTAAAGTAATCTGACCTTAAAGGGCTTTTGTAATGTAAACCACGGACTGTCTGCGTGATTGTTTCGTCGTCAGGTTTTCTGTGCAACGAGTTCATATTCATCAATGGAGAAAATGAGATGTCCATGTACGTCCCATCTGTTTCAAGGATTTCACCCCGTCGTCTTGCTGTTTTGTTGCTCTCAGCCCTGATTCTGTGTGGGACGGCCGGCTGCTATACCCAGCCGGTTCGCCATCTGGCTGGCGATATTATGCTGATCAAGGCCGGGGAGACCAGCCGTGAGGAGGCAAAGGCCATCATGGGCGAGCCGGATTCGACCCGAAAGGTCTCCGCCACGGTGGAGGAATGGATCTATCAGGAAGAAGACAAATCGATGTGGCAGAAGACCCCGGTGGTGGGGGACTCGTTTTCTGCCAAAGGCTATAAGACGGTGGCCTTGATGGTGGAGGGCGATGTTGTGACCGCTGCCCGTTACGGCACCTATGTCAAAGATGAGCTTGCCTGGAAAGAGGATTGTAAATGGCAAAAAATTGAGGACAAACCGCAAGCAAAAGATGACAATAAGTGATTGATTCGCCGGATTATTTTGACACCATTCGGCAGCGGATGGTGCAGGAGCAGCTGATTTCCCGGGGTATACATGATCCGAGGGTGCTGGCGGTCATGGGGGAGGTCCCGCGTCATCTTTTTGTCGACGATGCCATGCAGGCCCATGCCTATGGCGATTACCCCCTGCCCATCAGTGACGGGCAAACCATCTCCCAGCCCTTTATTGTGGCCATCATGACCCAGGCCCTGCAATTAACGGGAACCGAAAAAGTCCTGGAGATCGGCACTGGCTCGGGGTATCAGGCGGTGATTCTGTCAAGGCTCTGCGCCAAGGTCTACACCGTTGAGCGATTGAACAGCCTGGTTGCCAGCTCGCGGCGGCTCTTTGACCGTCTGCGGTGCTATAATATCCAGTCCAAACTCGATGATGGGACCCTGGGTTGGCTGGAGCATGCCCCCTATGATGCGATTATGGTGACGGCAGGCGGCCCCGAGATCCCCGAACCCCTTCTAGCCCAGCTGGCAGATCCTGGTCGTCTGGTGATCCCTGTTGGTGCACAGGATCAGCAGGAACTCCAGCTTGTTACCAAAAAAGATGGCGTCATCTCGGTGGAGCTGCTTGAGTATGTCCGTTTCGTCAGTCTGATCGGGGAGCATGGGTGGAACAGGTAACAGAGAAGGAAAGAGCCTGAAGTTCCTTGTTCCATTTTTAAATCAAGCATTCACATTCGTCGAATGTGAATGCGTCGCTCCTCGCCCGACTTATTGTACTGCCTCACTTCGACTCCCTTTTCTCCTCGTGTTCATCTTGATTTAGAAATGGAATTACATGATATCGCAGGTTGTCAGATCACCGCTTCCTCCGGCGGAAATCTTTTGATAAAGTTCCCATAGATGATCGTCAATCCTTTTCTGGCGAGGGTTTACACCAGTTTTTAAGAACCGGCGCACAGCGCCGGGGCCGCCATTGTATGCCGCATACGCGGCGCGGGCAGCAATATCAGGATTATTGACTTCCTCTGCGACTTTTATGGCATGCTGCTTGAAATAACGCATCAGGATCTGATTTCCAGCCTGGATATTGTAGGCCACATCCCCCTGTAAGCGATCCATGTTGTAAAATCCCCGCCACACATGCTGATTAATCTGCATGATGCCAAGTCCCCCCGCCTGCGTGCGGCGTGCAACGATCTTGTCATTTTTGAGTTCAAAGTGCTGCCAGCAGCTTTCGATCATGGCCACGGCTGGAACCAGAGTCAGGAAAATTTTTGTGTATTGTGGGGTAAGGTTGTCGCGTTTGATCTGTTCAAGGGCGAGCGCGGTCAGTAGTTGGCTCATGATCTGTTCGTATTCCGCCTCATCTCCATCATTGGGAACCCAGCGGTTCAGGCGCTGGTAGAGGGTTGGCTGGATCGTAGCGGGTAAGTTTTCGGCATAAGCAATTCCTATGAAGAAATTGAGTAGGGCTCTGCTCACAGAAGGAGCTTGTGGCTCTGCGGGCTGGTTCACCGGTTCCACTGGCGGGGTCGCAGGTGGTTGCGCCGCAGGTACTGTTGGCGGCTCCACTGCCGGCTCTCCTGTTGGTTCCACTGTTGGGGTCACTGCCGGCTCCACTGCCGGCAATGGTTGTGGTGGGATGATTTCTATTGGTGGCGGTTCCGGTTCTGGTTGAAACTGAAAAAGTTCGCGCAGGGCCGGGTCGATCTGCCAGTCAAAATGGAGGGGGTCTTCTTTGCTGTCCGGCTGCATCATTCTGGCCAGGCGCCGCAGGCCATCGCTGGTCAGATGAATGCCAAGGCCCGGGGCGGTGCGATCCAGGGTCAGCAGGGCATCGCCTGCATTGATAAAGGTCATGTAGCGCAGCATTTTCTTCTGCATCAGTCCGCTTTTGCCGCTGCTGCTTTCAACGATGGGGCGTAATTGTTCCCAGACATCGATAAATAATTGACGGAATGGGTCCCTGTTTTCCACTGGCGCCTGACCGGTCAGGATCATCAGGAGCTGATAGCGGCTGGTGATGAGCAGGTCGAAAAGCTGCTCCTGGTGCAGGGAATCACCGAGGTCGGTACTGAGTCCTTTGATGGTAAAGACCAGAAAGGCATCAATGGGTTCAAAGGCCTGTTGAATTTTTTCCAGTTCCTCAAATCCTAAGGGGGCCTCGGCCGGGAGTGGAGCAACGGGTTTTGTTTGCGCATTGTCCACCGTCAGAAGAAGGGGGACGGTGATGCCATCGGTGCTGGCACGAAGGGTGCCCACGGTCAGTGTGTTGAGGGCGGCTTCAAGCGGCGCGCTATCGGCGGGTGAGGCGCAGGCGCGGAGCAGGTTGGAGATGTCCTTCTGGGGCATGGCCAGATCAAATCCATATTGTTCCAGGCGGGGATGGAGAAAGCGTTTGGAAAGATCCCAGGCGAACCCGGTGACCACCGGCTTGCCGCCTTTTTCATTGTAAATGGCGGAGTCAAGAATGCGATAGCGCAACTGCCATTGCGGATCGACAAAAAAATCCAGGCGCATGAGGACAAATCCATTCCATTTGACCACCGACGGCAGAATCCCCAATGAATCGAATCCCATGCTGGCATTGGCATTGCAACTGAAATAGGGCTGGCCGTCACGGATGGTAAGCTGGGGCTCGGAGATATGAAGGTAGTTGTAGGAACCCTGCTGAAAGAGTACAGTGGGCTTGCCGGGTTCCGGGGTAAAAGATTCTGCCAGAGCGTTCTGGAGGATCTGGGTTCGCAGGAAAAGCGGCAGCTCAACGGTCGCGGCGCCCAAAGGCGATGGGGTAGCGCTCAGCAGGAGTACGAGCAGAAAGAATGATTGAATGATGCGTTGCATGCCAGGTTGTTCTGTCAGGAGGGTTTCTTGCGCCCTTTTTCACTGATCCCGTTCATCGGGGTTAGCCATCTATTTTTCAGCACCCTATCACTTCCCCTAAAAACTTAAAACTTTTTCTAGAGTATGCACGAGATAAAACCTGGTCAATCGATAGAATTATTGAAAGAGCTGCATATCCTCACCCGGGACGGGAAGATGAATCAGGATAGCCGGCGGAAACTCAAGCAGGTGAACCACCTTACCCAGTTTATTGCGCCACTTCTGCAGGAAATTCAAAAAGGGCACTCGGAACTCCGTCTTGTCGACCATGGGGCCGGCAAGTCCTATCTGGGTTTTATCCTGTATGACCTTTTTTTTAAGAAGCAGGAGGGGGAGGCAAGCGGGACGCAAGTTTTCGGGATTGAGACCCGTGATGAACTGGTGCAAAAATCCCGGGAACTGGCCCGGCGGTTGGGATTTTCCGGGATGACGTTTTTGAATCTGTCGGTGGCGGAGTCGATTCTTTCGCCGGAGCTGCCGGCCAGGGTGGATATGGTCACCGCCCTGCATGCCTGTGACACCGCCACCGATGATGCCATTCAATTTGGATTGTGCAAAGAGGCGCAGTTTATTGTGCTGGCCCCCTGCTGCCAAGCAGAAGTGGCATCGGTGCTGAGAAAGAACAAGGGCAAACGGCTGGGGGGCGACGTCCTTACCGAGATCTGGCGACATCCCCTTCACACCCGTGAATTCGGCAGCCATATCACCAATGTCCTGCGCTGCCTGCAGCTTGAGGCCCATGGCTATCAGGTGAATGTGACGGAGTTGGTGGGCTGGGAACATTCTATGAAAAATGAGTTGATCATTGCCAGCTACAAGGACTTGCCGCGTAGGCGTCCAGCCGAGCGTCTGGAAGAGTTGCTGCATCTGCTGGGGTTGGAAGAACTCTCCTTACGATTCTCTTGAAACATTTCCTGTGGTTTTGAAAATGATTTTCACGACCGCTGATATAACCCGATGAGTTGTGCAGAGGCCAGAATATGGCCCTCCATCGCTTGAAGTAACTCCGGTTTCTTCGGGATTTGCAGGTTGGCAAGCATTGTGTCCAGGGCGTAGAGTTTGTGAAAATAGCGATGGCATCCAATGGGCGGGCAGGGGCCACCGTAGCATGTCTTCTTATTGTCGCCTCGACCGGTCAGAGTTCCCTCCGGCAGCTCCTCCAGGTCAATGCCTTCTGCCAGGCCCGAGACATTGACCGGGATGTTGTAGAGAAGCCAGTGTACCCAGGTCATTTTCGGGGCCGCCGGATCCGGGGCATCTGGATCGTCGATAATCAG
>JAFLKM010000023.1 GCA_019163335.1 Desulfobulbaceae bacterium | reverse complement strand
CCCTGTCAATAACTTTCTTAACCTGATCAACTTCTTATTCTAAACAGCTTCCTGATCGGATCAATACTCAATTCCTAATACCTAATACTTGATACTTCTTAAAACCTACTACTTAATTCTTTATACTCTCAACGAATGACAATCTCTTCAAGAATTCATGATCGCCGAGAAGGCGCGAAACTACTACAACCATTACCCTAATGTCAACATAAAAGATTACTCATTTTCACTCTTGATCCATTTCAGCAAAGCTGTGACTATTTTTTGTGCTTGCTCCATGCTTGAAATATTAAACTTGGACTTGGGAAAATACTCTCCTTCCCGCTTCTGGTAACGACGAATGGTATACATGTCTTTCCCGTACTCTCCCTTTCCTTTATCCCAATTTTGATAACGAAACAAAATTGTAGTCCAAGCCCCTTTAGATAAAACCTCTTTATCCAGCTCTTTCACAAGCAGAACGCCTTCTTCTTCATAGTTGACAGTCAACTCATTCAAATCACTACTCATTTCATATCTCTTTCTATTAAATTCCTACGATTTAACCACTTTAAAAACAAAACTCAACTATTGAAACAAAGCTTGCCTTCTCGAACATCCACCTGAATATGATCCCCCTCCATAAAACGACCTGCCAAAAGCTCCATGGCCAGAGGATCTTCAAGATGGCGCTGGATTGCTCTTTTTAACGGACGAGCACCAAACAGCGGGTTGTAGCCGGCATCCACCAGAAATCCTTTAGCCGCCTCTGTAACAGATAGCTTATACTTCCTCTCTTCCAGTCTGGCAACCAGCCTCTGGAGTTGAATATCAATGATAGCCCCCATGTCCTTTTTGGACAGGCTGTGAAAAATAATCGTCTCATCCACCCTGTTTAAAAACTCAGGCTTGAACTTTTGATGCAGAAGCTCTTCTATCTGATTGCGCACCACATCAATCCCTGCGTGTTCTTCGGCCATTTTCATGATCAGGTCACTACCAAGATTTGAGGTCATGATCAAAATCGTATTCTTGAAATCAACTGTTCGCCCCTTGCCGTCGGTCATCCGGCCATCATCAAGGACTTGCAGCAGGACATTAAAGACATCCGGATGCGCCTTTTCAATCTCGTCCAGAAGGATTACGGAATAGGGCCGCCTCCGCACCGCTTCCGTGAGATATCCTCCCTCTTCATAACCAACATAGCCCGGAGGGGCACCGATAAGTCTGGCCACCGAGTGCTTTTCCATAAACTCAGACATGTCAATGCGAATCATGGCCTGAGCACTGTCAAAGAGGAAATCGGCTAGCGCCCGAGCTAGCTCTGTCTTGCCGACGCCCGTGGGTCCCAGAAAAATAAAGGACCCGAGTGGACGGTCAGGATCCTGAAGACCAGCCCGAGCTCGCCGAACGGCATTGGACACCGCTTTAATCGCCGCTTCCTGACCAATAACTCGAGCGGCAAGGGCGGACTCCGCATGCACAAGTTTGTCCTTTTCACCTTCCAGCAGCCTGTCCACAGGGATACCAGTCCACTTAGCAACGACTGAGGCGATATCTTCCGCGCCTACTTCTTCTTTAAGCATCTGATGCTTTTCCTGAATTTGCTGGAGCTTGCTGTTGGCTTCTTCAAGGTCTTTTTGCAGTTGAACCATTCTCCCATAACGGATCTCTGCCACCTTGCTCAGATCTCCAATCCGCTCGGCGCGCTGTTCCTCCATATGCGTTTCATCAATACTTGCTTTAATCTGCCGAATTTTTTGAATAACGTCACGTTCAGTAGTCCACTGTCCTTTCATTCCGCTTAAAGAGTCATTGAGCTCTCCAAGTTTCTTTCTCAACTCAACCAGACGTTCTTGCGATGCAGGATCTTTTTCTTTCTTTAGAGCCTCCTGCTCGATTTCCATCTTGATTTTTTTGCGCTCCAGTTCATCAATCTCGGTAGGCATGGAATCAATTTCAATACGCAGACAGGAAGCAGCCTCATCAATCAGATCAATGGCCTTATCTGGAAGAAAGCGATCAGTAATATACCGGCTCGACAAAACAACCGCCGCAACCGTTGCCGCATCCTGAATACGGACGCCATGATGCACTTCATACTTTTCCTTGATGCCGCGCAGAATGGCAATGGTATCCTCCTCACTGGGCTCCTGAACGAGAACCGGCTGGAACCTTCGCTCAAGAGCGGCATCTTTCTCAATATATTTCCGATATTCATCAAGGGTTGTGGCGCCAATACAATGCAATTCACCCCGGGCCAATGCTGGTTTGAGCATATTAGAGGCATCCATGGAACCTTCCGCCGCTCCCGCTCCCACCAAGGTATGAATCTCATCAATAAAGAGAATAATCTCTCCCGCCCGGGTCTCAACTTCTTTCAACACTGCCTTCAGCCTGTCCTCAAACTCACCCCGATATTTAGCTCCGGCAATCAAGGAGCCAAGATCAAGGGCCACAACCTGCTTCCCCTCGAGAGTAGCAGGGATATCACCATTAACTATGCGCTGAGCAAGTCCCTCCGCTATAGCCGTTTTCCCTACCCCGGGCTCACCGATTAGAATCGGATTGTTTTTGGTGCGACGGGAAAGTACCTGAATCACCCTGCGGATTTCCTCATCTCGACCAATCACCGGGTCAAGTTTTCCTTTTCTGGCAATATCAGTCAGATTGCGCGCATATTTCTCCAGGGCTTGATATTTTTCCTCAGGATATTGATCGGTAACCCGCTGATTGCCGCGAATGGTCGTCAAAGCCGTGAGGAAGCCTTTCTCGTCAATCCCCTTATCGCGCAGCATCTTGGATACTTCAGACTTATTCTCTTGAATAATAGAGAGAAACAGATGCTCCTGACTGACAAATTCATCCTGCATCTGGCTTGCAGCATTGAACGCCTTGTCCAGAATCTTTTTCAGCTCCAGAGACATATACGCCTGCCCCGCGCCACTACCTGAGACCTGGGGAATCTTATCAATAAGCTTATTCAGCTCCATCAAAATAATGGCAGGCTCAACCCCCATTTTCTGGAGCACCGGTACCACAACCCCCTCGGGTTGCTCAAGAATTGCCTTGGCCAGATGCGCTGTGTGAATCTCCTGATGGGATTTATTCTGCGCAAGCTGCTGGGCTGACTGGATTGCCTCTTGCGACTTTATGGTAAATTTATCAAACTGCATAGAATCATCCTCCTAACGATTACTTTGAAGGGACGTAAAAAGTGCAAGGATTTACTCCGAGACACAAATCTTTCTGTTTGCAGTTATTTATAAGCACGGCCCGACGAAGTGTCAATATTTTGACAAAAATAAGTCCGTATGCGATGCTTAAAAAAAAAGCGGGCTTCAAAGAATGAAGCCCGCTCTCTAAACATTGACGGAATCAGCTAACTGCATCCACCGGAGCTACAAGAACCGGAGCTGCATCCCCCACCTCCACCAAGTGGATTGCTGGAAGTTATACCAAAACCGGAACGCGGGCCAGCATCTAAATAATCGACATGTACTGTACCGCATGTAGTCATAAGGGATTCTTCAACAAGAAACTTTAATCCGCCATTCTCAAAAATTTTGTCATTGTTTTTTGGCTCATCCAGAGCCAAACCCAAAGAGGGCCCTGCTCAGCCGCCTTGCATTAATGCAATACGCAAGGCAGAATCAATACTATTCTGCTCCAGGTATTCAGAAAGTTTTTGTACTGCTTGGTCAGTAACGGTAAAATCATTCATAAAACGCCTCCTCAAATAATCAGTGGTTAAAAATAAAAATGGAATTTCAACAAAAAAAACATCAGACCTTCGTTCATGAAGGCGCTACAATGGCTTTCAATCACATTTGAAGTTCTATATTTCTATGGTAAGTTGCAAGCAGTAAGATGTCAATCCACTTTATAAAAGGAACCCTGATATGAAAAAAATTGTCATTTCCACTGGTGGCGGAGATGCGCCAGGACTCAACGCTGTCATTTATGCAGTTGTACACTCGTGTTATCGACGAGGATGGGAAGTTTACGGCAGTCGAAGCGGATATAAAGGCTTATTGAATCTGGACGAATTAATGCGACTGACCCTCGAGGATGTTGAAGAAATTTATGCCACGGGCGGCACAATCCTCGGTTCAACAAACAAGGGGAACCCCTTTTCCACCCCGGTGGAAAATCTGGCCGGAGAGATCCAGATTGTGGATATTTCTGACAAGATTATGAAAAACTTTACTAGAATGGGATTTGACTGCCATATTGCGATTGGCGGTGATGGCAGCCTTGAAATTGCCCATCGTTTTGCCCTGAAAGGAATGCCTGTGGTCGGCGTCCCAAAGACCATCGACAATGATCTTGAGGCAACCGATCGAACCTTTGGCTTTGACACAGCCGTATCCACAGCAACAGAAGCCCTGGATAAGCTCCATTCGACAGCCAAGTCCCACGACCGGGTCATGGTGGTTGAAGTCATGGGACGTGATTCCGGCTGGATAGCCCTTTATTCAGGAATTTCCGGGGGAGCAGATGTTATCCTGATCCCGGAAATCCCCTTTGACATGGATGAAGTGTGTAAAAAAATTACAGACAATGAATTGCACGGCAAGGATTACGCCATCGTGGTTGTGGCCGAGGGGGCAAGCGTTAAAGGCGGAACGGTCATCAATAAAGGCGATGGTGAGCTGGGAAGAGAAGAGGTTATTCTGGGTGGAGTTGGAGAATGGGTCGCCTCAGAAATCCGCAAACGAATCAACAAAGACACGCGCTCTCTTGTTCTTGGGCACCTGCAGCGCGGCGGTTCTCCCACCAACTTTGATCGCCTGCTGGCCCTCCGTTTTGGCGCCGCTGCCGTTCGTCTGATTGCAGATGGTATCTTTGGTCAGATGGTCGCCCTTTCAGCCTCTTCCATGATTCCAGTTCCTCTGATAGATGCCATCAAATCACGGAAAAAAGTTGATTTGAATAGTGACAAAGTTTTGACGGCTAGAGAAATAGGGATCTGCCTGGGAGATTGTCAGGATTTTTTTGAAAAACAAGAGGACAATGGCAAACAATAAATTCACCGAGATTTTTGCCCTGCTCCACGAACATTTCGGCCCCCAAGGCTGGTGGCCGGGAGATTCGCCATTTGAGGTCATGGTGGGAGCAGTTCTTACCCAGAATACCAACTGGGAAAATGTGCGTAAGGCAATCAGCAATCTAAAGGAAGCAGATGCCCTCTCGTTTTTGCGACTTTCCACCTTATCAGTCGGTGAAATAGCTCAACTGATCCAACCCTCCGGTTATTTTAACCTCAAGGCGCAACGACTGCAAAATCTCTTACGAATGATTACTGATCGATATAACGGCAAGCTTGAGTTTTTTCTTGAAGAAGAATTACCCGCTGCTCGCGAGGCCTTACTCTCAGTGAAAGGGATCGGCCCGGAAACCGCAGACTCTATCCTGTTGTATGCGGCAAATCATCCGATTTTTGTGGTGGACGCCTACACCCATCGTATCTTTTCCCGCCACAATTTAGCAGATGAGGAAAGTGACTATTATACCCTTCAAGAAACATTCCACGACAAACTTCCTGCCCAGGCATCCCTGTATAATGAGTATCACGCCTTAATCGTGGCCCTGGGCAAAGAGTTTTGCCGAAAAAAAACCCCGCAATGCGAACAATGTCCGCTGCGGGGCGTCTAGCAGAAGCTCAGGCCTTAATCTTAAGAAGACTGCCGAGCATCTCGTCGGCAACCTTCATGGTTTTAAGGTTTGCCTCATAGAAACGGGCATTCAAGGTCATTTCAGGCAACTCTTGTCCTAGATCCACATTGGACTGCTCAACCAGTTCCAACCCTTCACTGATCGGCTCAGATACCATTGGTCCGGGAGTTTCAACCCGCTCCACCCGCCCTGTTACCCCTTGAGGAGTAACAGGTGAAAGAATCACCCGAGTTTTCTTAAACCCCTCCGTCCCGGCATTGGCTATGTTGTTGGCATTAGAGTTGATTTTTGTACTAAAGGCAGACAAACCGGACAACGCAGACTGTATGGCAGGAATCATAACAGCACCTCCTAAAAGAGTGTTTCACAAGACTTTTTGTTACTATAAGAAAAAAATAGTCAGTTGGCAAGGCACCTCCCACTCGTCCCCTCTCTACAATCCCAATCTGGCAACAAAATTCCTGGCAGCCACAGACTCTCCCACTCAACCTTTTTGATCTTTACCCGGCAAGACAGCCCCCTGGAAACGCAAAAACTGGCGACATATTCCACGAATAAGACTGGAATCCTGGGAAGTGAGCAACCTTCTGCCAAGAAACTGGCGGATATTATTCATATAGTAATCGTGAGTCTTGTCCCGCAGGAAATCAATGGAGAGCAGGGTCTGTTCCAGGTGATGATACATTCCCTCCAGTTCAAAGGTTGTGGCCAATCGGGGAGAAGCCGCCTTGCCTTTCTGACTGCACAGCACACCATGATATAACTCGTAACAGTGGATTCCCACAGCCTGGGCCAGATTCAGGGAAGAAAAGTCAGCGGTGGGAATGGCGGAGATCAATTGACAGTATTTCAGGTCATCGTTGGTGAGCCCGCGATCTTCCGGGCCAAAGAGAAAGGCCACCTCATTTTCAGGCAACAGGGGCAGAATCTCGCTGACCACTTCCCGGGGGCTTCTTTCACGAATCCGCTGCCGCCCGCGCCGGGCTGTGGTTGCCACCACCCTCGAAAAAGGGGCCAGAGCGGTTTCGAGGCTCTGGTGAAATCCCATATTCGTAAGAAGGTGTGCAGCCTTATGGGTGGCCATCATCGCCATGCGCTCAGGGTCAGGAGGTTCGTTTGCAACGACAATCAGACGGCTGATCCCCATATTCCAGGCTGCTCTGGCAGCCGCCCCGATATTTTCGGGGAATTTCGGTTCCATGAGCACAATGGCGATGTGATCCAGTGGGGAACGATCAATAGTCATGCAAAAAGTGGGGGAAGACGGTGAGGAAAAATTGGAAAAATAAAGACAAAGGCCTTAGCTCAATCGATTCTTTCAGGCTCAAGCAGCAGCATCATGCGAAATCCGGCTGATTTTTTCATACTCTTCCACTTGTCGGTTCGCACTGGTCGGCATCAAGCGTTTCAGGAGCGGCACCACCCCCTGTTCTGATTTTTCAAAAAGCCGTTCAGCCTCTTTAATCGTAACCTGCCATGCCGGCGCAAAACCCGGCGCCTTTTCAAACATAATATCGAGCGCGGTTTGATAGATATAATACTGCCTGATCTCTTTACGACCAGGCGTGTGGTTCAATGACTGCACGGTAATCCGCAGATTATCCCGTTCCTGTTTTAAGGCGGTGATCTCCTGCTTTCTTCTCTCGTTCTCCTCGGAATCAATCTCCATCTTAGTATGAAGATGTCCCTTCAGCCGGTTTATTTCTCGAGCCAACTCACGACAACGAAGGATACTGCGCACATAAACGAAACAACAGAAGAATAAACCTAAGAGCAATCCCCCGACAAAAGGAGTCGTTATGATTCCCATAATCCAACTCGAATTTTCCATATTCTTTCCTTCTCCCTGACAACGATTAAATCGATAGTCTAGTTGCAGATTGGTGCGGCACCCCGTGCTTCCTTCATCTCTTTAGGCGATAAACAATTCCCCGTCAAGCCGCAATAAAATTCACTGGTCCATTCCGCTCAGACTATTACTCCTTGGCCGGCGTGAAATTAATCCTGTTTCTACGAGGATCTACATCCAGCAAAGTCACTCGCACCAGATCACCAATCCGATACATTCTGGCGCTTCTTTCCCCCACGAGACGATGATGTTTGGGGTCATAAATATAGTAATCATCACGCAATTCTGAAATTGTTACCGCTCCGCTGACAAAAAGCTCCAGCAGTTCCACAAAAAAGGCGAACCCGCTTACCCCGGAAATCACAGCATCAAAACTCTCTCCTACTCTGTCTTGCATATAGCGAACCTTCAGCCGGTCGTTCATTTCTCTTTCCGCGCTCACCGCCACCCGTTCCCGGCTGGAGAGAAAAGGACCTATTTCCTTGAGACTTTCGGGGCTGAGATTCTTCTTATTTTCTTTCGATCGAGTGATAAAATCCTGGAGGGCACGATGCACCAGAAGATCTGGATAGCGGCGAATGGGCGAGGTAAAATGGGTATAATCGGTTGCCGCCAAGCCAAAATGGCCGACATTACGCATATCATAGCGGGCCTGCTGCATGGTCCGCAGAAGCAGGTTATTAACCACATACTCCTTAGGACTATTTTTCACCATGTCCAGCACCTGCCCGAACCAGTCCGGATCCTGCCGATGTTTGGGAAGATGGAGCCCCAGAGTTTGGGCAAAACCGGTGAACTCCTGCACCTTAACAGGATCGGGCCGCTCATGGATTCGGTAGAGCGCATGCACCGAGTGTTCAGTAAAAGTCTCAGCCACAGCTTCATTTGCAGAAAGCATGAACTCCTCGATGATCTGGTGGGCAAAATTCCGTTCAGCCCGTCCAATGGAGCGAATCCTGCCGGCTTCATCAAGGCCGATATCCGCCTCCGGCAGGGTAAAGCCAATGGCCCCCCGCTCTTTCCGTTGTTTCTGAAGAACCGTTGCCAACTCTCCCGCCCACTTCAAAGGAGTGAGGAAGGACTTATGCGCATTCCGCACCTCTTTATCATTATCAACAAGAATCTGGCGGACGGTGGTATAGGTAAAACGCTTATGACTACGGATGATCGACTTGACAAAGCGCTTTTTGACGACGTTAGCCTGCCGGTCAAAATCGAGGATAGCAGTAAAGGCTAGTCGGTCTTGATCGGGAATGAGGCTGCACAGGTTATTCGAGATCTTCTCCGGAAGCATGGGAATCACCCGACCGGGAAAATAAATGGATGTCCCGCGTTCATAGGCCTCTTTATCAAGCGCCGTTCCAGGCCTCACAAAGTGGCTGACATCGGCGATGGAGACATACAAGCGGAATCCTTTTTTGGTCTTAATAACAGCCACGGCATCGTCAAAATCTTTGGCGGTTTCTCCGTCGATGGTGACATGCTGGATCTCGCGCAGATCCTCGCGACCTTTACTCTCGGTTATTTCTTCCGGCAGTTGTAACGATTCCTGTTCTGCCTCTTCGCTGAAGACATGGGGCAGTTTAAACTTTTCAATCACCAACCGCATCTGCACATCAATGGAATCCGGATCGCCCAGGACTTCAATAATCCTGCCCCGAAGACTGTCCGTCTCTTTCTGGCCATCCGCAAGCTCAACGATGACCGCATCGCCCGCCTGCAAATTCTCTGGAATCGTGCCATCGACAAAAACCGAGAAGGGAAAACGGGGATCTTCCGGGGTAACCCGAATCCTGTTCTGCTCGAAAGAAACAAAACCGGCCAGGCGGTCGGAGCCTCGCTTTAAAACACTGATCACCTCGGCCTCAGGACGCCCATCCTGACGAACCTTGAAAACCCGGACCAGAACAGTGTCCCCATGCCGGGCCGCCCCCATACGGGATGCCTCTACCGAGGGGTCTTTGCTGTATGATGTTCCATCGCCCTTAGCTACCACCCCGGTGACAAAGCCGAATCCTCGTGGATTCTGCTCAAGGACTCCGGCTGCCAAATTGCACTGTTTCCCCTGGGTAAATCGATTTTTACTGGTGTGGTGCAGAATTTTTTCCTCTACCAGATTGGCAAGAAGCACGGTTAATTCCTTCTGCCCGCCACGATCAAGCTTCAGACCGGCAACGATATCTGCCTGCGAAACTGCCTGTTCATTGCCGTACATATAAGTGAGGACATCTCTTTCCAGCGATTTTTCCTGTCGAAATTCATTTTTCCCATGTTCAATAGTGTGCCGTTTGCTGGAAGGTTTACGAGGGAAATGTTTTCTTTTTTTCTGCATACTGATAATTGTTTTTCCTATGCCTGTTATTTTTTGGTAAGTTACTTGTTAAGAAGCAGTTAAAATGGCTTAATCCATCCTGCTTCCTCTTGATCATCTTCTTGATTGCGAGAACGACTTCAGAGCAAGCTCATGCACACGTTCTCATTTCCTTTTTTCGGACAGGATTCAAAATTCTGCCTTATCCTGGGACCATCAACTCACGTTGATTCATTATTTATATTTTTTTAACCTTTTTAATAGTAGCACAGTCGAGACAATGGGCAAAGGAATTAGGGACAGTTAAAAATCAACCATTCCTTTTTATATCTGTTTCATGACAGCCTCCCATGCCGTGGCCCAACCTGCGAGATACTTTTCTTACCGGCGACTCAAAAAAATCCAGTTGCACGAATCATGACCCTCTGCCATATTTCAATACGAATAATTTTATTAACTCTCCAACGCAAACAGTAATTTGAACACCATGGCGTACACAATCCCTTTTGATCTGGAAATATACCGCACCCAAATGCGCCAATTACTGGGCAGCAGCCCTACCGCCAATGTCTTCTGGCAGGCCCTGGATTTTGCCATTGAAGCCCATGATGATCAATGGCGTAAGTCTGGAGAGGCATATATCATGCATCCTTGCTCCGTTGCCAAAATACTGGCGGAAGAGATGGATGTCACCCACCCGGAAATTCTTGCCGCCGCCCTGCTCCATGACACAGTGGAGGATGTGGAAGAAATTACCGTTGACGTTATTGGAGAAAAATTTGGTCAGTATGTTGAGTCCATCGTTGATGGTTGCACTAAAATCACCCAATTTACCGAGGACAAGCAGACTCATTACAAGATGATCCACCGCAAGATCTTCTCCGGAGCCGCCTTACGCCCCGAGGTCATGCTGGTTAAGCTGGCTGATCGGATGCACAACCTGCGAACCCTTAGCTCCATGCCCCAGCATAAACGACAAAAGGTTTCCGACGAAACCATTGACATCTATGCTCCACTTGCAACAGCCCTCGGGCTGTTCAGTCTGAAGCGTGAGATGTTCAGTCGGGCCCTTTCCTACAAATTCCCCAAACAGAGCACCAGACTTATGGGCCATATCAAACAGATCGCTGAAACACCAGCAGTCCTCGATATTGTTCAGCAACTGAAACAAAGGGCCGAAGATGTCTGGTTTACCTGTAGCGTCACCATTCGAACCAAGGGACTCTGGGCCTACTATGACGCCAAAAACCGAATCCTTCGCAAAGAAATTGACAATCCTGTTGAAATTCTGATTGTCGTTGAAAACACTCCTGCCTGTTATCAGGCCCTGGGAATTCTAAATCAGACCTTTCCACCCCTCCCCCGCACACTCCGGGATTTTATCGCCAGTCCTAAACATACAGGCTATCAATCCTTACATGCCCGGGCTAACATCAAGGGCAAAGAGTTCCTTTTCAAAATTCGTACCGAAGACATGGCACAGCGGGCACAACGGGGCCTGTTCAAAGGCTGGAGTTCAAAGAACTCCACACAGCGCCGATTCATCCGTGAAATCCAGGAAATGTTTGATGTTCTGAGTTCAGATGAATCCATGTCCTACCGTGACATGATTGCCGCAAGCGGCAAAAAAGAGATCTATACCTATACTCCGCAAGGCGATTTGATCTATCTCCCTGTCAACTCCACCGTTCTCGATTTTGCCTTCCGCGTTCACACAGACATCGGCCACACCTGTCTGGGTGCCATGATAGGCAATAAACGGGGAGCCCTGAATGCGATCTTAAAAGATGGTGATGTCGTACGTATTATCCGGGCTGAAAGCCCCATCCATTTTGACCTGAAAACGCTTGAGCTTTGTCAAACACCTCGAGCGCGGGCCGAGCTGTCGAAAACCTTCAAAATCAGGAGTCAGCAAGTCGCCCAGTCCATTGGACTTTCAGTTATCAGCCAGGAGATCCGTCGTTACGATCTTCCTTCCGACCTCCTTGCCCGGACAGATTTCAACAAGATACTTGAAAGCTTGGGGTTAAAAAACATTGAAGAACTTTACCTGCAAGTTGGTGAGGGAAAATTAAAACTGCCCGCCCTCATCGATCGCATCAAGACCATCCTTTTCCCCGTCCGCTCTCCCCTTATCCGGCCAACCGGGGCCTTTAACACCATTGAGCTCACCACCCTTGACCCCGCCTTTATCAAAATCTCAGCCTGCTGCAAGCCAAGCCCCACAGAATCCCGGCTCTACGGCCTGCTCAGTGAACGAGGCCTCTCGGTGCACAGCATGAATTGCCCCAAGCTTGAAACGATAACTCTGCAACGGGAGGATATTGTCTATGTGCGGTGGAAGCAAAAAGAAACCTTTGTCGCCAAGAAACAGACCCTGGTCTTCATGGCTGCCACCCGGCAGAAGATAATGATGTACTGCGGCTTGGCCCCTGCGGAGATGAAATTGCTCGACCTGGTAGTCCTTTCCAAATCCCCCACCGCTACTCCAGACTGGGAAATGACTTTCGACATCCCCAGTCTCTACGACCTGCGACAGGTGCTGAAACATTTCGACAAATCAGAACTCCCCTACGAGTTCGATCTCGAATTTTAGCACGTTACCGATTATTTTCTTTTTTAGGCAAGAACGTAATCGGTAAGGGATTTATCCCGTTCATCGGGGTTAGCCATGAAAGAATATTTTTTGGCAACCGTCAGAAACCAGAAGAACGTAAACACGACACCATAAATTGCTTTATGTTTCCAGGAAGGCACTTCGAGATGTGATGTAAACACCAGAGAGGTAAGAGACTCTTTACCGACAGGATTGAGCCAAGCGGGGGATGCGGTGAGGTCTCTCAAGTGAGAACTCACCACATGGGACTCGCGTATTTTTTTCCAGGTAACAACGCACAAAAACAACTAAAATCCTCCTGAGATCTCCCGGCAAAATCTACCTCCATGCCGGAAATACCGCAGCTAAGAGTCCTTCTCTTCCTTCTCCAGCACCTCATCAATCTTTTCAGGATACTTTACATAGCGACTTAACACCCGGGTCAACATATCGGGCAGGTCGTTTTTTTGTCTGGAACTACGATGCAACTGCTTGATGGTCTTTTCAAGACTCAGGACTTCTCCCAGGAACACATGACGCAACACCAAAGAAACCAGCCGGGTGATCGTGGTTAGATTGGAGATACGCGACTGAAGATGGTGGTCACGATCAAAGGCAGTGGAGGCAAAGATCTCCACCGGGTTTCCGCGCAACTCACTCACCGAGACATACCAGGTGTTAAGCTCCCTGTCGCGCGTCCGGTAACGAACCGCATCCATGACCTCGGGCAACTCCACCGGCATGTTTTTCGCGCAGACGTGGGTGCCGTCTTCTGATCCTTGCAGATCAGGCCGGACGAGGGAACATATCCTGCTCAGTAACGGGGAATCGGTTTGGACAACCCGGGCAAGTTGCGAACACGAATCACAAAATTCATTGCCCTGCATATCTTGAAGCACTGCCTTTCTACCACACCCATCACACGTTTCTTTCGTATTAGAATCTATCATCACACCATTTACCATCAGGAACCGTTGTTTGAATAAAGGACTGAAGCTGATCAAGAAATTCTGTTCCTGCTATTTCCCGTGCCCCGAAACTTACCAGATGCCGAGTGGTCATCTGGCAATCAATAAGCTGAAAATTTGCCGATTTCAACCTCGTTACCAAGGCGGCAAGGGCAACTTTAGAACCATTACTGACCCTGGTAAACATCGACTCGCCGAAAAAAATCCGATCCAGCGCTATCCCATACAACCCGCCAGCCAACACCTCGCCCTGCCAGCACTCCACCGAATGGGCATATCCCAGGTCATGCAAGCGGCAATAGGCGGCAAGCATCTCTTTGCTGATCCAGGTGCCCTCTCCTTTCTCCAAACGAACCTCAGCGCAGGAAGCTATAACCTGCGAAAAGGCCTGATCAAAGGTCACCCTGAACCGGGACGTGCGCAATTCTCTGGCCAGCCGGCGACTGACTTTAAACTCATCCAGAAAAAGAACCAGACGGGGATCGAGAAACCACCAGAGAATGGGGTCACCAGGTGAAAACCAGGGAAATATTCCTGAACGATACGCCGCCACCAGTCTGGCCGGCTGCAGATCTCCACCGAAGGCAAGGAGGCCGTTTTCATCGGCCAGAAATGGCGGAGGGAAGATGATTTCACTGGTCAACTGAAAGAGAGCCATGGCCGCATACTACCTGCCGCAAGAGAGGAAGTCAATTAGGCTGGCTAAATACGGACAACTACTTCCGGAAAGTTCGTACACGACAAGGAAGAGGCCTTGTCGTCGTGTGTGACTTACTGAACGAGGGGCAGCGTCACAATAAACTCAGCCCCCTGTCCCTGGACAGCTGTAGCACTAATCCCGCCTTGATGGTGTTCCACAATCTTTTTACAGATAGTCAGACCAATTCCGGTACCCTGGAATTGCTGCCTTGTATGCAAGCGCTGAAAGATATCAAAAATCTTTTCGCGATACTCCTCTTTAAAGCCAATGCCATTATCCTTTATGGAAATAGAGACATGGGAGTCCGGATCAAATCCCTCCGGCACCCGGGTGAGGGTAATCCGGATTTCCGGTGCCCGATCAGGATGATGATATTTGAGACTATTTCCAATGATGTTCTGAAAAAGCTGCCGCATCTGTAGAGAATCTGCCATGATCCCCCCCAGCTTTTCAACAAAGACGACAGCACCACTCTCTTCTATCTTGACCGTCAGATCTTCAAGAACCGCCTGAATGATACTGTCAAGATTCACCTCGGTGAAGGGTTGGGCATCTTTCTCTATTCTTGAATAGTAGAGCAGGCCGTTGATCAGCATCTGCATACGCTCAGCCGAATTAATGATCCGCTCAAGATAGGCCTCTGCTTTCTCCGGGAGATTACCTGGGAGGATTCCCCGCAAACGCTGGCTGAAGGACTGGATCAGCATCAACGGCTCCTGAAGGTCATGGGAGATCACATGGGAAAAATCCTGGAGTTCCTGATTTCGCTGAAAAAGGTCATGGGCTGATTGCGATAGCGCCTGCTCCGTTTCCTTCCAGCTGGAAATATCCCGTGTTACTACGATAATCCCGGTCAACTGGCCGGTGGGGTCACGAAAGGGAGTGGCCGTAACGACACAAGGAAAGCTCCTGCCATCCGCCCTGGTTTTTCTGGACTCCACCTCCACCCTTTCTGCTCCCCCAAGAATCCTGCTCAAGGGACACTCAGGGGTATTGCAGAGCAATCCCGAAAAAACTTCAAAACATTTACGTCCAACAATCACCCCGTCATTCATACCTACAAGGGCCATGAATGCCCGATTCGCACGGATAACGGTAAAATCACGATCAATAATGTGCATACCGTCAGGCGCACTGTTAAAGATCTGCATAAATTCGTCATTGCTGACAACCAAGGCTTTTTCAACCTGCTCCTGTTCCTTGATTTTTGCATCAAGAAGGATATTGGCCCGACTCAATTCAGCGGTGCGACTGACCACCCTGGACTCAAGCTCTTCTTTGATCTTTTCCAGTTCATGTCCACTCTGTTTACGTTCTTCAATCTCCTGCAGAAGATGCTGATTGGTTGCCAGCAATTGTTCACTTCGCATTTGCAGACGACTGGCGAAAAATTGAATCCCCATAAGCCCCATAATGGCCGCCACGACATGACTGATGAGTAACGGCCAGGCCGATTTATGAAAATTCAGGGGCAGAGAAATGGAAATTCCTCCCCGGATATCACCTTTAAGATAGTCCGAATGACAAAGAAGGCAGGGCTCGTTCACATACAATGGCGCCATATAGCGAAAGACCTCTCCCTCCGGGCCATGGACAAAGGTGCTCTTTTCCTTTACTCCGGTTTCAAAGGCCTTCAGCCAATCCTCCTCCCATGGCAGGGCTTTATTTTCCGGGCGGACGGGATGCAGGCTGGTCAGATGAAATCCCAACTTACTCTGGCGGTCAACAACCTCAAAAATCTGCCGGGTCATATAGGCCGGGTTCATCCTCGTGAGCAAACGACCATCATCGGTCACGAGGGCTTGCTGATCTTTCGGCAAAAAAGGGTTGAGCGGAGTTTTTTCATCGGTGAAAACAAAGACCCCGCCATGTTCCGAATTCCACGAGCGAACGGACACAATCTGAGTAAAAAATGCCTTGGCTGTTTCCAGGGCAATGGCATTTTTTTCTCGGATATCATCGGTATAATTCCAGAGAAATGAAAACAGAACCGTACCTATCCAGATTACACTGGCAATGACCCGATATTTCCTTATCGGTTGAATCATGGCAGCTAAAGCAGACAAGTTTTATCTCGAAGCTCCTGAAAAAAGACCTTTTCATTCTCCGAATAATCCACAGGGACCTCAATTAGATGTAGACCGGGCTGCTGGAGACAACCTGACAACAATTCCACAAGCTGGCCGGGACGTGACACGCGAACCCCTTGAGCCCCATAGCTCTGAGCATATTGTATGAAATCGGGATTCAAGAAGTCAAGACCAAAGCCAGGGAGATTCATCCCACTCTGCTTCCACTTAATCATCCCGTAGCCGTTGTCGC
This sequence comes from Desulfobulbaceae bacterium, assembly GCA_019163335.1. GTDB lineage: Bacteria > Desulfobacterota > Desulfobulbia > Desulfobulbales > Desulfocapsaceae > UBA2270. The sequence goes on along the minus strand of JAFLKM010000023.1, from coordinate 7,826 downwards.
GCAGGACGATAACCACCAGATGCAGCTTAAGCCGCATGGCTGTTTCCATCTCTTGAGAGTTCATCATGAACCCACCATCCCCACACACTGCCACGACCTGCCTCTCCGGATACAGCAGCTTTGCGGCAATCGCCACCGGCAGCCCGGCACCCATGGTGGCCAAGGCATTATCGAGAAGCAGGGAATCGGGGTGACTCGCTTTAAAATTACGGGCGAACCAGATTTTGTACATGCCATTATCCAGAGAAATGACCGCATCATCAGCCACAGTATTGTGGATATCACTGACGATCCGCTGGGGCGTGTCGGGAAAACAATCATGTCCGGGGTCACCATACACATGGGTTTTGATCTCTTCATGGATGCGCTGGAAATAATCGTGCTCCCCACAGGGAGGCCGCCTGTCAATCATCTGCGACAGATGAACAAGACTGACTCCAATATCACCAATCACCTCATACTGGGGAAAATACACTTCATCAATCCCTGCGGCTGAAGAGTTGACATGGATGACCTGCATCCCGCCATGGTTCATGAAAAATGGCGGTTTTTCGACAACATCATGGCCAACATTGATGATCACATCGGCACGCGCAATGGCACAATGCAGATAATCATGATCGGAAAGAGCCGCTGTTCCAAGAGAACATGGTGATCGTTCGTCAATAATTCCCTTGCCCATCTGGGTGGTAAAGAAATAGATTCCTGTTTTATCAATCAACTCGCTTGCTATCCGGCATACATCCGGTCGTTTTGCCTCTGCCCCAAACAGAAACAGGGGATACCGGGCCTCATTAATAAGCCTTGCTGCGGTAACAATCGACTCAGGATCGGCATGGGGGGGATACATCCGCGTTCGAGAAAAAGGCTGACTTTCTGTTTCTTCGGCGGCAATATCCTCGGGCAGCTCCAGATGAACCGGCCCTGGCTTGTCAGCAATGGCGATACGAAACACGTCCCGAACCAACGGCGGAATACTGCCGGCGGTGACAATCTGCTTGGTAAATTTCGTCAAAGGTTCCATCATCCTCACCACATCCAGGATCTGGAAACGCCCCTGCTTGCTCTTTTTTATCGGTTTCTGTCCGGTAATAAAAAGAACCGGCATCCCCCCCAGCAAGGCATAGGAAACGGCAGTGACAAAATTCGTCGCCCCCGGCCCCAGAGTCGACAGACAAACCCCTGGCTTACCCGTAAGCCGTCCATAGGTAGCAGCCATAAATCCGGCTGCCTGCTCATGACGGGTCAGGATCAACCGGATCGAGGATTTTCTCAGGGCCTCAAGAAAATCCAGATTTTCCTCACCGGGGATACCGAAAATCGTATCAACGCCTTCCTTTTCCAAACACCGCACCAAAAGTTCAGCACCATTCATACCTTGTCCTCGTATTTTTTATAGTCAATGTGACTGGAGAAATGTGAAATATTATTTACGCCAGCACAATCATCATTATGCCCATGAAAATTAAAAAGGTAAATATTACTTTGAGATATACGTTTCTTTCTATACGGCCATAGTAGTGAGAACCAAGAACTGTTCCCAACAGAACACACGGCGCGGAATACATGAATGATGAAAGAACCGACACCGTCGTCAATCCACTCACGGCATGGGCAGTAGCACTCATGGCAGAGTTAAAGAGAAAAAATCCAGTAAGGGTGGCCTTGATTTCATCCTTGTCCCAATCACTCAGTGACGCGTAAATAATCACAGGCGGTCCGCCGGAGCTGAAAGCGGCACCAATAGCCCCGGTCGAAAATCCAGCCAGATACGACCAGCCAGGATGCAGCTTTCTCTGCCTGATCTTGACAAGAAGACTGTAACAGGAATAAGCAATCAAAAGGACACCAAGTCCGATACTGATATTTGCGGAACTCACCCTCTTGAGCAGCGTCACCCCCACAAGCATCCCTGGAATGGCGGCAACACACAATGGAAAAATTTTCTTCCTATCCAGATGTTTTTTCATCCGCAATGCCAGAAAACTGGTAATGACAAGGCTGTTCAAGGTGCAAAGGGGCACCGCACTTTTAATGTCTATCGACAGACTTAACAGTGGCATAGCGACAAGAGCCGACCCGAAACCGGTCATGCCCTGCACCGTGCCGGCCAGCAAAAATATAAACCCTATACAGACAGGAATAAACATAATGGATTATTTGCTTGATCAGAGTCGAGCTTCTGATTATTTTTGTAAATTTACGGAGATCTGAAACGCAGCTCAGGGCTCGCCGCCTCATCACTCTCCTGTTTTTTTAAGCTGAACCCTGAAATTGCTGCTGACCGGTTGTGGTCTCTACAAAAAGTCCTGGCATTTCTAATGAAAGCTCGGCGCCCAGACCACTTTTCCTGTTCAATACCAGGAGAATACCGGCTAAATCACTCTGCGTCGCTGATTAGTTGTGGCATATACACCTTTTAATGTTAGGTTCTCTTTGCTCATTATTAGCAGGGACACAAGGATACGGCCGCACCAGCACAACAGAACACATCAGCCAACCGCAACAAATTGTGAAAATTCATCCTTCCAATATGGCAGATCCTAAACAGCTGGACGCTTTCATTAAAGAGAAAAAAATAGAGACAAATGGAACAGCCAAGCATGCAGCCCTCTCCTTTTAACCATGGATTATTTTTTCCTGATAGCGGTCGAAAGTCCACCCTTGAAGCATTACGAAATGCATTAACCGGGTCAGCAAGCCTGATTACCTGCGTTGGCGAGGAGGGGTATGGAAAGACCATGCTCTCCACAGTGCTGGAAAATGATCTCCCGGAATCCTATCTGCTGATCTCATTTCCTAGCTCGGTCGACTCTTTTGATTATATCCTTCAAATTATTGCCTTAAAGCTTGACCTGACTTTTTCCGAGGAAAACAGCTCCATGGGAAACGGGCATCTCCTGATGGAGCTTTCCCATATCCTTCGAGAACAAAACAAGCGCCTCATGATTATCATTGATGAGGCGGAAAAGCTCTATCTGGCCACGTTGGAGCGCATTCGCAAAATGATTGATCTGGTCAACGACGGGGATGTCCTGCTCCAGATTGTTTTGTTTGGCAGACCGGGGCTGCAGCTCCATCTTGAACAGCTTGCCCTGTGCACGTTCAGGGATGCGCACGAAGTGCATCTTACACTGCCGCCATTAACCGCCGAAGACACTTGTCAATATCTGAATTTCTGCATGCAGCAGGATCCTGGTTCAGAAAGAAAAAATATCTTCAGCCTGGAGGTTGCAGCAAAAATTCTCACCATGGCCCAGGGCAATTTTAGAAAGATCAACAGCCTGGCAGAAGATTCTCTTCGATCATCTTCCCATGGCACCAATGACACGTCTTTCATGGTGCTGCTTGAACACGTCCGGGATATTGATACTCCGACAGCAGGTCAAGCTCCTGTTCATCGTATGCCATTTTCGTTTATCCGAAACAAATTAGTCCTTGCCGGCAGCACTCTTCTCATGATTTTCTTTCTGTTTCTATTCTCCAACAGAGCAGATAAACAAAAAGAAATACCTGTCACGCCTGATGTGAAAGAAATCTCAACTGAACATACAGCCCAGCCAGTAATATCTGAAACAAAGGAGCAGATCAGCCCACCCGTCCAGCCACTGCCACCAGCAGAATCTGCCACATTAGCCGATCAGCCATCTCCGGTACCATCCATTGATACATTATTATCTCAACCTCCTTTTTCGGCAGCGCCAGAGACTGTCGCTGCACCCATCAAGCCAGAGCCAGACCCATCCCCTCCATTGCCTCCGGCAAATGCTGCTCCAGCCCTTTCAAATGAGACCCCAACGGCACAGGTTATTGTTGCTGAGAAACTCCCCCAGAAAAACAAAACCCCTCTCATTACCCCTGAGCCAGTAACAAAAAACAAAGCACTCAGCCCCGATGCCACCAGCAAACTTCCGCTCAAAAGCCTGACTGCCGGTGATAACTGGCTGAGAGGTGAAAATAATGACCAATTCACCTTGCAGCTAATGGTTCTCACTGACAGTGAAGCCAAAGAAAAATTAATAAAAATCTTGGGAAAAAAAGAACACCAGAAAGAATCAGAAGAATTTATCATTCTCAAAAAACCAACGACCCCGCCAACATATCTTCTTTTTTATGGAGAATATCCAACCCTTAGCGCGGCCAGCCTGGCCCGCAACAATCTCTCGCCAAGCCTCCAAAAATATGCTCCCTTTCCTGTTTCTGTCAAACAGGCCATAAAAAAAACGCAATAAGTTGGTCTTTATAAAGTTCAGACACCTTGAGCTTTTTCCACCAAAAAAAGATGGCTCAGATCAATCATTTGCAATGAGCTATCCAATGAAGTCCTCTCTCCCAGAGGCTTCATTGGAGCGGCACGAACCCCTCATCACAATTCCACCTGTAGAAATAAAGAAATAAAGTTAAGATAACAACAGGTTGTTGGCAAATTTAATAAGCGGGATAATCAGCTTGGAAAGGACTCCTGTAACCGCCAGGAGAATAACTAGAATAAAGCCATATTTTTCAAAAGAAGCGTAAGAACGGGCAAGTTCAGGCGGAAGAAGTCCGGCAACAATCCGGCTGCCGTCAAGGGGTGGAATAGGAAGAAAATTAAAGATACAAAGTACCAGGTTGATCCAGACGCTGGCGATCAAGGTGCTATTCAAGGGAACAAGAATAGCTTCCCCCACGAGTGAATACGGCATGAGCTGAGCAAACAGCCAGATAATCTTGGCCATCAGGGCACTTATGACGGCCAAGGCAAAATTCGTAGCCGGCCCAGCCAGGGCCACCCAGAGCATGTCTTTTTGTGGATTTTTAAAATAGGCAGGATTCACCGGCACCGGCTTGGCCCAACCAAAATGAAAAACAAAAAAAGCAATGGTTCCCAATGGATCCAAATGCTTCAATGGGTTCAAGGTCAAACGTCCCAAGACACTTGCCGTTGGGTCTCCCAATCTGAATGCCACATATCCGTGGGCGAATTCATGGGCTGTAAGGGCCAGCAGCAAGGGCGGGACCATAATGATAAGCTGCGAAATTGATTCATTCATAAAATAAGGAAAAGGGCTTCTCTCTCAAAAGTATCTACTAGTAAATACGGCTCATCCATGCCAGACCACCTGACAGAATTTTGAAGAAGAATAAGCACAGTTCTTTCAAGACGCAACCAAATCAGGTTTCACCTCCTCTCAATACATGTATTTCATCCGCCATAGCGAGCAATTTCATTTCACCAAAACCCTGGACCGACCGGGTAGTCAAAAATCATTTTTTTCCTGCAACAGGGATCACATAAAAAAATAATCAGTAGAAAAATAAACAGGTCTTGAGGAAACAATGAAACTAAGGTATATAACCCTATCTTTTCGCACCAGTAGCTCAGCTGGATAGAGCAACGGACTACGAATCCGTAGGTCGGGGGTCCGAATCCCTCCTGGTGCACCAATAAAATCAATGGGTTAAGCAACTTTTGCTTAACCCATTTTTTTTTGAGGCGCGTATAGGAGCGTTTTGGCGCGCTGGTCTTTTCTGATAACCGTTCCCAATAAGGCTTTAAATGCTTCGCTTAATGCCATTTCAATCTTTTTTTGTAGAGAGTTTTTGCAACAGCAACTAAATTTATCGACGCCCCTTCGTATTTTATTCACCTCCATCAAACCTAACACCCGGGCTATCACCAAACTTCTTCTGTACCTGCCTTCCTCTTTCATAAACATTGTTCGACCATCCCAGCAGAGAACAACTGACCTTTTGAATTCTCCTTAATAGTTAAAAGTCCCATCCCCAAATTCCTGCCGGCACTACTTCCGCTTCACTATTTCCACAACCTGATCAGTATTCAATCATATCAAAGTCAAACAGCAATTTTCACCAGAGATTTCAGTCGTTACATCACCTCAAACAACTACACTTGTAGCTAACGGACTGAACGAAAAGTCCACACAAAGGTTTGCGCTCGCTGAAGAACCGCCATTTGCCAGGCCGCATGAAATTGTGATTGTATATTCAATTACATTCTTCCTGCTACTATTAAAGTTTACGAGAACCGCAAAGCGGAGTGACCAGTCGGATTCTATTATTACGAAGGTCATTGCTCATGTTTCTGGTTATGCTCACTTGGTCTTGCACAAGACCATCTAACCACATCAAACAGCATTTTTAAGCAGGGGCAAGCCCCCCTGCCATACAAGTCTTGCCCTTTTTTTATTTCAATCTAAAGGAGGCAAGACAGTGAGTATAAATCTAATAAAAAATCTGCTGAGTACCACAATGCTGGTTGAAAAAAGGCTCAAAATTCATCGCATATTGCTCGGCCCAGCAATCGAGATAGGACACCCGCAGAAAAGCACCCACAACCACCAAATCAATACCGACACCAATTGGAGAAAAAAAACTTTTTTGTCTTTGGCATGGCACTTCCCTTTATTGTTTATTGAGGTGAAGCCATGACTTTATTTGTCAAAGACGAACAAGGGCAATATGTCCCTGCGACATCAAAAACCATCATCAAAGAAGGGCGTTCTCGCACCCGTACAGCCTTGAAAAAAGGAACAGATTATATTGGCTCTACGGAAGAGGCAAAGGAGGCGATCGCCACTCTTCTCGTCAAATACCAGCGTGAGGTATTCGGTTGTCTGTTTTTAGACACTAAACACAGGATTATTAAATGGTCGGAGTTGTTTTTTGGCACTATCGATTCTACCGCAGTTTACCCTCGCGAAGTGGTCAAGGAAGCATTACGTGTTAACGCGGCGTCCGTTATCTTGGCCCACAATCATCCTTCTGGAAATAGTAATCCCTCACGACAAGACCTTGAACTAACCCGCACATTGAAAGAAATTTTACTGGTTGTAGATGTCCTGGTGCTGGATCACATAATCGTTGGAGATAAGTTGACATCCCTTAGTGACAAAGGACAGTGTTAATCTCATAGATCAGAAACCCAGCAGGGACAATACAATCCCTGCTGGGAATACCTTATCCTCAATCACTCAATCTTATCATTGTCTCATCCTTGAATTTATTGAGCATTTACTCTAATATCCCTACATGACTCAATCAGTTGTCAAACAATTTCATGCCGCATTGATTCACTTGTTAAGTGAGAAGGGCCGAGGTGCCCAAACTCATCTTGCTAAAGATCAGAAGATCGATCGCGGCTACCTGAATGCTATTATTAAACAGCGTAGACCAGGGTCAGATAAAATTCGGGAAAAAATTGCCGATCATTTCAATTTAAGCTTTGAGGAGATGCAATCACTTGGGCGTCGCATATTGAGCGGAGAAATTGTTTCTACTTCGGAAATAAACAGGACACCAGACGTACCTTTAAGTAACCCTCACCATGCTGGACAAACAACAGATCTTAGCGATTGTGACGATTGCAGAAAGCAAAAAATGGCGGAATCAAGTATCCCTGACAAAATCTTGCAAGTAACTGGGATACTAAACTCTGATAATGGCTACGCGGATCTTATGTCTGATTTCATTGGTGCTGTACATGCCAGAATCAACACTAAAACAGAAAATGGGGAATTAGCAAATCGACTTAATGAGATTGATGCGCGACTGACTATTTTGGAAAAAATGCTGACTGGAAAAATTTAATGCAATCGAGAACAGACTCATCGATAAGTGCCATATTTGAAGTTGACCGTAAGTCCAAGGTCGTCTGCCCCCTCTTTACCAGCGGGGTGTCTGCTGGATTCCCCTCACCTGCTGAAGATCATATAGACCAAAAGCTTGATTTGAATGAGCTGCTGATCCAGCATCCAGGAGCAACTTTTTTTGTAAGGGTTGCAGGCGATTCTATGCAGGATGCGGGGATCAACCATGGGGATATT
>JAFLKM010000055.1 GCA_019163335.1 Desulfobulbaceae bacterium | reverse complement strand
AGCAGCGAAAGGTCCTGGCCACTTAGGACCTCGGTAAGCCCACTGTCGGTGACGATACGGTACTCTTCCTCCTTGTCGGAATGGAGCACATTGCCGGAACGCAGACCCTTGAGGGGAATCCGTGACAAGAGCAAAGTGACGGCGCTGTACACCGTAAGCGTTAGAAGAATGGTCAGCGGTCGATGATAGAGGTCACTGATATTCTTTTGGTCATCCTCAAGGCTCAGGGTAAGCTCGGTAAGACCCAGCTCCTGCCAGGCCAGTGCGGCCTGACTGTTCAGGGTGTAGCAGCGGAAACCACCGAGAATGACAATGTCAGAAAGACCTGCAAACAAAGGAAGATGACCAAGATTGTTGATCCTGAATCTCCGATATCCTGAACCATGCAGCATCTGCACCGCCCGCCGGTACTGGGTCCAGTCGGGACCAAAGAGCATGGCGGGAATTTCCCAGATCAGCTGTTCTTTTTTCTGAACAAATTGTCGCTCGGCCCCCTTAAGAGCGGTAAGGTTTTTAGAGGTCAGCGGCAGCTCCAGGCGTGCCACCTGTTGCCGATCATCGAGCAGTCTGATATCCTGGATTTCCCGGCCCCGGACCGTGAGCTCCGGCATTGCTGTCGGTTCCACCGTCATTTTCGGCAAAAGAGCGGCCAGGGCCTGAGCGGCAGAGTCGTTCCGAAGCTTTATCTCCCCTTCCGTCCGTGGAGACAACACCACCTTGGCCAGCCGCTCCAGACAGGCATCCGGGCTCAGGGTGAAGAGTGGTTTGCCGCCCACCTTGAGCACCGCATCCCCCACCCGAAAGAAACCCTTGTCCGGAATCTTTACCTGGACAAAGTCACCATCCTTGACCACCTTGACCTTTTTCTTTTCGCAGAAAAGTTCCCGCACCGTAAAGGCGATTCCGGCCTGATCACTCTGTGGCTGGATCCGGATCCGGTCGCCAACATGCAGACGTTCTTTGGCGGTAAAACCAATCGTGCCGCCGCGCAGCGATATCACCTCACCAAGAGGACGCCCCAAGCCCCCATGCTGAGCAGAATCAGCAATCCCGGTGGGGACAAATCCGGTGAGAAAACCCTTGGTGGCCTGACGGCCAAAAGAGAGTTCCAGATGTTCGGCGGCCTCCAGAAGAGCGGTCTTGCGCTGATCTGGAGGGGCATCGAGCATCAAGCGATAGGCCGCCACCACCCGGGCCACATACTCGGCGCTCTTCATCCGCCCCTCGATCTTGAAGCTCATCACCCCGGCTTTGATCAGTTGGGGAAGAAGTTCGATGGCGCTGAGATCACTGGTGGAAAAATGATAGCCCGGCTGTTTGCGATTGTGCAGACGGCGGCGGCAGGGTTGGGCGCAGCGGCCCCGGTTGCCGCTGGTGCCGGTCAGGGCCGAGGAGAAAAGACATTGGCCGGAGATGGAAAAACAGAGGGCGCCATGGACAAAATGTTCAAGCTCGATGGTGGTCTGACTGCGAACCTCGGCAATCTCGGCCAGAGACAGCTCTCGAGCCAGCACCGCTCGCGTGAACCCCATCTGTTCAAGCATCTTGACCCCGGCGCCGTTATGGACGGTCATCTGGGTGGAGGCATGGAGCGGCAACTGGGGAAAATGGAGATGGGCCAGGCGCCAGACCCCCAGATCCTGAATAATCAGACCATCGACAGGGATAGCGTCCAGGGAGGCGAGGACATCCACCAATTTAGGCAGCTCGGCCTCTTTGATCAGGGTGTTGAGGGTGACGTAGAGCCGCTTTTTCTGACTGTGGGCATAGGTCGTCATCCGCTCCACATCGTCCAGGGTGAAATTCCTGGCCTTGGCCCGGGCGGAAAATTCTTTGAGACCGCAGTAAACGGCATCGGCGCCGGACTCAAGGGCGGCAAAAAAGGCATCAATGGAACCGGCCGGGGCCAGAAGCTCAGACTTCCCTGGCTTCCCATGGGAGAGAATATTTGTATTTTCGGTTATCACCAGGGATCACGAAGATGGGTGGTATGTTAGCGGAATCGTACCCGAACTCTATCGACAATTTCGGTCAACTCTGACAGTTTCAGCCAGTGCAGAATTACAGTGTAGAGCCCTGCCGCCAGACAGATAAGGAACAGGACGGCAAGGAGTTGCTGGACAAGACTCCCTGTCAGCAAACCGGCCAACATCATCCGGGCAAAAAAGAGGAGCAGGCTCATACAGAGGGTGGCAATGAAGATCTTGAGCAATCCCCTGAAGAGAGCGGCAAGCGGATAGCCACCCATCTTCCAATAGAGTATCGCGCTTAAGAATAAAAAATTCAAAAACATGGTGCAGGAGGTAGAAAGGGCAATGGCTAGATGTTGAAAGGCGGTAATGGTCAGATTGATAATGATGATATTTGCCAGTACCGCCAGAAAACTGGCAATTACCGGATACTTGGTGTTATCCAGGGCATAGAAGACCGGTACCAGGATCTTGTTGGCCGAATACGCCATCAGCCCGGCAGCGTAAAGGGTCAGCGTCTGGGCGGTGGCCACGGTGTCGAGGGCGGTGAAGGCTCCGTGTTCAAAGATCAGCCTGATAATCGGCTCAGACAGCAGGATCAGCCCGGTTGTTGCCGGAATGGTCAGGCAGAATACCATAGTCAGCGAAGAGACCAGGGTGTCGCGCATGGCATTGATATCTTTCTTCGCCGCGTGTCTGGCCATAACCGGCATGATGGCAATGGAAAAGGCGACACCAAAAAGACCAATGGGCAGCTGCACCAGGCGAAAAGCGTAATTGAGCCAGGAGACCGAGCCTTCAGCGCAGGAGGCGGCAAAGCTGGTGTTAACAAAGATATTGATCTGGGTGGCGGACAAACCGATGGTGGCCGGGATCATCAAGCGAAGAATGCTGTGCAGGCCGGGATCACGCAGGTTGAGATGGGGGAAAAACTTGAATCCGGTCTTGAGAAGGGCCGGAAGTTGAACACCAAGCTGCAAGATCCCGCCGATCAAGGTTCCGATGGCCATGCCAATAATGGCTGGATATCCATACCGAGGAAGGATCCAGGCCAGACTCACGCCACCAACGATGGAGCCAAGATTGAAAAAAGAAGAGGCCATGGCCGGCACAAAAAATCGGCCTTTGGTGTTGAGCATCCCCATAACGACGGCGGCAAGGGAAATAAAGACCAGAAAAGGCAGCATGATCATGGTGAGCGTGGCCGTGAGTTCCGTCTTGCCGTCAACCTTGGCAAAATCAGGGGCCAGCAGCGAGACCAATGGCCCTGCCATAAAGATGCCCAGTATGGTCACAAGAGAGAGCAGGATGGTAAAAAAGACCAAAACATTGGAGGCCAGCCGCCAGGTTTCTTCCTGGGTTCTGCCGGAATCATAGCGGGAAAAGATGGTGACAAAGGCCGCCGACAAGGCCCCTTCCCCAAAAAGGTCGCGGAGTAGATTGGGTATCCGGAACGCGACGACAAAGGAATCATAGGCAAAACCTGCGCCAAACATGGCGGCAAAGATCTGCTCCCGCACCAGTCCCAGCACCCGGCTGCACATCACCGCTATGCCCACGGTCCCCGCAGATTTAGCCATGGATGTGTTTTGCTGCGCCCTACCCTCTTTTTGTGTCACCTTGCTTCCCTTGTTAAATGATCCGTTCGCCGGACAGGATAATGTCGCCGCTATACATACCTTTTTCGTCTGTTTTTTGCCAGAAAATCATTGAAATTAGCGGAGTCCAACACCCTGCAAGAATCCCCTCGCGAAAGATATTTGGAAGATCTGACGAGCTCATCGTTCTCTGTCCATCCCTGGAGTGATCAATATTTTAAAATCCCAGGTTTAATGGCGAAACATCCTGAGACTGAGGAGAGTAAAAGAATGAAGGGAGTGATTTTTCAACAGTGCTCTATGCCTTCTAAAGACCCTGTGCAGACTAAAAAAAACTAAACCGTTGACGTTATCGATCCTGCTTGACTTTAGAATAGCATATTGAATATATACTGAATAGTTTCGTAATAAATGTTGTTGACCCGTTAACAATCTATCAATGAATTTCTTCGTGAAAATTGTCTTTAAACCGCTCTGAAAATAACTTTCCAATATGGGGATGGTTACTACGGCGTGTAACAAAGACAGAAGGAACCTGAACGAACACTCTTGAAGTTATCAGAGCATATCGTCTGGATTCTTGAATTTTTATGGGGCCTTCATGAAAGGAGACAGGCATGCAAGACATTAATATGATCAGGAATGTTGCGATCCTCGGACATGGACATTGTGGAAAAAGCACCTTGGCTGAGGCCATGCTTTTTACTGCCGGCAAGATCAAAAGGCAGGGCAAGATTGACGAAGGCAGTTCCACCATGGATTTTGATGAAGAAGAAATCCGCCGCCATCTCTCCATCAACACCTCCTTTAATAATTGCACCTGGAACAAACATGACATTTTCCTTGTTGATACCCCCGGGGACGACAATTTTCTCAATGAGACCTATCAGGCCGTGCAAATCGCTGACAGCGCTGTCTTTGTGGTGGATGCGGTTATCGGAGTCAAGGGCCAGACTATTAAATTTGCTAATTTCATCGTGGAGAAGAGTCTGCCCTGCCTTCTTTTTATCAACAAGATGGACCGGGAGCGTGCCAATTTCATAAAAACCATCGACGAGATAAAATCACTGCTCCCGATCAAGCCGGTCATCCTCCATTTACCCATTGGCAGCGAGGCGGACTTTAAAGGATTTGTTGATCTCGCCTCGGCTACGGCCTGGCTCTTTGAAAATGGAAATGGCGCCAAAAAAATCGATATCCCCGAAGATCTTGTGGATCAGGTTGCGGAGTACCGTGAGAAATTGATGGAAACCGTGGCGGAATTTGATGATGAGCTCATCGAGAAATTTCTCGAAAACGGTGAACTGACTGACGCAGAGATCATGACAGGTTTGCAGGCCGGGACGAGGACCGGGAGTATTGCTCCGGTCTGTGTTGGCTCTGCTCTCTTGAATAAAGGAATTGCCGCCCTCCTCGACTCCATCAATAATGTCCTTCCTTCCCCTGTCATGCGTCCTGCTTTGCTTGGCTCGCATCCGGTGACAGGTGAAATGGAAGAACGCAAACCTCTTGCCGACGAACATTTCTCAGCCATGGTTTTCAAAACCATGGCTGACCCCTACGCCGGGCGGCTTACCATCTTTCGTGTTTATTCGGGAACTCTTTCCGGCGACTCATTTTATAACGCCAGCAAAAAAGTGAACGAACGATTCGGCCAGCTTTATCTCCTTGAAGGCAAGGAGCAGCGGGCCATTGATATGGTGGGGCCAGGCATGATTGTGGCCGTTGCCAAACTCAAAGAAACCACCACCGGCGACACCATCTGTGATGCCGGCCACCCCATTATTTATCCTGCCCCTCAGTCATTTGAACCGGTCATCTCTTTTGCAGTGCATGCAAAACAGGGAGAAGAAGAAAAACTCTTTTCCGCCCTCACAAGAATCCTTGATGAAGACCTCACCCTGCGGCTGACTCGTGATCAGCAGACTGCAGAGGTGCTGCTGTCCGGCATGGGGCAGGTGCATCTGGAGGTCGTCGGGGCCAGAATGAAAAGAAAGTTTGGCGTGGAGATGGAGTTGACCCTGCCTAAAATTGCCTATAAAGAAACCATCAAAGGAACGGCCAGGGTTCAGGGAAAACATAAAAAACAGAGTGGCGGTCGTGGACAGTTTGGTGATTGCACCATTGAGATCATGCCTCTGGCGCATGGCGAGGGATTTATCTTTGAGGACAAGATTGTGGGCGGGGTTATCCCGCAACAGTATCGTCCGGCCGTGGAAAAAGGGATTCAGGAGGCCATGGAAAAAGGGGTTCTTGCTGGGTATCCGGTGGTAGATCTGAAGGTCGTGCTGGTTGATGGCTCCTATCATACCGTTGATTCATCGGAGATGGCATTTAAGGTGGCTGGTTCACTGGCCTTTAAAAAAGCCGCGCAAGAAGCAGGCCTGGTGCTGCTTGAACCGTATACGAAAATGACTATCCGTGTCGACAAGGAGCATGTCGGCGATATTATGGGAGATTTGAATTCACGGCGGGGAAAGGTCATGGGCATGGATGCGGACGCAACCCATGAGATTATTATTGCCCAGGTTCCCATGGCCGAGGTTCAGAGCTATGCCACTGATTTGACCGCCATGACGGCGGGTTTAGGGATTTTTACGGTATCATTTTCTCACTATGAGGTTGCACCTGCTCATATTGCCGAGAAGATTATTTCTGCAAACGCTCAGTAGCTTAAAACGTGAGTGAAACAAGGATACAAAAAGATCTATGAGAAAAAATGCCGATCATTTCAGTTGTGCCGTTTTAACTATGAGCGACAAGGGGTCCAGGGGCGAACGTGAGGATGAAAGTGGCCCCATGCTTCAGGAAATGCTGCGAGATGAGGGATATCAACTGCGCGCGTACAAAATTGTCCCTGATCAGATTGAGGTGATAGCTGCCACCTTGATGGAATGGGTGGATCATGACAAGATTGATCTGATCCTGACCACCGGCGGTACCGGGGTCTCCCCCACCGACCTGACTCCCGAGGCCATGCGCAAGGTCATAGAAAAAGAAATCCCGGGAATGGCAGAGGCCATGCGTGCGGCGAGCCTGCTGAAGACGCCCCATGCCGTACTTTCCCGCAGCATGGCCGGCATTCGTGGAACCAGCCTGATTATCAATCTGCCCGGCAGCAAACGGGCGGCCATGGAGAATATAGCCGTCCTTCTCCCTGCCCTGCCCCATGCCCTTGACAAGATTAAAGGAAGCACCTCTGACTGTGCCAATCTGACTTGAATCCATTTCTTAATTTTAAAAAGAAGGGGGCGTTTATCGCAAGATAAACGCCCCCTTCTTTTTAACCCAACGTTACTTCTAAGGAATCAAGTCGATAATTCAACCTGTTCTTCTTCGTCACCTTCCCTGGCCACAATCTCTCCAATGATGACAGCCTGTTCACCAAGGGCTCCGAAGTGATGGATGACATCATCGGCGACCGATTCTTCCACGATGGCCATCAAGCCAATCCCCATATTAAATGTCCGATACATCTCCGCCATTGGGATGTTTCCTTTTTCAGAGAGGAAGGTGAAAATTGGCGGTACCTTCCAAGACGAACAATCAATGACTGCTTTGCAGATTCGAGGCAAAATCCTAGGGACATTGTCGATAAAACCGCCGCCGGTATTATGTACCATGCCATTAATTTTAAAATGTTTGAGGACTCCCAGCACAGCCTGGACATAAATGCGGGTTGGCCGGATCAGTTCTTCTCCCAGGGTGCAGCCAAGCTCTTCCATATGCTGATCCACTGAGAGCCCAAGCTCTTCAAAGCAGACTTTTCTGACCAGTGAAAAGCCGTTGGAGTGCAGCCCACTGGCGGCGAGGCCAATGATTTTGTTGCCGACCTTAATCTCGGAACCGTCTATGATCGCATCACGATTGACAATGCCCACGACAAAGCCGGCGAGGTCATAATCATCCCCATGGTATAAGCCCGGCATTTCAGCAGTTTCCCCACCAACCAAGGAACATTTTGCCTGACGGCAGCCCTCGGCGATTCCTTTGACGACCTCGGTTGCTATATGTAGATCCAGTTTGCCGATGGAAAAATAATCAAGAAAGCAAAGGGGTTTTGCCCCACCTACAATGATATCATTGACGCACATGGCAACAAGATCTATACCGATGGTATCATGCTTGTTACAGAGTTGAGCTACTGCCAGTTTGGTCCCTACGCCATCGGTGGATGAGACGATTACTGGATTGTGATAGGTATTTGTATCTATGGCGAAAAAACTGGAAAAACCGCCGATATCATTGAGCACCCCACGCTGATGGGTTGAGGCAACAATTTCCTTGATTCCCTTGACAAAGGCATTGCCCTTGTCAATGTCAACGCCTGCCTGACTGTATCTTGATTTGTGTGAATCGGTCATAATATACCCTTTTGTCAGGGATTTTAAGGTTATAAATATATCTGTAAGGCACTAATCCCGTTTATCGGGGTTAGAAGTAGTATCGGATGAAAGAATCGAGTCACTTTATAATGCGAGCTTAAAAAATGCAATAACCATATCGTTTTCAAGGTCAGATGGTGATTTCGCAATTTTTCTCGTCATTGAAAGAAACGGGAAAATATGTTAGGAGCCCATACAAATGATTGATTGTTCCTTCCCTGCTGCATTTTATCCAGTGTGACATGGCTTGTCATACATAGCGAGATTGTTTCAGGGGGGAAGAATCGTCTTCCAGGCAGGGCATTAAGGAACACTGGTTTTTGCAGGTGATTTCGCCTGTCACTGAGACAGAGACTATTTTAACACCTCGATTTAAATGAAATTATTAATCTTGTTGATTGGTATGGTTCTAATTTTTGAGGGGCTTCCCTATGTGGCCGCTCCGGAATCCATGCAGGCCTGGTTGAAAAAAATCAGTGAAATGGCCCCGGGACAACTTCGGGTCATGGGGCTGATTGCCATGGCAAGCGGGCTTCTTCTCTGCTGGATCATCCAGGGATAATATTCTTTCTATCCCCGGGATGCATCGTGGAGTGTTTTGTAAATGTGATTGACGTACTCTTATCAATAAAGGTACTATAAGTTACTTTTTCTGTTCAGTTTCTCTGAAGAAATCCTACAGGTAACAGGACGTTAGCCGCGTCCGCTCCGATTTGACCGCTCTTCAAAAATAGTTGCACTCTCTCACACCCGGAACCGGCTTTGAGGGACTGAAATGAATAAGGGTAAAACTGTTCTTTTTGCAACCGCACACCCAACCTATTGCATACTGGTAACGCCATGGAAGAAATGACCAAAAGGGAACTTATCGGCAATGAAGGGTTGGTTATCCTTGATATGGTGCAGCGCCTTAATCGGAGGAAGGCCACCGGGAATCTGGTCAAATTGATCACTAAAACCCACCCGGCAGATATGGCATGGGTTTTTCGACACCTCTCCAAAGAAGAGAGGAATGATGTTTTTCAGGTCATTGCCCAGACCTCCCTGGTGGGTGAGTTCTTAAGTGAGCTTGACAAATCCATCATGCTGGCCCTGGTTGAAGATCTTTCCAGTGAATTTATGGCCAAGGTCATCAGCAAGATGCCATCTGATGATGCCGTTGACCTGATCGCTGCTCTTCCCGAAGATGTGGCGGATAATATCCGCAAGC
This sequence comes from Desulfobulbaceae bacterium, assembly GCA_019163335.1. GTDB lineage: Bacteria > Desulfobacterota > Desulfobulbia > Desulfobulbales > Desulfocapsaceae > UBA2270. Next base: position 15,086 of record JAFLKM010000055.1, on the reverse strand, counting down.
ACATGAACAAGGAAGATCGCGAAGAGGTGGATGAGCTTCTTCAGTACGATCCGCAGACTGCCGGTGGCCTGATGTCGACGGATTTCATGTATCTCGACGAAGAACTCAGTGTCGGAGAGGCCATCTCCAAGGTGCAGAAGCGCAGTGAAGAAAAAGAGATGGTCTTTTATCTCTATATTACCCATGGTGAGGGGAAGCTGGCGGGCGTGGTTTCCCTGCGTGAGCTGCTGATGCATCCTCCGCACCGCCTCCTGAAAAATATCATGAAGTCAAATGTGATCTCCGTTACTACCGACACGGATCAGGGAGAGGTTGCCCATATGGTTTCGCAGTATAACATTCTGGCCGTGCCGGTGGTTGATTCCAGCTATACCCTGGTGGGTATTGTAACTGTGGATGATATCATTGATGTTATCCGGGAAGAGGCCACAGAAGACTTTTTACAGATGGCCGGTGCCGGTAAGGATCGGGAAATTTTGCTGAAATCTGTTCCTGCCAACGCCATGACCCGAGCGCCATGGCTCCTTGCTTCCTGGTTGGGTGGAGTTTTGGGAATGCTGGTGATCAACTCCTTTACCCAGGAGCTGAACCAGGTCCTGGCTCTGGCCTCATTTATTCCCATTGTTTTGGGAATGGGTGGAAACATTGCCACCCAGTCGTCAACCATTATTGTCCGCGGCATTGCTACCGGCCGCATTCACATGGATCAATTTTTCAAGATTATTTATAAAGAAATGCGGGTTGGCCTGATTCTTGGGGTTAGCTACGGTATTTTGCTTGGGATTTTTGCCTTCTTCGGATACGCAGAGCCAAAGCTTTTGGGTGTGGTCGTGGGGGTATCGCTCTTTTTCTCGATGTCGATAGCAGCTGTCGTCGGTAGCTTTATTCCCTTGGTCCTCAAGCGGTTTGATATCGATGCGGCGGTGGCTACCGGCCCTTTTGTTACCACATCCATTGACGTTCTAGGCGTTTTTGTCTTTCTATGGATTGCCAAACTATTTCTCCATCTCTAATTCCCTCCATGAATTGTAGTGCCTGGCAGATAATTTTCTCGATTCCTTTACGAGGAAATTATCTGCAAAAGGCACTTATCTCGTTTATCGGCTTTAACATCTTTATGTACCAGTAAGGGAGTATGGTCATGATCACTTCTTCTGGGAAAAGAACTCTTCCTGTTATTTTTATTGTGGCGCTGTTCCTCGTTGGTTTGTGGTTGGTGGTCAATCCCTTGGGACGCCAGAAGCTCGATCCTGATGCTTCCCCCCATGCGGTGATTGCCCGAGGCGAGTTGGCTGATGATGAGCAGAACACCATTGATATTTTCAAGAGTGTTTCTCCGTCAGTCGTCAATATCACCACCATCGCCTTGCGTCGCGATCTTTTCTCACTCAATGCGATTGAGATCCCGCAGGGAACCGGTTCCGGCTTCATCTGGGATGATCAGGGCCGGGTCGTCACCAATTTTCATGTGATCAGTGATGCCAATCGTATCCAGATCACCATGGCTGACAATAGTGTCTGGAAAGCGGTTCTGATTGGGGCAGCGCCTGATAAGGATCTGGCGGTCTTGCAGATTGACGCCCCAAAACACCTGCTCAGGGCTATCCCGGTGGGTGAATCAAAAAATCTGCTTGTCGGGCAGAAAGTTTTCGCCATCGGGAATCCCTTCGGCCTGGATCAGACCATGACTTCCGGCATTATTTCGGCGCTCGGGCGTGAGATCAAGGCGATTACCGGAAGAATGATCCGCAATATGATCCAGACGGACGCGGCCATCAACCCAGGCAACTCCGGTGGTCCTCTCCTCGATAGTGCCGGACGTCTTATCGGGGTCAATACCGCAATTTTCAGTCCATCAGGGGCCTACGCCGGAATTGGTTTTGCCGTACCGGTTGAGGAAATCAACCAGGTCATCCCCCAACTTATCCGCCATGGCAAGCTGATTCGACCCGGGATCGGGGCTTCTCTGGCCGACACCCGACTGGTGAAAAGGCTGGGCCTGGCGGAAGGGGCGCTGATCGTCAATATCGAACCGGACGGACCGGCCCATAAGGCAGGGCTGCGTCCCACGGAACAGCGGGGAAATGAAATTTATATGGGGGATATTATCAGCGCCATCGAAGGGAATAAGGTGCGCTCCTATGATGATGTACGGACCGAATTGGAACGATTTCAGGTGGGGGAAGAAGTGACCCTTACGATCATCCGAGAGAACCAGTCCAGACAGGTGCGGCTTCGACTGGGTGCCCTGGACTAATTCTCAGCTTTCAAGGGTACGCAAAAAACACTTGGGTTAAAGTCTCTGATTCCTGGGCCTTTTGATCAAATAAATACCGGCGGCTTCGGCTTCTATTTCTTAAAAAGCAGTCAGAAAGAGCACATTCAAACCGCCAATCAGGAAACCAAGAATTGCACCGAACAGGTTAATATATTTAAACTGTTCCTCCATAATTCCTAGAAGCAGTCTTTCCAGGCGCATCAGGTCAAGGGAGTCCACCTTTTCCTTGACGATCTGCCTGAGATTCAGAGAGGTGACCAGCCCCGGCACCTCAGCGGACAACATATCCGAGGCCATTTTTTGAATTGAGCGATAAAGCCCGTCTCGTATCCCGACGGGAAGAAGGGCTGAAAGGCGACCGATAGGTCGTCCGAGAAGCCCTTGCAGTAAAGTCTGAGCCATGAAGTTGATTTTTTTTCTGGTCTCTTCTGCGCGCAAAATGGCGACCACTTTATGCTTAATCCAGGCCTTGCCCTGCTCCATCCTCTCTTCCCCGGTAAAATCCCATAGCACCTCACCAAGGGACAACCCTCCTTCCTCCATATATGTCTCGAGATTATCCCGGATCATAGAAGAAAGAGCTGCGGTTGTTTCCGGCTCACGAAGAATAGCGGCAATTTGAAGGCTTACCTGGGAGCAAAAGTGCTCAACCCCTTCCCCCTCTCCTTCTTTGATCATCCGGACGATGGGAGTGTCGAGAAAGGACTGGCTTCTCTCCCGCAGAGTGGCTGCCACCCGTTCCTGCACTTCGCCATGTTGAAGCCAGTCAGAGATCTCGTCTTCCTTTTCAATCAAATATTCACGAACCTTTTTCTCAACAGTCTCCATATTGAGAAAGGTCTTGACCATCCCGGCCATGGGCCCCATTGAATTGATAAAATTTTCAACTCCTGCTCGAACTCCTTTGACAATTTTGTCTCGGATCTCAGGCTCTTTTATGATCACCGCCAGTTTGCTGAGCAAGGCTGGGGTCTGTTCTCCGATGGTCTGGTGCATCAGCCGTTGCAGCGACTCAGGCAGAATGTCGGCGAGGGATTTCTCCTGACGGAGCGTTGCGTAAACCTTTTGCTGGATAAAGGTCTCAATCCATTGTTCCATGGTTGGGCCGGTGAGCATTCTGGATAGCTTTTTTTCAATGAAGGCATATCCTCCTTCTCGCACACTGCCGGGAAAAATCTCCGACACACGGGTCGCGAGGAGGCGCTCCAATTGTTGGTCAACAGTGGTTTCGACAATGGCTGCAAAGGCGCTTGAGGCAACAAAGGTATGAATACCTTCCTGGATCTGATAGGTGACGGCCTTGGCTGCCACATCAAAATAAACCTCGTACCCTTTAGGAATCAGGCTTGATAGCGGCCCAAGGTCACGGTTGAGAAGATTGCTGCCCCTGCTTTCAATCAAACCGTAGAGATGAGCTTGAAAGGATTCATTGGCCAGGGCTTGACCGATTTCTTTGCTGGTCAGCAGATGCTCCCCCACCATCTCACCGATATTTGCCGCCAGTTCTTCTCGTTTGCCAGGGATAACCCCAGGCGTAAACGGAACTCGGACTCCCAAGACTCGCCAGGCACGAAGGGGACGAAAGAGCATTTTAATGGCAACCATATTGGTAAAATAGCCAATAAAAGCCCCAACAACCGGTGGACTGGCGTAGTTGAGTGCAGTAAGCAGATCAGCAGTTGTTATGGACATGGGAAAAAAATCTCCGAGGGATGATTGATAATCCTGTTGGCCTTGTTATCTTCAAGTTCCTGACGATCGCGGAATCCCCAGATAACGCCTACGGTAAACATTCCCGCATCGTTGCCTGTCCGCATATCAGTGGCAGTATCGCCAACATAGGCAATTTCACGGGGCTGAAGATTCATCAGGGCAGCTATTTCCAATGCTCCGGCAGGATCGGGTTTCTTGGGGATCCCCTCACGCTGGCCGTAAACGAAGGCAAAGGTATTTGTGGGAAAATAACGCTGAACACAGAGCTGGGTAAAGGCATGCGGCTTATTCGAGAGAATACCCAGTTGCAGACCTGCATGCTGCAACTGTTGGAGCATCTCTAAAATCCCGTCATAGGGTTTACTTTTTACATCCCAGTGCTTGCCATACACTTTCAGAAAGATTTCCATGCAAGCTGTGATCTCTGCCTGAGAACGATTCTGCTCAGGCAGTATCCGTTTAATCAGGATTGAAAGTCCTTCACCGACGAAATATCTGTAGGCACTGGTCGGATGACCAGGAAAATCAAAATGGGCCAGGGTAGCATTGGCTGCATCGGCTAAGTCCTCAATGGTGTCGAGCAAGGTGCCGTCAAGATCAAATATTACACCGCGAATTTCCATATATTACACCTTGTCAAGGGAAGCATTAAGGAGGAAAGAAATAAGGCTGAATGCCGGGCAGAAGCAGTTATCTGGAAGAGTTGCTTAATGAAAGGCTTCTTTCTTCACCAGCTGAGTTTCGGTCAAGGGATGAGCGATTTGTTCTCCCTTTTACATCTTCATGCTTTGTTGAAGGAATGGTATCTGATGGATTGGAAAAATTCAGCTGAAATGTACAGTGCTGAAGCAACAGGACAGGGTGTCTGGAAAAAAAGTCCTGTCCTGTTGGGCTGGAGTAGCGCCATTTGGCCAGGAGAAAATTAAATCAAGTGGCGACGCCAGAAGTACATAACACGTTGAAAGGTGTCCCAGTCTTTAATCGTCAGCACCATCATTTTGGTCACAACCCGTTCCTGCAGAATCATCTTAAACCTCCCTGTCCTTGAAAAAAGGTTAAGGCTGAGGCAAAAAAGCCCCGAACCGAAGAGTTGATGGCATCGTAACTAACGCGAAACCATCAAGGTTACCGGATCCGGGGATGTCCCAATATATCCACAAGACCATAGCTGCTCCCGATAATCCACGACGGAAGCAATTTCACAGGGTTCAACACAACCATGCGAACCTTTCAGGCAGGTCTTCTGACTTCCGGATCATTCTCTTCGTACGCCTTCCCATGCTATTCTGTATCAGCCAGAAATAGGACAGTGACATTTTGCACGATTCGTCCCCGGTCACAGCGGCGGGCCCATCTTCGATTCTCACGAAGTTCCCTTTTTCAGTCCTTTAGTGGACACCTGAAATTAATCTTTTATTTCTAATGAATAAAAGATCGGCTGTCAACCAGCAAAATCCCCGGGACACTTCATTTTGTGTGAAACATTGCCATTAAATACTCGATGGAGTGTAGCAAGAAGTTCGCTCAACAAAAAAAAAGGGTTCATCCAGATAAATACTGGATGAACCCTTTTTTTACTCATGACCACAAGGTAACTTAATCTGATCGCTTTACAGTTTTCGGATAAATACTCTCGAATGTGAATTTTCAGTTGAAATCAGCTCATTATGAAGCATCAGCCCCAGGAGGAACTTGCGCTCCAGGTGATGGACGACACGGTCTGTCTTTCATTAATCTGTTTCCGCTGCCATCATGAGGGCCCATTCCTTGCCCCGGTCCGTCAAAATTACCACAGTTTAACATCCCTGAAACGCCTGCTGCATCAGCCTTGGTTCCCATGGTCGCTCTCAGGTCAAAAATTTCACCAGCTAACTTGGCTGCTTTGGCAGGATCAGGATTGTCTGAACGCAATACTGCAAGTTCTTCTGCATGTTTCATCACCATTTGTTTACGGAGATCTTTGGTTTCATTGAAGAACTTATCTACTTTTTCTTTGGAGGCAGCGTCTAACTGAGTATAACATGGATTTCCTTTAGGACATCCATGTCCCATCCCTGGACCTCCTCCCATCCCCCAATTGGCAGATGCCTGTTGGAATCCAAAAAATCCTAAACCAGCAACTAAGGCTGTAATAACGAATACTTTTTTCATTTGCATCTCCTTGGAAGATTTTTTCTACAAAAGACATCATAATTGACATTGCTCAGCAACATCGTTTGTCATATATAAAGCAAGCACTATGCCAAAACATCTCACAATGATATATCTTTCTAATATTACTAGTAAATAATATATAGCTGGCTGAATTGTGTAATATTTAAAAGCTCAGTTAAGTTATTTTTACCCACTTTTACATCCTCAAGGAACAAGGAGATGTATAAAATTTTCCATCATATGGGGCAGCGGATTGACACATGTGGTGTTGGCATTTGTGAACAGCGCACCAGGGTAAAGTAAAAATGAGCAGATCGAAGGGAAATATTTTTGAAAAATGATTGTGATAGAAGTATCTGACAACCTTGTGAGCAGACCAAACAAAAAAAAGCGCCTGCTCACATGAACAGGCGCTTAAGGGGGAGGGAGGGGAAAATGAAGTATTTCATTTTGCATTGTATAATACAACAACTGTGCCAAAACGAATAAAAAGCACAACTATATGAAATTGTGACTAATGTGAAAATAAGAAACTCTTGAGGACCCATTTAGCTGCTACTTTATTATCCATAAGGCGCCCAATTGGATATTTTTTATCCAGATTTCTTCACCATCATGTGAGCTGAGCATCGAATCTGTTTTAAAAAAGATAGCGTGGTAAGCCAAGATTATTCAATACGAATGGAACCGACTCCTTCTTCCTCTTCTTCAACCTCTTTGGAAACATTAGCCCTCTTTGACACTGGTGTATGTTCAACAACGAGATCCGGCTCATGTCTTTCGCGACTGTTAAGGGAAAACCGGTGCGGTGAAGTGGTCTTTTTCTGAGTTGGCTCTTGGACGAGTTCTGCCTTTACGTCCAGAGGTTGCTTGAAAACAGCCATCAATCCATCCTGCAAGCCGAATAACGTCACCAGTTCCCAGCCAGCCTGACCAAATTCATTTAATGACTGTTCGACTTCCGCTTCATCGAGAAAAGAGCTGCCCAGCAGCCCTTCTTTTTTTAATCCATATTGTATGGTTTTATATCCCCAACGCATAATCCCTTTCATGCCCCTAATATTTGAGTTTTATAATTCTGAAAACTATGCCTAACAGTAAAAAATTATAACCGGAATCACGCCGTTCTTTTCGGAAAACGGTTCTCACTTTTCTGATCAATTTTATTTTTTTTTACAAAGAGTTGACATTCCATTCCAGAGGAGGAATAGACCAACCTGGCTGGATTCTGAGCAGACTTGAAATGCATGGCCCTGCAACCATAAGGTGTCTCCGGTTCATGGGTGACAAAATAGTGAATACATAACTGGCAAACAGGCTGTTGAACCATTTGTATAAAATACCCTTTTAATCCTGCGAAGCTGATATGCTGTGAATCGTTATAGGCGCGCGAGCGTTAAAAGAGATCATCGTTAGCCTTTATTCGTTATGGCCTCATTGTCTGATAATATAGCATTTTTTTCAAAAGAGACAAAGAAAGAGAGAACTGCCCCACTCATAATGGCCGTTCCGGTTACTAAGAACCCAACACCAATAGAGGAAAAATCGCCAATACTTCCTATCAATGCCGGCAATAGCCCACCTCCTCCAAGAAAGGCCACAGGAATACAGAGAGAGGCTGCAAGGCCCTTTTTACCTTCCGGAACCATTGCTGACAAGACGGCAAAGCCTGAGGGGAAAAAGCAGACAGCAGCCATGGGTTGTAAGACCACAAATGCAATTACCCATGGCAAGGTTTTGCTCAATCCCAGTAAAATGGTAAAAATGCCTGCAAGTGTCAATGCCCACCCCATGATTGCTTTATTTCCCAACCTGTCTCCAAGCCAGCCTGCGGCCAGAGGCATCATGAGGGCAGCAATCCTCGAATAGGCAAGCAGGCGGCTGGCCTGTTCTGTGGTTAGGTTGTGGTCTGAGACCAGATAGAGAGGGAGCATGGCATAAATTCCAATACTCGAACAGATGGCCAACGAAAAGAACAGGGTTATAAGCCAGAATTTAGCTTGTGACAAGATTCCCTGCACATCTGAAAAATTGGGTGCGTCAGTGGGCCCTTGGCTCTCGGCCGCGATGGCAGCATACAAGATACCGGCACTTATCATAAAAATCCCAAGCCACAATAACCCTTGCTGCCATGTGCAATACCTCAATACTATATCAGTAAGAACAGGGGCTGCGATAAAACCAAAATTTGGGGCCAGTTCATGGACAGCCATTCCGCGTGCCATATAGGATGGCGGCACCAGTCGGCTGATGGAGACAAGACCGGAAGGCAGATAGAGCCCTGCTGCTAGCCCGAGGCTGAATAGACCCATGCGCATGAACCACAGGGACGAGCAGAAGCTCAAAATGCATAACACCAGGCCAGTGGCCACTGTGGAGAGAAGAATGGTATTTTTGTGATTGATCCGGGAGGAGATAAATCCTGAGCTGAGAATGGAGATGAAATAGCCGGCAGAGATCAGCAGGAAAAAAGACCCCGATGCTGCATGATCAAGATCAAATTCCCCTTCAATAATAGGCAGAAGTGGTGAGAAGATGACACGGGCGGTGAAGTTTAAAAAAAACAGGCCTGCCAAAAGCGACAAGCCACCATATAGCCTACTGACAGAGCTACCTTTCATGATTTCATTTACTGACTTCAATGAAGAAAAAACATCCGGAAGTGATCAGGAGTGTAATGAGATGAGGCCTTGAACTCTTACCAGGTAAAAAAATAAAAATTTATAAAATCAAAAAATTGCGTGGATGAGATAAAAGCACTAAAGCTGCTTTCAGCACATAAACAACAGCCAATGAAATGAGAGGTGTGTAAATCCTGTTAATATATTTTTCTTAGAGAGAGCTTTTTTTAGGGTAGTCAAAAAAGAGCAATTGGCCAGGGTTGTTTTTTATCTGTGCCCAGGAAGAACATTTAAACTTCAACGCTACAATTCCGCATGTGGGAATCTGGCTGATCTCGGCGGCGTGATTATGATCGATGAGGAGGGCGGCAAATTCACTTATGACGGGATTGTGTCCTATAACCAGCAGAGCATTAATTTTATCAGAACAGGTACTGACCTCTAGGAACAGGTCTTCGATGGAACTTGTATACAGTCGCTCATGCTGCTCTATTAACTTTCCGGGAATTTTGAGGGGCTGAGCCAGGAGCTCCGCCGTCTGCAATGCTCGCAGTGCCGGACTGCTCCAGATGGCATCAACTTTTACTTTTCCCCCTGCAAGTCTTTGCCCCATGACCGGGGCGTCTCGCCGGCCCCGTTTATTCAAAGGGCGCTCATGGTCAGCCAGAGATGAGTCTGCCCAACTGGATTTAGCATGTCGGACAAGATAGAGTGTTTTCATGTCAGAATCCCCCGCCGCCAGACTTCCTGCCATAACTGCCTATAGGCAGTGGCAGCAGAAGATGTAGAAGCTGACACCGCCACAGGTTGCCGATAAACCCCCATCTTTTCGACGTCGGCAAGATAGGCAATCTCACTCTGCAGAAAGAGTTTTTTCTTTCCAAATTTTGCAATAATATCCGTGTGCATTTTTTTTCGTTTATCGACCATGGAGAAAAAGGCCGCCAGTTTTTTTCGATTTACCTCTAACTTGTCAGCCAGTTTTATTAATTGAGCAAAAGAGAGAATGGAAAGAGTTGTGGGAATAACCGGAGTCACAACCAGGTCTGCGGCCATAAGAATGTTTTCAGAAAGCAAGGTAATATTGGGCGGACAATCAAGGATCAAAACATCATACTCATCCTTGAGGCCAGCAAAAATTCTTTTCAGCTCTTTTGCCGATCCGCCCCGATCATCAAGGGCTATATCGAGATTACGAAAAGAAAAATGGGCCGGCAGCAGGTCAAGATTTTCAAAATCCGTCCCTCTGATAAATGGCTCCAGGTCTCCTTTAAGAAACTGTTTCCGATTAAAACTATCCTTAGCGCGAATCCGGTAATAATATCCTGCCGCTCCCTGAGGGTCCATATCACAGAGCAGAGTTTTTTTCCCACTAAGAGCACTGTCATAGGAAAGATTGACCGCAGTGGCAGTCTTCCCCACACCACCCTTGCTTGAGTAGATAGCGATAATTTTCATTATGTGTAAGAAATGAAAGGGCTGAATTTTTCAGGTTTTGTATAGTCTGTCGGGTAAATAAGTTGTAACAAGGGGGGCTGAAAAACTTTAACAGGATCTTTATTGAACAGGTGAAGAGTCCTCTGGCTGTCAATCTGCTTGCTATAGGATTTACTGAAAAAGTAATTTGAACAGTTTGCTGTTTTCGACAGTGGTAAACTGCTCAAATGTTTGTTCAAACTTATTCCGTACATCAATCTGTTCTTCGTGCAAGTGAGTAATCAGGCCGCCCAGTGCAGCCGCTACCTTAATTGCATTTTTATGTTCTTTCAGAGCAAGTGCATTCTGGTACTGTCCTAACATTTTCTGCTGCACGGAAAGATCGTTAAAGTTCCCCAGATTATCCTGTAACTTTTTAAGGGATTTAACCAGAATATCCATTTCAGTTTCAGGAAATAACGAGCGATAAAATTCCAGAAGATAGCGAAGTTTTTTTGCCTGAATTCGCAAGCAATGCAATTCAGTATCCGGGCTCTGAGGCCCTATCTGGACCCCGGACTCAAGAATCGACCGCAATCTTTTTCTGATGGCCTTACTCGCCACCTCTTTGCATGGTTTCTGGCCGGCAGCAAGCGAGGATGAGAGAATGGAGTTTTCCAGATACTCCTGCCATTGCGACATAAAAGATTGAAACTTTCGCGATTGTAAAGCCTTTCTCAGTCGTTGTAGTTCTTTGGCCCGTTGCCTGGCAAGTCCTTGAAAAAAAAGAGTTAACCCCTCCTGCAACCCTTCCGGCAACATGGATTGATAGTCTTTCCTCGCGAGAAGATAGACATCCAGATCTCGAACCGGTCCGGTGAATGTCCCGATTTCCTTAAGTCCCTGTTGAAAACGAGCCATATCATCAGGATATATTACCTTTTTAATGCTTCCCAGCAAGGATCTCGTCCGGCGCAAGGCAACACGGAAATCATGAAGAAATTCTGTGTCGATATCTTCTAAGATGCCGAAAAGATTTTGTTCCATTCCTCTGAATAATTGAAGAAAGATACTTTGTGCGGCAAGGATGACGGATTCTGCAGGATCAAGGATGATGGAAAACTGAGAACTATAGTGGAGGGAATCTTTCCCAAGCTCAGTAAGGGCGAGTTGCAATGTCCTTTCTTCTGAATATCCCGGCTCCAGGCCTTGGAGCTTTAGGCCTTTTGTAATCTTGGCCAGTATCTTATCATAGCCACGAACTCCAAGCAGCCGCAAAGATCCTCCGAGGGAAACTGGTGGACAGGCGTCTTCTTCATGGGTGGGCACCAGTTGACTTAATTCAAGGGAGCCGGAAAGGACAATTTTCTGATCCTGATTCATAATCTGAAAGCATTGCGACTTCCGGGTAATCTGAGCAAGGGGAAGTAAGGCACGGATGCCAGCCACTGATATAAGCTTTTCGCCCATTGCTCCACAGGAGAAATGAAGGGGAAGGGGTTTTTCCAGAGCAGGCCCTTCTTCCTGAAGCCTGAATTCACCGGCAAAATTGGTCAAGACAAAGGTAGTCTTTCCAATCCGAAGACAGAGTAATTCTTTATTGTAGAGTCGCCAATCAAAGGTGTCCAGATAGCAGATGGTCTCAACCGATATATCGCACTCACGAATATGGTACTTCTCAGGAAGTCCGGACAACAGCGATGCAAGCTCAACTGGGCCGGGCAGAATATAGGCGAGGCGGTTTTCGTTCATTTCTGAGTCGAACCTTCAGCTTCGGTAATCAGCATTGATTTTGACATAGTCGATGGAGAAATCACAGGTATATACCTCGGCGCATCCTCTTCCATCTTTCAGATCTATGGTCACAAGGATATTTTTTTCTTTCAGGATGGCGGTGGCCGATTTTTCGGCCTCTTTCCCCTGCCCCAGCCCATTTTCTACAATAACAACATCATCAAAGGCGATATCAACACGTTCCGGACAGAACCGAACTCCAGAGCGGCCCATCGCAGCGATGATTCTCCCCCAGTTGGCATCTTCACCAAAAAAAGCAGTTTTTACCAGACTGGAATTGGCCACGGTTCTGGCAATCTGTTCAGCATCCATCTCTTCACGAGCGCCACAGACACGAATGGTGATAAATTTGGTGGCCCCTTCTCCATCTGCAACGATCTGTAAGGCGAGATCCTTAAGCAGATCCTCCAGGGTCTGTTGAAAGATATCCTGGTAGTCTGAAGCGCCTTCATCGATCCAGGGATTGCCGGCTGCACCATTGGCCATCACCAGAATCATATCATTGGTGCTGGTGTCACCATCAATAGTAATCCGGTTAAAGGTGCGCTCCACCCCTTTGAGCAAGGCGCCATGGAGTTGTCGAAAACTGATCTGCGCATCCGTCAGGACAAAGGCAAGCATGGTTGCCATATTGGGCATAATCATGCCGGCCCCTTTCGCCATGCCGACAAAATGAACCTCCTGCTCTCCGATCATAACACTTCGGCTGGCCGTTTTAGAAACAGTGTCGGTGGTCATGATTGCCTTGGCAACCTGATCAAAGTTGTCGGCAGAAAGTTTGGCGACAAGTTCCGGCATAGCCTTGACTATGGCTGATACGTTCAACTGTTCACCAATAACACCGGTGGAAGAGATTTGAACCATTTCCGGAGCTATACCAAGGGCAGTTGCTGCGCATTCTCCGGTAGCGATGGCCGCCAGCATGCCATTTTCACCGGTACAGGCATTGGCGCATCCGCTATTGATCAAAATTGCCTGGGCTTTCCCCTGTTTAAGGCGTTCCATATCAAGGACAACAGGTGCCGCCTTTACCTGATTTGTTGTAAATGCTCCAGCAGTAACGACCGGCGTCTCGCTAAAGATCAGGCCAAGATCCAGTCTGTCAGCATATCTGATACCTGCAGCAACTGCCGCTGTTTTAAATCCTTTAATTTTCATTTTTTTCTTCAAGCCTCATTCGGAAAATCAGTGAGCAAAAATATTACACATTCAATAATTATGGATATGACGAACATCCTTTAAAAAAAAAGGTAGTAATGTGAAAGCCGAAAACAGTAAATAAGAAGCGCGGTAGTGCTGTAGAAACAATCTGTTAAGCGTCATATAAATAATACATTCCAAACATGACTCAGGAGGTAAAATTTTTCACAATGGTTTTAAGATTATACTGAACAAGGCATGACGATTCAAGTCTTCATTGACGAACATTTGCTCCATCTTTGGTGATGATGGAAGTGAACACGAGATTGTTCAGGTTTTTCACCCCCTGTCTGCCCCATAATCTGCGCGACAAAAGTTGACGGAAACATGAAGATAGAATAACATTTTTACATAATCTCTTGTAATTTCAAAAACTCACCAGGGTGTATCTCCTTCAACTGCTGTAATTTTTTCAACTATTTCACCGGACAGGGATTCTAAGGGGAAATTCTCTTTATTCAAAAAAACTCTTGCTGTTTGAATCGTTTAAAATACCCACCGTATGGGCTGCAATCTCGTGGCTCTGTCTAACAAAAAACATTTATTATTAAGGAGGTAAAAAAAAAAGGAAAAATAGAAAATAGTCCTCAATTTCAACAATTAAAAATGGAGATGGAAATGAAACTATTAAAAAAATCTTTTGCCATTCTTGGTCTCACGGTGGTGCCATTGATGTTGTCCGGTACCCAGATTCAGGCAGAGGAAATAAAAAAAGCAAAAACCATTGCTGAACTGGTGGCGATGTATGACTCAACATCTTGCCGTGAATGTCATACTGAAGCCCATGAACAATGGCAAAAATCACTCCATGCCCGATCTATCTTCGGCCCGGAAAACACTGGCAGAACAGCAGCAACATTTAAAACCGCCATTGAAAACGGGTTAAAGGAATGGCCCTATTCCGGGGTTAAAAAGAATGAGGATATTGGTGTCAAGCATCTGAGGATCTGTACAAAATGCCATCTGCCCCAACTAGAAGATGCCGAAGACAGTGTTGCCCAGGAGATTGTCAAAAACGTTTATGCCTTTGCCGATGAAGGTGATGAAGCTGCGAAAAAGACTCTGCAAAGCCTGAATATTGATTGCCTGATCTGTCATAACAGAAATGCCATTGTCCACAAATGGACCGATGGAGTGCCTCAGAAAGATGCCGTTTATGGCAAGGTTGATGGTAAACATGACGATCCAGACCGTCCCGTGATGAAGCAGAGTAAGATCATGAAGGAGTCAATTCTCTGCGGCCAGTGTCACGGCCTGGGGCCCAATTTTGAGCTTGAAAACCCGTCTCAATGTGCCACGCTCTACGGTGCTCATCTTTATACCTATATCCCTGAAGGCGGGGTGGAAACCTGTCAGAGCTGTCATATGGAAAAAAGTGGATTGGGGCATAACATGCAGAGCTATCGCTCTCCGGAAATGGCCAAGATGGCACTTGATGTTGAGGTGGAGGCCAAGGCATACCAGTGGCGTGATGGATCCATCATGACGCCTGCCGCCACGGTGATTGTGGACATCAAAAATAAAGCGGGCCATCCCATTCCCGATGGCTGACCGACCCCCAACCGGGTGGTCCTGGATGTGACCGCGAAGACAACTGATGGAAAGGTATTTTACACGAACCAAGTCATTTACATGCCCACTCCGCAGCAAATGGGGCGTGGTGATAAAATGGGCAGAGGTCCCTACGAAAAGAGTGGCCTGATCCACGATTCAAGCCTGCCGCCGCTTAAGACTACCCAGGAGAAGTTCGAGATTCCTGTGTATAATGAAACAACTAAGGATGGAAAGGTGGTGAGAAATATTATTGTCAATGATTTTATCGTTGATGTTGAGGTGTCGTATCTGCCTTACGGCAAAAAAGAGGATCCAGGCAATAATCAGAAGTGGGTTTCCATTTCTAAAAAGCTGAG
>JAFLKM010000090.1 GCA_019163335.1 Desulfobulbaceae bacterium | reverse complement strand
ACTTCTAATCCGTAGGCCGCTGGTTCGAATCCAGCCGGGCGCACCAATAAAAAAAAGGGTTTAGAGACTTTTCTCTAAACCCTTTTTTTATTCCGTCAGATGCCGGTCAGAGGGAATCACGCAACTCTTGCATCATCAGTACCTCTCTCCTCCCTCTGGTTGATTTCAGAAAGGATAGAGCATGGGCTGAGGGGGGTCAATTCTGAACGCCGATTCCATCCCCGTTAGTGGGTCATTATTACATGCCGATTCACAACGCTGATTGACACTCCTGAAAGAAATAAGATAGCCTCATTGGCCAGATTCAGTGGAATGCACCGCAGCAGTTTTTTTTGTCTGTTTTATTATATACATGATGTACATAATCATCAAAGCTGTGAAGATATAATTAAGGACGCTATTTGTAATCTGGATTGCATTGAAACCCTCAATACCCATTCGTTTAATCATGACTGTTTTAATGACAATGACAACGAGCTCCCGTAAACAAAGAAAAAGTGTGAATTTGACAAAGTAGTGAAAATGGGCTGGTGCACTGTATAACGCCTTTGAGTTCTCGCGGGGGATACCTTTGGCATGCGCATAATCAATAAAAAAATACAACCCGATGGGCCGTTTTATGAAAATGGTTAATGAATAAAATGCGATAGAGAGATATCCCATCCAGACGCTATTCCATAGCTCCTGCTCTGCTGAATGAGATAGCAGGTTCATCAGGAAATTCATCGAAATAATAGAAAGAAAGAAAATTCCAGTAATATTCCATTCTCGTTTCCAGATGAATGTTCCGGTTGTATAAATAACTGCTGGAACCATTCCCAATAGAATAGTCAGATAATCCCCCCAATGTCCTCTGCCAAAATTCCAGACCAATAAGGGAATCCCGAGATAGATTGCCATATCCAGCAGTATCTTGTTTCTCATGCGCGTGCTCTCTCTTTTATTTTTCCAAATTTCCAGGTAGAAGGAGAAGCTATACAAATTGAAAAATCACCGTCTACCCATCCAATTACTTTCAGCATAGAAAGATTTTCAAAACTAATAAGATAAAAACCTTCTTCACATTTTATTGAGGAAATGGCGTATAAATTCTCAGGAATTGTAAACCCGACTTTGAGGGCCTTCCCTGCCGCTTCTTTGGCTGACCATATTAAATGCATTGTTTCAAGGGAGGGGAGCTGACCAGAGGCTATCAGTTCCTGCTCAGTGTTTGATATAAATCTTTTGAATGCTTGCAAATTACTTTCTTTTATCTCTTCGACATCTACACCAACAGGAAGGGTATTTGATGAGTAAAATATAGCAGCCGCGCAACGCTGGGTATGGCCTATCGATACTGTCGCCCGATGCAAGCCCGGTGTGTGTATGAGCGGGAACCCCCATACACCATGAACAATGTTGATCGATTTCGGGAATAAATCAGGGCGTTCCTGTCGCACAGCTTCTTTGGCAATATATCGGCCTGCAAGAAATTCACTTCGACGACTGTCCACTTTGAAGTTGTTATAAATGCCTAGTTCATCAAGGGATAAAAAATCTGTCCCCAGTTCTACCAAGCCTCTGTGCTCCAAAATACCCAAGGTCATGCACTCCGTTGCAGCACCATGATGGAGGGAGAGACTGAAAAAATGTTTTTCCATTTTAAATTCGATTAAAGCTGGTTCATAGCTTTGATAACCATGCCTGAATCAACACTCCGACTTGCGTCGTATGCTTCTCAGTGAGCATGGTAATATGATTGCCAGGGACTTCCAATACTGTAAGGTTTGTGCAAAACTCTCGCCATCCAAGGTCTTCAATAAAGTATTCCGGCTGGGGCTTGCTTGTCTTGAGCATAATTTTTTCAGAGGCCTTAAGAAGGAGAACAGGCCCATGATAAACTGACGGGTAAAAATCTGAAATAATGTTGTTATGTTTTACCAGAACATCCAAAAAAGAACGGAAGCTGTCCATCGAGACTTCCTCCGGCATCAAACGCAATCGAATGAATTGCCCATGCAATGCTGTGTAATCCATCCTCGCTTCTTGTAAAGCAGAAGTTAGAATCGTTTCTCCTGTAAACACCTCAATCCTTTCAATATAGCCTCTAACTCTTTCGTCATAGGAGTCGTGCGTGTGAGCATTGTGATGCGGAACTGGTTGATCAATTAAGACCAATGGCAGGTGGTTTCCCTCCTTTGCCCGGAGGATGGCCATATCGTGTGCAATTAAAGCTCCCATTGACCAGCCCGCAAGAATACTACCTGCAAGTTCGTTCATGTCTTTCAGGATGGTAACATAGTCAGAGGCCAATCCGGTGATGGACAAGGTGTCCTTCAGGTGGTGGTCTGTTGCGGTGAACGCCTTTGAATCGTAAGTAACGGCAAGGGTTTTAGCGATGGAATAATAACTCATGACATTTCCACCAGCCGGATGGAGCCAGACGATCCGTTGTCCATGTCCTTTGTTTACAAGAGTCACATAGAGAGAGGAATCATCGGAAAACGCTGGCTTTTTCATTCTGATCTGCGAGGCCAGCTCCTGGACTGATCCGTATTGAAAAAGTATGGCAAGGGGAAATTGAGCATGAAAGGCCGTATTAATCTGAGAAATAAGGCTGATGGCCAGCAAGGAATGACCGCCAAGATCAAAGAACTGGTCACCGGGATCAACGTTTGTGACATTCAGTACTGACATGAAGATCTCGATCAGTTTGATTTCTACAAGATCCTGCGGTTGAGCCGTTTTTCTTGAGGCAACTGGATTGGCGGTACACATTCGCTTCAACTGTTCGAGATCCACCTTGCCATTACGGGTAACCGGTATTGTGTTCAGAACAAAGATGATGGGAAGGAGGTGTTGCGGGAAATAGTTGGCAAGATGTGTCTGGAGTTGTCTTGTGGTACCCTGCTCATAAAACACAACAGCAGCGTGAAGCTTTGTCTTTTCGTTTTCGCCATCGGTGAAGACGAAGGCATTGGCAACACATTCGTGTGCCTTGAGGACTGCTTCAATTTCTCCAAGCTCAATGCGGAAACCGTTTACCTTGATCTGTCGGTCAATGCGATCCAGAAAGACAATCTGATCCTCTTCATTCAAATACCCGATATCCCCGGTCTTATACACTGGCCACGGGCTGAGTGGATGCTGAATAAATCGCTCTTTTGTCAACTCAGGTTGGTTCAGATACTTCAATGCTACATTGACACCGGCAATGCAGATTTCCCCAGGAGTTCCTTTGGGTACCAATTTTTTATCCTGATCCAGCAGGAGAGCACACGTGTTGTCGATCGGGCTGCCAATGGGAATGACCTGGTTATTCATCTCAGTTGGCACATCAAAGGTTAGTGACGAGATGGTGGTTTCGGCAGGGCCGTAATGATTCATGATTCGCAAGAGAGGATTCACTTCCTGAATGTCGACTACCAGCTGCCTATTGAGGCGATCTCCGGCACAGATCAGTAGTTTGCGAGGGAGTATTCCTGGTAGATAATCTCTCAAGGCATTCAGGTGGGCAGGAACTATCTTTATGGCATCAACTGGATTTGTGGAAAGAAATTTCGTCAGCAAGACCGGGTCAATCAGGGTTTCAGCTGCGGGGATCATGAGAGTCCCGCCAAATCCCAAGGTCATAAAGATTGCGGTGTTACCCAAATCAGCATCAAAGGCTGAAACGTGGGCAAAAGAGCAGACCCCTGGATCAGCAATTTTTTGCTGCATTGCATGGGTATAATTGATGACTGCCCGATGAGGTACACATACTCCCTTGGGCTTCCCTGTGGATCCGGAGGTGTAGATAATATAGACAATGTCCTCGCCTTGCAGAGGGACATTGTCAAAAACTGTATCTGCACTTTGGTTCTGGCGGATTGTGTTAAAGCCCAAACAGTTGACATTATCGATTGCTGTTTCAGTTAAGACTATCCTGGCCTTGCTATCACCTAGAATAAAGGCAAATCGTTCAGGGGGAATTCGATTGTCGAGGGGCAAGTAGACGGCTCCGCATTTCATGCATGCCAGAATGGAGATTATATGATTTCTATTTCTTTCCGTTCGGATGATAACCACATCACCTTTTGCAACTTTGTGTGTGGTCAAGGCCAGAGCAAGCTCAGAAGAATGCTGGTTGAGTGAGCGATATGTCATTGTACCTTGCTCATCCACCACGGCCGTTTCTTCCGGGAATTGTCTGACCGATTTTCCAAAGAGGGCAAGCCAGGAAGTCTCCATGGTCTGGGTACTGTTGCCAGTCAGCAGCGAAAGGTGCTTCGAGGAAATAAAATCAAGCTCTTGAATGGGAACATCCGGGTGAACAACAACTGATTCTACCAAGGACAGAAAATGATCCAGAAAACGCTTGATTTTTTCTCGGCGAATAAGCTTACTTTTATAGCTTATCGACAGGGTACGTTCGTCACCTGCGATTAAAACCCAAAAATTTATATCAAATTTGGAGAGTCGATAATCAATCGGTAAAAGTGCATGTTCATCAGCCTTGCTCTTCTGCGGGAAATGCTGATAGGCAAAATGGACATTATATAAGGGGTTTTCGTGCAGATTGCGGTGCGGGTTGACGGCATTAATAATTTCACCAAAGGGCACTTCCTGATTATTCATACACTCGTTAATCAGCTCTCTGTATCCTTCCACGGCCTTTTTAAAATTCAGCGAGGTGTCTATCCTGAATCGAATTGGCAAGGAGTTGATGAAAACGCCGTATGTATTCTGAAAATGCCGTTGATTCCGATTGGCCACCGGTGTACCGATGATCAAATCCCGCATCCCGGAATAGCGTGCCAAAAGCAGTGCATAGCATGAGATGTAAAACTGGTAGGGTGTTATGTCATTGCCCTGACAATATGTCGCCACCTTCTCGTGCAGTGACACGGGAATAGCACAACTTTCAGTCCTTCCTTCAAAAGAAGGTCCTTCATCCTGGAAATCTCGCTGAAAATGGAATGGATCGGGTAACTCAGCCATTTCTTTTTTCCAGAAATCGAGCTGCTTCTGGTATCGGTTAGATTGCAGCCACTCCTGTTCCCATTTTACATAATCAATGTACTGGTATTTATCACGTCCAGAAGGATTTTCACCTGCGCCACTGTAGAACAGGGCCAAATCTCTAGCCAGGAGTGAATTTGTCCAACCATCTGATATCAGGTGATGGAGATTGAAGAACAGCACAGAATCTTTTTTGCTTGTTTTCAATAATTTGACGGAAAGAAGCGGGAGCTCTGACAGGTTAAAAAGGGTGCTGCCGTGATCAGCGCCGATGTCTGCTATAATTTCTTCAAGATCTCTCGAATGAGTGGTGTCACTTATATCCTCATATTCGAGTTGTATTTTCAGCTCAGGGTGTATTCTCTGGCTTACGTGCTTATCTCTTTCTTCAAACGTTGTGCGTAAAATGTCATTTTCCCTTACTATCCGGTTGATTACTTCCGCCAAACGAATTGGGTCTATGCTTGCGGATTGAAGCCGGACAGCAAGCGGGATATTGTACAGTGCCGTATTTGGGTACAGTTTCGACAGAAACCAGAACCGCTCCTGTACCTTGGACAAGGGGTACACCTGTGCTTCATTTCTTGGCATCCCCGAAAAAACATCCCGCGCTGAATTTCCGGATTTGGCCATTAACCTCCTGATCTGTTCAGGAGTGAGTTTTTTTATCCTTTCTTTCAGGACGTTATCTTCAGGCATGAGTCTTCACAGGTTGTACCATGGGCAGATTTGAGGGAAAAAGGCCTGACTCAATCAGCTGTACTGAATAACCATCTTGCCAACATGTGTCCCCCTGGACAGACTGGTAATAGCTTTTTTTAGGTCTGCGGCAGGGAAAACAGTGTGCTCAATAGGTACAAAGTCCCCTCTTTCAAAGAGACTAAGCAGTTCTTGGAGAGACGTATTCAATAGTGCCGGATTTTTAAACAGCAGAGAAATGTCCAGGAACTGAAAAGAAATTCCATTGATGAACAGACTCATCGGCAACATGAAATTGGCATTTACATCTTTTTTATCGATATGAATAAACCGGCCGAATGGGCGCAGCAACTTGATGCTTTCAGTCATCAACTCTCCGGACAGAGTATTCAATATCACATCCATTCCAATGTCAGCACTCAATAAGGCTTCAGCAAAAGAAGGAGACCGTGAATCAAAGGCCTGTTGAACACCCTGTTTTAGAAGGAATTTGCGTTTTTCCTCTGTGCCGGCAGTCGCATAGATTTCTGCCCCTCTCCACCGGGCTATCTGGACGGCAGACAAGCCCACTCCTCCGGCAGCAGAATGGATCAAAACTTTTTCGGTTGGTTTAAGATCGGCCAGTTTTATAAGGCCGATATAGGCGGTCAAAAATACTGTCGGGATACAGGCCGCCGCTGCAAAAGAAATATTGGCAGGTTTGCGGCAAACACATTCTTCAAAGACATTGAATGTCTGAATGAAGTGGCAATTTTCTCTTACCTCTCCATTCTCAACGTGACCTACATGCAGGGCAATTACCTCGTCGCCGGGCTTAACAGTCGTTACACCCTCTCCGACCTTTTCGACAACACCTGCATAATCAGACCCCATATTGGTCGGGACACCTGGTGATGCAGGATACAGCCTGGAGGCAATCATTACGTCCCGGAAATTGAGGGATGATGCCTTTGCCCGAATCTGCACGCATCCCGGTTCCGGATCCTGCACCTCTACTTGACACGGACGGAAATCAAATGGAGTATCGGACTGAAACCGGTATTCAAAGTTTGTTGAAAAATCGACCTTACGAACAGTCTGCTTCCCCTCTGTTTGTGAGTTAGAGCGCAAACGGGCAAGAAACTGATTCCTTTTCTCGGGCGACAGATTGGCGATGATTTCAGAAAGGTCACTCATGATTTTTACTTATTCAGCATTTAAGAGAGCTTCAATGTCAGAGCCTTCGTGTCCTTCAAGAATTTTCATCAAGACAAGGTCAGATTGTGAACGGATGGTCGCATGTTTGACAAATTCGCTGGCCTCGAGCTCAACGCCGAATTCATCTCCAATCCCCGATATCACCTGGATTGTCAGAAGGGAATTACCGCCAAGCTCGATAAAGGAATCATTGGCCCCGAGTTTATTAATCCCGAGGATACTGCTCCATATAGCGGCAATACTCTTTTCAATTTCATTCTCTGGCTTCTCGTAGGGGGTGTCTATATCAGGACGATCGTCAACATCGAGCATTTCCATAGCTTTCTGTTTATTTTTGAGAAGGTTTTTTCGAACATAGGAAATTTTTGTCTCTTTGAAATCAATGACAAGATCTTGCGTATGGACAACGACTTGGGGTACATCTGGATTCTGCAACAGCATCGCGAAAACATGCTTCCCTTCGTCAGGAAGGATATCATCCTCTTCAAAGACATGTTTCAATGCGAGCTTGTCATGCTTTTCTTCTTGATAGCCGCCTGTCTCACCAACCTTAATGAAAGCGTACTCTTTTATTGAGAGGATAGCTTCTCCGGCTTCATCATAAAGATCAACGTCGAAATAGGTATATTGATCCTCTTGTATATGTGGCCTTGAACGTTTCGCATGACTGTACAGAACCCTTGGAAAAGATTTAAAAAACTGTACCTGTCCATATGAAAATGGGAGATAAACTCCTGTCCTGTCAATCATATGCATAACGTGTGTGGATGTTGCGACATCCAGCATTGCCGGGTGTATCTGAAAGACGTCTAAATCTTGGGCAAGGGATTCCGGGAGTTCCAGTTGAGACAAACATTCATCGTCACCAATGTATGTCTTTTCCTTGCAGTCCCAGCGGCTACTGTATTGCAACATTACTTTATTTCTGCCATCCCTAACTATTGTAAAATGCCTGCCTGTATCGGGGGCGGAGGTAAACTGTTTTATCAAGGAAGAGATATCAACCCGCTTGTCACTTTGCTCACCATGACGAATTGACACTATTCCTGAGAAATGATCTTTCCATATTTTTTCCGATGCCCCGGTGCTACTTCGGAACAAAAAGCTGTACGTCTCAGCTCCGGTCTGCTCAGAAACAAGCTGGAGGTCTGTAGGGGCATTGTTGACGATCATCAACGGGGATAAAAAAACGCCATCATGAATGGTCATTTCCCCTTCCAGCCCCTTGAGATTCTTCCACTTTGTCAAGAGGTCCAAGAATGTTGTGCCGACCAGAGTTGGTACACCAGACAACAGGTGCTCGTTCATTACCCAATGTTCCTTGGCGTTTACATTCACCGAGTAGTACTCTTGTTTCCCTTGGGCGGACTGGAAATATAAGGTAATCGGCTGACTTTCCTCTGAGGCGGGCAATGCCTTTTCTTTCAGTGATTTCCCTCCAGTCTTCTTTTTGTTTTTATCCCGCTGCCAGTCAGCAGCCATGCCAACCACACCCCAAGCCCCCCAGTTGACGGAACATATGTTTTTGCATTTTGCCAGGAATTGACTATGGCTTAATGCATCCAGAAAGGCGTTCCCACTTGTATAATCAACCCGGCCAGCTTCGCCAAAGATTGCGGTGACCGATGAGAAGAGATAGGCAAAGTCAAGCGCTTTCTCTGCAAAAAGTTGTTGTAGAACCAGGGATCCGGCAACCTTGGCTCCCAAAACATTTTCTGCATCTTCTTTTTCCAGCAACGCTATAACTCCACCTCCAGCGGTTCCGGCAGAATGAATGATACCGTTTATGACACCACATTCTGATTCTACATCAGAGACCATTCGAGTCATCCCTTCTGCATCACTTACTTCCACACCATAGTAACGAACAACAGAACCCATCTGCTCTACCTTCAAGATCGTCTCCAGAATGTCTTTCAGGTTCACCTCGGTATCAGCATTTTGGATCAGAAGTTTCCAGTCTTGTCTCACTGGCAAAACCCTTCGTCCGGTCCAGATCAGAGTGCATTTGACATTTTCAGCGAGCAGCAGGGATAAAGTTCTGCCAATCCCGCCACTGCCTCCAGTAATAAGATAGACACCGTTTTCCTGCAAAGCCCCTGTGAGATTCTCCTGCTGATCTCTCAGGCTGACAGGTTCAACGGTTTCAGTCCATCGATCCGTCCCGGAGTAGGTAATAATCGTTTCATCGGTTTCGATTTCTGTTTCTCTTATCAACTGATCGATGATCCTGAAAGAGTCGGTAGAGACAAGTGACGTTGATTCAAGATTGATGAGCTTTGAATACATCTCTGGATGTTCTTTGAAGAGAACGCGAATGGGGCCAATTGCCAGAGATTTTTCAGGACGCACCCGCCCTCTACCCGTGACATTGAAAGCGTCGTTGACCAAGCAGGTAAGGCTGACCTGACCGCCTAGATTGTTGGAAATCAATCCCTGCTCAAGATAAATCAGGCTGTAAAAATTCCGTTCCAGTAAGCTTGCGGCATTATTAAGCGAGAGTGGTTCTTCGGCAAGGGTACTGAAATTCCAGGCATGAATAATGCGAAGTTGGCATTCATCATGAACAACGGTACTTATTAGTTTCCGGTAATCATCTTTTTCATCAATACGGATGTGAATATCCCCATCCTTCTCCTGATAATGGTCTCCTCGCCTCACAATTGTACAATCCATTCCTTTTTCTCGTATGCGGCGGGCAATGGCGTCGGCAAACGTATTCTCCGAGAATACAAGCCATTGTACAGGCAGATCGGATGTTTCATTCTTGTTTTTTAGAACAAGGTCTACGGGGGCCGTTCGTTTCCAGGAAGGAATGTAAAACCAGTCAGCGATGTTTTCTTTTTTTACGCCCGACTGTTCAGATGCAACACTATCTTTTCCGCCAAAATCGAGTCGGTACGTCTTTCGGTTGAAAGGCAGCAGGGGATATGAGACCTTGTGACACGCAGAAGAGTTGAAGCGCAGATCATAATCAAAGGTGATACCGTCTATCCAGAGTTTACCGAGAGCCGTATCGAGAGCCGTGATCGCATTTTCATTTTCATGCAGGGTGCCGATTGCTGTATGCAAATCTTCAGGTTTCAACTGTCTCTTAACCGCTGACTCCAACGACTGGCCCGGCCCGCACTCAAGAAAAACCATTGCAGACACTGAAGACAGTTTCAGGGCCGCTGCTTTCCCGAACAAAACGGGTTTGACAAGATGCTGGACCCAATACTCATGGTCTCGGGCCTGATCATCGGACAATGCTAGGCCGGTTACCGTACTGATGATCGGAATAACGGGCGCGTGCAGGGAAACCCCTTTGAAAAATTCTCTGAATTGATCAAGGCAGGGAATCATCATCCTTGAGTGGAAGGCGTGAGAGGTGGGCAATTTTTTGCTGACAATACGCTTTTTCTTTAACTGAGCCGCAAACGATTCAATGTCGGCGGTAGTGCCAGAAACCACAACGAGTTCGGGGCTATTGATCACCGCAATATCGAGTTCTGCGGGCAAGACCTTTGCAAGTTCCGCTTCACTTAGCAATACCGCCAGCATAGCACCTTCTGGAAGGTCGTAAACAAGTTTGCCACGTAAGGCCACCGCTTTCAGGGCGTCTTCAAGGGTCATGACACCTGAAAGGGCTGCGGCTACGTATTCCCCGACACTATGCCCAATCAAAGCATCCGGAGCAAGTCCGTAGCTTTGAAAAACACGTGCGATGGCATAGCTCACAATAAAAATGGCAGGTTGCGTAATATAAGTACGACTAATTACTGCAAGTGCTTCATCATAGTTCTGTTCGGAGGGGAACAATATTTCTCGAATATCGAGCTCTATTATCGGTGTGAGTAAGGTGGCACAATAATCGACAGTTTCCCGGAACAACTGGTTCTCAGCGTATAACTCCCGTCCCATATTGACGAACTGATTCCCCTGACCGGAAAACATCCAGACAAATCCTTTGTCGGCAGTCGTCTTGCTGTTCACCGGGGAAACCCCGGCATCAAGCTTGGCCAACAGATCTTCCCTGTCCCTGAATGCGATGGCTCCTCTGTACTTCATGCTTCTTCGTCCGGTACGCGAGGTATGAGCCAGACCATTCAAGTTTGTTTCAGGGTGATCCCCAAGAAACAGATGGATATTTTCGCAATATTTCTTGAACGAATCTTTATGATGAGCTGAAATGAAAAGAAGGTCATAATCATGTTGAGGAGGAGCGTTTTCAAGCGGGGGAGCCTCTTCCAGGATGACACAGGCGTTGGTTCCCCCAACTCCGAAGGAGTTTATCAATGCCCTGGCCGGTGTGT
Source organism: Desulfobulbaceae bacterium (assembly GCA_019163335.1). Classification (GTDB taxonomy): domain Bacteria; phylum Desulfobacterota; class Desulfobulbia; order Desulfobulbales; family Desulfocapsaceae; genus UBA2270. The sequence goes on along the minus strand of JAFLKM010000090.1, from coordinate 13,455 downwards.
TATCTGGACGGTCCCATTTTGTGGTTTTGGTATTGACAAAGAAAGGACTGTCGGCAAAATTGATTGCTGGATTTGGTTCGTGGAAATTGAGAGAGGCGGGGATAACGCCATGTTTCACGCAGAGTGCTGCCTTGATCAAACTGGCGATACCGGACGCCACATCAGTATGGCCGATGTTGGTTTTTACGGAACCAAGGGCGCAGTATCCTTTCTTTGAGGTATATTGCCCAAAAGCCTCAGACAACGATGCAACTTCAATGGGGTCACCCACGGGAGTAGCTGTTCCGTGGGCCTCTACCATAGTGATGGTAGAGGGATCAATGCCTGCCAATTCTATGGTCTCGGTGATCACTTCCACCTGCCCCTGTACGCTCGGAGCAGTAAATCCGGCCTTGCGGTTTCCGTCATTGTTGATGGAGCCACCCAGGATAACCGCATAAATTTGATCCTTGTCTGCCAGGGCATCTTCCAGTCTCTTGAGGGCAACGACTCCACATCCTCGGCTGAAAGCAGTTCCTGCGGCATCTTTATCAAATGACCGACATTTACCGTCTGGTGACTCGAGTCCTCCCGGCTGGTACATATAGCCTTGATGCTCAGCAAGTTCAATGCTGGAGGCACCCGCTAAAACGACATCGGACTGGTAGCTCAACAAGCTGTCAATCCCAAGGACAATACTCACCATTGATGTCGAACAAGCACACTGGACATTGATGCTCGGCCCGGTAAGGTTCAGTTTATATGAGACGCGTGTGGTCACATAATCTTTGTCATTACTGGTGGCAATGGCGGTGCCGCTGGCAAATTTTTGAACGCTTTTGTTCTTGAAGGCATCAGCAAAATGATATGGTGAACCAACTCCACCTAGTACCGCAATCTTTTTTTCCGTATTAAATGGATCAATACCGCAATCCTCAAGGGCATGCCATGCGCACTCCAGGAACAGCCGTTGTTGAGGGTCGAGCAGTTCTGCCTCTCTTGGGGTAAAATTAAAGAATTCCGCGTCAAATTGATCGGGTCCTTTCACAACCCCCCTTTTCCAAACATAATGAGGATTATTGAAGGTAGCCGGAGAAATGCCTGAAGCAAGCAACTGTTCCTCGCTAAACTCCGTCATCGATTCTTTTTCAGCCAGCAGATTTTTCCAAAACTCTTCCACCGTGTCCGCCTCAGGAAGCCGGCAATCAAACCCAACAATGGCAATACGTCTTTTCACTGAATCCTTATTTTCCATGATTCCTCCTAATTCTTTTGGCTATGCGGTCACGAATGGCGGAAATTGCAGCAGATGGCCCTGAGGCATGACCATACTTTTTCCTGTATTGATCCGCCAGGGCTGCAATATTGGGGTACTGATAGAGTTCTACGATGGAAAAATCCATTCCAAGTCTCTCCTGTATCTTGTCTCTGATTTTAACAAAAAGGAGCGAATGTCCCCCTGCATCGAAAAAATTATCCATGCTGGTAAAATTTTTCTGCCCGATAACCTCTGTCCAGATTTCTGAAAAAACTGTTTCAATATTATCACCACTCATCCTGAGCTCTTTTTTCGGGGAATCTAAGACAAGCGGTATTTCATACGTATCAATCTCTTTCTGATTGATTTTGCCGTTAGGGAGCAGTGGGATGGATTTTGTCAAAGTAACTGTGGCTGGAATCATGTAGGGAGGCAGTTTTAATCGGAGTCCGGCCCGGATGTCTTCAGAGGAGAGAGACGCATCTTCCGACAGCACTACCAAGGCATGCAGCCTCGCGTCATCTTCACTGTGTTCACTCTTATAAACGACGGCCTGACGAACACCGGCGAATTCTTCCACCACCTTTTCAATCTCATGTAATTCTACCCGATAGCCGCGTATCTTTACCTGATGGTCTTTTCTACCAAGAAATTCAAAATTGCCATTGGAGAGCATACGCCCCCTGTCTCCTGTGGCATAAAGAATGGTCTCGGGAAGAGAGGGTGGGCTTTGGATAAACGCCTCTTCTGTTTTTTTCTGGTCTTTCAAGTACCCTGCTGCCAGCACATCACCACCAATATAGAGATAACCCGGCATATTACGGGGCAAGAGATTGAGATGTTTGTCAAGAACATAGAGAGAACTATTAGGAATGGGTCTTCCTATAGGCACTTTTTCATATTCGGAGTGAGCCAGGCACTGATGGCAACTTACGACAATACTGGCTTCAGTCGGTCCATACATATTAAACAGTTCGCCGTTATATTGTGATAAAACATCGTTCACGATACCAACGGGGAGCTTTTCACCAGCGCAGAATATTTTTTTCAGGGATGGTATCTGGTGAAACACCCCGGCCATAGCAAACAGTTTCAAGCCGGAAGGAACAAATTGAACGATATTGACCTCTTTTCGGCGGATTACCTGGGCGGCCTGTTCAGGAGATTCGATATCTGCCCGTTTTTCCATCACCAGTGTCCCTCCAGAAATAAGCGGCAGGAATAACTCCCAGACCGATATGTCGAAGCTGATGGAGGTCTTGGCCAATATCCTTGTATCCGTTCCTGTTTGAAAACGGGTCTTCATCCAGAGCAGATAGTTGGCGACCCCTTTGTTGGGAACCATCACCCCTTTCGGGTTCCCTGTGGAGCCAGAGGTGTAAATGATATAAAGGAGATCGTCAGGCACTGGCTCGCAAAAAGTGGAGGGCGCACTTGGCGATAATGGCTCAATTTTGTCAATTAAAACGAGAGTGCTCTGTTCATTGAAGCCATCTGTTTGCAGCCCTGATGTGGTGAGTATAGTGCGAATACCGGCATGATTTGTAATATATTGGTTTCTCGCCTCTGGATACGTTGGGTCAAGAGGAACATAGGGATGTCCCAAAGCAGCAGCAGCCAAAATGGCAATAATCAGCTCAGGTGTGCTGTCCAGAAATATTCCCACCGGTTCCCCTTGTTCCAGATTGAGGCTGAGCAGGTGCTGAATACACAATCCTGTTTTTATCTCCAAGGCCCGATATGTTATGGACTGATCACCAAAGGAGATGCCTGGAAGATCAGGAACTTTCCGGCATGTTTCCTGAAACAAGCCGTGCAATGTCAGTGGTCTGCCATAATCTTTTCTCTCTCCAATGCAGCATCGAAGAACTTCGTCTCTCTCGGCGGGAAGGAGTCCGTTAATAGCTGAGATCTCGATTTCGAACCTCGCGGTCACTTCCTTGAGGACTTGAGTAAAGACACTTATCACCTGAAGAGCGGTCTGTTCATCAATGATGCCGTCTGCATAGGTGAGCTCAAGTTCGATACTCCTCTGGTTGTCATAACATTCGAGATGGAGATCACACTTGGCCTGACGGGTAAACACCTCCCTTGCCCTAAATGACAGCTCGTCCCCATCCTCTCTCCAGTCCTGTGTCTCATGATAGGCAAACATTGTCTTGAATGCCGAAAGAGGAAGGTTGATTCCTTGTTTTCGTAGAAGAGCGGCAAGCTGGTCAAAGGGCATCTGTTGATGGTCCAAAATACGAATCGTATCCTGGCGGACACTGTTTATCAGGTCCGAAAATTGGCAGTTCTCATTGCAGCGGATTCTATAGAATAAGGTATTGGTAAAGTAGCCGATAAGTGAGCGGTCTGTTTTATTCAGCCGATTGGAAAAAGGGCTGGCGATCAGATATTCTTCCCGCTCCCCGAATTTAAAAAGGGTCACGGCAAAAGCGGCGAGCAGAAGCATGTTAAGGGTAACGCCATGCTTCTTGCAGAGACAGGACAGGTCTTTCCGTAATTCCTGGTCAAGATTTGTGCTTACTCTGCGACCATGAAACGAGAATTTTCCAGGAAGAGAAGAACTTGCCGGAAGCGAATGCAGATCGCTTACCCCTTCAAGGTATTCTTGCCAGAATGTGGAATCACGTTCAATTCTCAGACCGTGTGTATATTCCTGTCTTCTTAGTGCCATGTCGACTATCGAGCCATCAAGAGGTGCCAACTCTTCCCCTCGATAGAGAGAGGTGAGCTCGTTCATGAGAAGGGGAAACGATTCCCCATCAAAAATGAGATGATTCACCACCAAGGCCAATATGTGCTTTCGATCATTCAGCCGATAAAGCCGAAATCGGTGCAATGGTTTGCCATAAAGTTCAAAAGGAAGGGCGCCCAGGTTAGAAATACTTTCAATGGCAAAACTCTGTCGTTGATTTTCGGGCAAGGGGTCCAGCAATTCAACCGTTAGCTGGACTGGAAAATTAGTATTCAAGGAAAAAGACGGCCCTTCCCCATCATTCAGGAGAACTGCAGATAAAGGAAGGTGACGGGTAACAATTTTTCCCAAGGCCTTTTCCAGCCTGTTGATATTCAGCTCCCCTGTAATGGTGAGGGCATAGCCAATGTTGTAGGCGGCATTGTTCGGGTATGCCTCAAGGAGAAAGAGGAGGCCTTGCTGGGAGTTGGTCAGGGGTATTTTGGCAGGAGCGGAAATGACCTTTTTGCCATGACCTTCTTTCTTCTGCTGCGAAAAAGGAATGTGCTTCAGTAACTCATCAGGGCTTGGATGGGCGAACACCGTGCTGAAGTCCGGTCGAAAATGGAAGAGTTCCTCTATCTCGATCAGTAAAGTCAGTACTTTCAATGAATTACCGCCCAAATCAAAAAAGCTGTCATTCATTCCGACATTTTTTATTCCCAACGACTGTTGGTACGCTTTGACCATGTTTTCTTCGCGGGTTCCAGATGCTGTAACAAATTCGTATCCCAGCATTGGGCGGTCATCTCGAGGAATCGGCAAAGATTTTCTGTCAATTTTGCCGTTTTCAAGTTGCGGGAACGCATGCAGAAAAACCCATCGTTCCGGGATCATAGCCTCTGTCAGGAATTCCAGCAAGTGTCTCCGCAGGGCATCAACCGTGAGGGTTACATCTTTTCTGCACTGAATATATCCGGCAAGACACTTTGGGTTGCCATCTAGCAAGGATACGACTGCCGTCAATACATCAGGGTGGCTGGAGAGTCGGTTCTCTATCTCTGCTAATTCAACACGTTGACCGTGAATTTTAACCTGTTGGTCTTTTCGTCCGAGATACTTGTATTCACTGTTTTTTATACGAAGAACGTAGTCGCCGGTATTATAGACCCTGACCAGCCCGTCATGTTCCGAGGCGTAGTCAAATAAAACGGTATCCGTAATCTGGGCATCGCCGATGTAGCCTTTGAAAATACCTGGACCGGAGGTGTAGAGTTCCCCCTCTTCTCCAACTTGTGCTTCGCATCCATCACCTTTCAAGACATAAAACGTTGTCCCCACAAAAGGAGTGCCGATGGAAATATCCATGGGTGAAGTAATTTTTTTGCAACTGAGATTTACAACTCCTTCAGTCGGGCCATACATGTTCCAGATTGCCATGCCCGGAAAAAAGCGCAATGTGTCTGTAATCAATTGTTCTGTGATGTCTTCTCCGCCAAGAAAGAGTGCGGCCGGTCCTTTGGCTTCAGACCTCTTTTGTTGATCAATGACATCAAGCAGTATCCTCCACACTGTTGGCACACAATGGAGGCCATAATTGGGATGTTCGTCATACCATGCCAATAATTTTTCAGGATTATTTTGATATCGAGGGAGAATGTGGAGCGTTTCACCAGCAGTAAGACACGAATAGATTTGAGAAATGGCGGGGGCGAATTGAATGGAGGCGGTAAGTGGCAACCTGTTTCCGACTGTTTCCTTGAAAAAATGAGTACTCCAGTCAATATAGTACGACAGATTCCGGTGAAGAAGATTTACCCCTTTTGGTATTCCTGTTGAACCAGAGGTGAATTGAATATAGGCTGAAGCATCAGGGTCGTTCTGGGGATGCAGATCTGCGGGTTGAAGGTTTGTCAAGACTCCGACATTATCAATATTTATAAATTCAACTCCGGTGTCTGAAACTTTTTCAAGGTTTATTACATCGCAGAGAATGAGCTTGCACGAGGAACTGTTGAGCATACTGAGAATTCTTGCCTTGGGATGGGTCGCAGACAAGGGAATAAACGCGGCGCCAGCTTTATGGATAGCGAGCAGGGTAACGATCATGCTGATGCCAGGTTCAACCAACAATGCAACGAAATGCCCAGGAGCAATCCCCTTGGAACAGAGAAGAGAAGCCAGCACCTCGGCTTTTTCTTTAAGGAGACCGTACCCGATCTGCTCTTCGCCACAAATAACAGCAATTTCTGTTGGGGACTGACTCATATGGGCCCAGATTTTGGTCAAGACGGAACAAGATCCAGGAGTGAGGCAAGACAGAGGTGGAGCATTACACATGGAAGAAGAACTCATAAACTGGAAAAATAGGTATCTAGAGAAAACGTGCTCAACTGGTCTTCATTGGTAGGCAGTTCACACACAAGGAATTTCAACTGGGTAACGGTGTCGTGAATCTTGAACTTAAGGGTGTTGAGATCCACGGTTGATGCGATATAGGTTTCAAATGAATTGATAATGTCAATCTGGGTGGAGCTGCCCAACTTGAATTTTTCAATTTCATCAAGCCATGATTTTCTCCTTACCTCCACGAGCTCCTTATTCTTTCCGTAAAGCGCTGCTAATTGATCAAGGGCTGTAAGAATTCGCTGAATCTGGGTTTTTGTTTCAAACAGCAGTTTTTGTAAATTGATCTGGTTGGACCTGTAGTCGGCAAGCTGGGCCAGATATGCCCCTTCCTGCTGGCTATTTTTGACAGGCAGCTGGTAATTCAATGTTAACAGTACGCTTGCCCCCGGGTAATTGCTCTTGAAGGCCTCATCGTAATGAGCACTATGGGTCAATGCAAACCATGAAGTTCTCACGTCCAGGGTTACCTGGTTGAGTTTCTGGTTTTTTGCATTGTCTAATTGGACCTTGGAAGCCTCTGTCAGCAGTTTGATATTTTTGTAGATAGGGGTCTCCATTATTACAGTATCATTTATGGATGAATACTTGCTAATAAAGCCCTGTATACTCTTTATATCGGGATCGGGTATGGTGCTGGGAATTTCCGGCACCTGGTTGATCAACTCCTGATCGCTCACTCCCGTCAACAGGCGCAAGGCGTAATAGGAGTTGAGTATGTTAAGCTTGACATTGTTGAGCTGCTGTTCCTGCTGAATTACAAAGAGGTCTGCCCTGTTTTTTTCTACCTTGGGCAGTTCTCCATATTTGATCAGTTCGTAAATCTCTTCTTGGTATTTACTGGCTTCCTGCAATGCTTCTCTTTGTATTGCATATTGATCGGTATCACGTTTCAGGGAAAGATATGCGCTAAGTAAATCCCGAAAATATGCCATGACTTCATTAGATAAGGCCTCACTGGAAGCCTGATGGTTGAAGTCTGCGGAGCGGATAGCTGCATTTGCCGGGCTATTTTCTCCCAGGCCTCGCAAAAGCGGCAGACGTATGCCAACCCACCCGCCATAATTGTTCATCGGGTACTCAGGAAACAGAAACTCTGAACTTTCAATGTGTCCACCGGTATAGAGGTTTACTCCGGAACTGGTGGGGATCACAAAATTTGATTCTAAAATATTTGTGCCTTCGTTAACATCAGTCGGATCAACTCCGTCACCACTTGTCACATCAAAAGAGAAATAAGGAATAATATACCCACTGGCTTGCAAGGCCTGGCCGGAGGTTTTTTCCACCGCAAGATTCTGCAGCCGGATACCGTAATTATTCTGAAAGCCTTCTCGTACCGTCTTTTCAAATTCCACCTGAACGGCGGCAGAGGCATCGTGGCCGACACAGAGGATGGTGGCAAATACATATAAAAAACACATCAAAATGGGTTGCATGTAGTTCACCTGTCAGTTCATCTGGTTCTTTACAAGATTGAAGAACCACCCCTTCTTTTCTATCAACTCTTCGTACCTGCCCTGTTCAACAATTTCGCCCTTGTCCATGACAAAAATCTTGTCAGCTTCCTTTATTGTGTTCAACCTGTGGGCAATGACTATTCTGGTTGCCTGGAGTTGATCAAGGTTCTCCGTCACAATTCGCTGTGTCGTGTTGTCCAGGGCACTGGTGGCCTCATCAAAAAGAAGGATTTTGGGCCTTTTGATCAGCGCTCGGGCAATAACAATACGCTGCTGCTGGCCACCTGATAATGTGCCACCACCTGCCGGCAGATACGTGTACATTTTTTTCTCCATGTTCTCAATATCCAGGTCGCATCCGGCCATGCGTGCCGCGTTCCATGCGTCATCCTCTGTATAGTTGGAAGTTCCGACTATGTTGTAGAGCACACTTCCTTGCATGACTTTCCCGTTTTGTAAAACAACGCCCAGCTGATCTCGGACAATGCGTATATCCAATTCTTTCAGATCGGTATTGTCGAACAGGATGGTGCCAGTCTCATATTCTTCAAAACCCAGCAGTAACCTGAATAAGGTGGATTTCCCAGAGCCAGACCCTCCCACAAGGGCAACAAATTCTCCAGCATTGATTTTCAGGGAAATGCCTTTCAAGACGAGTTCTGGTGAATCCTTGTACCTGAATTTCAAATTGTCGATTTCGATGTTTCCTTGCAATTCACCTGGGTCTTTCTTGTTATCATAATCTTCAACCTCTGCTTCCAGGATCGGCTTCAGGAGGTCAAATGTCGGTTTGATGCTCATAACGGGAACCGTGACCATGAATGCACTGATCATTGCTCCCTGAAAACTGAGATAGGCTGAGTTAAAGGCTATGAAATCGCCAATTTGAAACGAGGAATCAGGAAGGGTTAACAGGTCGAAAATCCTCAGGTAGATCAGCATTGATGCTAAAATGGGGAAACCAAAGGTAAAGATCGAGGCGATTATGAGCAGCTTCTGTTTATTGGCGTAATGTTCCTTCTGCTGTGAAATTTTGTCGGCCCAGATGTTGAAAACCTTATCACCCGAAGCGGTCATTTTTACTTTCTGAATGCCGCCGATCATCATCATCATAAAGCCTGAGATGATTGCCTCCATTCTCATGTAACCGGCTACATGTTTGTAGGCAAGTTTGCTGATAGTCAGAGTAAAGATTGCAACGACCACTCCCAGACACAATGCAAGCAGCGCCAGACGAAGATCATAGTAGAGCATCAGGGCCAGGTAAAAAACTGAGAAAATAGCGGAGACAACGGCATCCATCACATTAGCAGACAGAATAGTTCTGATTTTTTCAATTCCAAGGCTTCGCTCCGCCAGATTCCCGGCGTCGAATTTCGAAAAGAAAGGCACTTTCAGGGATAATATCCGATCCCAGACAGCGGCCTGGAGTTTATAACTGGACTTCCCTTCAAAGCGGAGAACGGCTATAGCCTTGGTAAAACTTATAACACCCAGTACCAAGACCACTGTGATGAGCAACGCGCCTATCTGTAAAAGATCGCTTTCACGATTGCCAGGAATAATGACATTAAAGATGTAGCCAGCAACAAGGGGAATCGTTAAAGCCAGAAGAGCGCCGACTACCCCCAGAATAAAGAAGTAGATTACATCAGCTCTGGTAAAAAAGAGGGTGAACTTCAACAAATCCATTGCGGAGAGCTTGCCCTTTGGAAGTGGGGAGAAAAAGGAATATCCGCTGTGGTCTATCTGGTCGCAATTGTTCGCTGAAACAGGAGAAGTTGTGCCGGTACTGATATTCTGGATGTGATAGTGATTGCCCTTCCGAATGAGGGCCACGGGCGTTTTGTCTTCTTTTAAAAATCCCAGCAACGAACCCTGATCATTTTTCCACCAGTTGTCGTGCAGTTCAATCTTGCGCGCGCGAATATTGGAGGCACGCAGAATTTTTTTCAGGGGATCCCAGGCTTCACTTGCAAAAGCGAACCCTGCGATAAAGGTAATTCTGTCAACATTGCCAACTAATTGACAGGTCTTGAGTAAGAGAGTGTCGGCAGAGAGGTTGTTCTCGGCCTTCCCAACAAATTCATCCTCTTTACGCTTCCCAATCAGTATTTTACTCAGCCCTTCATAGGCTGATGTGCTTGATATTTTGCGAAAAAAATACGAGGTCTTAACTCGTTTCAATGATTGAATATCCGGAGCTTTCTTTTTCTCTGGCGGTACGATATCACTCTGTTGTTCTGGTGTTGTCATGGGCATAGATCAAGATTCGCTGATGAGCGTATAGTAGAGTTTGTCTTTTTGCAGAACCAGCTCATCGTGGGTGCCCCGTTGTATCACTTTGCCACTGTCGATTACGATGATTTCATCGTAATCTTTAATCGTACTCATCCTGTGAGCAATTGTGATTGTGGTACATTTTCTTTTACGGATATTCTCCATTACGATTTTTTCAGTTTCTGCATCCAGGGCTGAAGTTGCCTCATCTAAAAAAATGATGGCGGCATTGGTTACCAGTGCCCTGGCAATTTCCAGCCTCTGTCGCTCTCCACCACTGAAATTGCCTCCTCCTGGAGCCATTTTTGCCTGGTATCCTCCTTCACGCTCAGCTATGACATCGTGGATGACGGCATCCTTAGCAGCCTCGATCACGGTTTCAGGCTCGATAGCTCTATTCCACATGATGATGTTGTCAGAGACCGTTCCCGTGAAAAGAAATATATCCTGGTCTACAATGGCTAAAGAATTTCTCAGGACATCACTATTAACGGTGTTAATGTTCATGTCGTCATAGAGGATTTCTCCACTTGTCGACGCATACAGGCCAGCAATAACCTTCAGTATGGTTGATTTCCCGCACCCGGAAGGGCCGACCAGGGCAATACGTTTTCCTGGAAAGGCACTCATCGAAAAGTTTTCGATGAGGGGACGGCTAAATTTACTGTAGCCGAAGGTGATATTGTTTACTTCCAGCTTGCCGCTCAACCTGGCATTAAAGGGAGTGATCGCATCAATTGTTACCCTGCCGTCCTGCTTGCAGAGAGGGTCAACAGGCTCATCCAGCGAATCTCTTAGATTGTTCAGGTTGCTTTTATTGAGCTGAACATCTCCGATAATATTGGCCACGTTTTTTATCGGTTCGGCAAAATTGGCAATGAAGCTCTGCATGGCAATGAAGACACCCAATGAAATCTCGCCGAAGATGATCAACAAGCCACCTAACAATACAATGATAACATTACTCATTTGTGAGAGGACGTCAGGGAAAACCGTTAACATCCTGGATGTTAGTCCAAGTTTTTGTTCATCATTAATGGACGTGATCAGATAGCTGGACCAGAGAGTGAAAAAATCATTTTCCCAGCCTGACGCCTTCAATGTCTCTATGTGTTGAATCCCGACGCTTGCCGTGCTGAATGTTCTTTGCTGCTTTTGAAACAGGGACTGGTTGAGAGCTGTTCTTTTTGCTGAAAAATACTTCAGGGCAATAATATTCAGGAACATTATTGATACGCCGGTTATCGTGAGCAGTAGATTGTATTTGATCATAACGATGCCGTAGAAAAAAACGGTAGTCAAACTGATGATCAGCTGCGTCATGTCTCGCGATAACATGGTGGCAATGGAATCATTAAGCTTGATCCGTTTGACCGTATCGCCCGGAGGATGGCTTTGGAAATAGGTATAGGGAATGCGTAGAATGTGGGATACGAATTTAGCTGAATCAACCAAGCTCATTTTCAACTCAGCCCTAAGGAGGATCCATTGTTGCATGTACACAAGGATACAGCCAAGTACAAGGAATCCAGCCATGAGGGAGAGCATTGGTTTGAACCAGAGATTTTGACCTTGAATGATAATATCGTCAAAAAATATTTTACTGAGTGCCGGAATGACAATGGCGGGTATTAAGAGAATAAGGCCAGCGATCAATACGTATGCCACTGCACCTTTGTAAGGGCTGATCCTTGTTATAATTTCCGAAATGAAAGAGAATTGACTGCCAACAATAACAAAATCGGGTCCAGGTTTTGCCATAAGAACCTGGCCGGAAAATTCATCTTTCAGCTCTTCCCTGGTGACCTTTCTCCGCCCCGCCTCTGGATCATGGACAATGAATCGATTGCCCGTTTTTTTTACCAAAAGAAGAAATTTCCCCGAAGTTGAGGGAAGAATCAAAGGTACTGATTGCCGGATAAGTTTGTCGAAGGGAAGGGTAAGAATATCGGCTTTAAATCCAAATCGGAGGCAGGCCGTCAGCAGATGTGCAGGTTCAATTTCGTCATTGCCGCAGTCACAACTGTTTTTTACATCTGTCAACGTTGGAAATGACCGATAATGTCCCAAAAGCATGGCCAGGCAAATAGCCCCGGATTCCCCAGGCTTGGATTGTAAAAAAACAGGTGTGGCAGATGGCTTCAGCACGCTTGAATCAGGGGTTTGGGTGACTATTCAAAATATTCTTTAAAAATAGGAATCAGGAAATCGATTGGGGCTTTATCCTTTACTTTTACGTATGCGGTGCAGAGAGAACCGAGGTTAATCGAGAAAGGAGGCCCTTTTTTGTTGGACCAGGCAAAGCCACTTTCAGTTGAATGGTCGGTAAGAAGTTTGATCGTAACTTTATATACAGGGCCTTTTTGTGCAATCAGTTTAGCAAGGTCGTCATTGGCCAGTTCATTGGCCAGCTCAACACCGTCAGAAACATAATCATTCACATTGACGACTTTTCCTTTTAACCAGCCATACAGGTTGCGATCAACCGCGAAAGGCTCGATGTCGACATCCATCCCGTTCGATAATCTTGCATTGGAATTGAATGGCACATACATATCAAGGATATAATTATTCTGGTTATCTGGAACTTCAACGGTGCAAAGTTGCATTCCCGCTGTGATCTGATTTCCATACTTCACGTTCATCTGGACAATGACGCCGGATATAGGCGAGGCGACTTCGGTGTTCAGGCTGTATGCGTTTCGGACACTGGAGAGCTTCTTCGATAAATTTTCAATCTGATTCTGGGCATCATTTTCACTCATGTCCTTGTCATGTTCCCACTCTTGTGTGCTTAGGACAAGATCTTTAAGTGCTTTTTCCTGGGCTGCTTTGTTAGCCTGGACGTCAGAAAGGGATTTGTGAACATCAACGAGCTGAGAATCGGTAATAAGTCCATCATCCAGCAACTTTTCATTTTGCTGAAGTTTTTTCTCCAGAAAAGAACGGGTTTTCTCTGTTGCGATTATCTGAGCCAGAAGACTTTCCTTGGCAATCTTGTTGACACCGGATTTCAACTCGGAACTGGTAGCATTGCCAGACTTGAGGAGTGTCTTTTTTGTTTGCAGGAGAGCGAGTTCTCGCTCCATCTCCAGGATTGTATTTTCAAGTTCCGGTTGCTTCAGTAAAAAAAGGATTTGACCTTCTTTCACATCATCATTTATGCGAACATTGATTTTATCTATCTGGCCTTTGTAAGAGGTACTGACCTTGTAGAGGCCACCAGTAGTGTTTACTTCGCCAAGTCCTTCTATCCTGTGGGGAATAGAGCCAAAGAATGCCCAGATGATGGCGCATACACTACCAACAACAAACGCAAGCAGTGCATGCTTGTAAAGCGGACGAGTTATGATCAGTGAGCCTGTAAGAAGAGCGCTCTCCTGTCCAGCATT
>JAFLKM010000093.1 GCA_019163335.1 Desulfobulbaceae bacterium | reverse complement strand
TCTTCTTCGGCGGCGGCCATCCCGGAAAACATGGTAAAACAAACCCCTGTGGCAGCAGCACCAACCAGTAATTTCTTTGCGATTTTATTCATCTCTTTTCTCCTTTATTCTTTCATCTGAAGTATACCTGCATGGACCCAATGCCCATATTTTACCTAATCATATATCTCCAAATTTCATGCCAAAAATAAAATTCAACAGATTAAGAGCGCAACTAACTGAAATGAAATATAATTCAGTAAACTGCTAAATGTACTAAAAATTACAATTTTGCATTATGCGTTGAGTGTAAATAACATTATTGTGCTTTTTTGATCGGTTTTTGAACGTCGGAACGCTGATCGTTTCCGTTCAATCGGTGCGTACCCATTAATGTTCTGTCTTCCCCTGCAAGGCCCAGGCTTGGGAATAAAGCGAATTCAGTCTTTTCTCCAGTTCCAGGCGGTACTCTTCCAGTTCCAAGTCTTTCAGATCTGGCGGAACCTGCAATGGCTCACCATAAAAAAAATCAATTCTGGAAAAGGGAAGGGGGAGGGCAGTGCCATCCCAGGAGCCAAATCGTTTGTAGCGGCTGCATGACCAGGCCATGGGAAGAACCGGCACCCCCGTGTGTGAGGCCAGCATTAAGGAACCGGCCTGGACTACCCGGGCCGGTCCCTGTGAGCCGTCCGCGACGAGGATGGCATTGTGCCCGGCACGCACCGCCCGAATCAGCTTGATGATCGCCTGCATCCCCCCTTTTTTGCGTGAACCACGCACCGTCTGGTTGCCCAGTCGTTCTACTATACGGCTGATGTATTCGCCGTCACGGCTGGCACTGACCATTGCCACCCCCGACTCCCCGCGGAAAAAATAGAGGATATAAAGAACGCAATAGTGCCAGAAACTGCCGATGACAGGAACTCCGGCAGCCTTGATGCGGTCCATATGTTCTTGTCCATGGATGGTCAGTCGGCAGGTGCAAAACCATAGTCTTATCAGCCACACAAAGATAAATGGGACTGCCCGCAGGGAAAACTTGTACCAGAATCCGTCTTTCATCGTTGTTGTTTCTCTCCAATTGCGGGTCTTCGGACTTACTTCTGCCTTTTATGGCTTGCAAATAATCGGGAGTTTCGCCTTGATCACGCGTGCCTGGACGTCGATGGCTTACGCAATTTCGATCTCAAGTTTGCGCATGGCCTTAATTCTATCACGCAGGGCCGCTGCCTGTTCAAAGGCAAGTTCTTTGGCGGCAGTCTGCATCTCCTTCTCCAGTTTTTTGATCTCTTTTTCCAGATCACGGATGCTGCTGAACACAGGGAGATTTTCAGCCGCCTGCAAAATACCCATTTGATAATCATCGGCCAGGTATCCACTATCTGCAAGATGTTGATTGAGACTGTCCTTGACCCGTGAGCAGATGGTCTGGGGGGTAATATTATGATCCTGGTTGAACTGCTCCTGAATTTTACGCCGTCGTAAAGTCTCATCCATGGTCCGCTGCATGGAGCCGGTGATGGTGTCGGCGTAAAGAATGACCGTACCTTCCGCGTTTCTCGCTGCCCGTCCGCAGGTCTGGGTGAGGGAGCGTTCCGATCGGAGAAAGCCCTCCTTGTCGGCATCCAGCACAGCCACCAGGGATACCTCCGGAATATCCAGCCCCTCGCGCAAGAGGTTGATCCCCACCAGGACATTGTACTCGCCCTTGCGAAGATCACGAATCAGTTCCATTCGCTGTATGGTCTTGATGTCGGAATGAAGATAGCGCACCTTGATTCCTAACTTTTCATAATAATCGGTCAGGTCTTCGGACATGCGTTTGGTAAGGGTCGTCACCAGGACAGCCTCATTGCGTGCGACCCTTAGGCGAATTTCCTCCAGCAGATCATCGACCTGGTTCGTTGCCGGACGTACCTGGATGGCTGGATCCAGCAGGCCGGTGGGCCGGATGATCTGCTCCACGATCCGTCCCTCAACCTGGGTGAGTTCATAGGGGCCTGGGGTTGCCGACACATAGATCACCTGATTGATGCGGGCCGTGAATTCCTCAAAGCGCAGGGGCCGGTTGTCCAGGGCCGAGGGCAGGCGAAATCCAAAATCAACGAGGGTCTCCTTGCGGGAACGATCTCCGTTGTACATCCCGTTGAGCTGTGGTACGCCGATATGGGACTCGTCAAGAAAGAGGAGAAAATCCTCAGGGAAATAATCGATCAGGTTGGGCGGGGCGACCCCCGGTTCTTTACCGGTCAGGTGCCGGCTGTAATTCTCGATCCCACTGCAATAGCCCAGCTCCTGGATCATCTCCAGGTCGAAGAGGGTGCGCTGTTCCAGGCGTTGAAGTTCAACGAGACGATTTCTCTGCTGATACCAGGTCAGACGTTCCTTCAGCTCTTCCTTGATGGCGGCCATGGCGATCTGGAGGCGGTCACGCGAGGTGACAAAATGACTGGCCGGAAAGACTGTGTATTCATCCAGTTGTTGGAGAACCTTGCCGCGCAAGGGATCGATGATTGAGATCTTCTCCACCGTATCGCCAAAAAACTCAAGGCGGATGGCAATCTCTTCTTCGTAGGCCGGGAAGATGTCGATGACATCGCCGCGTACCCGGAAAGTGCCGCGATGAAAGGATATATCGTTACGCTCATAGAGCATGAAGACCAGACGACGCTGCACCTTGTCCATGGCGTAGTCTTCATTACAGCGGAGAAAGAGGTGCATGTTTTTATACTCATCCGGTGAGCCGAGGCCATAGATGCAGGAGACCGAGGCGACAATCAGCACATCCTGCCGGGTAAGCAGGGATCGGGTGGCCGAGTGTCGCATCTTGTCGATGGCGTCATTGATGGCGGAGTCTTTCTCGATGAAGGTGTCCGAGGCTGGGATATAGGCTTCTGGCTGGTAGTAGTCGTAATAGGAGACGAAATACTCCACCGCATTATGGGGAAAGAGCTCCTTGAATTCACCGAAAAGCTGGGCGGCCAGGGTTTTATTGGGGGCTATGACCAAGGTTGGCCGTTGGACCTGGGCCACTACATGGGCCATGGTAAAGGTCTTGCCCGATCCGGTGACGCCGAGGAGCATTTGACTGGGAGCACCGCTTTTCAAGCCGCGCACCAGTGTGGCTATGGCCTGGGGCTGGTCGCCGGAGGGGGAAAAGGTGCTGACAAGCTCAAAGGGACGATCCATGGTGCAGGTGCTCTTTTACTTTTAAGTTTCAAGTTTCAGGGCTTAGATGGTAAGATGCACCCCAGATTTTCAACGATTAAAATTTTCAATCTTAAAACTTAAACCCTTATTTCTCAAGTAATGAATCGTTTTCCCCGACTTCCCCTGCTGCTTTACAGTTATTTGACGGCCGAGATCCTTGCCCCGTTTTTTGCCAGTTTTCTCATTTTAAACGCGGTTTTTTTTCTCGTTAAACTGATTCCGTTTCTGAATGTAGTGCTGGAACTTAGTATCGGATTTGCTGATTTTATCCGCCTTTTTTCATATATCTTTCCGAATATGTTCCTCTACTCGATTCCCATGGCGGCCATGATGGGCATGATCATTGCCTTCAGCCGACTCACCGTCGATCGAGAGATCCTCGCCTTGAAGGCCAGCGGCGTCAGTGTTTATACCATCCTTCCCCCTGTACTCCTGGTATCTCTGCTCATTGCCGGAATCACCGGATATTTTTCGGTGCGGCTTATCCCCATTGGGGAAATTGCCATGAAGCAGCTGATGTTTCAACTGGCCAAAGAAAAAATAGACAAGGGGATCAAAGAAAACGCCTTCACTGAAGCCCTTGGTGACGTGGTGGTTTATGTCCAGTCCATTGACCAGGTCACTGGATCCTGGCGGAATGTCTGGGTATCCGATATGCGCGGTCAGACCGTTCCTTCCATTACCATGGCTCAATCAGGCTCCATGGTCGGTGATACCCAGCGCATGCAGGTGACCATTGTTCTTGAAAACGGCAGCCTGAACCGCCCGGACGGCGCCTATGCCCAAACCGTTTCCTTTGATCGCTATAAGATCAATATTCCTTTACATGTCCCAAGCGTTATTGACGGTGAAGATATCACCCATCAGTCCATGGGTTCCATGACCATGGAGCAGCTGGAGCAGGCCGCACTTCTCTTTGGCAGCACGTCCGAAAAGGGCAGGGATGCCCTTGTCCATTATCATAAAAGACTTGCGCTGCCGGTGGGCTGTTTTATCCTCAGTCTTCTCGGGCTTCCCCTTGGTCTTCAGGCGCGAGTGGGCAGAAGCGCCATCGGTATACCCCTCGGGTTGGGATTTTTCATTCTCTACTATATCCTGTTCACCCTCGGTAAAAATACCGCGCAGGACACCTCGGTTCCCGTTGCCATAGCCATGTGGCTGCCCGATCTTTTCTTTTTTGTTCTGACTCTGATTCTTGTCCGCCAGAGTGCCAATGAAAAACCTCTCTTCCCGCCCGTGCTGAGTAGTGCCGTTGCATCCTTGAATGCCAAATATGTCTTGCCGGTTGTGGAAAATATTGCCGCAAGGTTGGGTGTTCTGTTCCGTCTGCCGTCAAAGCAGAGCCTCGACAATTCGATCCCGGATGAACAACACCCGGATTCCCGGGGAGGTGAAGCACTCCTTGCTCCTGGACACCTTAGTGATGGGACTGTGCATGGTGATGTGCAAGGCAAGCAATGCCATATCCCCGGTTGTACTTCGTATAACTGCCTTCACTGTACCATTGAATTCAAGAATTTAGATATAGCTGTGCAGGCAGGCTTTACACCATGTGATGCCTGCCAGGCTATTCTTTTGAAACAGGGCGCTTACTTGAAGCAGGTTGGGCAGAAATCTGAATCAGAAGATAGCTTTAAGCAGTGATTCCACAATATCTTTAAACTATGAGTGAGATGGGCCTCAAGTGCTAGCTTTTGTGAGCGGGTACGAGGCAGAAAAACCTGACGCCGGTCAATGACTGGATGCTCTGGTTGCATGTATTGAATCAGTCATGATCTTGCTGCTGCTGAACTCAGCTTGTCGGGTTCATCCTTGACACTGGCATTTTAGCCATATAAGCTGTTAACAAAATCCCAAGGGGCGCTGAGCGACTCAGGTTGACGAATGTGATCCCCCTGTATTTTTAACCTTCAGAAGAACTTTTGCGATGATACTTCCGTTAGCCAGTGAAATGCGTGAACTCGACCGGCAAGCCATTGAGGACTTTGGCATTCCCGGGATGGTTCTCATGGAAAATGCCGGCCTGGGCACTGTTTTGATGATGGAACAGGAGCTGGGCCCGGCTGACAACAGCTTTGCCTTGATCCTTATCGGGCCCGGGAATAACGGCGGAGATGGTCTGGTGATTGGCCGGCACCTGCATCAGCGAGGTTGTGAGCCGGTTTTTATTTTTCTGGTACCACCGGAACAACTGCACGGGGATGCCGCCGGAAACTTCCATATCATCAAGAAACTGGGATTTCCTCTGCATCTGTTGACCACAACCGCAACAGTCCAGACCCTGCACGAACTGTATCAGCAGCAGGTTCTTTTGGGCAGATCCTGTTATGCCATTGTCGATGCCATCTTTGGTACCGGACTGATCAGAGAAATTGGTGGGCATATGGCGGAGCTCATTGAGGTCATCAATACGGAACCCTGGGCCGCAGCCATTCCCCGCATCGCCGTTGACATTCCCTCCGGGCTGCATGCCGATACCGGTAAGGTTCTAGGGAGCTGCATTGGCGCTGATCATACTGCCACCTACGGCTGCGCCAAGGCGGGCCAACTCATGGAACAGGGAGCTGAGGTCTGTGGCCGCCTCCATATCCTTGACATCGGCATCCCATCGGCAGCCTTTACTACCCTTGGAATTCAACAGAATGGGGTCACTGCTGAGGAGACACGACGGATTCTGGCTTCGATGAAACGAAAAAAATCATCTCACAAGGGAAGCAATGGACATCTGCTGGTTCTGGCCGGGTCCATCGGCATGACCGGGGCGGCGATTCTCAGTGTCAAGGGGGCTTTGCGCAGCGGTTGCGGGTTAATCAGCCTCTGCTGTCCCCAGGATTTGAATGCGATCTTTGAGGCCAACTTTGTTGAGGCCATGACCATTCCCCTTGCGTCATCCCATTCTGCCATAGGCATGGAGGATCTTGCCACCATTGAGCAGCATCTGCAAGGAAAGCAGGCCCTGGTCATAGGACCCGGACTGGGCACGGCGGAGTCGACCGCCCAGCTGGTTCTCCATCTCTATCGAACCGTACAGATTCCCATGGTGATTGATGCCGACGCCATCAATATCCTGGCCCAGGCGAGACATCAACTCCCGCCCCCGCCCGGTCCCCGGGTCTTTACCCCCCATCCCGGTGAAATGGCCAGGATACTTGGAAGCTCCATTGCCGAAGTTCAGGAAGACCGGATACGGGCAGCCAGAGCGGCCTGTCAGTTTCTCGACCAGTCCGCTGGACAGTGCACCGTCATCCTCAAGGGAGTGGGAACTGTTATTGCCTCCCATGAGAATCAGGTATGGATCAATACCACCGGCAATCCCGGCATGGCGACTGCCGGTATGGGAGATGTGCTGAGCGGGGTTGTCGGCGCGTTGATCTGTCAGGGCCTTTGTCCGCAGGAGGCTGCCCGAGCGGCCGTGTATTTGCATGGCCGGGCAGGAGATCTTTTATTAAACACCATCGGCATCGGGTATATCGCAACCGAAGTGGCAGACAGCTTGCCCCAGGCCATCAAACTAATGAACCCATAAGGAGTTATGTATGTTAACTGCCCGTGATATTATGTCCCAAGAGGTCATCACTGTAACTGAGAATGCCAACGTTAAAGAGCTGGCCAGAGTTCTCGCGATTCATCAGATAAGCGGGGTGCCGGTTATCAATGATGAGGGGAAACTTGTTGGTGTCGTTACCGAAAGTGATCTGATTTTTCAGACCAAAAAGGTCCATATCCCAACGGTTATCACCATTCTGGACTCGGTATTTTATCTGGAGAATCCCCATAAAATGGGCGATGAACTGAAAAAAATGGCGGGCATTCTGGTCAAAGATATCCTGACAGGTTCTCCGATCACCGTCGAGGAAGATACTTCCCTGGAAGAGAT
Organism: Desulfobulbaceae bacterium; assembly: GCA_019163335.1. Taxonomy (GTDB): domain Bacteria; phylum Desulfobacterota; class Desulfobulbia; order Desulfobulbales; family Desulfocapsaceae; genus UBA2270. The sequence continues at coordinate 17,566 of JAFLKM010000093.1, read as the reverse complement.
CGCAACGATCATGGCGGAAAAAAATGTTCACACCCTGCCGGTGATGAACAACGATGTCATTGTTGGGGTGATCGGCAAGAAAGATATTATCAGAACGCTGATTGATTGAGCCGTCACAACGGCTCGCGATCCGGGGGGCATTGATAAAGGATAGGGGCTTCGGTTGTTGGCAATACCGAAGTCCCTATATTTTTTGAGTCAGTGGGAGCTCCTTTCTGCCTGAATCTGTTTGATAAAATGATAAAAGGCGGAAACCGCAGATTCTGACCGGCCAAAGTGGAGATGGAGATACCCGCCCAAGGTGTTGCCGATCTTGAAGCCTTCGGACCGCCCGTCCTCCAGTTGGTACAGAGTTTCAACCTCCGGGGCCATTCGCTCAATGCGTGAATAATGAAACTCATGACCGTGCAGGGTCTCTCCCTTTTTCCCCCACAGGCAGTCTTTTCTCAGGCTTGCCTGGCGATAGCCAAGGCGGGATAGGCGGCTCTGCATTCTTACTGTGGCAGGGAAAACCCCGGCCATGGCGTGTGCCTTTCCTTCCAGATCGATCAGCTCCTCACACAGGTACATAAAACCACCGCACTCGGCATATATCGAGCCGCCACCGGCAGCCCAGTCAGCAATGGCCATACGCATGGCAAGGTTCCGGCTGAGGGCTGGGGCGTGCAGCTCGGGATAGCCTCCGCCAAGATAGAGGGCATCCATGCCTTCCGGCAAATGCTGATCGTGCAGGGGGCTGAATGGGAGCAGCTCAAACCCGGCCCTTTCGAGTATGGTCAGATTGTCTTCATAATAGAAACAGAATGGCAGGTCACGGGCCACGGCCAGCTTAAGAGACCTGGGTTGTCCCTTGGGACTGGAAGGCTGTTTTGAAGGCAGCCGAGCCGTGACCTGCTGAGAGGTTCTTTCCGCGGCCAGAGACAGGAGGCCGTCCAGGTCAATATGGGCTTGTACGGCAGTGACAAGTTCTTGCAGCTGTACGTCATTGAGCGGTAACTCTTCCCCCATGTGCAGTCCAAGATGGCGGTCAGGAATTTCAAAGTGAATATTGCGAGGGAAAAAACCCAGGATCTTAACCCGACTGGCCTGCTGCACAGCCATCCGGATCAACCCTTGATGCGTCACTGAGTCCACCCGATTAAAGATTACTCCTTTGATCTGGAGGCGGGGATCAAAAAGTTCAAAGCCTTTCAGTATTGCCGCCGCACTTTCGGCGGCGGAGCCGGCATCGATCACCAGAATTACGGGTAAATCCAGGGCCAGGGCCAAGGCTGCGGAACTGGCAGGGCCGCCGTCAAAAAGGCCCATCACTCCTTCCACCACGGCTACTGTTTCCGCTGATGACAGGCCATGCCCGATCAGTCGCTGCTGAAAGATCTCTCGGCAAAAATCCTCCCCGCACATGCGGAGATCAAGGTTGGATGAGATCTCACCGGTGACCATCCGGTGCAAGCTGGGGTCGATAAAATCCGGGCCGCACTTGAAAGGCTGTACAGTTAAGCCACGAACTTTTAACGCCGCCATAATCCCCAAGGTAATGGTGGTTTTACCACAGCCGCTTGCCGTGCCGCCGATGAGGAATGCCGGAAACGCTGGTTCCGGCGAGAAAAGGCCTGGAGATAGGGCCGAGGTGGTGTTTACTTGGGATATCATTATCGCATCATAAAAATAATCGTCTGCACAACAGGAGAAATAAGACAACCAGCGCAGAACCGGTAAGGGTCAGTCGGTTCGTCGTCAAGATATCGGTGTCAACTAGGTCTCGCGTATTATCCCCCATGGTGGGCTTTACGACAAGGCTGCCAAAATAGTTGGAGGCGCCCCCCAGTTGTACCCCTAATGCTCCTGCGACTGCCGCTTCTGAATGGCCGGAATTGGGGCTGGCGTGGCACAATCGGTCGCGAAAAAAAATGAGAAATGAGTGCTTCCAGTCAAGGCCAAGGAAAGAAGAGGCTGCTGCCAGGAAGATTCCACTCAGACGTGCCGGAATAAAATTACAGACATCATCAAGCCTGGCTGCCGCCCAGCCAAAGACAAGATAACGCTCATTTTTATAGCCGAACATCGAATCCATGGTATTTACCGCCTTGTAGCCCAAAGCAGCCATAGCTGCCCCTGCAACGGGGCTGCAGTCGAAGAACGATCCTGCCATCGCCCCTGTGATCGCAAAAAAAAGCGGGGCACAGATTCCATCCACCATGTTTTCTGCAACGGTTTCGACGGTGGCACGAATAACACCGGCCCGGTCCAGGGTAGCCGTGTCGCGGCCGACAATCATTGCCACTGCCTTCCGGCCAGCCTGAAGTCCAGCCTCTCCCTCTGTTTGTAAGGCATCAAAGACCTCCCGGCTATGGGAAACAAGATCATGGGCGGCAATGGAGGTGTAGAGCAGAAAGATCCCCAGTCCATCAGCTACGAGCGGTGAGATACACTGGCCCGTGAGCAGCAGCAAGGCAACCAGGGAAAGGGTGGTAACGACAACGGCAAGGACGGTCAGTATGCCGGCCCCCCTCATATTGACAAAAAGTTTGCGAAAGAGGGATTCGAAGCGGACACAGAACCAGCCGATAATCCTTACCGGATGGGGGAACCAGCGGGGATCACCAAAAAAATGATCTAAGGTCAGCGCCGTGAACAATTGCAATTCAAAAACAGGCATCAGCATTTTCCATGGATAGTAACTTGAAGGGACAGTACTGCTACATACCATGTTTTGCTGGTTGACAGGATAAAAATGGGAATAGCTCAGTCTTCAACTCTTCTGCATTTGCGTTGTTCCTTAATGGCATACATGGCAGAGTCAGCCTTGGAAAGCATCTGTTCCAGGCTGGTTTTTGAGCCGGGATGGTAGGTGTCTGAACCGATACTCATCGCTAAGGTGTAGGGACGTTTATTGGCCTGACAGACCCGGAAGGCATGTTCATCCAGTCGTTTTGCAAGCAGGACTACGACCGGGACACCCTGACTAGGGGTGAAAAGGATGACGAATTCATCTCCGCCAATCCGGCAGATAAGGTCGCCTTGGCGAAAAACAGTCCGCAGCACAATGGCCATATCCTTAAGGGCCTGGTCGCCGACCTTGTGTCCAAGGGTATCGTTGATCTGCTTCATCCCGTCCAGATCAACATACAGCAGCGTCAGTTCGTGCTGGTTTGCTTCGGCGTTTTCAATGGCTGCAGCGGCCTTTTCCATGAAGCCTCGGCGATTAAGCAGTCCAGTCAGCTCGTCGGTGATGGAGATGATCCGAAGCTGGTTTTCCAGGGACTTGCGGAGGCTGATATCGCGGAAGATTCCCCGTACTGTCGGCGTTTGTTCTTCTTCATTGAGCTGGATGCTGACCGTTCCTTCCACCTCAATTTCTTTGCCCCGGGCGGTTCGAAAAATGGTTTCAATTTTATTCTGCTTGGATGTATTGCTTAGAATCTCCTGAAAGGTTTTCTGGCAATGTGCCAAATAGTCAGGATGACAGATGTCCTGGAAGTCAAGATTGATTATCTGATCAGTCTGATACCCCAGGGTTTCCTGTAGGGCCTGATTGGCGAAAAGGATGGTGCCGTCCAGAGAAAAGGTCAGGATCAAATCGCTGGAGTTCTCGATAATACTCCGGTATCGTTCCTCACTAAAGGTTAATGCCTGTTCAGTCCTGGCGCGCTCGGTGATGTCGAGGATAGCTTTGATTAGTCCCTGTGGCCTTCCCTCTTGATCACGCTTTACCGTGGTCTTGATGAGATAGCGTCGAATCTCGTTGCCTACCTGCAGGTCTTTTTCCTGTTCGCAGTATGGGTCATCTGTTTCGTTGAAAGGCTCGTTGTTGAGAACGCGCTGGAGCATACACTGGTCTGTCATGCAGGTGGGGCTGTGCCAGATTTCATGGCAAAACTCGCCGATAAAATCTTCCTTATTTTTGTTTAAGAGTTGGCAAAAGGCCTGGTTAACATTGAGTATTCTATGGTCAAGACCGATGACCTGAAGGGGAACAGCAGATTCAAAAATCTGGTTCAGTTCATTCCGGCTATTGGAGATCTCTTTTTGAAGCTCGTGCTCTGCTGTGATATCCTGAAAGGTAACCACAAGGGCATATTCTTTGTGACTAATATTATTGATAATCAGTGGGGCCTGGAGTCTTGCCCCCCGCATTTGAAGGATCCGGTTTTTATGGTGTACTGGAAGACAGATGCATTCCAGTGATTTTTGTTGCGGATTTTTGAAGAATGCGCGAAAGCGACCAAGGAAAAGATCTTGGGAATCTTTGGTCAAGAGCTCATGGAGAGGGAGGCCGGTGAGCTCTTGAGCAGATTTCTCCAGCATGGTGGCAAGGGTTTCGTTGACTTTTTCCAGGACTCCATTCTCACTGATAATTGCCAGTCCGATGGGACAATGCTGGAAGAGCTGGACATAGCGGGATTTTGATTCCTCCAGAAGTCTCTGGATCTGCTGGAGTTCTTCATTCTGTATCTCCAGTTCGATCTGGTAAACGCGCAGTTTCTGGATGAGCGAACGGATATCATCTTCGATCTGGTCGTCTGTGCTGTCAAGCCGTCCATCCAGATATTGTTCCGCTTTTTCAAGAAGTTCTTTTCCCTTCGGGGTGTTAACAAATTTAGACCGACTGCTGTTGGTTTTAAATGTCATGGCAATGGAATCCTGTGATGAATGTCGTCTCTGCAATAATCTGTAAGCCACCTGTCCCGTTCATCGGGGTTGTAGAATGTATTCATTATTCCTGTGTTGCTGGCTGACCGCTGGAAAGTTCCTCTATCTGGAGTTCCAGGAGTTTTCGAGGGGTGATGTCCTCGTGGGTGACCACCACAAAAGAGTTTTTTTCCTCAGCAAAGCGAAGCACTCGACCGATAAACCAGCGTTTACTGTCGGGAGACGGGCAGGGGAATTCCTGCTCGTAGGCCTCCATCTTTCCTGCCAGGACGGCCCGGATTCCTTTAGCAAATTTTAACGATTCTTCATCATTGCTGCCACCGACTACGTCACATATGTTCATATAGCCGAGGCCTTCTCTGATCGTGCTGGTCTCGGCCGATTGAGTGAGTGCGGCAAAGTCTCTCCATGCCTGGTTGACCTTGATGATCGTTCCGCTTTGATCAAGGATGGCGATTTGACTGGTCATGGCATTTAGAATCGAATGGACGAAGCGATTGGTCGTGGCCTCCTGCTTGATGGCGCGAATGCTTTCCTGACGGGCCTCAAGGAGTGCAGTGATATTTGTCGTTGCCACAATGACCCCGGAATAGTTCCTGGGGCCAATGGCGTAAGGGCTGATCTGGAGTAAATACCAGGCACCATCGGAACTTTGGATGTCCTGCTCATGGGAGTATACGCCATTACTCTGATGAACTCTTTTAATCTGGGCAAGCAGCTCTTTCTCTGGAAGGAGGGAGGAGAGGTGCCCAATGGGGCGACCAATATCAGCGCTGGTGATATGAAAGACCTTGGCCGCAGGAGGAGTAAACTTGCGGATATCCAGATTCTCATCGAGAAAGATGATGCCATTGGCGGTATTGCTGAACAGGTTGTTGAGGTCGTTATTCAGTTCAGTCAGTTCCATGATTTTCAGCTGATACTCGGCATTTACGGTATGCAGTTCTTCATTCACTGAATGCAGTTCTTCATTGGTTGATTGCAGCTCTTCGTTACTGGCAAGCAACTCTTCGTTGGTGGCCTGTAGTTCTTCGTTGGAGGTTTCCAGCTCTTCAATGGTGGCCTGCAGGTTTTCCTTGGTAAACTGCAGCTCCTGCTCCATGTCAGCAAGTCGCTGTGTTGTTTCCTGGCAAACATCATAACTCGTTGCTTGCGAGTCATCGGCCTTGATTTTTTCTGTATTGATTTCTTCAACGGTGATCACCGCCAGGGGGGGATCATATTTGCGGCCGGGAGCGGGCATGATCCTGAGACGCAGAAACTTTTTTTCGTTGTTGATGATGGATGGGATATTCGTATAGACGGACTCCTTGCCGTCACTGAAGGCCTTTTGCAAACCAGTGGCCAGAGGGATGGCGATGGAGGCGTGTGCCATCTTGGTAATATTGTATTGCACTCTTCCGGATGGCAGGGAGAAGTAAGGGCTGCAATTCCCGACAATCTGAAGGGCCTCCATATCCTCGTTAACCAGGATGGTCAGGGGCAAGAAGACCGTGGATATGGTCTCCAGAAGACGATCCGCAGTGCGGTCAGTGGATTGCCTGGAGCGGACGGACGGGTTACTCAGGGGCTGCAGGCTGTTTTTTATATGAATTTTACCGGGAATCTCCAGAGGGATTCGGCCGCCAGCAAGATTTCGGTTGAGCAGGCGATAGATTTTCCATTTTGATTCGAGGAGGCCGAAACTGCCATCCATATCCCCGACGCTTTCGCTGCTGCCCAAGACCAGAAGGCCATGCCGATTCAGAGAGAATGAAAAGAACTGGAGGACTCGCTGTTGAAGCATTGGCTGGAAGTAAATAAGAAGATTCCGGCAGATAAGCAGGTCTATATTGTTAAAAGGGGGATCCTGGGTGATGTTATGCTGGGCAAAGACAACCATCTCTCGAATGGAGCGGATAATTCTGTACGTACCATCCTGATGATAGAAATAACGGGACAGGTAGTCAGGAGGAATGTCGACGGCGATGCTTTCCGGGTAGACACCGTTGCCGGCGGAGAGGATGGCATTGCGGTCCACATCGGTGGAAAAGATTTTCAGATCCACCCGCAGGCCCATACTATCCATGAGGTCACGGCAGAGGATGGCGAGGGAGTAGGCCTCTTCACCGGTGGAGCAGCCGGCGGACCAGAAACGCAGACTGCCACCATCAGCCTTTTTCAGCAGGTCTGGCAGATAATCATTGCGGAGCAGGTTAAAGAGATCGTGGTCACGAAAGAAACAGGTCACTCCGATAAGGAGTTCTTTGTAAAGCCGGGTGGATTCTTCGCTGCTGGCCTCGATGAAGTTGAGATACTCCTTCAGTTCATGCTGATGTGTTACCAGCATCCTGCGTTCGATGCGCCTTCCCACCGTGCTCATTTTGTACATACTGAAGTCAACCCCGCAACGATCGCGCAGGACGTTGAAGATCAGAGCATGGAGGTTGCCTTCTTCCCTTTGAATACTCGTGCCATCGAGGGGCAGGAGATGGGGTTGATCAGCGCAGGTGCAAAGCTGGGCCACCATCTCTTCGGGTTCCATGATGAAGTCGACGAGGCCGGTGGAGATGGCACTTTGCGGCATCCCTGTGAATTTTGAAGACTCAAGGCTCTGGACGAGAACCATGCCTCCTTTTTCCTTGATTGTTCGACAGCCAAGCATGCCGTCACTGCCGGTTCCGGAAAGAACGACGCCCACCGCTTTTTCCTGCTGATCCTCAGCGAGAGAGCGGAAAAAGATGTCAATGGGATGGTTCAATCCCCGTTGGGGATTTTGATCAGTGAGTTGCAGGGTGGCCTGGAAAATCCGCAGGTTTTTTTTAGGAGGGATGATGTAGATGGTACCCGCTTCGACGATAAGGCCTTCTTCTGCTCGTCTGACCGGCATGTCCGTTCGTTTGGACAGCAACTCAACCATCAGGCTTTTGTAGTCCGGAGAAAGGTGCTGAATGAGGATGAACGCCATGGCGGTGAGCGGCGGCGTTGTCGAAAAAAAACGTTCAATCGCCTCAAGCCCGCCAGCAGAAGCTCCGATGCCAACGTAATAAATCGGCGTAGAATCTTTAGCAGTGACTTGTTGGGTGCTTTCTACATTCATGGTCATCTCACAATGTGTTACGAGAACCTCTTGCAGAAGAGTCAGAGATCCTGAATTTTGGCAAGATTGAGCCCTGCTTTGCCGGAGGACAACGATTGCCTGACAGCTTTAGAGCATGGAAACCATTTTTAGGTGAACTGCTCAAAGTTACAGGGAAAAATGTCTAAATAATGTTAAATATTTAAATCATACAGGGTGGAAATGCAAGGGTATCCAGCAGGTTTTTGAGAAAAATTATCACACACGCCTTTCAGGCACCACCAAGGAAGGAGATGGCAATGGAGTTTTGTTGATCAGGTGATTTTTCGCAGCCGGCAGGATATGTCGTTGCCGCTTGGACAGTGGGGTTTTTGGTTCCTTAGTGATTATTTGATTTTCTTTTCAAGAAAATAAACTGCAAGGCACTTATTCCGTTCATCGGGGGCAAGGGGAAACACAAGCGAGAATCGTGGTCAAAGGGTGGTTTTCGGAGAGCAGGATTAAACAGTGCTGCCCATTACAAGTTCGTCTATCTGTTGAAATCGACTTACCAGGATGTAGCGGTTTACAAGAATTGCAAGCAGGGCGGAAGATGCGTCAAGGGCGAAGGATTCAAGTTCGGGATGACGGGCAAGAAACAATTCCTGCAGAGAGACTTTTTCCGTTCCATGCTGTTCGACCGCCCTGCCAAGGACGGTCACGGCAAGGGCGGTCTGAAAGTCACCGGCCTGGTTGGTTCGGTTGTCGATGAGCATCGACACCTGGCTATTGTTCATTATGTTGTTGAATTTGCGGGTGGAGCGACTGGTTAAGAAAATCAGCTGACTGAGATCTCCGGTGGCGGCAAAGGCAATCAGGCTCACATAGGGCTCGGCGATTAAGGCCCCGGTATTTGTGGCCAATACACCAAGAAGCTGTTGTTGAAAAAGTTCTCTTACCTGACGTTCAAGCAGGGCACGATGCATCTCTTGCTCCCCTTTATATCGTTCATCTATTTTCTTAAGGAAGTTTTATTTACAGCCAATTCCACATATAAAAATGAACTCATTGCCGTTTATTGATTGGGCACCCGGCGCTCGGGTACGACGGCATGGGGGGAACCTTCTTCATTCCACTCCGCAGACACATAAAGCTGGCAGTAGCACGAGCCGAATTCCTTGACATCTGCCTCACGGTAGACACAGGGGCAGATGATATCCTGATCCTTTTCACGTGTGCCCGATGCCAGTCTGCAAGGGCAGGCCATATAGCCATAGCGGTCTTTATTGGTCAGCAGGCCGCGCAGGAGGTCGAAGTCCCTTTCTTTGTCCCGGTTGAAAAAGTAGCCTTTTGGCTCCTGGATCTTTCGCAGCGCATCGTACAAATCGTCCACCTTGGTGCGGATTCCAATGGCCTCTTTGATTTCCTGTACCTTGAAGCCGGTGATGGTTTGCCCGTCGATGGTGATTGTGGGGAAAGAACAGCTGGGATTGACCTGGCGCAACTCCTTGAGCATTGCCTCTCTTTCCTCGTCAAAAAGCAGATCCGCATCGACAAATTCATAGGCGACGCCGAGGTCCTTGAGCATTTTTTTTATGGCTTGGCAGAAGGCGCAGGTCGTAATGCTGTAGAGTTTAATTTTTTTAGATTCCATCGGGGGATCCTTTCTCTGTTTTGAATTTGAGTTGACACGTTGTGTCTGTCGATCGGTACAGTGAGCCTGATTTCGAAGCCGTGAAAAATTGATACGATTTTCATAAGGTTTAAATATGATAGGCAGCTCTTAAGGGCATGTCCAGATATATGTCTGGTCAACACGGAAAAAACGTAAATTCAAGGCGAAGGAACCCTGAAAGAAGATTCTCGGGAGATGATGAGGCTGGAATTGAAGGTCATGGGAAGGATAGATTTCACCCCGACTTCCTGTAAAAGGATGCGGGGGGCTTCCTCTGTTACCATTCCCGATAAATGTACTCAGAAATGGCAATCTGGTCAGATAGGTGAGCGGTTCGCCCCTTTAGAGGTTTTTTTTGTTTTCTTGGCGCCGGTGGAAAAGGCAGGGACTTTTTTTTAAGGGCATTAAAACCAGGGAAACAGCATCCGCGAGCGCTTCTGGTAGAGAGAGTAGTCGGGGAAATGCTCAAGGAGCAGCCTCTCTTCGATCCTGAGCTTGAGATAAAGGACAAGCCATAAGGCAAAGAAGCCAGCCAGGCGCAGCCAACTGCAGGAGATAATAAGCAGGCCAAGTCCGGCAAGGAGGAGGCTTGCATACATCGGATGCCTGATGTAGCGGTACGGGCCGTGTGTTATCAGAAGGGCTCCTTCCTTGATTGCCGGGCGGATATTGAAATGACCCAAGCGCATGACCTGCACGGCCCAACCTGCCAGCAGCAGGGAGGCAATGAAAAATGGCAGGGCCAGAGGGTGAAATTCACGCCAACGTGTACTGGCAGCTAAAAGGACAAGGAGGGTGAGTTGCCAGATAACGAGAATGGTCCCGGTCTCCTTTTTCACTGTTCGTCCTTGCGATGAATTTAAAATTAACAACTCTGGAGAGTAAGATGAGAGTGGGTTGAGTCTCGCTCCTTGTTCATGTCAGAAAGCTTACGTTGAACTTGTTTCAAGGTCTTTGCAGGGCATGAAAAAGAGGGCCATTTTTTCCGCTTTGAATGAAATTAGCGGTGCTGCTTTTGCGGATGAGCTGATCCATAAAGGTGGCGGTGCGAAGAAATGCCGTATTGTAGTCCTGACCCAGGCAATGATAGGCGGCAAAGGCTGAGGCATAGGTGCAGCCGGTTCCGTGCAGATTGGCACTGTTGATGCGCGGCCGTTTACTGGTGACCACTTCCCTGTTTCTTGCGAGCAGATAATCATGGATCTCAGCACTGCCTTGCTCCAGGTGACCTCCCTTGACTATTACCGCCCGTAGATAGCCATGTCTTGCCAGCAGGAGTGTGGCACATTTGACAGCCTCTTCAGGTGTTGCCGGATTCTGCTGACAAAGTCGTGCAAGCTCGTCTGTATTGGGGGTGAGGACGGTCACTTTGCTGATAAGATGGCTGTGGAGTTCGGTCAACCTGTCACCACTGAGCAGGGGCTGGCCGGTTGTTGATGCCAGAACCGGATCGTAGATCACCTCGCCTTGGAAATCATCGAGAAGACTGCCAAGGGCGGCGGCGATCTCAATGGTGCCGATCATGCCAATCTTGATATGGGTAACCTTGTGGTCAGCCAGCACCGCTTCAACCTGTCTGACCACAAGTCCAGGATCAAGTGCAGCTGATTCGCTGACACCCCGGGAATTTTGCACGGTAATACAGGTGATGGCTGCGGCGCCATAAACGCCAATGACGGTCATGGTCTTCAGGTCTGCCTGGATACCGGCTCCGCCAGTGGGATCTGAGCCGGCAATGGTCAACACGGTTGGCGATATTTGAGGTGGAAAATGATTCATGTTAAGAGACCGGTGCATCAGGAAGATTTTACGTAGTTAGTGAGCCGCTGCATTTTTGCCATCAGAGTTGATTAATATAATGAAATACAATAGTATTGCAAGGCTTCAATCCAGGACGGGAAAAAGTCCCTCATATAATATTATGCAAAATCTAAGATTATGACTGTATCTTCTCACGATTACGACGAAAGTAAGATTAAGACTCTCAGCTCTCTGGAGCATATCCGCAAGCGGCCGGGGATGTATATTGGTCGTCTTGGCAATGGCAGCCATCCCGATGACGGCATCTATATCTTGCTCAAAGAAGTTGTGGATAACGCCGTGGATGAATATATCATGGGCGCGGGAAAACGGGTTAATATCCATATCGGCAACGAGGGGATGGTGACCGTACGCGACTTTGGCCGGGGCATTCCGCTGGGCAAGATTGTGGACTGCGTCTCCACCATCAATACCGGTGCCAAGTATAACACCGAGGTGTTTCAGTTCTCTGTCGGCCTTAATGGGGTGGGGACCAAGGCGGTGAATGCCATGTCCTCCCACTTTAAGGTCACCGCCTTTCGCGAGGGAAAATTTGCCTGCGCCGTATTTACTAAAGGAGAGCTTCTCAGTTGTGAGGAAGGGGAGACCAGCGAGGCCAATGGCACTCTGGTGGAATTTATCCCGGATCGGGAGATGTTTCAGGACCATACCTTCGATCCCGGTTTTGTCGAAGCGCGTCTGTGGCGGTATGCCTATCTCAATGCCGGCCTGAAGCTCTATCTGGACAAGACCTGTTTCTATTCCGCCGGTGGCCTGCTGGATCTGCTTGCCAAGGAGCTGGATGACCAGAATATCTACGAGCCCATCTATTACCGTGACGCAACCCTCGAGTTTGCCTTTTCCCATACCGATGGCTATGGAGACACGTATTACTCCTTTGTCAATGGCACCTATACCAGCGAGGGGGGCACCCATCTTTCCGCCTTTCGCGAAGGTATTCTGAAAGGGGTAAATGAATTTTCCAAAAAGAGTTTTGTCGGCCAGGATGTGCGGGATGGGCTGGTCGGCACCCTGGCGATCAAGATCAAGGACCCACTTTTTGAGTCGCAGACCAAAAACAAACTGGGCAATAGCGATATCCGTTCCTGGATCGTGAACAAGGTAAAAGACGCTGTTTCCAGTGCCCTCTATAAAAATACCGAAGCCGCTGAGAGGCTGCTGGAAAAGATCCAGCGCAATGAAAAGGTGCGAAAGGAGTTACAGAGTGTACGTCAGGAGGCCAAGGCGAAATCCAAGAAGGTGGCCTTCAAGATCCCCCAGTTGAAGGACTGCAAACATCATCCCACCCGAAAAAAGGCCTCCCCGCAAGGCCAGGGCAATATGGTCTTTATTACCGAGGGCCAATCAGCGGCCGGCTCCATTGTCTCTTCCCGCGATCCGCTGACCCAGGCGGTCTTTTCCCTGAAGGGCAAGCCCATGAATGTTCTTGGGCAGAAGCTGGCGATTCTCTATAAAAATGAAGAGATGTACTCCCTCATGCGGGCGCTGGATATCGAGGAGTCCATTGCTGATCTGCGCTACGACAAGGTGATCCTTGCCACCGATGCCGATGTGGACGGGCTCCATATCCGGAATTTGCTTCTCACCTTTTTCCTCCACTATTTTGAGCCTCTGGTCAAGCTGGGCTATGTTTATATCCTGGATACCCCGTTGTTCCGGGTGCGCAATAAGCAGGAGACCCATTACTGCTACTCGGAAAAGGAAAAGCTGGCCGCCATTAAAAAACTGCAAGGGACAGGTGCCAAGGCCGGAAATGTGGAGATGACCCGTTTTAAGGGCTTGGGCGAGATTTCCCCCAAGGAATTCAAACAGTTTATCGGCCCGGATATCCGCTTACAGCAGGTGAACATGGGCAGCGTCAGCGAAGTCAGCAAGATTCTTTCTTTCTACATGGGGAAAAACACCCCTGAACGCAAAAATTATATCATGGAACATCTGGTGGTCACTGAGGGGTAACGTCTCTCCACCCCTTTATACATCCAGCATCCAGCCTATTTGACCCTATTATGAACTCACAGTACGGCAGACTTCAGCAGCTCTTTGAACAGAATTTTCTTGAATACTCTTCCTATGTCATCCGGGAACGGGCCATTCCCGATATTCACGATGGCCTGAAGCCGGTGCAGCGCCGCATCCTGCAGACCCTGTTTAACATGGAGGACGGCCGTTTTCACAAGGTCGCCAATGTGGTGGGGGAGACGATGAAGCTGCATCCCCACGGCGATGCCTCCATCTTTGCCGCCCTCGTCAATCTCGCCAACAAGGAATATCTGATTGAGCGGCAGGGAAACTTCGGCAATATCTACACTGGTGACCAGGCCTCGGCCGCTCGCTATATCGAGTGCCGGCTGACCCCGCTTGCCAAAGAGATCCTGTTTAACAAGGATCTTACCGACTTTGTTGAATCGTATGACGGCCGGATGCAGGAGCCGGTGACCCTGCCAGCCAAGATCCCCTTGCTTCTGCTGCTTGGCGCGGACGGCATTGCCGTTGGCATGGCCACCAAGATCATGCCCCATAATTTCTGTGAGCTGCTGACGGCCCAGATCCAACTGCTGCGCAATGAAGCCATTGTCCTCTATCCCGATTTCCAGAAAAAAGGACTTGTCGACATAACCCATTACGACCATGGCAATGGCCGTATTCGTTGTCGCGCCCGCATCGAGGAAAGCAACGAAAAGACAATTCTGATCAAGGACATCCCCTATGGCACAACCACCCAGTCGCTGATTGAGTCCGTTGAAAAAGCCGCCAAGTCCGGTAAAATAAAGATCCTTTCCATCAATGATTATACCGCCGAAGAGGTAGAGATCGAGATCAATCTCGCCCGCGGTGTGTATGCCAAAGAGACCATTGAGGCCCTCTACGCTTTCACCGATTGTGAGGTTGCGATCACCCCCAATCTCACCCTGATCAAAAATAATACACCGCTGACCTGCACCGTCGAAGAGGTTCTCGAGCATAATACCCAAAAGCTGGTGCTCGATCTGACAAGAGAGTTGGAGATTGACCTTGGAAGACTTCAGGAAAAACTGCATGCCAGATTGCTTGAGCAGATCTTCATCGAGGAGCGCCTCTATAAAGAGATCGAGGAAGAGACCAGTTACAGGGCGGTGGTCAAGCGGGTTGGTGCTTCCCTGCAGCCCTTTACCGGTGAGTTGCTGCGGGCTGTTACCACCGAGGATATCGAACGATTACTTGAGATCCGGATAAAACGCATCTCTCGTTATGACATCAACCGGCAGCAGAAAGAGGTGCGGGAGATCCGCAGTGAAATCAAAGCCATTTCCAATCACCTCAAGGATATGGTGGGCTACAGCATTGCTTTCTTAAGTGATCTGTTGAAAAAATACGGACCACTCTTTCCCCGCCAGACTCAGCTCTGTGAGTTTGAGGAGGTCAGTGTTCGCAGTGCGGCCATGGCCAATCTGGTGATCGGGTATCAGCGCGGTTCAGGTTTTCTGGGGCATACCATCAAGGCCGAGGATGGGAAGCAGGACTTGTCTCTGAGTTGCTCGGAGTATGACCGTCTGCTGTTGATTTACAATGACGGGATGTACAAGGTGATCCCGGTGGTCGACAAGCTCTTTGTCGGCCATGAACTGGCCTGGATCGGGGTGGTTGAGGATGGGTTGATTTTCAATATTCTCTACCGGGATGGTCAGGAAAATCTCATTTACGCCAAACGTTTCACCACTCCGAAATTCATCCTTGAGAAAGAGTACCGCCTTTTTCCTGAGGACAAGCGGTCAAAAATCCTTCTTTTTCTGATGGGGGAGGGGGCAAGTGCCCATGTCAGTCTGGCGCCTTCCGCGCGTGCCAAAAGCAATGTCATGGAGGTCTATTTCGATGAGTATCTGCTCAAGAACCCCAACGCGAAAGGGAAACGGATTGCTTCAAGGGTAGTGAGAAAGGTTGTGGATTCTACGGGCAAGGCTGCGCCAAGGCCTGTTCGCCAGAATATGACCTTGCTGGATCTGGTAACGCCGGCCAAAGAGAGCGCTGTGTCTGGTGAAAAGGAAGGGGATGGTGAAGAAGGAAAACAAGCTGAAGAGTAAAGGCTCAAGGAAAGACTCCACAAACTTACTGGTTTTCAAGCTGCGTGCAGGGAACCAGTAAGTGTTAGACAAGACGCTGCAAAAGAGTCCGTACAGAATTCCAACTTTCTATCTGATGATGGCCAGGCCATCGACAAAATCGTTCATATTCACCTGGATTTGTCTGTAATCCTCCTCACTCAGTCCAGCGCCAAGGGCCACGAAGCGGGCCATTTCTGCAGTCAAAAAATCTCCCGGGACATGGGCGTCGGCATTGACCGCCATTTTTGCGCCGGTTTTCAAGGCCATCTTCGCCACATGGCCATTGGTCAGGCAATGACCTTTGCGGCCGGTTATTTCAATCATAACTCCCTTGCGGGCAGCCAGAAGGGCCTCTTCTTCACTCAAGAAACCAGGATGAGAGAGGATATCAACACCGGCCTCAATGGCAGCCATATTGGTGCCGGGGGCCACGGGCTCAACGATGGTCTCGCCATGCACGACCACTACCTGGGCACCCATTGCGCGGGCCTTACGGGTCAACGAACCAATCAGTTCAGGGGGAACATGAGTCAGCTCAATTCCAGGCAGCAGCCTGGTTTTAGAGTGGGGGTTGAGATCCCTTGCTACTTGGATCATCCGCGGGATAATGAAATCCAGGTTGGAACTGTCGGCGTGATCGGTTATGGCAACTGCCTTATACCCAAGCACCTCAACGCGTCGCAGATGCTCGGCGGGTACCAGGGCCCCGTCACTGAAAAAAGTATGGGTATGGAGATCGATCATGCTGCACCTTTTTGATGGGTAGGATTTAATCTGCCGTTTAATGAATGCTGACCGGCGTGGTGGATGATTACGCTCACGATATCACCTGGAACACAGGCTGTTTTTCCCTCAACATGGACAATATTATTGTACTCGGTGCGTCCCACCATACCATCATCTGTAAGTTTCTCAATCATGACCGGTAGAACTTTTTCCACATACAACCGATTTTGTTCCAGGCAGATTTCATCCTGCCGATGTTGAAAGCGGCTCAACCGCTCAGACTTCACACATTCATCGACCTTATCTGCAAAATCAGCAGATCTGGTGCCGGGACGATCTGAATATTTAAACGAGAAAGAGCTGTGAAAGCGGACCTCCTCGAGAAGTTCCATGGTCTGTTCAAAATCTGCATCGGATTCCCCGGGAAAACCGACAATCACATCGGAACTGAGAGCAATATCCGGACGGAATGAGCGCAGCTCTTCCACTTGTTGAAGGTACAGCTCTCTGGTGTATTTTCGGTTCATCCTACTCAGCACCACGTTGGAGCCGGATTGAACAGGAAGATGAAACTGGGGACAAAGGATATCGATCTCTCCAAAACAACGCATAAGCTCGGAAGAGAGATCCTTGGGATTGGAAGTGGTGAGCCGCAACCTCTTTAACCCTCGGATGGCAGCGACCTCGCGCAACAGTTGAGAAAAGGTAAAACTGCTGCCATCCGGTGTTACTAAATTAGTGCGACCATAGGAATTCACATTCTGTCCAAGTAGGGTGATCTCACATATTCCGGCATCAACCAAAGCATGAGCTTCATCTAGGATATCTTTGACTTTCCGTGAAACTTCTCTGCCTCTGGTGTATGGAACGACGCAATAGGTACAGAAGTTATTGCATCCCTGCATGATGGTCAGGAATTTCCTGAAGGGACGGCAAGCGGGTGAGAGGGTCGATGTGACCTGTTCACATGGTATGGTTGGCTGGTGTGGAAAAACAGGAATAAATGCCGGTATCTCGTAGGAGTCCGACATGTTGATAGCCACTTTCGGAATTCCGTCCAGGTTCTTGAGCAGATCGATGAGTTCATAAAGATTCTGAGTTCCAAGCACCAGATCCACATGGGACATGCGTTCGCATAAGTCAAGACCTTCTTGCTGGGCCACACATCCGGCCACGCAAATCTTCATCTTCGGTCGTCTTAACTTGACTTTTCGCAAGGCACCAAGCAGGCTCATGGCCTTCTGTTCCGCCTTGGCCCGAATGGAACAGGTATTGACGATGACCACATCGGCATCCTCAATTTCCATGGATTCAACATAGCCCTGTTCTGCAAGCAACTGCGCCATGATTTCAGAATCACGGTCGTTCATCTGGCAGCCAAAGGTTCTGATATGAAACGATGGCTGTTTTGTTTTATCTATAGATAACATTAAATTCTATGTTTATTTGACTGTTTAGTCATTGTTTTAATGTGCTCGCTGTTTTGAGCAGCATGCAGTGAATGGAAATAGAAAAATATGTAATTCTAAGTTGCATTCAAAGAAATACTATTGACGATCCAAGGCCAGCCGCTCA
>JAFLKM010000035.1 GCA_019163335.1 Desulfobulbaceae bacterium | reverse complement strand
AAAAGCTACCGTCACAATGTTATAACAAAAGCGACATCTTTATTGACAACGACCGCACAAGAACCATGAACAAAGGATCTGCATTACAAGCGGTTCCTTAAACTCAATCACAAGTTACAAACTACTCAAAAAAGAATTTGATACAAAGTGCTTAGTTGTTCCAGTACGGCTTAAACTGACGAGCCGGAACAAATCGTCCATCTTCGTCCAATTCACCAAAGGTCATAATCGAAGGGACAGTACGGTTCTTTAGATCAACTTCTCTGACCGGAAAGGACAAGGTTCCTCCGAGGGCAGGTTGAACAGCCAGGTTTAACTGACCCAACGTTTTACGCTGCATAGTAAGGCCGGAAAAAGAAATTTCAACAGGATCAAGCTTCTGTCCATAGCCCTTATCTTTTAACAAGACACGAACAAGTTCAGTCCAAGTAGGTAACGCCCCCTCAGACCCAGTAATACGAGTGGATGCTCTGCGCATGTCCTGGTTATCATCAAACCCCACATAAACCCCCACTGCATAACCACCTTGCGTCACCAGCCCCTCGCCGTGGGGAGAAACACCGGGCAGATAGCCAAAAAAAGAGGCATTGGTATAGTTATTGGCCGTTCCTGTTTTTCCTAGAAGTGGGATTGCCAGATCAAAACCGGAAAATTTCTTGCTGGCTTCCTCGTCAATCTCTGTGAGTCTGACGTTTTTATCCGCATAACGGCCAGTACCAAACTTTACGATATTCTCCAAAATATGCCCCACAACCAGCGATGTCTCAGGCGCTACAAGACGAACACGTTTACGCTTCGGCCGATACAAGACCTCACCCTCTTCAGACTCAATACGATCAATAATAGAGAGCAAGTCCCTCGACTCTTCCTCCTGCCCCTCACTTAAGACCACCTCACCGGTTACAATCCCCTCATACATCCGTACAAACTCGAGCAGGGTTACCACGTTTGAGCCAAGAGGAAAGGAAAGTACCGGCTCCAGCTGACTTTGAATTCCAAGTTCACGAGCTAAACTTATCAGATATCGCAAGCCCACCAAAATTCTGAAATCCTTTATCGCAGATAACACCTCAAAGCTGTATGGCTGCAAAGAAGATAATCGTCTGAACTCAGTATCCACTTGTTTTCGAACCATATCCATGGTGGCCGACGACAACAAAGAATCCAAAAAAATATCTGCCCAAAATTTGTCACGACCAGCAATATCCAGCTGCGACAAACTGTCCCGCAGCTGAGCTACATCAATTCCCTGTAAATCCGTCCTTCCTCTCCTGGAAAATACATTTCGATCGTTGAGCGGGTCATAATACAATGTGGGCTTCCCTTGATTCTCACGGCTTGCAAAATAGTCGGGAGAATTCCAAGAATCTTCGACATCTCGTCGAAATGACATCAAATCCTGCTGTAGATCAACTAAGCCAAGATAACTTTGGCCCACAAGAAGAGATTTTCGCAAATAGATTTCCTGCCTCTCTTTTTCCGTCAAACCTTTTTCGCCCAACTGATCATCAAGCTCGGAACTTGTCCCTGCTGCCATCAATCCATAATGAAGTTTTTTTATGACAGAATACTCCGGAAGACGATTTTCAAAGATAAAATCTGTTTCCAGGCGAGTAACAGCCTGATCAAAAGCAGCATTCTCAAGCACCGAACGATTAACAAGAATACCGTATCGATCCCTGATGCGCGCGGCATAAGTCTCATATGAATCCGTCTTACCATTGAGGGCTTGGGGTGCCAAGCCTACATGAGAGGCAACATCCTGAAACTGTATCATATTCAAATGATCACACAAATGATATAAGAGCCAGACAGATGCAAGATTTTCAGAGTGAACACCAGCCCAGCTCATCGAGACCTGGCTGTGATCACTTTTATGATCAGGCCTCGGGAAATAGGGTTGCCTGTGAAAAACAAAAACGTCTCTTTTATTACTCAACAGATCCGTTGCATTCCAACCAAGCTGCAAGGCGGCAGTGTAGACAAAAGGTTTAAAGGCCGACCCCATGGTTCGTCTGGCAGAAATGGCCCGATTAAAGAAACGATTCTCCACACCACCCG
Source organism: Desulfobulbaceae bacterium (assembly GCA_019163335.1). Classification (GTDB taxonomy): domain Bacteria; phylum Desulfobacterota; class Desulfobulbia; order Desulfobulbales; family Desulfocapsaceae; genus UBA2270. The sequence continues at coordinate 23,666 of JAFLKM010000035.1, read as the reverse complement.
CCATCGCTTTAATAAGGCCATCCTGAATGATCAAGGCACCCCCTTGAACCTTAGGAAATTTTTCTAACTCAAGGGAGACTTCTCCGTCAGCAGAAATCTCCCGGACACTCACCCAGGCACGATCTCCTTCCTTTAACTCGGACAACAACAGAGGGAGATCCTTCACCGTGGCATCATTCCAGCGCCCCTGCTTCCATTTCATTTGGGCGGCAAGCAACCCCATAAGTCCCTGCTCCTGTATAACCCCAGATCCCAGCTTACTTCCAAGATCCACCTCAATCTGGACTGAAGGCTTCCCTTTCGTAGTATCTCGGGAAATTTTTCCTATTGTACCAAAAAGAAAGGCCTTCTTTCTCAGAGCCATATCCCCGACATAGTCAAGTCGTTGCAATTCCTGTTGGACTTCACCCCGATCGTAACCACGCAACCGAACATCCAGGCGTGAAAGTTCTTGACGGAGAGAATAGAGCGTCTGTTTTTGTAAACTCTCATCAACAGACGTCACAACGTGCAAACCGGAAGTGGCCAGGTTATCGATTCCTTTTTCTTTCAAGGCGTCTTGAACTTCCACGGTCGAGACAGCATCAGTTACCATATCCATCACATAATCCTGAGCATACCCGATTGTGCCACGATGGAACAAAAGCTCGCTGGAAACGGCCTCCTGGAATTGTGGCTCTGTGATAACCCCCGCTTCGTGCATTTTTTCTAAAACATATCGCATTCGAATATTGGCGTTTTTTTGTGCTTCTATTGCGGATTCTTCAGTTTTTTTAATAAAGGGATTGTAAAAATTGGGTTTTTTAACACTTCCTGCGATAAAAGCTGACTCGATCAACGACAATTCACCTACCGGTTTATTAAAATAATACCTGGCAGCAATACCCAAACCATGGCCGTTTCCACTTACATAAAACTGATTTGCATAAAATTCGAAAATTTTTTCTTTAGAATAATAATATTCCAATCGTAAGGCAAAGAGCAGTTCTTTTATTTTAGCCTGATAGGATCGCCCACTTCGCTTAAAAAGATTTTTTGCCGTCTGCTGAGTAAGGGTACTTCCCCCTTGCACCACTCGCCCAACCTGATAATTTTTAAAAGCTGCCCTGGCTATGCCAAATGGATCAAAACCATAATGAAAAAAGAACCTATTGTCTTCTGAAGCCACAAGGGCATTGACAAAATCTTTAGGAATCTCCTCAAAATTCACATATTGCCGATGAGCCTGATCAAAAAAAACTCCAAGCCTGGTAGTGCCATCACTATAAAAAACAGGGGTTTCCCTTCCCAAGATACGCTGAATGTTATCTGGTTCAATCTCAACACCTGGGTGCAGAACGACAAACCAGTAGTAACACCAAGCAGCGCCACCCCCTCCTAACAATAGCAGGAAAATTGACAGAAAAAATAATTTCTTAACCATAATAAATGAAGAACAACTAACAACAGTGTGATTTTCAGTAATGTTTTCTACTAATTATAAAATGGCATTGAAAACTTTGACAACCCGGTTACCATATTTTACTTGCAAATACGTATTGCTTAGAGTTTAAATAATAAACTTTAAACTTGGGTGCGAATGTACTTTGTTACTCTGCAGAGTACAATGAAGTTTTGTATACTTTTCTGATTTCAAGTGCCCAACACACCTGAAAAAGCCCTACAACATAAAGACTTTTCTTATGACTCAGCTCCTTATAAGATGTTTGAGCATATGTGCGTTGCTCTTTCCTCCCCTGTTTCTTTCCGCTTGTGCTGATGTACATCAATCAGCTGATCACCACCTTTCCAATGACCAGGAACTCATAAGTTCAGCTCCGGCCGATGCCGAAGATCCTGACTCAGATATTTCCACTGAATTAGAGGCACTCCGTCGCGCAGGGAACTGGAGCGGGTCCAGCAATTCTTCTTTAAATAAGAATCTATTCCCTGATACAAATTTTTCTGATTTTCCCATTGTTATTAACAATCAAGTTCAGGCTTATCTGGAACTTTTCCAAAACCAACAGAAAAAAAGTTTTGCGATCTGGCTGAGCCGTTCAGGTAAGTATCTGCCAATGATGCAAAAAGAACTTAAGGATGCGGGGCTTCCTGAAGATCTCGCTTACCTGGCGATGATTGAAAGCGGCTACAACCAAAAGGCATATTCAAAAGCTAACGCATCTGGCCTCTGGCAATTTATTCCGGGGACAGGTTCCCAATATAACCTGAGGATGAATAAATATATCGACGAGCGGCGCGAAGCTATGAAATCGACGAAAGCAGCTGTCAGATTTTTGTCCAATCTCTATGATGAGTTTGGCGACTGGCATCTTGCTGTTGCTGCCTACAACGCGGGTCCCGGGAAAATCAGCAAGGGCTTGGAACGATATAATGTCACAGATTTCTGGTCACTCGCTGAAAATGACTACCTCGCAATGGAAACGAAGCGTTATGTTCCTAAACTCATCGCTTCGATTATCATCGCAAAGAATCCAGAAAAATATGGCTTTAAGGATGTTCAATTAGAAGAGCCTTACTGCTATGACACCCTGGAGGTGGGGCCAGGCCTTACTTTTGATGCAGCAGCCCTGATAAGCAATTGTGACCGCAAGACCATTGATCTTTTGAACCCAGAGTTATGCTCAAATAAAACCCCGCTGAATCAAAGCACCCACCAGATTAAAATCCCTGCAGGTTCAAAAGACATCGCAAGCAAAAATCTTTCCAGACTACATCAAATCGTCTCTACAGATTATAAAACTCATATTACCTCAAAAGGAGAAAGCATTGCTCAGGTTTGCAGTCGTTACGATATCAATACAACAACCCTGCTCAAGGTCAACAATTTGCGCAGTCCAAAGCTTGCTTCCGGCCAACGATTAAGAATTCCCTTTCAAACTGTCCGATACCAACTGTTGGCTGAAGGGAGTAATAAAGCTGTCGCAGCAAGTGCTCCCCAGGAAAACATCGTTCTCCACCAAGTCAAGAAAGGTGAGTCTGTTTTACAGATCGCCCGTAAATATAAAGTACCAGTCGAACTGATCACCTCTTGGAACAATCTACCTGAAAGCGGCAAGATAAATGTCGGTCAAAAACTTTCTCTCTATCCAGATCCAAAAAAATCTAGTCAACCCGCCGTCGAAGAAAATCTAATCAGTGCGTCTACACCTAAAGACCAGAAAACATACACTCCTACTATTTTGGCCACACAGATTAAAAAACTGCAAACACATGACAACGTTTCCAAAGTAACTATCAATTCAATACAAACAGTAGATAACAATAAATCAAAGCTCAGCTGGTATGAAGTTCAGGATGGAGATACACTTTGGACCATAGCCAAGGAGTTCAAATTGTCACCCATACAAATAAAACAATTAAATAATCTTCAGTCGAATGTAATTCTACCAGGAAAACGCCTCAAAATTAAAGATGTCTAAATTTAATAATTGACTATAAGAATACTACGGATTGAGAATGAGCGCAGTTTAACGCAGAGTCTTAAATATATTTTCTAACTACAAATTATCAAATATCTATTTTTGAACCACAAAAATTACTCGATACGAGGACTTGTTATTCACCTTCAATCCCTAGTATAAACTATACCAATTTCATTACCGCACGCTTTGGGAGTAAAAATATTACTTCAAAGACAGTGAAGAATTCCTTGGAAGGTGTTTACGGTAACCTCTTGAAATCTATATCATATGAAAGTCACAAATACATTCATATGATTATTTTTTTTATGCGCCTCCTTTTCGTGTCTCTGATCGGTTCACGATACAGGAGGCTTTTCTATTAGTATGGAACTGACAAAATTTTTCATTGTTCTCCAGTATAAAAATCGCTTACCTACAAAACAACATTAACTACTCAATCAACTGATTTATTTCCTCCAAGGACATTAGAGAAATGACGAAAGACATTGAACATGTTCCCTTAACGTTAACGGGAAAGCAAAAAAAAGTCCTCAAGGGACTAGGGCATCACCTTACCCCTTTGGTCTGCATAGGAAAAGAGGGAATGACTGACAACGTCGTCAAAGCTACTCGACAAGAACTCTTCACAAGAGAGCTGATCAAAGTCAAAATCGGCAACAATAGCAATATCAGTAAAGATGAAGCGGCGGAGTTAATGCCACAGGTAACTGAAAGCACACTCGTTCAACTTATTGGCAAGACTCTGCTCCTTTACAAGGAGAATCCAGATATAGAAAGAGAGCAGCGAATAATCCTGCCTCGATAACATCCACTTATAAAACGATTCTATCGTGGGACTTGATTTGCTCATTTCTCCACACATACAAGCTCTAATGGTACATTCTGTGCCGCGACTAGAAGTTTCAGTTTCGTTTTAGTTTCACTCTCTATGACACCTCTTGCTGCCGTCATAGCCAAGTCTGGATGATTGTTTGTGGCACTGAGATGAGCCAGAACTACATAGTGTAATTGATCATGAACGAGAGTTTGTAAAAAATCAGCAGCGTCCTTATTGGACAGATGGCCATGATCAGAACGAACACGCTGTTGCAAGGCAGGTGAGTAAGGCCCTTCCTTTAACATTTGAAGATCATGATTGAATTCCAAAATTAAGGCATTACACCCTGTTAACCTTTGCTGCACAAGACGTGAGACTTTACCCGTATCGGTACAGCATGCAATCATGGTTTCCCCGTTATTAATACAAAAACCTACTGGATCCGCCGCATCATGGGAGATTGCAAAGGAACGAATCTGAAGTTCCTGGATCTCAATTTTCCCACCCGTTTCAAACTCAGAATATTTTAACAATTTCCCCAGGAGTTTCTCTCCAGCTTTAATCGTTTTATAATTACTATACACAGGAATTTGACAACGGCGAGAAAGGACCCCTACACCATGTATATGATCGTGATGTTCATGGGTGACAAAAATAGCATCCAGATCTTCTATGCAGCGACCAATTAACTGGAGTCTGGACGCTATCTCTTTGCCGGGAAAACCAGCGTCAACTAGAATCGAGGTGGCCCCTGACTCAATGTAGATACTATTTCCTTGACTGCCACTGCCAAGAACTGAAAAAAACATCCCTATTTCCCCGTGTGGCCGAATCCGCCGTTACCGCGCTTTGTGGTATCGAGTTTTCCCACTAACTCTATTTGTGGTCGTACCACAGGCGCCAACACAAGTTGAGCGATACGATCCCCTCGATTAATGAGAAAAGGTTCTTTTCCAAGATTAATCAGTGCGATACGGACTTCTCCCCGATAGTCTGCATCAATAGTTCCAGGACTATTAATCACCGTCACACCATGCTTGATCGCCAAACCACTTCGAGGTCGCACCTGTAATTCATATCCAATAGGAATAGCAGCAGCGAAGCCGGTGGGAAACAAATGGATCTGACCAGGAATCAAGGACTGAGTTTCGGTTATTGCAGCAGAGACATCCAGACCAGAAGCATGTGCTGAGTAGTAACGAGGCAATTCAAGATCATCGCTTTGCGCAGGATCTATCCAGCAAAACTTTAAAATCACATCTTTCACTTATCCCACCCCGCCATACTATTTTTTAGAATTTCATTTTTCTTTTAGACAAGTTACTTGTATTCGATTTTATTCGAATACTCTTGCTACGCTAACTTACAATAAAAAAAGGTCGTTCTTTTAAAGAAACGACCTTTTTAAAATCAAGGAAACTTAGATTGTAAAGACTACATCAAAGCCTTTCGACTTAAGCGAATACGACCTCGGTTATCAACCTCCAAAACCTTCACTTCTATCTCATCACCTTCATTAACCACATCTGTCACTTTCTCGACACGCTTAACATCAAGCTCAGAGATATGAACCAATCCATCTGTTCCTGGCATAATTTCAACAAAAGCGCCAAAATCTTTGATGGTTTTGACGATCCCCTTGTAAACAGCTCCAACCTCAACCTCGGCAGTAATCTGTTTAACTCTTTCCACAAGGGCATTGGCATTTTCAGTATTGTTGCAGAACATCTTTACCATTCCGGTGTCATCAACTTCGATTTTGGCATCGTATTCAGCAGAAAGTTCTTTAATAATTTTACCACCTGGCCCGATAATATCACGAATTTTATCTGGATTAATCTTATGAGTGTAATATTTTGGCGCATGGTCAGATACATTGGCACGAGACATGGAAATACTTTTAGCCATTTCACCAAGAATATGTATTCGTCCTTCCTTAGCTTGAGCTAAGGCCTTACCCATTATATCACGATCAACGCCATCAATCTTGATATCCATCTGCAGAGAAGTAACTCCGTCCTCTGTACCAACAACCTTGAAATCCATATCTCCAAGATGATCTTCGTCGCCAAGAATATCAGAAAGGATTATAACCTTACCACCCTCTTTGATGAGCCCCATGGCTATGCCAGAGACAGGTTTTTTAAGGGGGATTCCTGCATCCATCATGGCCATACTTCCACCGCAAACAGTAGCCATAGAAGAGGAGCCATTTGATTCCAAAACCTCTGAAACCACTCGGATAGAGTAGGGAAATTCCTCTTCCGTGGGAAGGACCGCGCTCAATCCACGCATGGCCAAAGTTCCGTGGCCGATGTCTCTTCGTGAAGGACCACGCATTCCCCTCGCCTCACCTACAGAATACGGAGGAAAGTTGTAGTGCAGCATAAAGCGATTAGACTGTTCCCCTTCTAAGGTTTCAACACGCTGCTGATCTCGCTCACTTCCGAGAGTAGCAGTTACCAAGGCCTGAGTCTCACCACGGGTAAAAAGAGCAGATCCATGAGTTCTCGGAAGATAAGAAGCTTCGCAACTGATAGCCCGGACCTCGTTAAAGGCACGCCCGCCAATTCTAACACCATCTTCAACGATCTTAGCACGCATTGCTTTCTTCTTATACATAGATAATAAATTACTTATCTCTTTGCCTCGCGTACCATCCTCATTCAATTCTGCTACAACTTTGGCCTTCAGCTGATCATAGAATTGAGCTCTATCCATTTTGTCAGCAATTGCAATAACCGCCTGCATTCCTTCCTCGGCAAGACTTATTACCTTACCCATCAAAACGTCATCAATAACTGGCGGCTGAACGATTCGTTTAACACGACCATTTGTCGAACGGAGTTGATCCTGAACGTCAAGTAGAGGTTGTATCTGCTCATGAGCAAAAAAGATTGCCGACAGCACATCTTCTTCACTCAGGGCATCCGCCTTACCTTCTACCATCACGACAGCTTTCCGAGTACATGCCACAATAATATCTAGGCGGGAGGTTTTCAGCTCATTCCTGGTGGGATTTAAGATATACTTTCCATCGACATATCCAACCCGGGCTCCAGCTATTGGGCCATCAAAAGGAATATCAGACAGTGTCAGAGCACAGGAAGCACCTATAAGAGCAAGAACATCGGGATCATTTTGCTGATCAGCAGACAGGACAGTGGCAATCACTTGAGTTTCAGAACAATATCCATCGGGAAAGAGAGGACGTAATGGTCGATCAATAATACGACACGTTAGTACTTCCTGTTCACTGGGACGACCGATTTCTCTTCGAAAATAGTTTCCGGGGATTCGGCCCACTGCTGCCATTTTCTCCTGATACTCAATGGTCAATGGCAAAAAACCAAGTTCAGGTTTGTTTTCTTTATCTGCAACAGCCGTTACAAGAACAATGGTTTCTCCACACTGAACCACTACAGATCCAGAAGCTTGCTTTGCGAGCTTCCCTGTCTCAATAGTTACTATCTTGCCACCGATCTCAATTTCTACTTTCTTAACCATACATTCTCCATCTGTGCGAACACAGCCGCTTTTTTTGGTACGCACAACGCACCCTGCATCCTGGATTTCAGCAAAAATACCCTGTGTACTCCAAACACGCATACCCAAAAAAAGTGCGCACTTGTAATGCCCAAACCTGGAATTAAAAAAATGATCAGGGATGTTCAAATACTTTGTTCACCCATGTCAATTTAATTCTGTTATTTTCTTATACCAAGCTCACCAATAACAGTTTTATATTTACTCACATCTTTTCGTTTCAGATAATCAAGGAGACTCCGTCGCTGGCCAACTAATTTCAAGAGTCCTTGACGAGAATGATGGTCCTTGCTGTGCGTTTTGAAATGCTCAGTAAGATATTTAATCCGATCAGAAAGAAGGGCTATCTGTACCTCTGATGAACCTGTATCGGTGGGATGAACCTTAAATTTCTCAATAATTTCATGTTTTTTTACTGCTGACTGTGCCAAAATGGGCCTCCTCGTTCTTTATCTAAAGACTTTTTGTCATTAAGGGTTTTTTCCCTTCCAAAGGATATATTTCAAAAAAAATATCCCTATCAACTATTATCACTACAGGATCAATATCGCTCTTATTACAATAGATTAAGCAAATCGTCAACAGATAGGGCCTTTGCCAATAAGCGTTGACGAGCATCGGGCAACAAAAGTTCAACACCAGGTACACAATTATCCAGGGTAAAACAACCACTTCTTGTTCTTCGTAACTGAATCAAATGAGCCCCACAGCCCAAAGAACGGCCTATGTCATAGGCCAGACTTCGTATATATGTTCCCTTGCTGCAAACGATTCGCAAGGTAAGATGAGCATCGTCCCCCGAGAGATCGCGGCCATTGTCCGATCTTTCCAGAGTTTCAATAAAAACCGGACGAGGCTCCTTCACAATGCTGATACCTTGACGAGCATAGTGATAAAGCGGTTTTCCCTGATGTTTCAAGGCTGAATATATCGGTGGGACCTGCAGTTGTGCCCCGCGAAACGAACTGAGACATTCTTCAATTTTATCGGCCTTTAATTCACCAACGGGACTACGCTGAACGATAGCTCCCTCAGGATCAAAAGTTTCCGTCTCAATACCAAGACAAAGTGTGGCCAAATACTCTTTCTGCCCATCCATCATCTTCGAAATCAGGCGAGTAGCAGGTCGGCCCGCACAGATAATCAGCAAACCTGTGGCAAAAGGATCAAGGGTACCAGCATGCCCAACTTTTTTTAAGTGGAGAGCCCTCTTTACTGCACTGACCATCTTAAAAGAGGTTGGACCAGCGGGTTTATCAATAACGAAAATCGCGGCCTCGAAAGGATCTTCCATACTTCCCGACTTTTCTGGTAAGACAAGGTGGCCAGGACTGACTTCTGTGCTCACCCCAAGGCCTTCTTAAGGGCTTGTAAAACCTGATCCTGGACTTCTGACACTTTCTGGTCAGCTAAGCGAAAACCAGCTGCATTTCGATGCCCGCCACCACCAAAATCTGCGGCGACCTCGGCGACATCACATCCACCCTTAGCTCGCAAGCTGACAGAAACACCACCTTCTGGTGTTTCTTTCAAGAAAACAGCAACCTTTACTGTACGCAGTGCCCGAGGATAATTAATAAACCCTTCAGCATCCTCACGCATTGCCCCACAATCAGCTAGCATCTTATTCGTTACGGTAATAAAGGCTAACTGATCAGCTTCAAACAGTTGCAATGTTGCCAGCACCTGCTCCATGAGACGCAAACGCTGCAAGGTGAAATTGTCATACACATATCCCGCAACTTCTTCGGGACGGACCCCACTTTTCACCAGTTCAGCTGCTATCTGCAAGGTTCTGGGGCTGGTATTTTCATAGCGAAAAGATCCAGTATCCGTGGAAATTGCTACGTAAAGATTATATGCAGCAATGTATGAAGGCTCAACATCCAACTCCATTGCCAACTCATAGACCATCTCACCAGTGGAAGAACGATGGGCGTCAAGCCAGCGATAATCACCAAACTCACGGTGACCACGATGATGGTCAATCACCAGAAATGGATGCAGATTCAATAGCTCTCTTTTTTCACGTCCCAATCGATCACAATCACCACAATCCAATGAAATAGCGGCTATATTGCCATTAGCTCCAGCAACAAAGGTCTGCAAGGCGGCAAGATCTGTTTGACCAAGATGACAGCCGGGTAAAAATTCATACAAATGAGACAAGGGATCTTCCAGATAGCGAAACACTTTTTTCCCCTGACTTTCTAGAATATCCGCCAAAGCAAACAGTGATCCTAAGGCATCTCCATCGGGATGGAGATGCGTCATGAGCACAAAGTTATCAGTGTTCCGAATAATTCTACTGATATCTTCAGGAACCACTTTCATCATTCCCCTCCCTTTCCCTGGCAATCTCCTGCAGAAGCCTCTCTATCTCTCCGACCTTCTCCACCTGGTGATCATAGACAAAGTGAAGATCCGGTGTATAGCGCATATTCAACACCTTCGCCAGAGAGCTCCGCATAAATCCTTTTGCTCTCTGCAATCCCTCTTCTGCATCCGCCTGTCTTTTTTTGTCACCGGGAACTGTAAAGAATACACGCGCATATTGCAGATCCTCAGCCAACTGAACCCGGGAAACAGTTACTTCAGCAAGTTTTGGGTCCTGTACCTTGAGCAGCAGCAGCATGGAGAGCTCGTTACGAATAGCTTCAGCCACCCGCACCGAGCGTTTTGTCTCAGCCCTTGCCCCCAGGCCGATGGATTTTAATGTCTCTTTAGGATTGTGCATGATAAATACGAAAAGCCTCTACAGAATTTAGATTCGTAGCGTAACAGCAACCGCCTCAAGTAACGCTGAAGAAAAAGCTGTTTAAACGCCATCTCTAGCTTTCCAGGCTTGCCTCCACTTCATTCATGACAAAGGCCTCGAGCGTATCACCCTCTACAAGATCATTAAAATTATCAATCCCGATACCACATTCATATCCGGCGAGGACTTCTTTGACATCGTCTTTGATTCTTCGCAATGATCCAATCTTTCCAGTAAACACCACAACACCGTCCCGAATAACACGCACCGAGGATTTACGGGTAATTTTTCCATCCGTGACCTGACATCCAGCAATAGTCCCAACCTTGGGCACATGAAAGAGCTGACGAACTTCAGCATTTCCAATAACTTCCTCAACAAAGGTAGGCTCCAGCATCCCGACCATAGCCTTCTTGATATCATCTAACGCATGATAAATAACATCGTATGAGCGAACATCAACATGTTCACGGATACTCAGCTCCTTCACCTTGGTTGTTGGACGTACATTAAAACCGATAATAATGGCATCAGAGGCTGATGCCAGCAAAATATCAGATTCAGTAATGGTTCCAGTACCTTCGTGCAGAATACGCACTTTCACTGCATCAGTGGAAAGTTTCTCAGCGGCGGAGCAAAAGGCTTCAAGGGTTCCCTGAACATCTGCACGCAGGACAACCCGCAACTCCTGAATCTCGGTTTCACTGATCTTCTCGAACAACCTGTCGAGAGAAACCTTGGAGCCGGCAGCAAGTTCAAGTTCACGGGCTTTCAAAATACGGGCCTGGCTTACGCTTCTGGCCATCTTCTCATCAGTGACAACGATAAACTCATCGCCTGCCTGAGGAACCCCGGTCAGTCCTTGGACTTCAACTGGGATAGCAGGCCCAGCCGACTCTACAGGTTTATTTTTGTCATTTATCAGTGCTCGAACCTTACCACTATACTGACCCACTACAAAATAATCACCAGTCCTCAAGGTTCCTTCCTGGACCAGAATGGTGGCAACCGGGCCCCGTCCCTTGTCGAGTTTGGCCTCAACTACCCGTCCCCTTGCCTTTCTTGTTGCATCGGCCTTAAGTTCGAGGATCTCAGCCTGGAGCTGAATGCTCTCCAAAAGGGTGTCTATTCCGATATTCTTTTTGGCAGAAGTTTCACAATACATGGTCTGACCGCCCCACTCTTCTGGCGCAAGACCAAAATCAGACAACTCTCGTTTGACCCGATCCGGGTCGGCATTGTCCTTGTCAATTTTGTTAACCGCTACCAGTATGGGCACTCCAGCCGCCTGTGCATGCCGAATAGCTTCACGGGTTTGATCCATGACCCCGTCATCAGCGGCAACCACAAGGACGACCAAGTCGGTGATCTGAGCGCCACGCGAACGCATCTCGGTAAAGGCAGCATGACCAGGAGTATCGACAAAGGTCACATCGCCAGCACTGGAAGTTACATGATACGCACCAATATGCTGGGTGATTCCACCGGCCTCGCCGTCTGCGACATCCGTCTTCCGGATCGCGTCAAGAATTGAGGTCTTGCCATGATCAACATGCCCCATAACCGTCACAACAGGAGAACGTGGCAGCATTTCACCTCCACCTTCCAGTTCATTGAGCTGCTGTACTCCAATCTCTTCAGTAATCCCCTGTTCAACTTCATACCCGAAATCGGCTCCGATAAGGGTTGCGGTATCAACATCCAGGGCCTGATTGAGGGTAGCCATCACCCCAAATCCCATCAGTTTGGCAATAATCTCATTGGATTTAACGCCCATCCGATGAGCAAGATCAGCCACACTGATCGTCTCCATAACCTTTATCCGTTTCTTGATTGCCTTCATCTCAACGGCGGGCTGAATCACCTTGCGCTCAATCCGTCCACGCGATCTTTTTCCCCGCTTGCCAGACACACTGCTGAACTCATCACCGAAGCGAGTGACCTGTACTTTTCCCCTTCCCTTCTGGCCAAACTTGTCAGCCTTCCAGGCACCTCCCTTCTTCTGATCAACATCCTCAGTTTCACCATCACGCTTCCCTTTCTTTTTGCCCTTACTTGCATCAGTAAGAGGTGCGGCGACAGTTGCAGGCTTGGAGGCCGGGGCTTGCGGACGAGATGTACCAGCGGCAGCAGGTCGCTCCGTCTTTTTCCGTGGCCTTTCTACGACCTGGGATTTTTCTTCAACCGGCATAACGATACTTCCGACAACACGAGCCAACCCTTTCCGGACTGCCTGGTCACGGTCTTCATGCACCACCTGTTTTTTCTCACTCTTGAAAGGAACCGACCTCACTTCCTGGCGCAGTTCTTTATTCTGTTCCGTAAAATCCACAACCACCGGAGCAACAGGTTCTCGCGGAGTCTCTGGTACTACTTCTACGGCGGCTTTTTGAACTTCTTGAGTTACAAGATCTTCTTGAGACACCTGTGAGGGCAGACTCTCTGGTTCAACATGCGGCTGTTCGGGCACTGAAGCAATAATTAATTCCTCAGAAACAGTCTCGGCCACAACCTCGACCTCAGCCATTACTTCCACCACCGGTTCAATGATGGGGCGCCGACGGATTACCGTTGTCCGACGGGTCGTGACCGCTGCTTCTTCAGCAACAGACTTCTTTCGGGCAGGTTCAACCTTCAAGCTTTGCAACACTGTCTTCCGGATTTTCTCGGCTATGTCGTCTTCAACTGTCGAACTGGGTCCTTTGATATCATACCCTTTTTCCAGCAGTTTCTCAGTCAGCATTTTGCTGCTCATGCCGGCCTCTTTTGCCAACTCATAAATCCTTACCTTACTCATTCCTTACTCCCGTCTTTCCTTGTTCCAGCGCTTTTTATCTCTCTCAACTCTTCAAGGCCACAAAAACATTTTTTACCTTCAAGGCCTTTTTCCATCTTTTTTGCTGACTCAGAAAAACCGCAAGGCAGCTCTCTTTCGGACAACAATAAGCCCCTCTACCCGTTTTTCTCTGACATATATCCTGAACCGGACTGTCATTCTCCAGAACAAAACGATGTAATGTTTTTTTAAAAGCCTTTGTTCTACAAACACAACAGGTGCGAACAGGATCTGTACAAGACTTACTCCTGCGAATCAGGCTTATCACGTTCTTCAATAACCGAATCTTCAGCCGCATCAACTTCCGGAGATTCCTCTGCCGCTTTATCTTCGGCTACAGGCTCCACTACAGGTGCATCATCCAGTGGCTGCTCTTCTATTAAAGGCTCCTGGCCAGCTTTTTTTCTCTCGATGGGAGCATCGGGGTCCATTCCAAGGCTTTTCCTTGCAGCCTGAATAAGATACACGGCCTGCTCCTCACCAATGGCACGCAATACTGTCAAATCCTCAATGGCAGCCTCTGCAAGAACGGCTGTTGAGAGAATATTTCTGGAAAACAATTGATCGGCCAAGGCCTCTTCAATGCCATTGATAGCAAGCAAGGACTGATAGCCAGGATCTTCGAGATTTGCATAGCGCTGCTCGCTTTTCACATCAATACGCCAGCCAAGAAGCTTGGCGGCAAGCCGGACATTCTGACCCTGACGGCCAATGGCAAGGGATAACTGATCGTTAGGGACAATAACCAGCAACGAGTTAGCCTCTTCATCCACCATCACCATGCTGACCTGGGCTGGAGCAAGGGCGTTATAGGCATATTTTGCCGGATCAGGGCTCCAGGGCACGATATCAACCCGCTCTCCCTGCAACTCCTGCACAACATTCTGTACCCGCGACCCCTTCATGCCCACACAGGCGCCAACCGGATCAACATCGGTCTCGGTTGAGCTGACCGCAATCTTGGCGCGAAACCCTGGATCACGGCTCACTCCCATTATTTTCACAATCCCTTCAGCGATCTCCGGGACTTCCATCTCAAAGAGTTTGGCCAGAAAGGAGTCATGGGTTCTGGAGAGTAAAAGCTGGGCGTCTTTCGTCCCTCTCCTGACATCAACCAGATACGCCCTGACCCGGTCTCCCTGCTTGAAAGACCTTTTGGGTATCTGCTGATCCTTGGGCAGAATGGCATCCGTACGACCAAGATTGACAATCATGTTGCCCCGCTCAAAACGTTGGACAATCCCGCTGACCACCTCGCCGATACGATCCTGAAACATCTCGTAAATAACATCACGTTCGGCATCTTTCATCTTGTGGATAATTACCTGCTTTGCAGACTGAGCAGCAATTCTCCCGAGATCGGCAATATTATCCATTTTTTCGCCAAGTTCATCATCCAGCTGAACATCAGGATCAAGCAACTGAGCAGAAACAAAATCAATCTCCGTCTGTTCGTCCATAACCTCTTCAACAACAGTACGAAACTGGAAGACCTCGACTTCGCCATACTCCTCATTATATCGGACTTCAATCTCCCGCCTGCTGCCCAGTTTTTTTCTGGCAGCCGATTGAACGGCCTCTTCAATGGCCTCAATCAACAGTTTTCTGTCAAACCCTCGATCTCTACTGATCTGGTCGATTATACGCTTTAAATCAGATAGCATTCTTATTCCCCATCATTATGTCAAACAAACTTATTTCCAATGGAATAAGTTCAAACAGCAAGGGCTACCCCCATGGGCATCTCACATTTTTATTTAGCAACCGTTAACAAACAGCGCGCACTCTCGTTTGGCCATGCGTCTATATAGACAATGCCTACAAAGACAGCCTAGCCTTACGAATTTGATCCCAGGCAATCTGACATTGGGTCCCATCTTCGAGAACAATCTCGACAGTCTCACCTTCGACCTGACGGAGAGCCCCAATCAAGACCCGTTGGTCGGCTACATCTTCCCTCAGCTTGACCTTGATTTTTTTGCCGATGTTCCGTTGACAATCATCGAGATTGCGCAGCACACGTTCAAGCCCAGGGGAAGATACCTCTAAATGATACGCTTGGGCAATCAGATCTTCAACATCAAGATAATCACTCAGCTCTCGACTCACCCGACTGCAATCATCAAGGGTGACCCCGTCCTTACCATCAATGAAAAGACGCAGCACCCAGCCATGGCCTTCAAGACGAAACTGAACCTCCACCAGTTCCAGTCCCATGGACGGCAACAAGGTCTCCGCAAACGTCTGGACTCTTGCAACAACAGGCTCACTCATTTCCACATTTTCACACAAAAGAAACTATGACACAACAGCACCAGTGCATTAATCCAAAGCAGCTAAACCGCTCTATGGTGCCATAAATATCCGAATAAAAGACATTATCTTACTGTAACTACTTGTTTATTTCCTGTTCAACTGAATTGGAAATAAAAAAAGTGGGCAAGCCCACTTTTAACGCCACCTGCATCATGCACGATACAAATGATATAACTCGGAAAAAAATACTACACAGTCCAGTCACCTACCCTGGAATGTCTGGAGCGGGCAACGAGATTCGAACTCGCGACCCCAAGCTTGGGAAGCTTGTGCTCTACCAACTGAGCTACACCCGCCCATACCCCGATACAACATTCCATATAAAACACAGAAAGAACCTCTTGTCAAGATAGATGAAGAAAGACTGAATCGTACCACCGCTCAAACTCAAAATACCATCCTTTACAGAAGCCTCACGCAACCCCTCAACACGAATAAAATTGACAAACGCGAAACAGCCATATAGAAGAGGAACTATTTTTATCCATTTTTTTCTACACTATTAGTATTCGGAATGTCGTCATCCGCATGCCATGATCAGGGCAAAGTCCATAGATTGACCCCGAATATTCAGGCTCAACTTTCAATAACGGTTCCTCTTCGTAAGAGGCAACCCGTTTCTCTTTCATGACCTTGACCCAACAGGAAACAATGCCGGACAAATCACTTATTATTGCAGAAAAACCCAGTGTGGCTGCGGATCTGGTTCGCGCCTTGCCCGGCAAATTTGAAAAAAGCAAGACCCATTACGAGAGTGACCGGTACATTGTTTCTTATGCCATTGGCCACCTGGTATCCATCGAATTTCCAGAGGAGATTGACCCCAAATACAAGGCATGGAAGCTTGAAAATTTGCCCATCCTTCCCGATGAATTTCCACTCAAAGGGCTCGAAGGCACCAAAACGCAGCTCAATGCCCTGCAGCAACTCATACGCCGCAAGGATGTCGTAGAACTCATCAACGCCTGTGATGCCGGCCGTGAAGGAGAGCTGATCTTCAAATACATCTTGCGCTACGTCTGGAATCAGTCCGTGGCTAAAAAAAGCTGCAAACGTCTGTGGCTGCAATCCATGACCAAGGAGTCCATCAAAGAGGCCTTTGCCCATCTTCGCGACAACACCGAGATGCTGCCTCTGGAAGATGCAGCCCTGTGCCGTTCCGAATCGGACTGGCTGATTGGGATCAACGCTACTCGGGCGCTTACCGGCTTCAACTCCCGCAAAGGTGGTTTTTTCCTCACTCCCTGCGGTCGGGTGCAAACCCCCACCCTGTCACTCATCGTTAAGCGTGAGCAAGCCCGACTGAGCTTTATCCCCCGCACCTACTTCAACCTGCTCGCCACCTTCAGCCTGAATAAGGAATCTTATATAGGCAAGTGGATCGACCCAAAATTCACCAAAGACGAAAAAGACAGCCATGCCAAGGCTGATCGGATATGGGATGAAGCAAAAGCCAATCAAATCCAGGCTCAATGCAGCAACAAACCGGCTCAGGTAGAAGAGACCAGTAAAAAGACCAGCGAGCGATCCCCGCAACTCTATGACCTTACCTCTCTGCAGCGCGAAGCCAATAACCGCTTTGGTTTCTCGGCCAAGAACACCCTGGGATTGGCCCAAGCACTGTACGAACGACACAAGGTGCTGACCTATCCGCGAACGGATAGCCGCCACCTCCCGGAGGATTATCTGAAGATTGTCAAGGAAACGGTCAGCACCCAAAACGAATGGGACTTTGGTAAATATTCCGCCATGGCCCTGGAAAAGAAATTCATCAAATCAGATAAGCTGATCTTTAACAATGCGAAGATCTCCGACCATCACGCCATCATCCCCACCACAATCCTGCCCAAGACCCTCACCGAACCTGAACTGAAAATCTACACCATGGTTGTTCAGCGTTTTCTTGCCGTTTTTTTCCCGCCGGCACGATATCTAAACACCCGCCGCATCTCAATAGTTGAAGCTGAATCATTCCTCACCGAAGGGAAGATCCTCACCGATCCAGGCTGGAAAGCTATCTACGGCAGTGAGGTTATCCAGGGCAGTGATCTAGGGATAGGTACCAACGCGGCACTCAGCGCCATCCCGAAAGGAGCGGTGATCACCTGTACCTCAATCATCAAAGACCCTGCAGAGACAAAACCTCCGGCCCGTTTTAACGAGGCCACCCTGCTTTCAGCCATGGAAAACTCCGACAAACTGGTGGAGGATGAAGAACTGGCCGAAGCGATGAAAGAACGGGGACTTGGCACTCCGGCAACCCGGGCCGCCATCATCGAAAAGCTTCTTAAAGAAAAATATCTGGTCAGAGAGGGCAAGGAGCTTACCCCCACAGGCAAAGCCTTTGAGCTGTTCGCCCTCCTCGAGGCGATGAACATTGAACTGCTTGCCTCCCCCGAGATGACAGGTGAATGGGAACACAAACTCAATCAAATCCTGCATGGCAAGTTTACCCGTCAGCAGTTCATGGCCGAAATCAGGGAGACAACGGCGCGTATCATCTCCCAGGTCCGCAATTTTGAGCAGACCGAGGTCAAGGTAGAGGCTCCATTCAGTCCTGTTGGCGATGTCCATTTTTATGTAAGCCCCACCGCATTTGTCTCCGAAGATGGCAAGATATCCCTTCGTAAGATTATGGGCGGCCGGATGATGAGCGAGGCTGAAATCGTCGCTCTGCTTCAGGGAGAAACCCTCGGCCCTTTCAGTGATTTCCGGAGCAAGCAGGGGAAACCCTTTACCGCCTCGCTCAGGCTCCAAGATAAGAAGATCGAGTTTCTGTTTACCGACAATACAGATAATCTCGACACCAAGGCCATCATGGCTACTCCCAGTCTTGGCAACTCACCCGTGGACGGGACCCCGGTGCATGCAACCCCCGTGGCCTACATGTCAACATCGGCAATGGATGGGGATAAGACAAATGGCCTGCAGATCGGCAGGATTATTCTCAATAAAGTCATTGAGCCCGAGCATATCCACCAGCTTCTGAGCGAAGGTAAAACCGAGCTAATCTCAGGATTTATCTCCAAGAAAAAACGTCCCTTTGACGCCTTTCTTCTTCTGGATAAAAAAGGAAAGATCAGCTTTGAATTTCCACCGCGAATAAAAAAAGAAAAAAAGGTATAATAACCTCATAAATTTCTGACCCGTAACAAATTGAACCGTTACTCCCGGTCAGGGCTCAACCCATCAATAGTAGCTTTAATCAAAGGATCCACAGAGGCACAACATTTATGCAACGACTGAAGACTGAGTATCAAGACAAGAGTGGACTGGAACTGGCTAAGATTTGCGCCCACGCAGCCATTGACGCCAAGGCCGAAGAATTGGTTATCCTTGACGTAAAAGGGATTTCCTCATTTACCGATTATTTTGTGATCATGAACGGCAGATCGACCAGGCATGTCCAGGGCTTAGCTGAGTCCATAGAGAAGGAAATGCGGGCAAAACGGGCAAACACCTCAAATGCTGAGGGACTGGAAGAAGGCATGTGGGTTCTTCTTGACTTTGATGACGTAGTCGTTCATATTTTCTATCATGAACAGAGAAAATTCTATGATCTGGAAAGTCTATGGCATGACGCCAGGCAAATTAGTATTGAAAACATATAATCCTCTTCAGGGCGCCATTAAATGGCTCGACCGGGCAGAATTTCTGCGCCAGCATCAACACGAATAAAAATGCTAACGCAGGAAAACTTTCACCCGCTCAAGTTTTTTTAGTCCAACGCAGAGATTGCACAACAGATTCCCCTGCATGATTTCCTGAAGCAACAGCAACCCATCCCCCAAGGGAAACTCCTTCCCGAACACAAACCATTATGCAATACATAAGCACCAGGGGCGGCATCAGCCCCATTTCATTTACCGAGGCCGTGTTAATGGGCCTGGCGGAAGACGGCGGCCTGCTGCTACCCCGCACTATTCCCCGCATCGGCAGTGAGACCTTCGCCTCCTGGCAGGGTCTTTCCTATCCGGAACTGGCCTTTGAGGTCATGTCACGCTTCATTGATGACATCCCGAACAGTGACCTGCACGAGCTGATCAATCGCTCCTACGCGACATTTGAGCACCCGGACGTCACCCCACTCATTCACCACGGGAACCTCCATATCCTCGAGCTCTTTCATGGGCCGACCTTTGCCTTCAAGGATGTTGCCCTGCAATTTCTGGGGAATCTCTTTGAATATCTGCTCAAGAAAAATAACGCTGTCATGAACATCATCGGGGCCACCTCGGGAGATACGGGGAGCGCTGCTATCTATGGAGTGCGGGGCAAGGAGAAGATCAACATCTTCATCCTCCATCCCCACAAACGAGTCAGCCCCATCCAAGAGCTGCAGATGACCACGGTCACCGACGCCAATGTATTTAATATCGCCATCAGCGGCACTTTTGACGACGGGCAGGCCATTGTCAAGGCCATCTTCAACGATATCGACTTCAAAAAACAGTACAGCCTGGGGGCGATCAACTCCATCAACTGGGCACGGATCTTGGCCCAGGTAGTCTATTACATCCATAGCTGCCTGCACATCCATCGGCACGAGCATGACAAGGCCATGGATTTTGCCGTCCCCACCGGCAATTTTGGCGACATCTTCGCCGGATACATCGCCAAGCGAATGCTGCCCGAAGGCACCATTCGCAAGCTGCTGCTGGCAAGCAATACCAACGACATCCTTACCCGCTTTGTCGCGCGCGGCGATTACTCGCTAGGCACGGTGGTCGCCACCTCCAGTCCCTCCATGGATATCCAGGCCGCCTCCAACTTCGAACGCTACCTTTACTACCTCCTCGATGAAAATCCAACGCGCACCAAAGAGGCAATGAACCAGTTTGCAGAAACGGGCAGCCTTGACCTCGCAAGCTCCTGCGATCAGATCAAGCGCGATTTTATCGCCACCTCCGCCTCCGAAGCGGAAGTTCTATCTACCATTCAGGCCTTCTACAAAGAACACGGATATATCCTTGATCCTCACACAGCCGTAGGAGTGCATGCTGCCCTCATCCACCAGCAGGAAGGGATTCCGGTCATTTGCCTTTCCACCGCCCATCCGGCTAAATTCGGGGAAACCGTGGAAAAAGCCATCGGCATTCCACCCCAGATGCCACCCGCTTTGGCGGCCCTTGCCGGCAAACAAATCCGCTGCGAATTGATGGATGCGGACCGCAAACTTATTCAGGATTTTATTCGCCTGCACGGACTGCGTTCCTGATCACCCCCAACAAAAAAGCAGGATGGAATAGGTGAACCATTCCATCCTGCTTGCCTTCCGCTCAAACCAATCTTGATCGTTATTAAAAAAACTCCCGCAACATCCATTCAAAAGGCAGACAGGAGTCGAGTTATCCCTCACGGGCTTACGACCAGCCCTGATTCCCTCACTCAGGACGCCGTTCCTCTTTCCGACTGAAGCAACAAATCCGCCGTCCTTTCCTTTCTCCTCGATCTCGCCTATTTCTCTGCGGGGGCCGGGCCAAAAAAGACATCTGTAAATTTTACATACCAAGCGGCTGCCTGCACTTGAATGATATAGGACACGGCTATCACCAGGGCCGCGTCTGCTCCTTGTACCCCAAAGGCATTAATGGAGAGGGCCAGGGCAATGGAGAGATTTCGCATCACCGTCCCATAAACCAGGGCAATCGCGTCACCACGGGGAAAAAATAACCGCCCGACCACAGTGCCAATGATAAAATTTGCCGCATACAGGATGAGCAATGGCTGGAGAATCTGCCAGAGCACCGATGGATCCTGAGACAATTGATCTGCCTTCAAAGCTATCGCCACAAAGACAACTCCCAGCACTCCGATGGTTGAAAGTGACGGAAAACGAGGAGCCCAGGTCTTCTTGAACTCCTGTTGACCATACTTTTTCAGGAAATAGGCACGGGTCATATAGCCAAGAAGCATGGGGATAAAAACAATATAGCCAATCTGCTTTATGACCATGATCATGTCCATATTCACCTTGGCCCCCATAAGCATCTTGACATAAAATGGCGTTGCCAGAGAACCGAGTGTCAAACCAATGACCGTCATATTGATGGCGGCGCCCATATTTCCTTTGGCAAAGCCGGTCCATGAGATCGTCATGCCGCTGGTTGGAAGCAGGGACGCCAGCAACAAACCGAGGGCCATATAATGATTCTCAGGGAAGAAATAGAGGCCCAAACCATAGGCCATAAAAGGAACAAGGCCAAAATTGATGACCTGGGTCAGCACTTGCAGTTTTACATTCTTGATACCATCTTTGAGTGACTTGATATTGAGAGTGACCATCATTGGATAGACCATCAAAAAGGTCAACGGCATAATCAGCGATTTCAATGACTTCACTGTTTCCTGATTAACAACCCGGCCAAATAGAAACCCCAGAAGCATCATCGCCGGAACGGCCCAGAAAAGTTTTTTATTGATTGAAAGAAGTAGTTTCCACATAGAAAGTCTCATTTGAAGAGATTAATGGCATGGAGAAAAAATTTATCATCACGCCATAGTCATGGGGAACCTTGAAAATTAGCTTTCCACTCAGTCTTTGCCTTGCATTCAAAATTCTATCCTCAGAATATCCGCAGCATGCGTGCGGGATTTTTGCTTGCTTTAATTTCTGGTGAAAGTCCTGCTTTTTCTCAAAGGTTCCCTCATATAGAAAATAAGAGCTGTACGCTTCTAAAAGCTCTTTACCTCGCTTCATCTATCATTGAACGGATTTTGGCATAGGTTTCTGCAAGGGATGCAGGAAACTTAGGATCATCAGGAACCATTTCAGCAATATCAGCCTCACTAAAACTCATATAACGAATCTGCGTCTTGCCCCCTTTTGTATAAACCATGACAAATTTTGGCATCAAAATCGCCCGACCCGGGTTTACAGTCAGACTTTTATCGGCCTTGGTAGGCTTACATACCTGCATCATATGCAGATCAAAATGATCAGGGACCTCTCCGCCATGTGCTCTAAAGGTTTCTTTCATATACATGCTGTCACTGTTGTTGATTACAAAGGCATATTTCTTACAAACCGCTTCGAAATCACTGGCAAACTGCGCAGAACTCTTGGCGGTCTCGGCCTGATACAAATTTTCGTTTCTGTTCATGATTTTCTCCTTTAAAGATGATTGAGATCAATTGATCTCTATTTTTTTTCCAGCACAAAGGCCATCCCTTGTGCCAGCTTTTTGCGGAATATAAACTTCAACACAAGCTATTGAACATACGCACATTTATCTCCATCCAGTCAATCTGTCAAGCAAATTAAAACTTACCATGGACCTTGATGTCAGCATGAGATGAAACAGAAAAAATAATGCCACTACAGACTTTTAGAAGCGAACGTGGATGTTTAACTAATAAAAAAGGCTGAATAGAATTGAAACAATTCTATTCAGCCTGGATTCCACTCGAGCAAAGTTGTAAAGGTACTTTCTTAAAAAAAGAAGCAATTTTGGGGGCAAAGTCAGACAGCAAGATTGAGGAACATTCCAGCCTGACTTCCGAACTGGACAAACATTGAAAATGAAGTCAATCTGAAGGAATTTTATTTACAGCTATGCCTTCTTTACAAATTCTGATTTCAACTGCATTGCCCCAAACCCGTCGATCTTACAGTCAATGTTATGATCACCTTCAACCAGACGGATATTTTTTACTTTGGTTCCAACCTTCACGGCCGAGGACGAACCTTTTACCTTCAGACCTTTGATCACAATGACCGTATCTCCGTCCTGAAGGGTGTTTCCATTGGCATCCCGAACAATACGTTTTTGATCCATCCCCTCTTCCAATGCCTCTTTTGGCCATTCATGGGCACATTCCGGGCACACATACATATTTCCATCTTCATATGTATATCCCGAACTGCAGTGTGGACATTGAGGTAAAGTCGTCATGTGGATCCTTTTTTATTTGCTAATTCTAAGTTGCATTCAAAGAAATACTATTGACGATCCAAGGCCAGCCGCT